>NZ_JCAHZS010000001.1:0-840496 GCF_059415145.1 Sulfurospirillum sp. E15m
TGATTAAGATGCGTACTTTTTCAATAAAGCGGTTGATGCTGTTACTCGCTTGCGCAATTTCATCATTGCCAATAACATCCAATTTTCGTGTTAAGTCCCCATCTCCGCTTGAAAGATTATCGGCTCTTAGGATAAGATCATTCAAAGGTTTAGAAATCGTCTTCTTAATACTCAGAAATGTGGCTCCAAGACTTAAAAGAACCAATGCAAGCGAAATAGATAAAAATGTTTGAATTTGTGAAGCAATATTGTTGCTAATTCTGTTTTCCAAGATATTGACATTTTTTTGAACATTATCAACATAAATACCTGTTCCCATCATCCAATTGTAAGGTGCAAAGGGAACGGCATAAGAGAACTTTGGAAGTGGTTTACCATCCTTTACTTTAGGAAAACTGTACTTTACAAGACCTCCGCCTTTTTTAGCTACTTCAATAAGCTCTTTAATGAGATAGACGCCATTACTATCTTGCAATCCAATGAGATTTTTACCTTCTTGCGCTTTATTCGTCGGGAACAGAACATTGGTACCATCGTATTGATAAATAAAAAAATAACCGCTTTTATCGTCAAAAAAACGTGGGTCATTGAGTTTTTCTAAAATGGTTTCTTTGATTTTGTCATCAGAAACACCTTTTGCTTTTTGGGCTTTATAAATGGATTGCACTGTTTGTTCCATAATATCCATAATGTGTTTGAGTTCATTTTCATGGAATTGGTAAGCACTTTTTTCATACTCTGAGATAAACATTTGGGCATTGTTGTTTGTATTGACATAAGAAATGCCAATAATACAACTACCTAAAACTATCAACGATAGTATGAGCGATATCAAAATTCGCGTTGAAATTTTCATCATCGCCTCCTTATTAGATTTATTAGTTTTAATACATTTTAGCATAAAAAGCGTATTACGAGAGCTAATCATAAAAGAGGTACAATAATACCTTTTAACGTAAAAGGGTAGGAATGAAACAGTATATAGCTTTATTGAAAGGCAATGTAGCTTTAAAACGATTAAGCACCATTCAACTTATTTGTTATTTTGGAGCATGGTTTAGTCATATGGCTATTTTTACATTGTTGATTGAGCTGAATGCGCCTGTTTGGGCACTCAGTACGGCGGCGGCATTTACGTTTTTACCTTCGATGCTTTTAGCTCCTTTTAGTGGCGCGATTATTGACAAAGTGAACACCAAAACATTTATGCTCACTTTAACGGCAATTGAGATTGTGACTGTCTTTGGGTTGCTTTTTATTGATTCATTAAATGCGCTTTGGTGGCTTTTAGCCCTTATTTTTATTCGTATGGGTGTTGGAAGTATCTACTTTCAGACAGAGATGTCACTGTTGCCCAAGCTTTTAGGCAATACTGAGCTTAAAATGGCCAATGAAATTCATTCAATTATTTGGTCTATCTCCTATGCAATGGGAATGGCAATCGCTGGATTTTATATACATTATTTTGGGACAACCAGCGCGTTTATTGCTGATATGTTGCTGTATGGTATCGGATTTTACTTACTTACGGGGTTGAATATTCCTTCTTTAGTGACGCAACATACATTACATGTAAAAGCGATGATTTACAGTGGATTTGCGTATTTAAAAGAAAATTCTAAAATTGTTCATTTGATTTTTTTACATGCGAGTGTTGGATTAACTGCTTATGATGCGTTAATCGCACTTTTGGCAGACCATCAATACAAGCATCTTTTATCCATTCCTTTAGTGATGGGTTTTATCAATGCAACGAGAGCGCTCTCGTTGGTTTTAGGACAATTTATTTTGAGCCGGCATATTAATCCTAAAACACTGTTTTATCTTTTACTTGCACAAGGCCTGAGTATCATGGTTTGGGGCATGTTGCAATTTAATTTTTATATCAGTTTTCTTGGCATTATTTTATGTGGACTCTTTACAACAACATTATGGTCTTATACGTATACTCTCCTGCAGTATGAAACCGATGAGCGGTATTATGGTCGAGTAATCGCCTATAATGACATGGTTTTTATGGGTGTCAGTACCTTAGTGTCATTTATGATTGGTGCGCTGTTTGATTGGGGTATGCCTTTGTGGATGATTACGTGTTTCTTGGGATTTTTATTTATCTTTTTTGCCTTTTATTGGAAATGGATACAAACACTTTAATACTTCACAAACGCTTCACAATTTTCTATTACTATTCTTTCATAAAACGAAGAAGGAGTCCCAAATGAAAATGATAAAAACTGTTTTAGCCTCTATTTTATTGGTTATTAGCGGTGTTACAAGCGCTAATGCAATGGGCGATAGAGAACGGGGTGCTCTTATGGGAGCGGGAGCTGTGCTCTTGTTACCATCCTTAATTGAAGGTGCAGGCAATTTATTTGGTGGAAATCGTGAGAGAACCTATACAACGACAACTTATGTTGAACCAAGACCAACGGTCGTGTATAGAGAGCCTTATGTGCAAGAGAGAGTCATTATTATCGACAATCCACCACCACGATACTATTACCCACCGCGACATCATCACGATTACGATGATAGATATTACCGTTCTTACCGATAAGACCCAAAGTTCAAAAGGAGGTAGCAACACCCATTGCTACCTCTTACGTAAAACCACTATCCGCTTATTATCACACTTTATAATGTCAAATCCACACTTTTCAGCCATCATAGCGATTGTTTTTGGTGTATAAAACGTGATATGTGTATGGTCTCTTTTATACCACCACCCTTCAAAGTGAGATGCGTTGTTTTGATGAAAAAGTGTCATTAGCGCCACAATACCATTCGGGGTTAAAATACGATGAAACAGTGATAATATGCTCAGGGGGTCACTTAAATGCTCAAAAACTTCTGTAGACGTGATAAAATCATAACGGTGTTGCTCAAAACTTGTATCAGGATGATAGAATTTATCGTAACACGTAACTTGAGCACCTCGCCTCATCAAAAGTTCACTCAACACAGGCGTTGGTCCTGAGCCAAAATCAAGACACTTTTTACATGTAATCTCTTCCCAAAAAAAATCTAAAAAATTTTCAAACATCTGTACATATCCCTCATTTTCTAAGGAATTATGATGGTTCCCATAGGCTTTTTTTTCATCGGTTGGTGAAAGATAATAAATAGAGTCAAGACTAATGCATTCGCAGTTTTGGCAATAGTGATACGTTTTTTTTGTCTGTGAATCTTCCCAAGGAATAGTGTCAAAATTACAAATTTTACAGGTCATTTTTTAACTCTCATTTGATTTTTCTGAAAAAATTATTTAAGTAAACAATTTTTTACTAATTAAGCATTTTTATAAAAAATAATTGATATTATATCTGTAAAATATATTTTTATGGATATAAAAACACATGCGTAGACTTATTGGCGTTATGATTCTAGCGTCTCTTCTATTTTTACCTTACTATCTCTCCAATACTAAATTTGAAGGCAATGTGATACGTTTGGGCATGAGTGGTCCTTTTAGTGGTGGATTAAATAGTGTTGGCAATCAGTTTTTATTAGGTGCCGAAATTTACCTACAGAATCTTAATGACCATGGCGGTGTTTTTGGTCGAAAAATTGAAATTATTGCTAAAGATGATCGTTATGAGCCGAAAATTGCTGTTGAAAATGTCCATGATTTGATTGCAAAAGATAAAATTTTTGCCCTTTTTGGCATTATAGGAACACCTATCGCCGAGGCTGTTTTTCCGATTGCCAAAGAAAAACGCATTCCTTTTGTTGGGACATACTCAGGAGCAGAGTTTTTACGAAATCCTCCTAACCCCATCGTTTTAAACGCAAGAGCAAGCGATCTTGATGAAATAGAAAAACTCGTCAAATATTATGCGGAAGACCTTAAATATAAACGATTTGCTCTTTTTTATCAAAATGACGGTTATGGGCGTGCAGGACTCAATGGCGTTAAAACAGCGCTTGCAAAACGTAATTTAGTCTTAGTCGGTGAGGGTAGCTACAAACGAAATACGCTTTCTGTAGGAAATGCATTGTATGAAATTGAACAATGTAATCCTGAAGTTATTTTGATGATAGGCTCTACAAATGCCGTAGCAGAATTTATTAAACGTGCACGTAAAAGTAATAAAATTAGACAAGAAATTCAGTTTGGACTCTCTTCTTTTGTTGAACCTAAACCATTGATTGATATTTTACAAGGAGATGGCAAGGGCATTACCTTTGCTCAAGTTGTTCCTTCACCTTGGACATCAGAAGTCGAAGAAGTCGAAAATTATCGTGTTTTAATGCATAAGTATTATCCCAAAGAAGCGCTTAGCCATGTTTCATTGGAAGGGTATTTTGCGGCGCGTATGATTGTACAAGTTTTTAAAAGTGTAGGTCCGGAATTTACCAAAGAAGAGTTTATTAAAGCTTTGGGCGAGTTTTCAAACACACTGGACGCAAATGCTGTATCAAAAAATAGAGATGAGCGTTGTAAATGTTTACATCGCGTACATTTAAGTGAATATGTGGATGATGATTTTTATTCCGTAGGTCAAAGCAATGAGTAACAGTCCTCTGAGCGATTTTATGGGTAGCATCGATGAGATGACCATCGCGAAAAAGACAACACTTCTTTTTCTCATCATGGTTGTAGGTATGTTATTTATTGGTAGTTTTGCGCATATGAGTATTAATCGTATCAAAAACAATTTCGATATTTTATATACAAAGCGAATGTTGCCTACCATTCGTCTTGAAAATCTAAAAGACATCTATACGGTTAATATCTTAGATACAATTCGCGATATTGAAAAAGGCAGTATTTCGGCAAAAGACGGTAAAGTTGTTATTGTTCTGGCGCAAGAGCTCATCAAAATTGAGCTTAATGAATATAAAAATAGTTTAAGCATTGACGAAAGCGATTGGCTGGTCAAATTAGCGCGTTCATGGGGTTTTATGAAAGAGAGTCGTCCGAGTGCGTTGAATACAAAAGAAGATGACATCTTAACGTCTAAAATAGAACAAAAAATCCATACGATTGATGGTATTTTGCTTAAAATGTTCAGCTATTATGAAACCAGACAAGCCATGAAAGCAATTGATACGTTACAAAATGAACTCTATCCCAGTGTTTATTCGATCAACATTGACTTAACAGGCCTTATCAATATGAACTTAGAAGGGGCAAAGGATGGATATGCTCGAACCGAGATGGTTTATGATAACACGTTTGAGTGGATCGTCGTCGCAACAATTGGGACAATTGCTTTTGCCGCACTTTTAGCGATTGTTTTATTGCAAAATATTCGTTTATTGCATACCAGACTTGCTAAGATGGTTGATGCCAAAACACAAGAACTTCAACAACTCAATCGTAATCTTGAACTAAAAGTCCAGTATGAAGTTGAGCAAAGCCGCCAAAAAGATCAGATTATGTTTCGACAAAGCAGACTGGCTTCTATGGGTGAAATGATTGGAAATATTGCTCATCAATGGCGACAGCCCTTAAATGCGATTGTGTTAATTATTCAAAGTTTTCAGATGAAGCGTATGGCGGGACTTGAATTAAGTGATGAATTTATTGATAAACAGGTCAAAGAAGGAATTGAGCTTGCATCATTGATGTCACATACTATTGATGATTTTCGAAATTTCTTTAAACCTAACCACAATGAAGAACAATTTAGTGTGAAATCATTACTGCACTACACGATCAATCTTGTCAAAGACTACTATAACAAATCGGGAATTGAAATCTTCCTCAATTGTGCACAAGATATTGAAATCAGCGGTTATCCTAATGAATTTTCACAAGTGATTATGAATTTACTTTCAAACGCAAAAGACGCACTTGAAGAAAGAGGTATAGAGCAAAAGTATATAGAAGTCGTTATGAGCAAAGAGGCAGGAAATGCTATCGTCAGCGTTATTGATGATGGCGGTGGAATCAGCGAGGAAGTTTTAGATAGGATGTTCGAACCCTATTTCACAACAAAACATAAATCCTCAGGCACAGGTATTGGACTTTATATGTCCAAACAAATTATTGAAAAGCAAATGCGAGGAACTATCAGTGGCACAAATATCGCGTATACTTTTCAAAACGGCACCTATTTTGAAAAGTGTGCCATCATCACAATTTTAGTACCACTTGATAAAAAAGAGGAGAAGTAAGATGGATTTTAATGGGCTGAAAGACATTGTAGTCTTATATGTAGAAGATGAGAAAACCGTACAGATGCAAACTCAAATGATTCTAAAAGACTTTGTTAAAGAGGTGTATTTAGCATCAAATGGAGTAGAAGGACTCAAAATAGCGCTTGAAAAGCAGGTAGATATTATCGTGACAGATATTTTAATGCCAGAAATGAATGGCATTGAAATGCTCAAAAAACTTAAAAGAGAGCACAATCGCGAGATACCGACGATTATTACAACCGCCTTTACAGAAACAGAATATTTGATGGAAGCGATTGCACTTAAAGTCGATGGTTTTATTATGAAGCCGATTAACGTAAAAGACTTGATTAGCAATATTTATACGGCGATGCTTCCAAAACTCCATAATAAAGAGATTCAAGGATGTTCGTTTATTATTGAAGGATTAGCGGCACTTATTGGTGGCAAAAAAATTGAAATCTTAAAATACATCATCAATCATTTGGATGAAAATAAAATTTTTAATGGTTCATATCAAGATATTATTGACAATATCGGTGTAAGTAAACCAACTGTAGTTCACATGTTCCAACAACTTATTAAAGTAGGTATTTTGGAAAAAGTGAAAAATAAAATGTATCGTTTCCGCAATACAAAACTCATTGGAGATCAATAACCATGAAAAAACTTTTTCTACTTCTTTTAATAGGTGCATGGGCTACACTGTGGGGTGCAAATCAAGTTATTTTTGAAACCAATCAAGGCACAATCGTTTTTACGCTTAACCCCGAAATTGCTCCTAAAGCATGTGAGAATTTTGAAGGGCTCGTTAAAAAGGGCTATTACAATGGGGTTGTGTTTCATCGCATTATAAAAAATTTTATGATTCAAGGTGGTGACCCCACAGGAACAGGACGTGGTGGGGAGTCTATTTTTGGTAAGCCTTTTGAAGATGAATTTAAGCCCAATGTTGTTTTTAATAAGGCGGGTATTTTGGCGATGGCCAATGCTGGAAAAAACACCAACGGAAGTCAATTTTTTATTACAACCGTTCCAACCCCTTGGTTGAATGGTAGGCACACTATTTTTGGTGAAGTAACCGAGGGTATGGATGTTGTTCGAAAATTGGAAAATGTTGCAACCAATGGCAGAGATATGCCCGTTGAAAAACAAGTCATTCTCAAAGCATATTTAAAATAATTTAAGGTAAAATAGTTCCAATTTTGAAAGTTAAGGGGAATATACAATGAAAAAGATCGAAGCAATCATTAAACCATTCAAACTTGAAGAGGTCAAAGATGCTTTAGGAAGCATTGAAATCACAGGTATGACTGTTCATGAAGTTAAAGGTTATGGTAGACAACAAGGACACTCTGAATTGTATCGAGGGGCTGAGTATGTGGTCGATTTTTTACCAAAAATTAAGATTGATATTGTTGTTGCTGATGAAAATGTAGACAAAGTAATTGCAACCATCACAGAAGCCGCAAAGACCGGTAAAATAGGCGATGGAAAGATATTTATTAGTGAAGTTGAACGTATTATTCGTATTAGAACAGGTGAGCAAAACGAAGATGCCATCTAGAAAATAACGTCTAGTGATTAAATTTTAATCACTAGACCACGCTACTTTTTTGTAAAATCATCCGTTACATTTTATTTTATTACAAAGGGCACATGTAATGGATTTATCTCACATTCAATATATTATTGACACTCTCTTTTTGCTTTTTACAGCTGTTTTGATTATCTTAATGGTTCCTGGCTTTGCAATGCTTGAGGCAGGTCTTGTACGTACAAAGAACGTTTCAGCCGTTTTAACAGGGAACGTTTTACTCTATGCCATTACGTCATTTGTTTTTTTACTCTGGGGTTATAATGTTATGTTTGGGGGCACAGGTATCTTTTTACACGGTGTTAGTGTGGAGGGCTACAGTCCTTACGCTTATTTCTTCTTCCAAATGGCGTTTGTGAGTAAAACAGTTTCTATTATGAGCGGTGGTGTGAGTGAGCGAATACGCATCATTCCTTTTATGATTTTTGCCATTTTAATGAGTGGATTGATTTATCCGTTAGTGGGTCATGCCATTTGGGGTGGCGGTTTTTTGAAAGAAGTACACGATTTGGCAGGATGTACGGTTATCCATTCTGTAGGTGGTTGGGCATTATTGGCAGGTATCTTAGTGCTTGGTGCAAGACGTGGGCGCTATGGTAAAGAGGGACAAGTACGTGCGATCCCTGCATCCAATATTCCATTAGTGACGCTTGGTGCGATGTTGCTGTGGATCGGTTGGTTTGGATTTAATGGTGGGAGTGCTTTTCATATTGCTACGGATAAAGATGCAGCAGATTTAGTAGGGCTGATTATTGTTAATACCAATACGGCAGGTCTTGCTGGGGCTATTATTGCAGCTTTAATCGTTTATTTGCAATATCGCAAGCTGGATATTACTATGATTTTAAACGGTGCATTAGGTGGACTTGTTGCTATTACCGCTGGTGCGGATGTCGTAGGATTGTGGGAGCCTATGATCATTGGCGCTGTTGGCGGTGCCTTAGTTGTCTTTGCTATTCCTGTGTTTGATAAACTCCGTATTGATGACCCTGTGGGTGCGCTTTCCGTTCACTTGGTAAATGGTATTTGGGGAACAATTTCCGTCGCTCTTTTTGCAAACTATTCACTGCTCACACAACTTAAAGGTATTGCTTTAACAGGACTTTTCACGTTTCCTGTTTCTTATATTGCCTTTTTAATCATTAAAAAGATGATTGGTCTTAGAAGTGATGAAGAGCATGAATATGTTGGACTTGATTTGGAAGAGTGTGGTTTGGAAGCATATCCAGAGTTCGTGAAATCAAAAGTATAACCTATTAATCCAAAGAAGATTTCTTCTTTGGATGTTTTACATGTAATAATGAAGCTTTGCTATAATGGCTCAAATATTTACCAAAGGCATGTGAGTGATCTATTCATCCCATTCAAAATCATCTTCTTTTATCATTCGGTTTTTTAATGAAATAGCGCTTTATTCAGGTCAATATGCCCTTTTTTATCTTTTTATGCAAATGAGTACACATGATAGCTTTTGGAATAATATGGGGCATGTTGTTCTTCTTGGTGCCTTACTGATTCAAACCAGTGCGTTAGTACAATGGGGTGATAAAATACAATACCGCGTTATGCTCTCTTTTCTCTCTTTAGCGGTTTATTCCTTTTTTGAATGGCGTGAAGATGGGATTGATTCCCTCGTCAATATAGGGCATCTTTTCTTTTGGGTTTCAACTTTACTACTCGTCTCACTCCAATATATATCGTATAAAATGCCAAGAAAAAATGTACGATTTATTGTTGAGTTCTTGGTTTCTAATATTAATATTTTCATTTTCATTTTCATCTACTTCTTTTTTGATTTGAAATTAAAGCTACAAGAAGATTTAGCAGCTGGAGCAATTTCAGCAATGTATGCAAAAGAAGAGTTGTTTATTTGGCGTCTTTTTGATGGTTTTCGTGAGTTTGTCGATGATCCCGCACATGTTTATATTATTTTGGGCGGTATTTTTCTCTCATTTACCATTGCGTACAGTAGAATAAAAATATTACTGCTAACCGAAAAGATTGACGCCTTACTGGTACGTTACATCGGTGAGGAAGCGCGCGATACTTTGGTTGAAAAAAATCTTGATGTCTTTTCTGCAAAAATAAATGTTGCACTCTTGTATGCAGATATTCGCAATTTTACAACGCTCAGTGAAAAACATGATGCTTCTAATGTTGTTGCGATGTTAAACTATTATTATGGGATGTGGCATCAAATCATTAAAAAGCAAGAAGGTACTATCAATAAATTTATTGGAGATGCGTTGCTTGCATATTTTGATCGTGCGAAACAAGATACAAACAATGCCAATAATGCCGTTCAAGCGGCACTAAATATGCGTGCATCATTAGAAACAATCAATCATTGCTTAGAAGAGCAAGGATTACCAAAGTTAGATGGCATCGGCATTGGTATTCATTTTGGTGAAGTGATTTTAGGCGATATTGGAGGAGAGCGCAAAGATTACACATTAATTGGGGATGCAGTGAATACGACAACTCGTTTGGAAGGATTGTGCAAGCAGTTTCACTGTTCTTTAGTGATTAGTGAAGCGTGCTATCTTCTACTGGAAAAAACATTACAGCAACGCTTCATCTATCTCTCTTCGATTGCGCCTAAGGGAAAATCAGAGAAAATTACCTTTTATGGATTAAATGAAGAAGTTTCACCCTAACGGGTATAAAATCTCTTTTTGAACTTTCTCACACTCATTTAATATTTCAGTGCTTAGTTTTATTTCCAGTGCTTTAAAACTCTCTTCAAGTTGTGTTGCATACCGCGCACCAATGATGGTTGAAGCAACAAAATCAAAATGCATACTCCAAGCCACGGCTAATGTCACAGGACTCATATTGTATTTTTTAGCAATTTCTATGTATTTGGCTGTTGCGGCTAAAGATTTGTCATTGACAAAGCGTTTATACATTGCCTTTTGTCTGGCTTCGCCCGCTTGTAAATATTCACCAAATCGACTTTTAGGGTCGATAAAACTTTGATTGTATTTTCCGCTTAGCACACCTCCACCCATAGGAGAATATGGAAGTAAAGAAATTTTTTCTTTGCGACACACTGTTGAGAGTTCATCTAAAAAACGAGGGTTGAGTAACGAAAAGTTATTTTGAATCGATTCAAACCGTGCGAGCTTTTCATACCCTGCGATTGTATTTGATTTTGTGAGTCCATACGCTGTATCGTTGGAAGTACCGATGTAGCGCACTTTACCTGATTTTACCAGCTCATCCATTGCACGCATAGATTCTTCTTTAGGGACAATTTCATCAGGCCAATGGATTTGATATAAGTCGATATAATCTGTCTTAAGGCGTTTTAAACTTCCCTCAACTGCTTTTTGAATATGAAAACGATCAATAGCGGTATACCCATAACGAATGGGTGGTACAAACCAACCACTAGCAGCACCTGCGACTTTAGTCGCTAGAATAATACTTTCCCTAGGTTTTGAAGCGAGCCATTCACTGATAATTGTTTCAGTCAGTCCTGCATAATCTTCACGTGGGGGAACAGGATAAAGCTCTGCCGTATCAAAGAAGTTGATACCTCTATCATAAGCAGAATCAAGAATTTTGAAGGACTCTTTTTTATCACTCCAACTACCAAAACTCATTGTACCCATACAAATAGGTGTTACTCTAAGACCACTTTTACCTATGTAACGATATTCCATCACTGAACCTTTGTTTGTTTTTAATTCTATAGTATAGCATTATCTTTTTGGTGTGGCTTTGATATAATAAAACTAAAAAGGTTTTCTTCTATGACGCATACATTGATTTCTCCCCTAGATATGCACTTGCATTTACGAGACGAAGCGATGCTCAAAGTCGTTGCACCACTGAGTGCATATAGCTTTGCTGGTGGAATCGTTATGCCTAATCTTGTTCCACCTATTTCAACGATAGAAGCTGTTGAAGCATACAAACAAAGAATTCTAGATGCAATGGGCAATAATCTGTTTGATCCTTTAATGACCCTATTTTTTAGAGCCGATTATACAAGAGAATTTTTAGAAAAAGCCGCTTTACATGTAAAAGCATTAAAACTCTATCCTTCAGGCATTACAACCAATTCTGAAGGGGGTGTTTCGAGTATGGATATCGAAACATTAAGACCGGTTTTAGAGGCGATGAGTGATTTGGGGCTTATCTTATGTGTTCATGGAGAAACGAATGGTTTTGTTATGGATCGAGAGAAAGAGTTTGGCTCTATTTATGAAAGCTTAGCTTCGTCATTTCCAAAGCTCAAAATTGTGATGGAACATATCACGACAAAAGAGAGTGTAGCACTTTTAGACCAATACGAAAATCTTTACGCAACCATTACCCTTCACCATCTTTTAATAACCCTTGATGACGTAGCAGGTGGTATGCTGCAACCACATCTTTTTTGCAAACCCATTGCAAAACGTTATGAAGATCGTGATGCACTTTTACATGTAAGTTTGAATGCGCATCCCAAAGTTATGTTTGGTTCTGATTCTGCTCCACATCCTATTCACAAAAAAGAGTGTTGCGGTTGTGCCGCAGGTGTTTTTACCGCACCAATTGCTTTGCAAGCTCTCGTTGAACTGTTTGAAAAACATAACGCATTAGCTTCATTACAAGCGTTTGTGAGTAACAATGCACAAACAATTTATCATTACAAAGCGCCTTATAAAGAGGTTATTTTAGAAAAAATGCCATTTACGGTAACACACAGTTATGCAGACGTTGTTCCTATGTTTGCTAACCAAATTTTACAATGGAGTATCAAGCGTGTCGTATAAACTCTTAATATTAGAAGACAATACTCTTTTGCTCAATACATTAGAAGATTTTCTATCCGGGCATGGTTATGAGTGTATGCTTGTTAAAAACGGCAAAGAGGCTTTGAAACGGTGTTATGAAGGTAAGTTTGATCTTTATCTTCTTGATGTAAAAGTCCCTGATATGAATGGATTTGATTTTTTAAGAGAACTTCGAGCATCAGGTGATTATACGCCAGCCATTTTTGTGACTTCTCTTAATGATCAAGAGAGTTTGACAAAAGGGTTTATGCTTGGAGGCGATGATTATATTAAAAAACCATTTGACCTAGGTGAATTGCTGCTTCGAATCAAGGCTATTTTAACACGTACTAAAGGGATTGTGGATGATTGGTTGGTGATTGACCCGCTTTATAAACTCAATCTTGCTCGCAAACGCCTTTTCTATGGAAGCGAAGAGCTAGATATCCATCTTAAAGACTTTGAGTTGCTGTATTTATTAGTCAAAGAGCGTGGAAAAGTTGTCACGAAAGAGATGATTCATGAAACGCTTTGGAGCAGTTCAGAAGAGATCAATGAGGGATCAATTCGCGTCTATATCAATAATCTTAAAAAGATTTTTGGTAAAGAGAGTATCTCAAATTTACGAGGTATTGGATACCGCTTTGAGAAGTAACGACAAACGTTTTTTTATTCGCGCAATTATTGGCTTTGGCATCACGATTTTAAGCTCAATTGCACTCAGTATTCTTTTATGGGAATCATTCAGTAGTTATCGTTTATGGATAATTCTCTTGTGTATATTTCTTGCATTTAGTATGGGGTACATCGTTGTCTCTTATACGCTTTCTTCATTATTTCGAACCAATCGTTTTTTAGATATCTTGCTCAAAGACACCTTACATGAACTCAATATTCCACTCTCTGTCATTAAAGCAAACTTGCAAATGCTGCAAATTGATGAACATGACACAAAAAAGCAAAAACGTTTAGAGCGTATCGCTTTAGCCAGTGATGATTTATATGCACTTTATAAAGAGGTAGATTATTACATCAAAAAAGAGATTCACGAAGATGTGAAAGAGCATTTCTTTTTAGATGATTTAATTCAACATGTGATTAATAAGCAAAAAGAGATTGTGCATGAGGTTGATATCCACATGGACGTTTTACATGTAGAACTGTTTGGTGATAAACATGGATTCAGTAAGGTTCTTTCAAATCTTCTACATAACGCAATTAAATACAACCATAATCACCGTCCGATTCATATAGTTTTGCATGAAAATTATTTGAGCATCAAAGACCAAGGAATAGGAATGAGTGAGGCTGAGCTCTTCTTGGCGTTTGATCGTTACTATCAAGCAGATACAACCAAAGAAGGGTATGGTATTGGATTGAGTCTTGTAAAGGCATATTGCGACGAATCTAAAATTTTTATGCGTATCAATTCACAAAAAAATGAAGGAACGGAAGTCATATTAGATATTGCACGGCTCATACCCAAAACATGATATAATAGAAAACTAAACCATTAGGGATATGTCTTATGGAAAGAGAAAGTGCTTCGAAGCAAGATAAAGAGAATTTTTTAGTTAATTCTTCACTTTTTTTGAAAGAGTTTGAAAAACCTTTCGCGGACTATTTTGCAAGTTTATGTGTGAGTTATGATAGTGCTATTGATAAAGAAGAAGCAAAAAGCATCGCTTTATCAATTTATCAGTGCCTTTTTAAATGCGAGAGTGATATTGGTGATTTAAAAGAAGATATTTTCATTCGTATGCGCCAAGATGGTGTTATGATAGGCTTTTTAATCAATCGCAGTATGTTTTTTCTCATGGAAGAGTATTTGGTTTTCGCCAGAAAACATGACCTCTCTCCTCAACTTGAGCTTTTAATTGAATGTATTAGTCGCTTTATTAATTTACTCGAAAGTGATATCACGCCTAAAGTCTCACAATCAACAGCAGCCTTTGATGTTAGCTTTAGTGATGATGTCCTCTTTACTCCGAATAACAATATTATTGATGTTTTTGCAAAAATGCAAGAAAACCATCAAAATATCATTTTTCTTAATCTTTACAAGGGTGTTCCAATAAGTTCAGAAGCATCTGTTGTTGAAATAGATGGAGAAAATGTTACTTTTAAAATCGACCAACTTCAAGAAATTGCAATGAAGCTTGATGGACAAGCCTTTATTGTCAAAAACGAGTATTTTTCCAAACATCTTAAAGCCGATATTGTTTACAGTAATTTCCAAAATGGTACAGTCGTTTTAACCAACTTTATTTATCTTCTTAATATGCCTGCATTGCAACGAGAATTTATTCGCGTTCATCCAGATATCATTGCGAAAGTCTTTTTACATCAGTTTGGAAATCTTCAAACCAGTGGCAGATTGTATGATTTGTCAATGAATGGTTTAGGTGTCGTGAGCAATGAAAATAATGGTGTTTTTGTAGGAGCAAAAGTTTTAATCGAGTTTGAACTAAACAGTCCGTCTGTTCCGAGTCATGGTGATAAAAAGATAGAAGTTCAAGGCGAGGTAATCAATATCATCGAGTACAATGATTCATTTCGATATTGCATGCGTATCTTTCCTAATCGCGCTATGAGCGAGAAAATTTTACACTACATTACGTTGCGAGAAAAAGAAATTTTAGAAGACTTACATACGGAGTTAAAAGAGTATATTGTGTGATGGTATATAAGCAAAAAGCTTACATACCACCTTGTTTTTTCATACGAGTTTCGATTTTGTGTCCAAGAGCGGTTAGTGTAAATGTAATTGCAAAATAGACCGCTGCAATAATGAGCCATGTTTCAAAAGGGGAGAACGTATTAGCCACGATTTCACGCCCGACTTTCGTTAAATCTGTAATGGAAATAACGGAAACTAAAGAAGAGTCTTTTACAAGAGCAATCATTTCACCTACCAATGTCGGTAATGCACGTTTAAGTGCTTGAGGCATAATGATATAAATCATGGTTTGTGGATAATTCATACCAAGCGATTTAGCCGCTTCATATTGTCCTTTGTCAATAGACTGAATAGCACCACGCAAGACTTCAGCTATATAAGCTCCAAAAAAGAGCCCTAATGAGACCGCACCCGCTAGAAAACGTTCTAATTCAAAAATAGTTGCGATAATAAAATAAAAAATAAAGATTTGAACAAGAAGAGGGGTTCCTCTTATGATAGCAATATAAACTGTTGCAATATCTTTTAAAAACTGGAAACTAGAGATACGCATAAAGGCTAATAATGAGCCAATACCAAAAGCTAAAATAGCAGCAAGACCTGAAATCTCAAGGGTCACAAATAGACCTTGAATTAATGGTCCTAATTTCATATAGGTTTTAAATGCAACAGGATCATTTTCATAGACACTATCGCCATCGTGTACTTTTAGATTATAGCCTTTTTCAAGAGCTATTTCTTTACTATCGCTACTTCCTTGTACAATAATCTTGTCACCCTGAATTTGAATTGTTCCATCAAGAGGCGACGTGATCGTCTCTGTTTTTTCATAGGCAAAATATTGTGGTACGCTGGTCCACTTCCAAATATAATTCATATGTGAAGCAGCCATAAACAGTAAATATCCGACTGTCAGATAAAAAGCAACGGCCACAAAGTGACCGAATGCTTTATTGTGTAAAAGTGGTAATTTTTCTTTAGCCACTGCTTACATTACCTTTTTTTGCCAAGATGTTTCATTGAACCATCTGTCATAAATTTTTTGGTATGTACCATCATGTTGTGTTTGGTTCAAGAAGTTGTTAATCCAGTTAAGAAAATCTGGGTCACCTTTACGAACAGCAAAACCAAGAGGTTCATAAGTAAGTTCATCACTCATGTGGACCAATTTACCAGCACCTTTTTCTGCATAGAAAATAGCATTGTATGGTTTATCATAAACCATTGCATCTGCATTGCCGTTAAGGACTTCTTGTGCTGCATCTGCTTCTGTTTCAAACGTTCTAATTTTAGCTTTTTTAAACATTTTACGCGTAGCGATTTCACCAGTAACACCAATTTTAGTGACGATAGTATATTCTGGTTTATCTAAATCATTCCATTTTTTACCCGCATGTTTTTTAGCTGCTAAAACGGTTTGTCCTACACTAATGTAAGGGTTTGCAAAATTGATTTTGAGGTTTCTCTCTTGCGTAATGGTCATACCAGACATGATGATGTCATATTTGCCTGTTAGAAGACCTGCAATAATACCATCCCATGCTGTTGGAACAAGCTTAAGCTTGACACCCATGGCTTTTGCCATTTCGTTTGCTAAATCAACATCAAAACCGATGATGTTTCCTTGTTTGTCTTTCATCTCAAAAGGCATATAACCAGGCTCTAAACCAACGGTTAATTCTCCTTTTTGTAAGATGCTGTTGAGTGTAGATTTTTGCCAAAGGTTGATGTCATCAGCCATAGCATTCAACCCTAGCATTATAAGTAATGCAGCGAGAATTTTTTTCATTGTTGCTCCTTAAGGAATTTGATATCTTTATTTTAGTGCGTTAAGACTTCTTGTAAAAACTTCTGAGCGCGCTCCGTTGCTGGATTGGCAAAAAAAGCTTCGGGACTTGCTTCTTCGATAATGGTCCCTTCATCCATAAAAATGATGCGATCACTCACTTCTTTTGCAAAGCCCATCTCATGGGTTACGCAAACAATAGTAAAGTTTTCATGCGCAAGTTCGCGCATAACATCCAAAACACCGCCAATCATTTCAGGATCAAGGGCGCTTGTTGGTTCATCAAATAAAATAATTTTAGGCTTCATTGCAAGCGTTCGCGCAATTGCAACACGTTGTTTCTGCCCACCGCTAAGCTCATTAGGATAGCCTTCTGCTTTGTGAACTAACCCAACGCGCTCCAAAAGCTTAAGAGCCATTTCATTCGCGTCATGTTTTGTAGTGTTTTTTACTTTGCGTTGAGCAATCGTGATATTTTCTAAAATAGTTAAATGAGGGAAAAGATTAAAATGTTGAAAAACCATACCTGTTTCTGCACGAATTTGATTAATATCAACTTTTTTTTCATAGAGGTTAAACCCATCAACAAAGATATCACCGCTATCAATTTCTTCGAGTCTATTGATACAACGGATTAGCGTAGATTTACCGCTACCACTGGGTCCACAAATGACAACGATTTCACCTTCGGTAACGGAAAAATTAATATTTTTTAAAACATGAAAATCGCCGTAATATTTATCGACATTTTCCATGCGCACAATAGCTTGACTCATTCAAACCTTTCTTGGATTTATGTGGCGTGAACCATAATTGTAGCAGTAGAATATAAAAGTAAGATAAAGCCAAAATCTCTCTAAAAAGCTCTAATTACAAGAGGGAACATTACCGCTATCGCTTGCAAATGAACTTAAAAAGTGGTAGAGATTTGTTAAGTCTTTTGGGTCTGTTATATCAGGAGCTTTTGGACAGAAAACTTTGATAGCAAGACTTAATTGGTTTTTGTCGTAAAAGCTTTTCCATTCACTCACTGTATGCTTTTTCCCCATAACATCTCCATTAAAGCCGCAGATATTTTTGAGATTATGGGCATAAAAGATTTTTCCTTTAACCGTGCTTGCCATTAATGTAGAGGGCAACATCGTAAGAGCCACAACTGTGGCTGTCATTATAAAAAAGGCCTTTTTCATTGGTGTATCCCTTGGAGAGAGAAATGTCTATTTTGGAAGTTTTGAAATGTAATTAACAACGTCTGTGATATCTTGCATACTCATGTTTTTTACTTGCTTTGACATTACTAAAGAGGTGCTGTGTGTTTTGAATTCGCTTTCACGATAAAATTTGATACTTTCTAAAAGTTCTTCAGTACTTTGCCCTGCAATAATGCCACTTTTCCCAAAAGCTTTGTTGTGTCCATCCGCACCATGACACCCTGCACACTGTTTAAATAATGTTTCGCCCCGATTTGTGGATGGTTCTTGTGCATAGATTAGAGAACTTAATATAAGAAGTGTTGGAAATGAGGCTATTATCATACGAAACATTAAAACCCTCCAATATTAAATGAGTATAAAAATATTTTACTAACTTTGGATTATAGCATGTTATTCTTGCATTGATAAATAAAAATTTTCCTTTTTGGTTCAATTTTCAATTTTTAATCGCTATATTTTCACATTTCATTGTGCTACAATTTCGACTCTATCATTTTCTAAAGGTTTAAGTGTGATCAATTATAGATTTAAAGAGATTGGAGCAGACTTTTTATTGCTTCTTGTTGCTGTTGCTTGGGGCAGTACGTTTGTTGTTGTTCAAACAGCGGTAGATGAAACCCCCGTATATACATTTTTGTTTTGGAGATTTTTCTTTGCAGGTATATTGATGGCACTTATCTCATTCAAACAGTTCAAAAATTTTAACAAAGAGGTTTTAAAAGCAGGTGTTTTACTGGGGCTCTTTATGTTCTTGGGGTATGCTTTTCAGACATTTGCATTAACCTATACATACTCTTCCACGGTAGGGTTTATTACAGGATTGAGTGTGATTATTGTGCCTTTTGGTTCTTATCTTATTTTTAAACACAAGGCATCCTTTTTCTCCGTTGCAGGAGCATTAACGGCTGCTATTGGGCTTTATTTTTTAACGCTTAACAGTGAAATTGGATTTTCATGGGGCGAACTCTATGCCTTTATTTGTGCCATTATGTTTGCTTTACACATCGTCTGTACAGGACATCTTTCAAGGAAACATAACATCTATCTGCTTGTGACTTTACAGTTTTTAACCGTTTCTTTTTGCTCTTTCCTTGGTGGTATGATAAGCGAGGGCAGTATTGTACCTCCCCTATTAGATGGTGTTTTTGTGAATGCGATTGCCATTACTGTCATTTTCGCAACCATTTTTGCTTTTTGGGTACAAACGGCGATGCAACGATTTACAACGGCAGCTAAAACAGCCATTATATTTACAATGGAGCCCGTGAGTGCGGGTATATTTGGGTATTTATTTGCTAATGAAATGTTGAGTTTTTCACAACTGTGTGGTGCAGGGCTAATCTTAGGTGGAATGTTGATTGCAGAAGTTGGGTCATATGCTTATGTGTGGTATAAACAACGCGTAAGTCTCTCTTCATAAGGTTCTGAACGATAGGCATCTCGCTTTTTAGCTAAAGCTAACCTTTTTTTGAGATAGAAGACTTTTTGCTGTTTTGCACGAAGTCTAATGTTTGATAAAGCGCATGGCTGCAAACTGAATGAAAAAAGCAGACGTTGCTACTAAAATGATGGCGGCACCTGCACTCAGATTGAGATAGTACGACAATAAAAGTCCAATAAAACAAAAAACAACCGATAAAAGACTAGAGACAATCATCATCCCCTGAATAGACGTTGTGAGCTTTTCTGCCATATAAGGCGGAATGGTTAAAAGGGCTATGACTAAAATGAGACCAACTGCTCGAATACTCATCACAACGCTTAATGCTATCATTAAAATGAGCAGTGTGTACAGTAACGTTGTATTCACACCTCTTAATTTTGCAAATTGAGCATCAAAACTCATCGCAATCAGTTGTTTGTAATTGAACAAAACAAATGCTAAAACCATAACAAAAATAAAACCCATATATAAAAGGTCATCGCCAGAAACTGACAAGATAGCGCCAAAAAGGTAACTCATCAAATCAACATTGTAGCCGGGCGTTAAATCGGTCATAATGATGCCAAATGCCATACCAAATGCCCATAATACGCCAATGAGTGAGTCAAGCCTTGCATTGTTTTTATGGGTTAAGTAAGCGATGATACCCCCTAAAAAAAGTGCAAATAATGAGGCACCCAATAAAGGAGCAATGCCTAAATAAAGAGCTAAGCCTATGCCCCCATACGAACCGTGAGCAATACCTCCTGCTATAAATACCATGCGATTGATGACGATGAGCGAGCCGATAATACCGCATATCAAACTAACAAGGATAGAGGCAATCGCAGCATGTTGCATAAATTCGAAGGACAAAATCTCAATCAAAGTTTCTCTTTAGGATGAATATGGTTGCACTGGGTTGCGCTGATGAGTTCAATCTCACATAAATGTTCTCTAGGCTTTTCAAATGCCCGCAAATTATGTGGGTTAGGAACATCATGGATAAAGAGTGATTTATGGACATGAACCACTTTGGTTGCATAGTTGAGTGCGACGTTAATATCATGACTAATGACAACGATACCGACATGGCGATTGAGGGTTTTAAGGAGTTTGAAAATATCTATTTGACCAGCAGTATCAATACTGGCTGTCGGTTCATCTAAAAAGATAATTTGCGCGTCACATGCCAAAGCACGTGCAATAAAAACACGTTGCCGTTGTCCGCCAGAAAGCGCATTGATTTTAGATGTTTCAAATCCTTGCATTCCCACGCGTTTAAGAGCATCTTGCGCAATGGTCTTATCTTCTGCTGTATAGTGTGAAAATTTTTTTGATGGAGTCAGCCTTCCCATGAGGACAACGTCAATGACACGGATAGGAAAATCTTTATTGCCTAGAGTGTCTTGAGGGACATAAGCAATTTTATGGCTGACATGTAATGGATTTTCACCAAATAAATGCACAGAACCATGAGAGGGTTCTAAAAGCCCTATCATGATTTTTAGGAGAGTACTTTTTCCGCCACCATTAGGACCAATGATGGCGAGAAATTCATTTTTATCGTACGTAAGGTTAATGTCCTCTAGGACATTTGTACCGTCATATTGAAAAGAAAGATTAGTTATTTCAAGGTCATGTTGCATAGCGCCATTATATCATTTTAAAACTGATTGAAATGTTTGAGCGATTAAAAGAAGATTCTCTTTCCACGCAAGAGCAAGAGGGTCAATTACCACCGTTTTTCCACCAATTTGCTTTGCAATGGTTTGAGCACTTTTTTGTGAAAATTGAGGTGCGATGAACACAACTTTAGCTCCTTCTTCTTTTGCCTCTTTGATAATCATAGCCAGTTCACTGGGTTTTGGTTCTTTCCCGCTCATTTCTATAGCAATCTGTTCTAAATCGTAACGTTTAGCAAAATACCCAAACGAAGGGTGAAAAACAATAAATTTACGATTTTGAAGTCCACTGAGAGTAGATTTAATTGTTGCATCAAGGTTGTCTAAACTCAATAGAAATGATTCATAATTTGCACTAAATTCTTTTACATGTAAAGGATAAAGTGTACTTAATGTTTCAAAAATAGTTTTAGCTTGAATTTTAACTAAGAGTGGATCAAGCCAAATGTGTGGATCAAGTCCTCCATCATCGTCATCATCGTGTGCCTGCTTATTTTCTCCTTCATGATGATGTTCTACCATGGCAATTTTCGTAATATCTTTAGAGGTATCAACGATAAGCATTTTAGGATTGATACTTTGAAATTTAGGAATCCAAGCATTTTCAAAACCATCGCCTACTCTAAAGTAAGCATCTGAATGGGCTAACTGCTTCATTTGGGAAGGTTTTGGCTCATATGTATGTGGGCTACTTCCTGGCTCGACCATAACATTAACGTTTACTAAGCCTTTAGCAATTTGCTCGACAAAATATTTTTGAGGAGCAATGCTAACTGTAACAACGGGAGTTGCACCAAAAAGCGTTACGCTCAAACCGGCAAGAAAAAGAATAAAACGATTCATAATAAATATCCTTTGCGACTAAGTTGCATAAAATTTGTGAAATCTTAATCAAATGCAACTTAGTTGTAACTTAATAAAAATTTGCTACTATTCGCAGATGTATAGATTTGAGTGTGAGGTGACGTATGAGCGAGCAAACGAAAGCATTGTGTGATGAGTACGAAATTAAATTTACCACAGCACGTGCTTCAATTTTAGATGTTTTAAAAGCAGCGAAACATCCGCTAAATTATGAGCAGATCAAAGAACAGATGAGTGTTGCCATGGACAAAGCAACGTTTTACCGCAACATTGCTAAGTTTGAAGAGTTGGGCATTGTACATAAATTTGAGTCTGATGATCGTAAATGGTATTTTGAACTCTCAACCACGACACATGCCCATTTTATTTGTGAGCAGTGCCATCAGATTATCTGTATGAATGTTGATTTAGGCAAGGTCGAAGGTGAAGTCAAAAGCATTGTCTTAAAAGGAACATGTAAGGAGTGTCACTCATGAAAAGACTTTTACATGTAAATCTTATTTTGCTATTTTTACTGAGCGGATGTGCCATTAAGAAAGAGATTACCTCTTCTGAAGCATATATTGTTACGATTAAAACACCGACGATAGCACTTTCTGATACAGGGTTTTTAAATCGTGGGAAAAACTACGCAAATGTACAAATTTTTGCAGCAGGCAATGTCCTTTTCAATCTTGAAATGATGGGGGATTATATTTGTTTGGATGGTAAATGTTTAGATAAATTGAACTTTAATCAGCAATTTTTTCATCAAGAACATTATGCAGAGCTGTTAAAGGATATTATCAATAAAGAGCCTATTTATTATGGGGAACATCTTCGCACTACCCCTTCAGGCTTTGAACAAGAATTTGACTTTCCCCAAAGCCATATTGTCTATAAAATTGAAAATGGTACACTGCTTTTTAAAGATACCAAAAACAATATTTTGATTCGATTTAAACCACTGAAATAAAGGATAACACAATGAAATATGTTGGCGCACATGTTAGCGCAAGTGGCGGTGTTTTTAATGCACCGATTAACGCAACGGCGATTGGCGCAAAAGCGTTCGCACTTTTTACAAAAAATCAACGTCAATGGGAAGGCAAAGCGCTGAGTCAAGCAGAGATTGACCGTTTTAAAGAAGAACTAGAGCGTGCAGAAATCTTACCAAAGCATGTCTTGCCACACGATAGTTATCTTATTAATTTAGGGCATCCTGAACAAGAAGCAAGGGAAAAATCCCTTCATGCTTTTATTGATGAGGTCAAACGTTGTGAAGCATTAGGGCTTGATAGGCTCAATTTTCATCCGGGCAGTCATTTGAAGCAAATAAGTGAGGATGCTTGTTTAGAACTGATTAGCGCTTCCATGAATGAAGTGTTACGAAAAACAGAAGGTGTGACATTGGTTGTAGAAAATACAGCAGGACAAGGAAGTAATCTTGGTTACAAAATGGAACATTTGCACGCCCTAATGGAAAACAGCATTGATAAAGAACGTGTCGGTGTTTGCATCGATACATGCCATCTTTTTAGCTCAGGTTATGACATTAGAACCAAAGAAGCTTATAGTCAAACGATGGCAAAATTTGATACAATCGTTGGATTTAAGTACCTTAAGGGAATGCATCTTAATGATTCTAAGCCTGATCTTGGCGCTCGTGTTGATCGACATGATTCAATTGGTAAAGGAAAATTAGGGGTAGAACCATTTGGATTCATCATGAATGATGAACGTATGAATGATATACCTTTAGTGCTTGAAACAATCGATGACACAATATGGGCACAAGAGATTAAACTCCTTTATAGTCTCATAAAATAAACATTTCAAGGAACATGTATGAAACAAACCGTACGCATCGCCACGTTACTAAGTCTTAGTGCGGCAACGCTTCTAGCCTCAGGATACCGTATCCCTGAACAATCCCTTAACTCCGTAGCGCTCAGTGCTGCTTATGTAGCGGGAGCTAACGGCGCAGACGCCAGTTATTATAACCCCGCCAATATGGCATTTATGGCACAAGGTGCATATACCGAAATGGCATTAACCTATATTAATTTACCTAAAGTTGGCTATACGGATAATTCAGGCAGTGGATTTGATGGTGATTCAAAGCAAGAAGAATTTTTAATGCCGAACTTACATTATGTTTCTCCAAGTGTTGGTAATTGGCGTTTTGGTTTATCCATTACAGCACCAGCAGGGCTTTCAAAACGTTGGGATGAAGCGTATGCTAAAACATTTGCAGAAGAATTTTCTTTAAAAGTAATCGAAGTCAATCCGACTGTTAGTTATAAAGTAAGCGATCAATTTGCTATGGCTTTTGGATTACGTGGAGTGTATACAGATGGCACAGTTAAGAGTGATGGTATTGTGACAACTACGCCAACAATTATTAATGCAAGTAGAGATTTAACAGGTGATTCAATAGATTTTGGATACAACTTAGCTTTGAGCTATAAGCCAACTAATGATTTAACTTTGGCAGCTACATATCGTTCAAAAGTAGACTTAACCGTTAAAGGAGATGCAACTTTAACAAGTACAGCTGTCTTAACAAGTACTAATTTAGGAACTTACTCAGGAGGAGCGAAAGTTAGTATTCCTTTACCTGCCTCTTTAGCTTTAGCTGCTGCATATACATTTGATAAAACAGTAGTTGAGTTTGTGTTTGAACGTACATATTGGTCTTCATATGATCAATTAGATTTTCAGTATGATGGAGCATTGTCAAATGCAATATTAACAGCTGCATTTGACAATCCAAAAAACAAAAATTGGAAAGATGCTAATGCTTATCGTATTGGTTTGTCTCACCAATGTACCGATGCTCTTAAAATGATGGTAGGTTTTGCTATTGATAAATCACCTGCTCCAGATTCGACATTAGGCTTTGAACTTCCAGATTCCGATGCGAAGCTTTATTCCATTGGTTTTGAATACAAAGTGAATGATAAAACGAGTGTTGGTCTAGCATACTTGTATGATGATAAAGAAGACAGAACTGTTAATAACGGAACAGTAAATGGAACATTTACAGACTCTTCAGCCCATTTAGTGACTGCATCTTTTAAATATAAGTTTTAACGATGCTTGAATATACGTACCAGAATTTTTACGAGGTAATAGAAGCGAACGCTAAAAAAGCTCCTAAAAAGACAGCTATTTTTATAGATGACCGCAAAGTCACGTATTTAAAATTAAAACAAAATATTGATACATTTGCGCGTTTCTTGGAATTTAGTGGTATTAAAAGCAAAGACAGAGTTGCCATGATCGTTGGCAACTCTGAAGAATTTATCGTTTCACTTTTTGCTATCACTAAAATAGGTGCGATTGCCGTTCCTCTAAATACCTTCTTAAAAAAAGAAGAATTTGAATATATTCTAAATGACTGCGGTGCTCGTATGCTTATCTCTTCAGCTGCTTATGCGAAAGAGACTCAAGGGTTACTTGATACAACGAAAGTTGAAAAAATTGTATGGACGGACAAATACGAACGCTTAGATGAGCGCAATTATAGCTTTACTGAAATTGATGCTAATTTAGAAACACATGAGCGTTTGAGCAATAAACCTTTATTGGATGATTTAGCGTGTATCGTTTATACGTCAGGCACAACAGGCAAACCTAAAGGTGCGATGCTCTCGTATCGTAATTTCTTTTCAAATGCCATTGCTGGTTCTATCTCATTTCAAATTACGGAAAAAGATCGCTTTATTGTTTTTTTACCGATGTTTCACTCTTTTACGCTTTCTATTATGGTACTCCTTCCTATGTACACGTGTTCAAGCGTTGTCATTGTACGCTCTGTTTTTCCTTTTGCCAATGTGCTTAAACAGACGTTATTAAAGCAAGTAACCATATTTTTAGGTGTCCCCACACTGTACACTGCATTGTTAAAAGCAAAAATTCCTTGGTATTTTATGTGGTTTAATAAAGTACGTATTTTTATTTCTGGTAGTGCACCACTCAGTGAGCAAGCTCTCAATGATTTTAATGCTAAATTTAAAAAAGCAAAACTGTTGGAAGGTTATGGGTTGAGTGAATGTTCCCCTGCGGTATGTGTCAATCGTCTTAACCATCAAAAACCTCTCTCTGTTGGATTACCACTTCCAAGCTATGAAATTAAAATAGTCAATGAAGAACGAATGGAAGTTAAAACGGGTGAAGTTGGCGAAATTATGATTAAGGGCGATTGTGTCATGCAAGGCTATTTGGGGCATTCTGACGCAACGGATGAAACGATTGTGAATGGATGGCTTTTAAGCGGTGATTTGGGTAAAAAAGACGAAGATGGTTTTATCTATATTGTAGATCGCAAAAAAGATTTGATTATCTCTAAAGGAATTAATATTTATCCTAGAGAAATTGAGGAAATTATCTACAAATACGAAGGGGTTGATGCTGTTGCTGTTATTGGGCTTAGAGATGAAACCAAAGATGAAGATGTTTTAGCGTTTATACAACCTAAAGAAGGTGTCACTCTTCAAGAGGTTGAATTACGTCACTATCTTAAAAATCATTTAGCAAATTTCAAGTTGCCAAAGCATATCTATTTTGTTGAAGAACTTCCCAAAAATGCTACGGGTAAAGTTTTAAAACGAGTACTAAAAGAGAAAGTTCAAGCGGGTGGAATCTTGCGCAAAAAGCAGAATTAACTTCATAACCAAAGGGTTATTTTATTATCATCTTGTCATTATACATTTCTCATGTAAGAGTCATATAATTTTTTCACATGGATAAAAGGTTCACTATTGCAGTATTTGGTTGATTTTCTAGAGAGTAAAGACGTACAGACATGCCAAATTTATGAGCATTTAAAATGCTCACTTGATGAAGTAAAGTTTCTACAAATGATGACAAAAGAGTACGTGATAGGCTCAGTAGACATCGGTATATCAGACATTCTTATCAAATTGTTTGGCGAAAAAAACTATGCACATTTACATCACCTCTCGTTAGTGAAAGATTTAATTGAACAAGGATGGATTGTTCAAAATAGTTTTTTAAATTCTAAGATAGTGGATGTCTCAAACTTAGAGCTCTTAAATAGTAGTGTTTCTCTTAGTTCAGCCTTTTTAAAGCTTTTGGAAGAGGGCACACTTGAAGTAGTGTTACCAGATGTTACGCCTTATGCTGATCATCTAGAATATTTAAAAGACCAATTTTTTCGTATTGAGCTGTATCAAAAATTTAGTCAAACCAATCATGGTGCAGCAGAAAATTCACCTAGTATGGGACGCATTAAGAACAAATTGGACCTTTTAGAAAGCAGAATATCTGAGCGTATAAAAGTAACACAAAATGAGATTGTCGTCGAGACAATTTTTAAAGAAAACGAACTCAGTGCCAAAGAGCAACTCATTTTCCTAGCCCTGCTTAAAGAAGAATATGCTGGTGAATTTGAGAGTTTACGGGATATGAATACACTCATTAGTTTGATTAGTATTGATGATTATGAGAAAATCAAAAATCGTTCTTTATTGGAAGAGGGCTCAAAACTTATTGAAAATATGATTATTGACTACGATGAGATGCTTAGTACTTTTGGTGGTGTGACGCGAAGCTTTTTTATCTCTGAAGAGATTTTACAAAAGATTATGCACCCTAATAAAGAGAAAAAAAGTAAAAAAATAAAACTTGACATGCTCATTGGTGAGCAAGAATTATTTGAGCTTATTGACCCTAAAACCAATTTGGATGATGTTGTTTTGCATCCAAAGACAAAAGAAGTTTTAGACAATCTATTAAAGCAAATTGATAAAAATGTCGTGAAGCTACTGCGTGAATGGGGTATTAAAGAGCGACGTAGCGGTATTGATGCGAAGATTATTTTATACGGACCTCCAGGAACAGGTAAAACGATGACAGCTCTATCCTTAGCCAAGTCAATGAAGAAAAGAGTGCTTAGTTTTGATTGTTCAAAAATTTTATCAAAGTATGTCGGAGAGAGTGAAAAAAATGTTCGTAATATCTTTGATACCTATAAAGAGTTGTGTAAAAAGACAAAGAGTGAGCCACTTTTGCTTTTAAACGAGGCAGACCAGTTTTTAAGCGCGCGTTCAACCGATAGTGGAGCAAGTGCCGATAAAATGCACAATCAAATGCAAAATATTTTTTTAGAGCAGATTGAACGCTTCGATGGACTACTTATTGCAACGACAAACCTTTTAGAGACGATAGATCCTGCATTCTCAAGACGTTTTGATTATAAAATCGCATTTGAAAAACCAGATTTTTCACAACGTGTTTCTTTATGGAAAAAATTACTTCCTGAAAACGCAACGTATGAAAAAGATTTAGATATTGAAAAACTAGCATTCTATCCTCTAACCGGTGGGCAAATTCGTGTTGTTCTGAAAAATGCAGCCCTTAAAGTCGCAACGAAGAGCGAGCCAATCTTTACATTTGAAGATTTTAAATTAGCAATTGATAGAGAAACAAAAGGCGCGTTTGGCGATGCAAAATCTGTCGGATTTATGCATTAAAAAAATTATATAGTAAGCCTATCTTAGAGTTTTCTCAAAAACTTTGAGATAGATTTGTCTTGAAAAAATATCGAAGGATTTCGTATGACCCCTTTGTCACATATGGATTTTGCACATCCATACTTTGGATCTTTTTTTCTTGTCGTATTTGGTGCAGTCGTTTTTTACGGTATTACGGTATTAGCGCGCTCTATTAGCCGTAATATGGCACGACTCGATACGGAAAAATTAAAGCTAACCATTTATGAATGTGGACCAGAAGTCACCAAACAACCCAATAAAATTTCTGCGCATTTTTATCTTTTTGCCGTTTTATTTATTTTGTTTGACGTGGAAGTTATTTTTATGTTCCCATGGGCGGTGAATTTTAAGGTTCTTGGAATGTTTGGTTTTGTTGAGATGATTTTATTTGTGATCGTTTTGGCTATCGGGTTTGTATATGCATGGAGAAAAGGAGCACTTGAATGGCACAGCATAAAATAAATTACCTTCAAGAAGCGGGACTTCCTGTTGCACTGACAACGGTGGATAAATTGGTGCAATGGGGGCGCAGTAACTCTCTTTGGCCACTTACTTATGGATTGGCCTGTTGTGCGATTGAGATGATGGCAACGGGTGCAAGTCGTTATGACTTTGACCGTTTTGGAACGATTTTTAGAGCCAGCCCCAGACAAGCGGATGTTATTGTCATCGCAGGGACTCTCACGAAAAAACATGCCCCTTTTATGCGCCGTTTGTATGACCAGATGCCTGATCCAAAATGGGTCATTAGTATGGGAAGCTGTGCCAATACGGGTGGTATGTTTAATACCTATGCAACGGTTCAAGGTGCTGATAGAATCGTACCGGTGGATATTTATCTTCCCGGTTGTGCCCCACGCCCTGAAACACTCCAATACGCATTGATGCTTTTGCAAAAGAAAATTAGAACAGAAAAAGCATCACGAAAACTAGCACCTAAAAGGTTGGTATGATGAGACCTTATAGCGAAAAACAAAACGTACAAAAAAAACCCTATTACAGCGACCGCTACTACGTTGCACCACTCATTCAAAAAGAGCCTGTTGAAAGCGATGATATTTTTGCGAGTGACATGATGACACTTAAGGCAAAATTTGAGATTCAAGACGCTTATATCCAACGAGGTCAATTGGTCGTTTATATTCATCCAAACGATAACGTAGAAGTCTTACGCTGTTTAAGAGATGAACTTGGTTACAATTTTTTATCAGAGCACAGTGCCATTGACTGGTTGGCAAAACGTGGTGAGTTTGAGATTTTTTACCAAATGCTTTCAACGTCTAAGCGTAAGCGTTTACGCATCAAGTGTTTTCTAAAAGAAAAAGAGACGCTTAAAAGTGTTACCAGCCTCTATAAAAGCGCTGATTGGGCTGAACGCGAGATGTACGATATGTTTGGTGTGATTATTAGTGGACATCCTTACATGAAGCGTCTTTTAATGCCAGATGATTGGTATGACCATCCACTGCGAAAAACCTATCCATTGCATGGAGATGAAGCTGCACGTTGGTATGAAATTGACAAAATCTTTGGTAAAGAGTACCGTGATATCATCGGACCTGAAGAGCGTGATGGTGCACGTGTTGATGAAAGTGACACGTACCGTTTTGCGCGTCTTGAGCATGAAGTTCCTTTTGGTGCAGAACCTAGCAAAGAAAAAACGATCACAGATTATCAAGAAGAAGGTGGCGTTTTCATTGTCAAAAAATTGAAAAAAGCAGATGCTAAAATCTTGAAAGAGAGACCATAACCATGCAAAAAGTGAATCGACTTAAACCATTTTTTGAAAACGTGGTCTTTGAACGCGAAGACAATCATATGATTGTGAATTTTGGGCCTCAACACCCAAGTTCACACGGCCAATTGCGTTTGATTTTAGAGCTAGATGGTGAAAAAGTTGTTAAATCAACACCTGATATCGGGTATCTTCACCGCGGTATGGAAAAGATGGCAGAAAATATGATTTACAATGAGTTTTTGCCAACCACCGATAGGATGGATTATATCGCGGCAAGTGCTAATAATTATGGCTTTGCACTGGCTGTTGAAAAACTCATTGGTCTTGAAGTACCTCGTCGTGCGAAAGTTATTCGTATGCTCCTCCTAGAACTTAACCGAATCTCTTCACATCTTTTTTGGCTTGCAACGCACGCTTTGGATGTGGGGGCAATGACTATTTTTCTTTATGCGTTTCGAGAAAGAGAGTACACGCTTGATTTGATTGAAGATTATTGTGGTGCGCGTTTGACCCATTCTTCTGTAAGAATTGGTGGTGTGCCTCTTGATTTGCCAAAAGGATGGTTAGACAATCTTAATAAATTTATCAACCATCTTCCCCTTGATATTGGTGATTACGAAGGATTGTTGGATCAAAACAGAATTTGGAAAATGCGTTTGGAAGATGTCGGTGTCGTAACGCCTGAGCAAGCGCAAAGCTGGGGATGCAGCGGTCCGATGCTAAGAGGCAGTGGTATCGCATGGGATATTCGTAAAGAAGAGCCGTACGAACTGTATGATGAAGTCGAATTTGATGTTCCGGTGAGTACAACATGTGATAGTTACGGAAGGTATAAATTGCATATGGAAGAGATGCGTCAAAGCATTCGCATTTTAAAACAACTGATTCCAATGTATGATGACACAACGCCAGAACTTATGGCACATGCACCGCATTATATCTCTGCACCTAAAGAGCAGATTATGACACAAAACTACTCTTTAATGCAGCATTTTGTTTTGGTAACGCAAGGTATGCGTCCTCCTGTTGGAGAAGTGTATGTCGCGACGGAATCTCCTAAGGGGGAACTTGGTTTTTATATTAACTCGCAAGGTGATCCGTACCCGTATCGATTAAAACTCCGAACCCCTAGTTTCTTTCATACCGCTTTCTTGCAAGAGCTGTTAGTGGGTGAATATTTAGCCGACGTTGTAGCGATTATTGGTAATGCTAACATCGTCTTTGGCGAAATTGATAGATAGGAGAAATCAATGCAACGTTATGATTTACGCCACTTGAAAGATGATTTTTACGGACGCATGCTTGAAATTATTGATGAGACCAGTGAGGGCGAAGTGTCTATTTTTATGTTTGAAATCGGTGATTTTTCTTCTGTGCAAAAAAGTGCCGATGTGATTAAAGAAGCTGGATGGACGTTGATGAACTCATTAAAATTTAATGAGGCAGACTGGACGATTGTCGTCAAGAAAGTCAAAGGTGAAGAACTGTGAGCCAAAAAGAGAAATTTATTCATGCATTAGGACAAACCCATAAAGAACATTTTGCGATGACATGTAAAGGGGCTGATGTTATTCTTGCCATCGGTACATTACCTTCGCGCAATGATGTTGCGCTTGCTCAGGAGATTGAAGCATGTGTGGATTTAGGATCAAAATTGATCTATCTTTTTACGATGGAAGATCCAAAATTAAGTTCCAAAAGTGCATTTTTTAGCCGTTACGAAGTTGGCTCAGAAGAGGGTGTTTTTGCTCTTTTGGCCAAAAGTTTTTTATTACATGTAAAACTTCCAGAACCGCTTAAAACCTATTTTGAAGAGCTTGATGAAGGCTATGTCAGTGCTGAAAGTAATATTGGAGAGGAAGAAATTGAGGAGATTGAAGCGATTTGCTCAAACGCAACCAAAATTCTTTTAGTTTTAGGCGAAGATTTGATGTCTCATCCTTGTGCTATACAGATTGCTAATTTTGCAGGACTGATTGCCAACCACGCGAGCAATGTTTCACTTTATGTGGTAGGCGCACGCCAAGACGATTTGCGTACAGCAACTCCTAATGAAATGATGCATGAAATTGACAATATTCCAAGTTTTGATGGTGTTGTGGTTTATCAATGCCCAGTGGTTCAAGATACCGAAGCGCAATTATTGATGGGTTCGCCTCAATTTCAAATGGCGGCTCGCGTTCAAAATAATGAGACAATCAACGTAACCATTAACCAAGAGGTCTATCCCCGTACGTTTGTGCGTGATGATAGCTTAAAAGGCGTCATTGCTTTAATGCCTTGTGACAAAGCAAGTGCCGTCTATCCTTATCATGTAGCAAAAATAGTGAAGGCAGAGCAATGAGCGATGTAGTTATTACGATTGATGGAAAACAATGTGTTGCTAAAGAGGGAGAATATGTTTTGGGTGTTGCCCGCAAAAATGGTATTTTTATACCAGCATTGTGTTATGTAACAAACTGTTCACCAACCTTAGCATGTCGTTTATGCTTAGTCGATATTGATGGTAAACGCGCTTACAGCTGTAATGCACGTGCAAAAGAGGGCATGAATGTTATCACCAAAAGCGAAGAAATCGAAAAAGAACGTCGCGCAATTATGGAGATTTATGACATTAATCATCCATTGGAGTGCGGAGTATGCGATCAAAGCGGTGAATGTGAATTGCAAAATTATACATTAGAAATGGGTGTAGATAGCCAACACCATTGTATCGCAGATACGCATCGACCAACGAAAAACTGGGGCAAAATTCATTACGATGCCTCTTTGTGTATCGTCTGTGAGCGTTGTGTAACCGTTTGTAAAGACATGATCGGCGAATCTGCGCTTAAAACGGTTCCTCGTGGTGGTATGGAACTGGATAAGGCATGGAAAGATAAAACGGAAAAAGATGCTTATGCCATGTGGAATAAGCTTCAAAAATCTATTATTGGTGTGGCGAGTGGCGCTGAGAGCTTAGACTGTACACAGTGCGGTGAATGTACGGCAGTTTGTCCTGTGGGCGCATTGGTCGGCAGTGATTTTCAGTACACGTCAAACGCATGGGAACTGAAAAAAATTCCAGCTTCTAACCCACACAGCAGCGACTGTTCCTTGATGTATTATGATGTCAAGCATACAAGCATCGCAAATCCTGAACCCAAAATCTATCGTGTCAATAGCGACCACAATTATGCACCTCTGCATGCAGCGGCTCGCTACGGATTTGATTTCCAAAATGATGTTGCAGGCAAAGACGAAGCCGCTTTTGCCAAAGCCGTTGAGCTTCTAAAAACGAAAGTCGATACCATTACTTTTGACAGCTATATTACGAACGAAGAAGCGTTGATTTTACAAAAACTCAAAGAAAAATTTGGCTATCGATTGATCAATGCTGATGCGAAAGCCTATCAACAGTTTTTAAAAGCTTATGCCAGTACGGCAGGGACATCGCTGTATAGTGGAGATTTAAATACGATTCGTGAGAGTAATTTTGTCGTGAGTTTTGGAACAGCAATCAAAACCGATAGCCCAAATGCGGGGTACGCAATGAACAACGCCATAGGCATGAATAAAGGTGCGGGTCTTTATTTTCATCCGATTGCCGATCCGATTGTTGAAGCGTATTCAAAAAATTTATTGAGCATTCATCATAAAGTAGGAAGTGAAGAAGCCATTGCGTATTTACTGCTTGACCTCTTTGGCGATAAAGAGCAGATGCCAAAAAGCGTTGTTGAATATCTTGCAAGCTTTCATACGGTGGAGAAAAAAACCATTCAAGAGAGCATCAAGGAAGATGTGAAAGAGATGGTCAAAGATGAAGAGAGCGGCGAAGAAAAAGAAGTTGTCACATCCATCACAAAGCTAGTGGATAAAGAGATAGAGATTGATACAAATGCCCTTGTTGATATGATTGGCGCTGAAGCAGATGTGATTGAAAAAATTACTAAACTCTTAGATAAAAAAGATAGCTTTAGCCTTATCGCAGGGGAAGACCTTTATATGCATCCAAGGGCTGAAAATATTGCAAAGCTTTTGGGCTTGATTGAGCGTTTCACACCGTTTGATTTGGTGATTATCCCTTCACGAACCAATACGTTGGGTGTTGCATTGATTTGTGAATTAGACGACACTAAAGGTAATTTTACATTAGGATACAATGCAAAAGGCGACTTCACATTAAGTGCACTGGGTAAAGGCGATTTAGCAATGCCTGCACTCAATCAGCAAGAAGGAACGTTTACGTCAATGAACAAACGCGTTGTTCCTACCAATGTGGCTGTTGGTTTTAAAGGGTACTGCCTTAATGATCTTGCAAATGCGTTAGGGCTTGAAGCAGAATGGACGATTGATTATACCTCTGCACTTCCGACGCACAAAGGCTTTACGTCTGAAAAATTTGACGCTTTGCCGAATCGTTATGAAAATGACGGCACCGAAAACAGAGGCTATTCCCTTGTGACACAAACCAGTGAGTATAGCGATGAAGTAGAGCCATTGGAACCTTTTACATGTAAAGATACTTTGATGGTGTACCGTGCCAACCCTGTACATCAATTCAGTGCGTTCACCAACAAAGCGCATCAACTAAATGAAGCGGGTGCACTTTACGCTTCTGCACAGTTTTTGGAAAGTCAAAATCTTAAAGATGGCGACATGGTAAGCTTAAGTAATGAAGCAGGTGCAAAATTGGCCATTGCCATTAAAGAAGACCAACATCTAGGTGGTATGATTCCTTATCTGCCAACGTTTGATACAAAAATTGATACTGCACCGTTTTTTGAAAATGGCTACCGATTCGCTCAGGTTGTATTAAAAGGAGTCAGTCATGAATGAAACAGCTGTGATTATTGAAACAATCGTTAAAGCAGTTATTGTCCTAGCTGTGACTGCAGGTATGGGTGCATTTGCAACCTTTATTGAGCGAAAAGTTTTAGCGTTTATGCAACGTCGTCTTGGACCAATGCATGTGGGACCTTATGGGTTATTGCAATTAGCAGCGGATGGTATTAAGCTTTTTACAAAAGAAGACATTATCCCGCAAAATGCAGTGAAGCCTATTTTTATGATAGCACCAGTAATTGCTGCAACTACAGCGTTTGTTGCGATGGCGGCGGTACCCTATTTCCCTGAATTTACACTCTTTGGGTATAAAATCCATCCCATCGTTTCAGATATTAACGTAGCACTTTTGTATGTCATGGGTGTAGCGTCTGTTGGGATTTATGGACCACTGCTTGCGGGTATGAGTAGTTCTAATAAATGGTCCCTCTTAGGTGCGGCACGTGCGGTAGTGCAGATGCTCTCTTTTGAAGTGGTTACAGGTCTTTCGGTATTGGCTCCTATTATGATGATAGGGTCTTTATCTTTAATTGATATTAACGATTTTCAAGGTGAGGGGGTTACCCATTGGTTGATTTGGAAACAACCCCTAGCATTTATTTTATTTGCGATGGCTGGCTTTATGGAAACCAACCGTGCGCCGTTTGATACCATTGAATTTGAAGCAGAAGTCGTTGCCGGATATGCCACAGAGTATTCAGGCATGCGTTGGGGACTCTTTTTTGTTGGTGAATATGCCAATATGATTACGATTTCTGTTTTGGTAAGCATTATCTTTCTTGGTGGCTACAACCCTATTTGGTTTATACCCGGTGCTTTGGTCATGCTCTTAAAAGTTTCATTTTGGGTTTTTCTTTTCTTATGGGTCAGAGCTGCTTGGCCACACATTAGACCGGATCAGTTGATGTGGGTTTGCTGGAAAGTGTTAATGCCTCTAGCGGTTATTAACATTTTAATTACCGGCTTTGCGTTAATTTAGGGGGAAACGATGGAACTAAAAGATTTTAAACGTAGGGACATTGGTTCAAATTATATCTTTTTTGATGGTGAGGAAAAACCTGAAAATGGTTGGCAAGCCTTTAAACGTTTCGCTAAGCGTACCGTTAAAGGTGAGCTTTTCGTTGGCCTTTGGATTGTTTTAAGAGAGATGATTCGTTTCGATATTCACACGGTGCAATATCCACTGGAAAAAATGGAAATGAGCCCACGCTATCGTGCAATTCATCGTTTACTTCGTTTATTTGAAAGTGGAAGTGAGCGCTGCATTGGATGTGGCTTGTGTGAAAAAATTTGTATTTCAAATTGTATCCGTATGGACACACATGTGGATGAAAAGAGCCGTAAAGTCATCAGTGAATACAGTATAAATTTCGGGCGTTGTATTTTCTGCGGGTATTGTGCTGAGGTATGTCCAGAGCTTGCGATTGTGCATGGTGTTGAGTATGAAAATGCCAGTGAACAACGTGCTCATTTTGGGCTCAAAGAGGATATGCTAACCCCTCTTGATACCTTTAAAGCCAAACAACAAAAAGAGTTTCCAGGTTTTGGTGCATTGAGTGATAATGCCGATGAAGCCGTGAAACAAACACCATTAGCGTATTGAGGTTGTCATGTATGAAGTTATAGCATTTTATATCTTTGCTACGCTCACTATTGCCATGTTTGCAATTGTCGTCACAAGCAAAAATGCACTCTATGCAATGAGTGCGTTAGCCGGAGGTATGATTTTTATCTCAGGATTCTTTTTCCTTCTTGATGCAGAGTTTTTAGGCGTTGTTCAAATTGTCGTTTATTCGGGCGCTATTATGGCATTGTACGCATTTGGTATGATGTTTTTTGATACGACACGTGATGTTACGGAAAAAGTACGTTCTAAAAAAATTGCGTATACGCTTTTTGTGCTCAGTGCTATCTTAATTGTTATTATTCTTGCGGCACCAATGGTATCACATACGGTGAAAGCAAATTATCCTATCATTGAAAATATGGGCAATGTTCAGATGATAGGTCTTGTCTTGTTTACGAAATACCTCGTACCGTTTGAGCTTGCGGCCATTATGCTTTTAGTTGCGATGATTGCAGGGATTGTCCTTGCTAGCAAAAAAATGGACGAGAATTTAGCGATTGAAGATGAAGAATTAGAAGATGTTAAGGAGGCCAAATGATCACGCTAACACACTATCTTGTATTAACGGGTATTTTGTTTGCTATTGGACTTGTGGGTGTGATGAAGAGAACAAACCTTTTAATGCTTTTTTTCTCAACAGAAATTTTACTCAATGCCATTAATATTGGTTTTGTTGCGGTTTCAAAATATTATGGTGACTTAACAGGACAAATGTTTGCATTTTTCATCATTGCCGTTGCCGCTAGTGAAGTTGCTGTGGGTCTGGGACTGCTTATCTTATGGTATAAGCGTAATGGTTCTGTTGATTTGAATAGTATTCAAATGATGAAAGGCTAAGGGATGGAAAGAATTCTTTATTTAGCACTGTTTGCGCCACTGGCAAGTTCATTGTTTGTTGCACTATTCGCGGCACGTCCTAAAATGATTTTTACCGGTATCGTTGCTTCCATGCTTATCTCTCTTTCGTTTATTGCATCGCTTATTTTGCTAGTGGATGTCAATACGTATGGACCTTTACATGTAACGATGATGGATTGGATTGCCGCGGGTAATTTAGAGATACCTTTTGGCTTCGTTGTAGATGAAGTTTCAGTGATTATGATGGTGACGGTTACCCTTGTTTCAACCATTGTTCATATTTATTCTATCGGTTACATGGATCACGATAAAAGCTTTAACCGTTTTTTCTCTTACCTCTCAGCGTTTGTGTTCTCCATGATGATTTTAGTCATGAGCGATAACTTTGTAGGACTTTTTATTGGTTGGGAAGGCGTTGGTCTATGTTCATGGTTACTGATAGGATTTTGGTACCATAAACACTCTGCCTCATGGGCAGCAAACGAAGCCTTTATTATGAATAGAATTGCTGACCTTGGAATGCTGATGGGTCTGTTTTTAATTTATTGGAATGTTGGTTCTTTTCAGTACGATGAAGTTTTTGCTGCGGTTAAAGAGATGCCTCTTGGCATTGTCATTTTAATTGGAGCATTTTTATTTATCGGTGCTATGGGTAAATCAGCACAATTTCCACTGCACACATGGCTTGCCGATGCTATGGAAGGTCCAACGCCTGTTTCTGCTTTGATTCATGCGGCGACCATGGTAACAGCGGGTGTTTATTTGGTCATTCGTTGTGGGGAACTTTATAGCTTAATTCCTGAAATGGGTTTTGCTATTGCTTCCTTAGGCGCTTTTGTGGCAGTTTTTGCCGCTTCAATGGCATTGGTCAATAACGACCTAAAACGTATTATCGCGTATTCAACCCTTTCACAATTAGGGTATATGTTTGTCGCAGCAGGACTTGGAGCTTATTGGATTGCACTGTTTCACTTGATGACACATGCTTTCTTTAAATCACTTCTCTTTTTAGGTGCAGGAAATGTTATGCACGCAATGCACGATGAACTTAATATCAAAAAAATGGGTGGTTTGTATGGTTCTATGAAAGCCACAGCGATTTTAATGAGCGTAGCTTCCGTAGCACTCGCAGGTATTTATCCGTTTGCGGGTTTTTTCTCAAAAGATAAAATTTTGGAAGTAGCATTTAATGAAGGTGCCTATTTTCTTTGGTTTGCACTCTTCTTGGGTGCAGGTATGACAGCCTTTTATAGCTTCCGTTTAGTCATGTTGGTCTTTTTTGGTGAGAAGGAGTATGTAAAACATGGATTTCATCCGCATGAAGCACAACCGTTTGTGATTTATGCTTTGCTTCCATTAGGCCTTTTAGCTGTGATTGCAGGTTTCTTTGAGCATACGTTTGAAGGTTTTGTGACACGACTTCTGAGTGAATATGAGATTCATATCCCTCATGCAACAGAATACATTTTGATTGCGGCAACCTTGGGTATCGCACTTAGTGGCATTGGATTTGCAGTGTACAAATACAAGCACGGTGGCTTTGCAAAGTCGTTGGAAGAGACGTTTTGTTACAAATTACTCAGCAACCAATACTATATTCCAAAGTTATATGAGCTTTATATCATGAGGCCGTTTACCGTGTTATCACAATTTGCATGGCAAAAACTTGATATGAAAGTGGTGGATTTTACCGTTGATATGATTGCTAAAATGGTTTATGCAACGGGGCAAAGAAGCCGAAAAATGCAAAGTGGAAATCTCTCCGATATGTTACGATGGATGATCGTGGGTATTGTTGTATTGCTTGCACTTGCAATTGTCTATAGACCAATGGTGTAGGAGCTAGAGCATGGAACATATTTTATCACTTCTCGTATTTTTCCCAGCGATGGCGGGACTCTTAGGCTTTTTGGTCGCTAAAGAGGGTATTAGAGCTTATGGCATTAGTGTCAGTGCCATTGAATTTTGCTTATCCATTATTTTATGGATTGGTTTTGACTCAGGGAATGCAGGGTATCAATTTGTTGAATATTTTGCGTTTATTCCAAGTTATGGTATGAGCTATTATTTAGGTGTGGATGGCATTTCTCTTTTTCTTGTAATCTTATCGACATTTATTACGATGATTGCATTAATTGGTCTTAGCATTGAAAAAGATATTAAAAACTTGATTATCTCCGTATTGTTTCTTGAAATGACCATGGTGGGAGTTTTTCTTATTTTAGATGTTATTTGGTTTTATGCCTTTTGGGAACTCTCTTTGGTTCCAATGCTCTATATCATTGGTGCATGGGGTAGTGCTCGTAGAATGTACGCAGCCATTAAATTTTTCCTTTATACGTTTGCAGGCTCCGTGTTAATGCTCGTGGGTATCTTGTATATGGGATTTTTATACCATGATGAAACAGGTATTTGGAGCTTTTCGTTGCCTGATTGGTATTTACTCCAAATTCCATTTGAAACGCAACTGTGGTTATTTGGTGCTTTCTTCTTAGGTTTTGCTATCAAAGTACCGATGTTTCCATTTCATACATGGCTTCCTTATGCGCATGGCCAAGCACCGACCATCGGTTCAGTCATTCTTGCAGCCGTTCTTCTTAAAATGGGCAGTTATGGTTTTGTTCGTTTTTCATTACCACTCTTTCCTGATGCGTCTATCTATTTTTTAATTCCAGTCGCAATCATCTGTATCATTATGGTGATTTATGCGGCAATGATAGCATATGCACAAGAAGACATGAAACAAGTCATCGCCTATAGTTCGATTTCACACATGGGTATTGTTATTTTAGGTACCTTCGCGATGAATGCGGAAGGCATAACAGGCTCTATTTTCTTAATGCTCAGTCATGGTATCGTGAGTGGGGCACTGTTCATGTTGGTGGGCGTTATTTATGACAGACGCCATACCAAGCTTATGGCAGATTTTGGAGGGCTAGCTTCAGTCATGCCAAATTTTGCAACGATTTACGGCATCATGTTAATGGCGTCCATTGGATTGCCGCTTACCATTGGTTTCGTGGGAGAATTTTTATCTTTGGTAGGATTTTATCGTATCAATTGGGTCATGACACTGCTTGCAGGAACAGGCATTATTTTAGGGGCAGTGTATATGCTCGTATTGTATAAAAAATCATTTTTTGGCGCTGTTGTTCATGATGAAAATAAAACACTCAAAGACCTCAATGCAAGAGAATTAACCGCACTCATTCCTTTAGTCGCATTGGTTGCTATTTTAGGTATCTATCCTAAACCGGTTCTTAATACCATTGACATGAGTGTGCAAAAGGTTTTGGTCTTGATGGAACAAAAAGCAATTATCAATAAAACGAAAGAAGTCCTTGTTAAAGCCAACACAATAGGAGGGACCAACTAATGGATCCTATTTCAATTGATATAACAGCACTTAATTTACATGCACTTCTTCCTATGGCAATTATGACCATCGGTGCTTTGGCAATTATTTGTGTTGATTTGGCGGTAAAAGGGCTGAACCGTAGCTTTTTAACCATGGTCACTATTTTATTTATTATTTTAGATTGTGGTGCTGTTGTGGGTTACAATGGTCCTGCTCGAGGATTTTTTGATGTCTTGTTAATTGATGGTATTTCTGTGATTGCACAAGTCATTATTTTAGTTGCATCGGCACTGTTCTTGCCACTTTCTATGAGTCATCGCCATTTTAGAGAATTCAAAATGGCAGAATTTTACGCACTTTTTATGTTTATGATTGTCGGATTTCAATTTATGGTTGTAAGCGATAACCTAATTTTGATTTTCATTGGCTTAGAGACGTCAAGTTTGGCTCTTTATACGTTGATAGCACTTCATAATCGTGCAAAAGCCTTTGAAGCAGCAATTAAATACTTTACGATGGGTGCACTCGCGGCTGGATTTTATGGTCTTTCAGCACTTCTTTTTTATGCGATGACCGGAAGCGTTGAAATTCATCAGATTGAGCATGTATTGCAACAACGTCAATTTGAGCCTCTCTTAGGTGTGCTTGCCGCAACGATTTTTATGCTAGGCGCTCTTGGCTTTAAACTTTCATTAGTTCCATCGCATACATGGACTCCAGATGTGTATGAAGGAAGCTCTGCCCCATTAGCAGGTTACATGTCAGTTGTGCCAAAAATTGCTGGTTTTGTTGTGGCAATGCGTTTATTTGAAATGTTAGTTGCCTCAGGTGTCACATGGATTGAACATGTTTTATACGTGGCGGTTGTTTTGACCATGACATTAGCAAACTTGACGGCACTGGTTCAAGAAGATGTCAAAAGAATGCTTGCCTTTAGTTCCATTTCCCACGCAGGGTTTATGATGGCGGCTATTTTAATTGGTACAACCCAAGCCAATACGGCACTTTTCTTGTATTGGACACTTTTTATGTTTACAAACCTTGGTGCCTTTACCATGCTTTGGATTGTAAGACACCGTAGAAATCTTTGGGATGAACGTTACCAACACCCTTTTACAAAGTTTTCTGGGCTTGTCAAAATTATGCCAACAACGGCTACGATTATGGGTATCTTTATGTTTGCACTTGCGGGGATGCCTCCGTTTTCCGTTTTTTGGGGAAAACTTTATTTAATTAGTGCAGCCATTAACAGTGAATACGTCTTTTTAGCGGTTATTATTGCTCTTAATAGTGCTGTTGCCGTTTATTACTACATGAAACTTGTCATTTATATGTTTTTAAAAGAACCTGTCACGGCAGATGCTAGCTTATATAAAACCAATGCGTCCACGCCTTTGAAGGTTATTGTTGGTTTTGCTGCTATGGTGACAATGTTTGCCATCGTATTTATTGAACCATTGCTGAGGATTATTACGCAATACGTTTCTGCTAGCGGTTATTAAATAAGGGGTGAAATACCCCTTATTTTGCTATAATGTGCCCATGAAATACATTTTATTCCTTCTGATTGCATCGGTACAACTACTCGCACTTGAGATTGTTTTCAACAGTGGTAAAGAGAGTAAAGTGAATTATGCTATTTTGCATATTATGGATGCTAAACCATTTTATTGTGAAATGATTCCCGATGCTTTTGATAAAAAACGGTATTTGTGTAAAATAGAACGTCCCATTAACAAACCTATTGAACCCAAAAAAATGCAATATGCCGAACTAAATTTTTTCGATAAAGATGGTGAGTTTTACATTGCCGTGGAGCCAAAAATTGATTCCAAATTGATTCCTGTCGAAGACAGCCTCTATGAAACAACAGATGTCTTAGCAAAGCCCAAAGAGACACTTTATGCACATTGGATGATTTTGTTTCAGGAAAAGCCTCTGTATGAAAAAAAATCATTGTATGACCAAATTGATTTTCCCATCACGTATGAAAAAAATGAGATGCCTTCTATTGGTGCTTTGGACCTTAATGGTAAACCTATCTCTTATGCACAAAGTAAAGATATTCAGCTCTATTTAGATATTAAAAAAGATTATGAACACGGCGATTATGAGAGTGTTGTCAAAAACGTCAAGCGTGTTTTAAGTGCCTTCCCCAATTCAATTTTTCGCAGTGAGCTAGAGCTCTACGAAATGCGTTCAATGGATAAGATTCTAAGCGCACGCTCAGAAGATACGGGCACATTGAATTTTAATGAAAACGATATTGTCGAAATAGCCAAACGTTGGACAAAAGAGTTTACGAGTGATGAAAACATTCCAGAAGTGTTTATGCTAATGACAAAATCGTATCTTAAAATGGGTTCCAAATCGGATGCGAACTATTTCCTCGATATCTTAGTGAGCGAACATCCTGATAATCTTTATACGAAAAAAGCCATACTTCTTTTTGCCGATAATCTTTTTATTAAAAAAGAAAAAGATAAGGCGATGAAGCTTTATTTAGATGTATTGTACAGCGCGCAAGATTTGGATGTCGCCTCAGAAGCGGCGATTCGTTTAAGCGACCATCAAATGGATGCGGGCAAAATGAAAGAAGCAAAAGAATATTTGCTCAAAGTCCTCAATGTTAACGAACACTATTTGCTAAAAGACCCTGATGCCAGTTACAAATTGGCCAAACGATTGTACGAACATAAGTTGTATGATTTAGCAGCGCGTATTTCAGACCTTTTATTGGAAAACTTGCCTAAAAAAGCGGATAACAGAGAGCTTCTTTTAAAAGAAAGCGGAGACTGGCATGCAAAAGCCAATGAAGTTGAAGCCGCACATAAACGTTATCAAGAGTACCTCAGTGAGTATAAAAATGACGGTGACTATGTTCAAGAAGTGACAGAAAGTTTAGATGCATTATTCTTTAAACTCAAAGAAAACAATGAGACAAAGCTAGCAAATTATTACGATAAATTAATTAATACGTATGATAATGAGATTGGTCAAAAAGCACTTTTGGAAAAAGCAAGTTTATTGCTTAAACAAAAGCGCTATGAAGATGTTTTGGCGCTTCAAGATGCCTTGGCAAAAGTACCTGATCGTTTTGAGATAAAACCTGAAGAGTTAATCTATGAAGCTGCAAAATCTTTGGCGTTACAGCAGTTGCAAAAAGATGGCTGCCAAGGTGTGGTTGATTTGATTGAAACGTATAAACTCCAAATTAACGAGCCAGAACACGAAGAAAAACTGTTTCAGTGTTTTATGCGTGTATCGCGTTTTGATCGCGCGCGAGAAATCTCAAGCACTCACTTGAAAGATACTTCATTAGCCAGTCGTTACGCTTGGGCACAAAGAGAAGTACAAGCACTCTATCAAATGGGAAAATATAAAGAAGCCCTTGCGTATAAGGAAGACCTTAAAACACTCTCTTTTTCATTGCGTGAAAAAATCGGATTAGAAACGATACGTGATCTTTTCTTCTCCTTGGTGAATCTCAAAAACCTTGAAGGTGCTGCTTCTCTTGCGGAGAGCATTAAAATTTTGTATCCAAATGAAGCGAGTAATTTAGATATTTATGATGCCATTGTCACAATGGCAGATGATGCTAAAAATGATCTTTTATTGGTAACGTACGCACAAGCAGCAATGGATATGCAGAAGAAATTTAACTCTACAGCGCTGACACCTCATCTTGAGTTTAATTATATCGAGGCACTTAAACGGTTAGGTCGTGATAAAGAAGCGTTAAGTATTGCTGAATCCTTACTCCTTAAAAACTTAGGAAGTAAAGATAAAATACGCCTTTTCTATCAAGCCGGAGAACTCAGTCTTAAACTCAAAGAGGACACCAAAGCGAAAGATTACTTTACGAAATGTATCCAAGTGAATGACAATAGCTCATGGAAAAACATTTGTGAAGAAAATCTAAAACTATTTTAACGATGCGAGGTTATTAAAAAAACACGCTGATTTATTTTACATGTAATACTGTTTCAATAAGCGGCTTGAGCTCACAGAGAGTTAGTTTGGGATGTGCTGGAAACTGTGATGTATTAAAAGTACGTTGGCGTTTGGCTAAATGCAAGGTATTGATTGTGATTTTTTCATCAAGCTCTGCAAGTTTAAGCTGTCCGTCAAAATAATCCAACACCTCTTTGATTCCAATCGCTTTCATGCACTGAGGCGTTCTGGTGTAACGCTTCTCAAGACTAAACACTTCATCAATAAGCCCTTGAGCAATCATTCCTTTTGTTCTAAGTGCGATTTTTTGTGCTAGCTCTTCTTTTGGCATATCTATTTCAAAAAGACTGACATCTTCTAAAATGGGAGGTTGTTTTGATTGGCTTAAGTAATCCGATGGTATACGGTGGGTCGTTAAAAAAATCTCTAGCCATTTTTCAATGCGATAGCGATCACTGGATGCTATTTTATCTGCGTAAGGAGCATCGAATTTACAAATCATTTCATAAGCTGACGAGAGATTGCATAAATACTGCTTGATGTGTTCTTTTACATGTAACGCTATCTCAGGCTTTTGACTAAGTCCTTCCATCATTGCTTTGAGATAAAAACCTGTGCCACCCACGATAATAAGATTTTTATTTTCTCTCAAAGCCCTCTCTTTTGCTTCACGAAAAAGTGTGAAAAACATGGTAACATCAAAATGTTCGTTAGGGTAGAGTACATCCATCCCAAAATGTGGAATACCCCTTCTTTCAGCGAGCGTTGGTTTGGCAGATGCAATATCAATTTCTTTGTAAATACTCAGTGAATCAAGTGATACAATCAAGGCATCATAGCGAAGGGCTAGTTCAATAGCCAAGGCTGTTTTACCAGATGCAGTTGGTCCTAAAATAGCAATCGTTTTCAATCATTTTCTCTTTAATTAAGCATTAGAATAGAGGCAATTATAACACTTTTAAAGGGTTTTGTTGTAAAATCTACCCATCTTAAACGAAAGGTTTGTATTGCAACAATTTTGGCAAAAACTTAAAGATATTAGCGATTTGATCGTATTTAAACATTCCGTTTTCGCACTTCCTTTTATATTTGTGGCAATGATTGTCTCCTCTAAAGCGCAAAGTGGGTCACTCTGGTTTGGTTTTAAACTTTTAATCTTAGGGCTATTAGCCGCCGTTAGTGCACGTAATTTTGCAATGGCTTTTAATCGTTATGCAGACCGTGATATCGATAAAAACAATCCAAGAACGGCAAATCGCCCTAGTGTTGATGGGAGAATTGGTGCGCTTAATATGCAGCTTTTTATTCTGTTAAATGCACTTGTTTTTATAGCGGTTGCCTCTTTAATTAATGATTTAGCTTTTCATATGAGCGTGCCTATTTTGATTATTTTAGGGGGCTATTCGCTTTTTAAGCGTTTTTCTCCTTATGCCCACCTTGTCTTGGGCGTCTCTTTGGGGTTAGCTCCGATTGCAGGGGTGGTTGCTGTACAAGAATCTATTCCGTTGTGGTCCATTTTACTCTCAATCGGAGTCATGTATTGGGTCGCAGGATTTGATCTTTTGTATTCGTTGCAAGATATGGACTATGATAAAACCAATGGTCTTTTTTCCATTCCTTCTCGTTTTGGGAAAGAGGCGACTTTTTTTATATCCAGATTGTTTCATGCACAAACCATTCTTTTTTGGTTACTTTTTGCGCTCAGTGCACACTTAGGACTTTTTGCTTACATCGGTGTTGCCGTATCTGCGGTTGTGCTTTTCTTTGAGCACCGTATTGTTCTTAAAGATTTTTCAAAAATTGACCGAGCGTTTTTTACACTAAACGGCTATTTGGGTGTTATCTTTTTTGGGTTTATTTTGATTGATAGGATGTAATCATGGAAGCCATTCGCCTCGTTAATGCATCACTGAATATTGTTTTTGAAGAAGGTAGCTTTGAAGATGCTTCTTTTTTGAAAGAATACTATACCTTATCCCTTCTTAACGATGACCCTCTAGGCATGTGGCTGAAATCCTCTAAAGTACGTAAAGATGTAGAGCAAAGCGATCAGGTGATTCTCACTCTTTTGATTGATTTGCACCGTAAAGTAGATGCGCTAACACACATGGTCCATCACAAAGATGTACCATTACATTTACCCTTAGCGCACCATGGTTCGTTAAATGCTATTGGGCATGGCTATATTCAACATGCAAGTAGTGTTTTAGTTGAAGGGCAAAGCTACTATGCACGCATTGATATGCCAACATTTCCAAGACGTTTCATGCCTATTTTTTTTGAAGCGTTGTCGCCTTCTCTAGGTAAGATAACACAAATGCATGAAGATGATGAAAAAGATTGGAGCGCCTATATGGTTGCATGCGAGCGGGCGATGATTCGTCAAATGAAAGGAAGTAACGGTGAGTATTGAGACGTTAGCATTTATTGCATTGGCTGCTTTAGTGGTGATCATCTTTTTGATGGTTTATATTCGCGATGTAGAAGTCAATAAAAAACTTCTTATTTTTGAAAAAAGTATTGAAGAGCTCAATTATCAAAACCATGTCCTTAATAAAATGCTTGGCGAACAAAAAACACAAGAACCTATTGATTTTCAAAGTTTAGAAAAAAGGGTTTTAGACCAAACCAAACAAGAAATTCAACACAGTCTCTTGCCGGTTGTTGCCTCTTTGAAAGATGTTGAAAAAATTATGCAGCACTTTAGAGATGAGCAAAGTGCTAGAATAGACCGAATTGAAAGCCGTACTAAAGAGATGACCTTAGCATCGAGTGCTCCTTCAAGTTCTAATGAGAAGATGATTCTTTCTCAATTTGCGCGAGGACGCAGTGAAGCAGAAATCGCAAAAGATTTACGTATCGGAATTGGTGAAGTCGATTTAGTGTTAAAGTTGGCAAATCTCAAGTAACGGGTTTACATGTAAACCCGTTTGAAAGTATGTTATAGACGTTTAGAACGACACTCTGATGCGGTTTCTTGAATCATAGAATCAAGAAGAGCAAAGAGAGAAACGCTAGCTTGTTCCATCTTTTTAAAATTGTCAATATACAGATGTAATGTATCATCGGTATATCCTTCTTTAATATGCTCAAGATTATCCATGACGCATTGATGAACCATCTTATGAGGTTCAGCGAGCAATGCATACGATTTTGCTTTTGCAAAACGCTCTTTCGTCATAGGGTCTTGATACCATTTCCCTAGCCTACAATGTTCACTGTCTGCAAATGCTGTATCAGCTTTTTCATTTAAAATAGCCGAATAAGCATTGGTTTTGTACACGATATGATCAATTTTAGCCAAGATAGTAAAGATTTTATTCTTAAGTTTGTATGAGATATCTGCCGTATCGTTGGCATCTTTATTAAACTCTTTAAGCGCATGCTCAAAATGGATGACATTATCGCCACTATGATTGGCAATGACGCTGATACGATCCGAGTTAGAGTGAATCCCATTGGTTTCTTGTTGCAGAGTTTGAATGGTCATTGCAATTTCTTGCGTTGCTTTTTGTGTTCGTTCTGCTAGTTTTCGTACTTCATCGGCAACAACAGCAAAGCCACGTCCATGTTCTCCTGCGCGCGCCGCCTCAATAGCTGCATTTAAAGCAAGTAAATTCGTCTGATCTGCAATGTCTTTGATAAGATTGACGACAGAAGAAATTTCAGAAGTTCGCTCACTAAGTGATGTAATCGCTTCATTGGTGCTGGTTAAAAGTTCTAAGAGCTCTTTAATGCCTTCAGCAAGGTCTGTAACTGTTTGAAGGCTTTCATCAGATTTTTCTGCTGTTGAGTTTGCAACATCGGTAATTTGACTCATCTCTTCGATGCTTTTCATCAAATCTTGCTGAATGTTTAACACGCCGTTGTTTCCGTTTCCAAGGTCTGAGAATGCCGAGGAGAGCACACCTCTGGCTTTTCCTTTTTGTCCATCTAAGATGCCTTGAACACCGGATGATATGTACCGCGCATTAACCGCAAAAAGACCACGAAAGCCCTCATTGAAAATATTGCGATAGTTTTTTCCCTGCCTTGCAGATTCAATAGACGTTTTGGTTTCGCGCATCAACGCTTCCATTTGGTCGAGTAGGTCGTTGATTTCTAATGCAATTTTACCTAAAGGCTTTGTTGCGTCAATATTTACAACGCGAGGCTCTAAATTGCCATGAGCGGCTTCACGAATTACATTGAGTATTTTTTCATGCAGTTGCGCATCGCACTGCATGGTAGAACGACTACCAAAAAAAGAACCTATCGCAACGCCACAAAGAAGTGTGGAAGAGCCAAGTGCTCCTTCAAAATGCCAGTTATACATTGCAATACCCGCAAAAATGACGAGTGTTACAATGATGAATTTATAATCTTTGAAGCGTGTTAGAAAACTCGTCATAGCTTACTCCTTTTTCATGCAAGACATCATTGAGGTATGCTAATGATGCATCGATCCCACCTGTTTGTTCAATGGAAATGAGTTTTTCATACAGGGGTTTGATAATTTCTAGTGCTTTGGCATTGGCTTTACGGCGTACCGAATAATACCCAATGGTTTTTCCTTGTTCATCCGTTGATGCAGTGATATTGGCATAGACCCAATAATAACCGCCGTCAAAGCTCATATTTTTAACGTAGGCAAAAATTTCTTCTTGATTCTGAATTTTTCCCCAAAGCAGTTTAAAAATAACACGTGGCATGTCGGGATGACGAATGATATTGTGCGGTTTCCCTAAAATTTCTTGTTCGCTCGCGCCAACAATTTGGATAAAAGGCTCATTGCAATAAGTGATTTTGCCGTGAATGTCTGTCTTTGAGACTAAAAACGCATTGGCACTTACACTATGTTCTTTGGTCGTAGGTGTAGGTTTTTGCATACTAGACTCCTTAATGTAATGTCACACTATTTTAGCCCAATGATTTTTATAAATAGCTTCAAAGTGACATTTTATGTATAATACATTTTCGCAATCAAGAGAGAGGATGAAAATGTTAGTAGATGGATTTGGAAGAGAAGTAACTTATTTAAGAGTTTCTGTTACGGAACGATGTAATTTTAGATGCCAATATTGCATGCCAGAAAAACCTTTTTCATGGGTTCCCAAAGAAAATCTTCTTAGTTTTGAAGAACTGTTTTTATTTATTAAAGTTGCCATTGACGAAGGCATTACTAAAATCCGAATTACGGGTGGCGAACCTCTTCTTCGTACAGATTTAGATCATTTTATTGCTATGATCAATAACCACAAAAGCGGGCTTGATTTGGCACTGACCACAAACGGATTTTTACTGAAAGATTGTGCACAAAAACTCAAAAATGCTGGATTGCAACGTGTGAATATCTCTTTAGATAGCTTAAAAGCAGATGTTGCTGCCAAAATGGCTCAAAAAGATGTGCTGGGGAAAGTAAAAGCAGGTATCGAAGAAGCTCTCAAAGTTGGTTTAAACGTCAAAATCAATATGGTGCCGATTAAAGGTATCAATGCCGATGAAGTGCTAGATATTTTAGAATTTGCAAAAGAGCACGGTATGAGTGTACGTTTTATTGAGTACATGGAAAATACACACGCAAAAGAAAAATTGCAAGGTCTTAGTGGGAATGAAGTACAAGAGATGATTGCCAAAAAGTACCATTTTACGGAAATTGGTCGTGTTGGGCCAAGTCCTGCTCATCTCTTTGAATTAGACGACGGGTATATTTTTGGTATCATTGATCCACACAAACATGATTTCTGTGAAGATTGCAATCGTATCCGTTTAACAGCAGAAGGTATGCTTATTCCTTGTCTTTATTTTGATGAAGCAATGAGCATTAAAGATGCTGTGAGTAAAGGTGACATTGCAGGTGCAGCAGAAGTACTCAAAGAGGTGCTACGTAACAAACCTGAAAAGAATAAATGGAGCGATGATGATCAAAATGAAACATCAAATCGCGCATTTTATGAAACCGGTGGATAAGTAAAAAAGAAGAAGGCGATTTCTTCCCCTTCTTCTATCACCTCTTTTTCCTCAATCAAAGTATAACCATTGCATTGGCTTAAAATATTAAGCCTGCCTGCTTCATAAAAAGGCGCGTGGATAAACCCTTTACCATCACTGTATCCTGGAATTGCGCTCATACAATCTGTTTTACATGTAAAACGTTTTTGATTAATGCACGTGACAAAATCTGGCAAAATACAACTGTGATGTTGCAATTGTCTTAAAAGAGGCACGCCTAGCATCTCAAAGCCGAGCATGCACGAAAGTGGAAGTCCTGGAAGATGTAGAATAGGTGTTTTGTCTAAAAGTGTTAAAGCACTTGGTTTAGCAGGAGCAATGCGTACAGTATGGAATAAAGGTTGAAGCACGCTGTTACTTAAAAGATAACGCATCGCATCATGGCTGCTTAAGGCGCCTGTTGTAATCACTAAATCAGAAGTCTCTGCCAATTTTTGAAGATTTTCCAAAATGGTTGCATGTACTTCTCTGCACGTTATAATTTTATCTATTTTCCCACCCAATTCAACGACTCTTGCTGCCAAACTCATGGCATTTGAATTGGCAATCAAGCCCGATGCCAAAGCTTCTCCGATACTTAAAATACTGACGATAGGTTTTTTTAATACTTTAATGCGATGAATTCCTTGAGAGGAGAGGGCTGTAATTTTGTAAGCACTGATAGGATCAAACTTATGGAGTAAAAGCTCTCCTTGCGCGATGTCTTCACCTTGATGTTTGATATGTTGTGATTCATAAGGGAGTGTAGCGCATTCTACGGTTTGTGTTGCTTCATTAAAACGTGTTTCTTCTTCTGCGACAACGGCATTGATGCCCTCTGGTATAAAATCACCTGTGGATACCCTAATGGCTTCTCCTTCAGCAATCGCTTCATTGTTTTGTGTCAGGACATAGCGGTGTTGAGGTAGCGTGTTTTGAAAGGAAATGGCATAACCCTCCTTAAGGCTCATTGCATGTTTTGGTAGTGCAAATTTCGCATACACATCAGCGCTAGAAATACGATGAAGTGCTTTTAAAAGAGGGAGCGTTTGTGTTTGAGTGATTGGCAAAATAGATGTTTGAATAATTTTAAGTGCTTCTTGGTATAAAATGGGCATCAGTGAACCTTTTAATTTATGGGTAATATTATACTAAAATGGATACAATCTTAGATTATTTTTGTGAAGGATTTTTCATCATGAACGAATTGATTGAACTCTCTGTTCAGCTCCACTTGATTTTTATCGTGGTACTAATAGGGCTCATTTTCATTAATCTTTATCTACTAAAAAGTGATAAAACGTTTTTTAATCTTTCTAAAAGGTTAGAACTTATAGCGCCACAATATTATATTGTTCTTTCTGCTATTTTTTTCACAGGCTTGATTGTGATGGCAGTACGTCAATTTTCATTTTCACTTATAGTGTGGGAAATGATCCTTGCTTGGGTTGTGATGGTAGGATTAGGAATTAAAAACCATAAGCTTTATAAAAAAGCACGCCTTGATGCAGGGTCACAAAATGCGTATAAAGCGTTAGCCTTTCGTAAATATTTACTGGACCTTGCTTTAGTGGCTATTACGATATTACTGTTTTATACGGCACATTAATATGCAGTTTGTTTATCATCCGCAAGCAGGAGCTGCTGTATTAACTATTGATACAAGAGCGTATGAACATATTTTCAAAGTAAGGCGTATCAGTGTTGGAGAAAAACTTTTTTGGCGTAATTTGGTTGATGAGTGCTTGTATCAATATCAGATTACGCAAATTGGTAAAAAAGAAGCCATCCTTGAGTTAAATGAAACACGTATAATGCCTATCGTTCCTTCCAAAATCTTACGCGTGGGTTGGAGCATTATTGACCCAAAAATTATTGAAAAAAGTCTGCCGATGCTAAACGAACTAGGCGTTACTACCCTTACGTTTTTCTATGCCGATTTTTCTCAAAAACAGCATAAATTGGATTTTGAAAGAATGGAGCGTATTTTAATTAATTCATCACAACAATGTGGTCGAAGTAACCAAATGCGTGTTGAATATTTACCAACGTTACAACATTTCATCGAAAAATACCCCAAAAGTGTTGTCATTGATTTTTCTGAATCGGTCTTAAGTCATGAGAATAATATAGATTCAGTCATCATTGGTCCCGAAGGTGGCTTTAGCGAAAAAGAGCGATTATTCTTTAAAAAAATGGTTGTTTTTGGGCTAAAATGTAACACAATTTTAAGAAGTGAAACAGCAGTGATAGCCACTGTTTCCAAAATTTTGGCATGACTTGAAATAATGAATCTTTTGTGCTATAATTTGCACCCTTTGGCAAAACATGCCAAATAATAGATTTTATTTTTATGATAAATAATTAAGGAAAAACATTATGAAAAAAGATATTCATCCAGAATATGTACCATGTGTCGTAACCTGCGCATGTGGTAATAGCTTTGAGACTATGTCAAACAAGTCTGAGTTAAGAATCGATATTTGCAGTTCATGCCATCCTTTCTTCACGGGCAGTGAGAAGATTGTTGATGCTGCGGGTCGTGTTGAGAAATTTAAGAAAAAATATAGCTTAAAATAGTTCTTAAAACCATTGGTCTATTTTATTCCTACTCCTATAGGAAACTTAGATGATATATCGGTAAGAAGCCTAAAACTTCTTGCCGAATGTAAAACGCTTTTTTGCGAAGATACACGTATTACCAAAAAACTTCTTAATCTTCTTTCCCAAAGACATAACGTTACGTTTCAAATTACAAATTTTATTTCTATGCATTCTCATAACGAAACAGCAGTCTTATCAACGATTAATCATGCTATTTTTAATGAAACCGTTGGGTATTTGAGCGACGCAGGGATGCCTGGCATTAGTGACCCTGGCAATGCATTGATACGTTTTTGTCAAGACCATAAAATTGACTATGAAGTGCTTCCAGGAGCAAATGCTGCCTTGCTTGCTTATGTCACCAGTGGAATCCAAACACATCAATTTTTATTTTATGGCTTTTTATCGCATAAAGGAAGTGAGCGTCAAAATGAACTTTTTGAAGCACTCAATGCCCCGTATGCTGTTATTGTGTATGAATCACCCCATCGTATTGAAAAACTCATCGAAGAATTAGCCAACTATGCGCCCAATCGGACAATTTTTGCTATCAAAGAAGCCACAAAATTATACGAAAAACGCTTCTTGGGAACCTCTCTTGAAGTCCATGCCGCTTTTAAGAATGCTAATCTTAAAGGGGAATGGGTTATTGTTATCACTCCTGAAGCAAAGCGAGATGGTGAAGCAATTACGAAAGAAGATATTTTGGCTCTAGATCTCCCTCCTAAGCAAAAAGCTAAACTGCTCTCCAAATTAACGGGAATGAGTGTTAAAGAGTGGTATAACGCACTTTAAAAATTTCTATTCTTTTTCGTTACATGTAAAAATTCTAAAAATACCTTTTTGTAGCAAACTTGTATTATTTTAAGCCATTTTGGATACAATAATTGCCATGATAATTTATGGCAAACAACTATTTTTACATCTGTTAAATCATTATCCATCAAGGATTCAAACCGTCTTTTTGTCAAAGAAATGCGATCCAAAATTATTTTCGCAAATCGCAAAAGTGACACAAAAGATCTGTAGTATTGATGAGCGTAAAGCCCAAGCAATGAGTCATGGCGGAAATCATCAAGGTTTTATTGCAGAAATTTCTGATTTGGAATTAACTCCTTTTACTGAAATTAAACACGGTTCTTTTTTAGTGGTGTTAGATGAAGTGACAGACGTTGGCAATATTGGTGCCATTGTACGTAGTGCATATGCTTTTGGTGCAGATGGATTGATTTTAAGTGGCATGAAAACATGCAACCTAGAAGCCATTTTACGTACCAGCAGTGCCGCAGCTTTTGAACTACCTATCGCTTTGTGCCCTTCAACACGCGATATGATCAATGAATTAAAACAGATGGGCTTTACACTTTATGGTGCTGATATGAATGGTGTGAATGTGAATGAAGTCACTTTTGCTTCTAAAAAAGTTTTGATTATGGGAAGTGAAGGTAAAGGTTTGTCCCCTAAAGTAAAAGAGCGTTTGGATACAGTTGTATCAATCAAAATGGCGAGAGCTTTTGACTCTTTAAATGTGAGTGCGGCAGCTGCAGTACTGTGTGATAGGATAGCCAATGGATAATGATATCAGGGTATTGGAAAAAATCGGTTTACAAGAAGTTTGTAAGCGAACACATATCGAAGTTAAGCAACTAGAATACATGATCAACAATCAATATGACAAGCTGAATAAAATTAATACGTTAGGGTTTGTCAAGATTCTTTCTCGTGAATATAAGCTTGATTTGACCGATTGGCTTGAAGGCTTTCACGACTATTGGACTGAGCATAAAGCAGAAGAAGATGCGCACAAAGAAAAGATTTTTATACAGGCAAAAAGTGATCGTAGCTATAAAAAAGCAGCATGGTTATTTCTAATTCTTGTCTTTATCGCAGGTGTATTTGGCGTTGGCTCTGTTTTTCAAGTGAATATTGATATTTTAAGTCTTTTAGATAAAGTCAAATCAGACACCAATCAAACAACAGCTTACCAAAGTGCTCCTATCGTGCAAGAAGCGGCAAATTCTTTAGGAGTAAAAGTCGAAGAAAGAGTCATTGATAATAATAGCAGTAATGCAACGGTTGAAGCTGTTGTTGTACGGATTGATGAAAATCTAACGCGTACACGAGAAGCTAATGATACCAACGATAGCAATGTGTCTATTCCAAGCAATCTACCTACTTTACCCGATGCTAATGTTTCATTAATAAAAGATGTACCACAAAATAAAGCAATCATTATGCCCACAAGACGTATTTGGATTGGTACAATTTCTTTAGATGATTTTAGTCGAAAAGATGGAGCAAGTGACCAAAATATAACGATTGACCTTACTAAACGTCAATTGATTAAAACGGGTAACGGATACTTTAAACTTTCGTACGATGGTAGTGTTGAAGATTTTACAGAGCAAGGTTCTACACGATTCCTTGTTGAAAATGGTGCGATTAAAAAAATCTCTGAAGAAAAATTTATTGAGTTAAATCGAGGCAAAAACTGGTGAAAAAATTAGTCCTTATTTTAATTATGGCGCTCTCATTATTTGGGGCACAAACATTGCAAGAGAAGATAAAAAGTTTTGTTGGTGCAGCAAAGTATGAGAAACAAATTAATCTCATTCAAGTTCTTTTTGCACAAACCAATAATTTTTTAAAACCTAACGGTGAAGTTGATAGCATTAAAGTTGTTTCTGTTTTGAAAAAAAATGGATTGTTACAACTTTTATACGATAAACCCATTCAATTACGCTTGGCATTTCGTACGCAACAAGATCCTCTTATCTTTTTAAAAATTATTAATGAATCGCTCGAGACAATGGGATATAACTATTTTCTAACGAATAATGCATTACGTGATAGCGCAGGATTTGTTTGGGAAATTTACCTTCAAACCGAACATGTCGTCGATCCTGAATCATTCGCACGAGCCCTTGAGGCTAGAGGATGTACTATAACTAATATTGTAAAAAATGATGACCATTACTGGTTTTATGATATTAATTCAGAAAATGCGTATTTAGCGGCACGATCCTTAGAAGTAGGTGTGAATACCAACTTAGGAAAGCCGTTAAAACCTTATTGGATTGATGTAAAGAACATAAAAGAAATTACAGTAACGGTGCATGCAGGTGACAGATGGTTTCCGGATGTTGTCTTTTTTGACGAACACTTACACCTTTTAAGCGATATCAAATCAGAAGAGTCAACAAGAACACTTAAGCTTAAAGTTCCAAGTGGTGCAGCGTATCTTAAAATGAGCGATGCATTTTTATTAGAGAACATTAAGCATGGATTATCTTTATCCGTAAAAGACTAAAGGACTAAAAATGTTTGATGAGATTAGATTTAATACAATTGATAGATTACCAGGATATGTTTTTGCAGAGATTAATGAATTAAAACTTGCTGCGCGTCGTGCTGGCGAAGATATTATAGATTTTTCTATGGGGAATCCTGACGGTAGAACGCCTCAACATATTATTGACAAATTGGTAGAGTCTGCTCAAAAAGATGGTACACATGGCTATTCTGTGAGTAAAGGCATTTATAAACTTCGCCTTGCAATTTGCAATTGGTATGCACGTAAATATGGAGTAACGCTTGACCCAAATACAGAAGCAGTTGCTACATTAGGAAGTAAAGAAGGCTTTGTCCATCTAGCACAAGCTATTATGAACCCAGGGGATGTTGCAGTTGTCCCCGATCCTGCGTATCCAATTCATGCCTATGCTTTTATGATTGCGGGCGGGAATGTCCATAAATTCGGCTTAGATTATAATGAAAAATATGAACTTGATAAAGAGCAATTTTTTGCAAAGCTCAAAAAAGTATTTAAAGAATCTGCACCGAAACCAAAATTTGTTGTGGTGAATTTTCCACACAATCCTACCTGCGTAACAACAGATGTTTCGTTTTATGAAGAACTCGTGGCTTACGCAAAAGAAGAACGTTTTTATATTATTAGCGATATTGCCTATGCGGACCTCTCTTTTGATGGTTACGAAACACCTTCAATTTTTCAAGTTGAGGGCGCAAAAGATGTTGCTGTCGAATGCTATACACTTTCAAAAAGTTACAATATGGCAGGCTGGCGTGTTGGCTTTGTTGTTGGAAATAAAAAACTTGTTGGGGCACTTCAAAAAATTAAATCATGGTTTGATTACGGCATGTTTACCCCTATCCAAGTTGCTTCAACGGTGGCACTGGATGGTCCGCAAGAGTGTGTGGATGAAATTCGCGCTACGTATAAAAAACGAAGAGATGTTTTAGTTGAAAGTTTTAATAATGCAGGTTGGCCGATGGAAAAACCGCAATCTACCATGTTTGTTTGGGCAAAAATTCCTAAAGTTGCAGAGCATTTAGGAAGTATGGAATTTGCAAAGCAACTTTTACAAGAAGCAAAGATAGCGGTTAGTCCTGGTATTGGTTTTGGCGAGAGTGGCGATGGATATGTCAGAATTGCACTCATTGAAAATGAAAATAGAATTCGCCAAGCTGCACGCAATATTAAGAAGTATTTGAAGAGTTTAGAAGGTTTAAAAGAATGATAAAAGTTGGAATCATTGGTGTTGGAACTGTTGGAAGCCACGTTGTTAAAATATTGCAAGAAAACGAAGATATTATTACAGCACGTAGTGGCAAAAAAATTGTTCCTATACTGGGTGTGGTTAAAAATTTGAAAAAGAAGAGGGATATCACTATCCCTCTGAGTGATAACCTAGATGCTATATTAGAAAATCCAGAAATTGATGTAGTTGTTGAGCTTATGGGTGGTGTTGATGAAGCCTACCAAATTGTTACCAAGGCGCTCAAAAATAAAAAAGCAGTTGTTACCGCAAATAAGGCTTTATTGGCATATCATCGTTATGAACTACGTGACTTGGCAGGCGATACTCCTATTGGCTATGAGGCCAGCGTTGCTGGAGGTATTCCTATTATTAAAGCGCTTCGTGAAGGGTTAAGTGCCAATCATATTGAAGCGATAAAAGGCATTATGAATGGTACATGTAATTTTATATTGACCAAAATGATGAACGAAAAAGCAGAATTTGCTGATGTGTTAAAAGAGGCACAAGCATTAGGCTATGCCGAAGCAGACCCGACATTTGATGTAGGCGGCTATGATGCTGCGCATAAGCTTTTAATTTTGGCCAGTATTGCCTATGGAATTGATGTAAAACCAGAAGAAATTCTCATTGAAGGAATTGAGCACATTAATAGCGAAGATATTTATTTCGCAAAAGAATTCGGGTACAACATCAAGCTACTAACGATTGCAAAAAAATGCGGTGACCAAGTAGAACTTCGCGTTCATCCTGCATTGGTTCCAACAAAGCAAATGATCGCAAAAGTTGATGGTGTTATGAATGGTATTAGTGTGATAGGAGATCGTGTTGGAGAGACGATGTATTATGGCCCAGGAGCAGGTGGAAGCGCTACGGCAAGTGCCGTTGTTTCTGATTTGATCGATATCGCACGCCATACTCAAAATTCACCAATGCTTGGTTTTATAAAACCTCTTGAGAAAAGTGGGCTAACATTAATGCCAAAAGATGAAATAGCTACTAAATATTATATTCGCGTTAAAGTAGCCGATAAGATTGGTGTTTTATCAAAAATTTCTGAAGTGTTAGGTAAACATTCAATTTCTATTAGTAGCTTTTTACAGAAACAAGATGCATTGAAAGAAGAGAGTGCTGTTTTGCTGTTCTCTACACATACGTGTAAAGAAAAAGATATTCAAAATGCACTTTGTGAACTCCGTAGTTTAGAATTTGTTGAATTAAAACCTGCCATGATTCGAATCGAGTCATAATGTCACTTATTGAAGGAAAAGAGGCAGAAGAAAATGCCTCTTTGTACCTTCAAAAATTGGGCTATCATATTGTTGCTCGAAATTTTCATTCAAAATTCGGAGAGATAGATATTATTGCTCTAAAAGATAATATTTTACATTTTTGCGAAGTTAAATTTTCAAAAAAGTATGATCCCGTTACCCGAATCACACCTTCTAAAATGACAAAATTGATTAAAACAATCAATTATTATTTTTTGAAAAATCCTTCTTCTCTTGATTACCAGATGGATGCGATTCTCGTTACTCCTGAGAATATTGAAATAATAAAAAATATTAGTTACTAAAAAAATAACTTAACTCGCTATGGAAATTTTAAAGTTACGGGGAGTATAATAGAGACTATATATAATAATTTAGGGGAATAACTATGGGAAAATATTTAGAGTTGAACGCTGCTAATTTTGATAGCACAGTAGCTGAGGGTGTAGCTTTAGTAGATTTTTGGGCACCTTGGTGTGGACCTTGCCGTATGATCGCTCCAGTTATTGATGAACTTGCTGGTGATTTTGATGGTAAAGCAAAAATTTGTAAAGTCAATACAGATGAAGAGCAAGATGTTGCGATTAAATATGGTATCCGTTCTATTCCAACGATTCTTTTCTTTAAAAATGGTGAATTGGTGGACCAAATGATTGGTGCATCGTCAAAACAAGTTTTAGCTGATAAAGTTAATTCACTCCTTTAATGAACATTCATCAAGGAAGTGTATAAGCTTCCTTGACTACAAATTACCTCTTTTGGACTATAAATATGGCTTTATTGCTGTTTGATAGTGTCTTAATACAACAGTCTAAAAAAAGATAAGGAAAAATCATGTTAGATCTCGCAATTATAGGTGGGGGCCCCGCAGGACTGAGTGCTGGATTATATGCAACACGCGGTGGTTTAAAAAATGTAGTTATGTTTGAAAAAGGCCTTCCTGGTGGACAAATTACTAGTAGTAGTGAAATTGAAAACTATCCAGGTTCTGCGCAGATACTCAGTGGTTTAGATTTTATGGCCCCTTGGTCTGAACAATGCATGCGTTTTGGACTCAAACATGCAATGGAAGAAGTTCAAAGGGTTTCTAGAAATTCAGATGGAACATTTCAGATTTCCCTAGCTGGCGGCAAAAGCGAGCAGGCAAAAAGTGTTATCGTGTGCACAGGAAGTACACCTAAGCGTGCAAACTTTGAAGGCGAAGCAGATTTATTTGGTAAAGGCATTAGTACATGCGCTACTTGCGACGGTTTTTTTTACAAGAATAAAGAAGTTGTTGCCCTTGGTGGTGGCGATACTGCTTTGGAAGAAGCATTGTATCTTTCACACATCTGTTCAAAAGTTTATTTAGTACATCGACGAGATACTTTTAGAGCGAGTCCAAGTACTGTAGAAAAAGTAAAAAATAATCCAAAAATCGAACTTATTTTAAATGCAACTGTCAAAAAAGCATATGGTGATAAAATGGGATTGAATGGACTTCTCATTACAGATAGCAATGGAGAAGAAAGAGACCTTCATGTCCCTGGTGTCTTTGTTTTTGTTGGTATGAATGTTAATAATAGTATTTTGAAACAAGAAGATGGCAGTTTTTTATGTGAAATGGATGAAAATGGGAATGTCATTGTTGATTTAAACATGAAAACGAATATTCCTGGATTATTCGCAGCAGGCGATCTAAGAACAAAAGCTTCTAAACAAGTTGTTTGTGCAGCAGGTGATGGTGCAACTGCTGGTATCCAAGCACTTGAATATGTGAACCATTAAATAAGGATAGAACACGAATGATACAAGTTGGAATTCATGGCTCAACAGGTAGGGTTGGCAGGTTATTGATTGATAATTTGGCTAAAGATAAAGAAGCTAAAATTACGACACTTCATGCAATTGAAGAATTTGCATTTACTCCTCCAAAAGATGCAATCATTACGGATGATGTTGCTGTATTACTTCAGAAAAGTGATGTTGTCATCGATTTTACAATTTCCATAGGGACAGAAGCTTTACTTGAGAATGCATTGAAATATCCAACGCCTCTTGTTATCGGCACGACAGGTTTGAACGAGCATCAGCATAATCTTCTAAAAGAAGCTGCTAATAATATGCCTATTCTTTATTCTACCAATATGTCTTTAGGTGTGGCCGTATTAAATCGCTTAGTGGAACTTGCTTCTAAGAGTTTAAGTGACTTTGATATTGAAATCGTTGAACAACATCATCGTTATAAAAAAGATGCTCCAAGTGGTACGGCATTAACGCTTGGAGAGCACGCTGCTCGTGGACGAGGGCTTAATTTAGATGATGTTCGTATCAGTGGACGTAATGGCCTCATTGGTGAGCGAACCAAAGATGAAATTGCTATTATGGCACTTCGAGGTGGCGATATTGTAGGTCGTCATACGGTAGGTTTTTATAATGATGGTGAATTTATTGAAATGAATCATACTGCAACCAGTCGTGATACCTTTGCCAAAGGCGCAATTAAAGCCGCAAAGTGGATCATTAATCAACCTAATGGTCTTTATACGATTAGTGACTGTTTAGGTCTTTCATAAAAGGTGATATGAACTTATGTGTGCAATTGTTGGTGTATTTGACGTAAAACATGCTTCTAAAATCGCGTATTATGCTCTTTTCGCGATGCAACATCGTGGGCAAGAAGCAACAGGAATTAGTGCCAGTGATGGCAAAAAAATTAGAACGATTAAAGATAATGGGCTAGTAACTGAAGTCTTTAATGAAGATAAACTTGCTTTTTTATATGGTGATATGGCTATAGGTCATAATCGCTATTCTACGGCTGGAAGTGACTCAGTGAGAGACGCTCAACCCGTTGCTGCTAGTTATAAATTAGGTGACATTTCGATTGTTCATAATGGAAATTTGATTAATAAACATGAAGTAAGAAGTAAACTGGTCGAGCAAGGTGCGATTTTTCAATCTTCTATGGATACTGAAAATATTATTCATTTAATTGCGCGTTCACAACAAGGGAAATTAAGAGACCGTATCGTTGAGGCTCTCAATGTGATTAAGGGTGCTTATTGCCTTTTAATTCAAAGCAGATCAAAGATGTTTGCAGTTCGTGATCGTTATGGTGTTCGTCCTCTTTCTATTGGAAAATTAAAAGAAGGCGGCTATATCGTTGCAAGCGAGACATGTGCGCTTGATCTTGTAGATGCTGAATTTGTCCGAGATGTAAAACCCGGTGAAATGGTTATTTTTGAGCACGGTAAAGAAGGATTTGAGAGTATTCAACTTTTTGAACCAGATCCACATATTTGTGCGTTCGAATTTATCTATTTTGCACGCCCTGATAGTGTAATAGAAGGTAAAAATGTTTATGCTATTCGTAAAAAAATGGGAATGAAACTCGCAGAACTCTCTCCTGTTGAAGCAGATTTTGTAATCCCTGTACCGGATAGTGGAGTCAGTGCAGCTCTTGGGTATGCGCAAGCAAGTGGCATCCCTTTTGAAATGGCTATTGTGCGAAATCATTATGTTGGACGTACCTTCATTGAACCGACCCAAGCCGTACGTGACCTTAAAGTCAAACTCAAACTCTCTCCAATTCATAAAATTTTAGAAGGTAAAAAAATTGTTGTGATTGATGATAGTATTGTAAGAGGTACCACATCACGTCAAATTGTTAAAATGCTCAAACGAGCAGGAGCCGCAGAAGTGCATATGCGTATAGCTTCTCCTACCATTGAACACCCATGTTTATATGGTATTGATACACCAAGTTATAAAGAGCTTATCAGTGCCAATAAAAGTGTCGAGGAAGTGAGAGAATATATTGAAGCAGATTCACTGGCTTTTTTAAGTATCGATGCGCTAAAAGAGAGTATTGGCAATGATATGAACTATTCACTCGTTAGCTTTGATGGAAATTATTTCATCAAATAATGCGTGAGATATTGACCGCAGGACGGTATTTTAGAAATAAGTTTGGGGTAAACGTTTATAAAGTACCTATCTCTATTTCTGGATTTACATGTCCTAATATTGATGGTACTGTGGCTAAAGGAGGATGTGTTTTTTGCGAAAACGAATCTTTTAGCCCTAATTTAGAACATAAGCAACAGCAACCGAAACGGTTTTTTCTTAATCCTCACTCCCATAATCCCTATTTGGATTTTCAGCTTCTCCAACTCGAAGCGCAATATAAAAAAACCCAACAAAAATTACGTAAAAAGTTTGGTGCAAAAAAATTTATCGTCTATTTTCAATCCTTTACGAACACGTATGCCCCATTGGACACTCTCAAAGCTTTGTACAGTAAAGCACTGAGCTTTGAGGATGTAATAGGGCTGAGTATTGGAACTCGTACTGATAGTATTAATGAAGAGGTGCTTGCATATCTTGCTGAATTATCGACAAAGCATGAAATATGGGTTGAGTATGGTGTACAATCATCTTTCGATGAAACATTACAACGTATCAATCGGGGGCATGATAGTGCCAATGTAGCTTATTATATTCATTTAACAAGACAATATGGGTTAAATGTATGTGCCCATATGATTTTTGGATTACCGAATGAAACACGTGCAATGATGCTTGAAAGTGTTAAGTTTGCGTTGAGTCTCAATGTACAATCGTTTAAATTTCATCCACTATATGTTGTCAAGCGAACAGCACTAGCAAATGATTATCATAAAGCGCTCTTTTTGCCCATAAATGAAGAAGAGTATATCCAGACCGTTGTTGAAGCAATGAAACTTTTACCTGAAAACGTGATGGTCCAGCGCATTAGTGCAGGAATTCAAGATGAGTCATTATTATCACCGCAATGGTGTTATACCAAGCATCAACAAATGTTTAATTTACGCCAAGCGCTAGCAAAAGAAGGCTTAGCCTATTAATGGCAAAATAATTCATAACGAGTATAAGGCTTACTAAAAGAGGGAGGATAACGCATAAACACAGTGAAATTGCGCATTTCTCCTTTATGAAGATTTTCAGCGATGACAAACTCTTTTGTCGTTTCAACGACATTCTCTTTATCCCGATTAAAAAGACCATCAAATGCTGATTTTGGAACAAAAATAGCACTGTCTGTTCCTGTCTTTTCAATTGAATTATTCGAGATTTTCACTTCTAAAACACATTTTCCTATCTGAAAATTGCCAATATTGCGAATTTGTCCACTAATCGCAAATGATTCATTAACAAGTATTTTTTTCTGAACAATATTCTCCAGTCTAGCAATTTTTGTATATTTATCAAGTACATAAATGCTAAAGACAGCTAAAATTGACATGACAAGAATATTGGTTAAAATAGGAGGCAGTAATGAAGATTTACCATCTTGGTTTTGAATGGTTAAAAAAAGAAAAAGAGAAAAAAGCATCACAATAACAATGATCGCGATCCAATGTAAGAGTGTAAAATAAGGCAATGCTTACTCCTTAATAACATTCTGCTTTCACAGTTGCATTGACTTCCCCTGTATAGGTAAAATCATCAAACACTGCTTTATAGTTAATAAAATCATCTTTTTGAATGTTTTCTCGAACTAGTATCGACTGAACAGCAATAGGCTTTAATAGAATAGGTAACGCTTTTATTCCCGTTGCATTGGTTTGCTTCGTTACGTACGTATGAACAAGGCAAATGTTAAAAGGTTTTGATGCATGATTGTATATGTTTGCTTCAACGATTAATGAGTCAGAAAAAACAAGTTTTTTAACCATGGATACTTCCGTTGAAGTAGTACGTAAAAGCGAATTGAGTTTATATTCAATCATAAGAGGAGTAATAGTGAATAAAATGAGAGCAAAAATAATCAATAAAAGAGCAGCAACGGATGATCGCTTAGCCACAATAATGGCTAAGACAATCAGTACGAAAAATGTAACGAACAACCAAATAAATGCTAGATAATCATACAAACCCATATGTTTAAAATAGGTCAATAATGATAATTTTAAAGCATCAATGATCATTACGGTTATTTTTCTCTTCTATACCGCTGAGTCCAAAGCGGCGTTTGAGTTCTGTCGATATAAGATCGGGATGAACATTCTTAGCACCCAATGCGACTAACGTATGAAACATTAAATCAGCTGCTTCATATACAATCTCTTTTTGCTCTCCATCTTTGCAGGCAAAACAAAATTCTCCAGCCTCTTCAACAACTTTTTTTAAAATAGAATTATCGCCTTTTTGCAATAAAGAGGCAACATACGATGTTTTAGGATCGGCATGTTTACGCTCTTGGATAATATGATAAAGTTGGTCAGTGATAGAGTATGAATCAATCACTTTTTGAGGTTCACAAGGTTTTTCTTCCAGGTCGATACGGTTGAAAAAACATGAATTTCTTCCCGTATGGCATGCAACCCCAATTTGTTCCACTTTGAGAAGAAGTGTGTCGCTGTCACAGTCTAAAAAAGCCTCTTTGAGGTATTGAAAATGTCCGCTAGTCTCACCTTTTTTCCAGAGGCTTTGTCGGCTTCTGGAAAAATAGTGGACGACACCTGTCTCTAGACTTAACGTTAAGGCCTCTTCATTCATATAGGCAAGCATTAAGACTTCATGTGATAGATAGTCTTGTGCAATGACAGGTAAAAGAGGTGTTTTCACCCAATCGATTGACGTTAATAATGCAGATTTCATTTACTGATACTAACGGCTTTTTGTGCATCTTTGGTATCAACCCAAATATTGGGGACTGCACCGCCAGGTGTTAAGAAAATTTTAGCATCTTTGTTCTCTTTGAGGGCCTCATTAAATTTACCTTGTACTTCAATCTGACGAAGGGTTAAAAGAGGAGAGGAGATGCTATCACTGATTTTTTTGTTGGCATAGGCATCGGCATCAGCTTCAATTTTAATTGCGTTGGCTTGACCTTGCGCATTGATTTCTCTCGCTTTTGCTTGACCTTCTGCTTCAGCAGCACGTTTTAGTGCTTGTTGATTCGCTATTTCAACTTCATAACGGGTACGTTCAACTTCTTGTTTTGCTACTTGAACTTTTTCAATTTGCTCTTTAATTTTTGCCGGAAGCACAATTTCACGAAGCTGCATGGTCAAAAGCTCAACAGGTTTGCCTGGTTGTGCATCAATGGCTTTACGAATTCCCTCTTCAATATTAACGGCAATTTCATTACGTTTCTGAGGAAGTTCTTCGGCATTAAATTTACCAATAACACTTCTTGTCACATCACGAACGACAGGATTAATAATCTTATCTTCCCATGACATGCCCCATGTTGCAATCGTTTGAGGAGCGGTTGAAGGCTCTAGTTTGTATTGAACTGTCAGTTCAATGGAAACAGGAAGTCCTCTTGCGTCTAGGACTGAAATGGCAGCGTTACGCTTGATGCCTGAACCTCGTTGAATCACTTCCCCTAAATCTTCATTGGAAGAGTAATTCATAACACGTACTTTTGTATCCACGATAAACACTTGTTGAATAAATGGAATAAAAATGTGAAAACCAGGTTCCATCGGGATAGGTTCAAACTTACCGGTTGTTGCTTTAATTCCCATTTCACCGGAATTAATAATGACAAATGGTTTTGCGACAACAGCGATGACCACTAGAGCAATAAGAAGATAGAGAATCCCTGCTTTCTTGCCTAAATTTTTGAAAAATTCAGGTGGTTCCATATTGAAAGAAGGTCTATTATCGTTATCACCTCCACTGTTATTGCTTCCGCCATTCTTTTTCTTAAAATAGTCATTCAAATCTGCTGGCATAATTTTCCTTTGGTTAGATAAATGTTAAGAGATGTTTGTATTTTGGATTTCGTCCGTAAACGACATCAAAATAGGCATCTTGAAGTTGTTTGGTGATAGGTCCACGTTTGCCAGTTCCAATAACATAATTGTCAATATCTTTAATTGGAGTGACTTCTGCGGCTGTTCCTGTAAAAAACGCTTCATCCGCAATATATGCTTCATCGCGAGTGATGCGTCTGCGTTCAATCACGATACCTGCTTCACGAGCCAATTCAAGAACGGTTGCTTGGGTAATACTCTCTAATGAAGTATCGTTAGGAGGCGTAATTAAAACACCATCGCGTACGATAAAGAAGCACTCTCCACTTCCTTCGGCGATAAATCCATCTTCATCGAGTAACAACGCTTCTTCATATCCCGCTTCTAATGCTTCGTATTTTGCCATTTGAGAGTTAAGATAGTTTGCAGCTGCTTTTGCTTTGCCCATCATCGAGCGAACAGGGTTGCGTGCAAACGATGAAATTTTAACACGGATACCGTTTTCAATACCGTCATCTCCAAGATAGCTTCCCCACTGCCATGCCGCAATAGCTGTATTAACAGGTGCTTGAGCATGATTAAGACCCATAATGCCATAGCCTAAATAGATCAGTGGTCTGATATAGACATTTGAAGTAAAGTGGTTTGATTTTAAAAGTTCAAGTTGCGCTTTTTCCAACTCTTCTAGTGTAAATGTTGGCTTGATGCGTGTAATTTTTGCTGAATTCAAAAGACGTTTTGTGTGTTCTCTGAGTTTAAAAATTGCAAGGCCATTTTCAGTCATATAAGCGCGCGTTCCTTCAAAAACACCGTTACCATAGTGAAGTGTATGGGTTAAAATATGTATTTTTGCTTCGTCCCATGCGACAAGTTTGCCATCCATCCAAATATACTGTGCTTTATCCATTGTTTTACCTTATTGTAAAGTCATTTTGTAAAGAGATACTATGTTAGCCAAAATTTGATTAAAGATAGTTTTAGTATGATAAATGCGTTATAATAAAGTGACATTAAAGGAGATGAAACATGGAAGCGAAGCTCTATTTGGGTTCTACATGTAAGAGCACAGAGGTCACGAAAAATGTTTTAAGTCCATACGATGGACGCGTGGTATCCACGGTGAGTCTTTGTGATAAAAATGATGCACATGCAATGCTGTTAAAGGCACAAGAAGCGTTTTTACACGTAAAAAAAATTCCTCTGCATCAGCGTATGAATTGGTTGCTGGATGTTGCTCAAAAACTGGAAAATATACGAGAAGAAATGGCGTTAATCATCACAGAAGAGGTGGGTAAACCCATTCGTTTTTCACGCAGCGAAGTGGATCGCTGTGTTGAGACAATTCGATTATCCGCATATGCCATGCAACATGTTAATGGCGAAACTTTTGATACAGCAGCTATGCCAAGTGGTAAAAAGAGTTTGGCGTTTTATAAACGCGAGCCTGTGGGCGTAGTTCTTGCAATTACGCCGTTTAATTTCCCTCTAAATCTCGTGGCTCACAAAATTGCCCCTGCTTTGGTTGCAGGAAATTGCGTTATTTTAAAACCAACATCACAAGCCCCGCGCACAGCATACACTTTGGCTAAACTTTTTATCGAAAGTCCTTTTGCCTCTAGCGATGCTTTAAGTCTCATTTACAGCGGAGCAGGTGTCAATGAAACACTTGTTAGCAGTGAAATTCCACGCACTATTAGCTTTACAGGCAGCGTCAGTGTTGGCAAAGAGATTATGCAAAAAGCAGGCATCAAAAAAGTAGCGTTAGAGCTTGGCGGTAATGCTGCAACGTACATTGATATTTCAGCCAATATCGCTTTAGCTGCACAAAAATGCGTTGTAGGAGCATTTATTAACTCTGGGCAAGTTTGTATTTCGTTACAGCGCATTTATGTGCATAAAGAGGTTTATGAAACGTTTGCACATGCGTTGGTCAAAGAGACCCACGCCTTAGCGGTAGGCTCTCCGTATGAAGATGAAACGTTCATTGGTCCCATGGTGAATGCTTCAGCCGTAGAAAAAGCCAAAGCATGGGTACAAAGTGCCATTGATGAAGGCGCAAGGCTTTTATGCGGTTTTACATGTAAAGATTTACTGTTTACCCCAACCATTATGGCCGATGTCACAGAGGAGATGAATATCGTTTGTGAAGAGGTGTTTGCTCCTATTGTTTCATTGATAAAAGTGGATAGTTACGAAGAAGCAAAAGCGAAGATGAACCACTCGGCGTATGGGCTTCAATACTCTCTTTTTTGCAACGACTTAGCGATGGCGCAAGATGCTATTGAGACATTAGAAGCGGGTGGCATTGTGATTAATGATATTCCAACGCTCAGGTTTGACTTACAGCCTTATGGTGGCATTAAACAAAGCGGCGTAGGGAAAGAAGGTCCTTATTTTGCACTGCTAGATGACTACACGCAAATCAAATCTGTGGTAATATGCTAAAAATAGATCAATACAATGAATAAAGGAAATAGTATGTTAAATATAGGCGATAAAGCTCCTACCCTCACACTCCCAAATCAAGACAATGTTGAGATTTCACTTAGAGATTTAGAAGGCAAATGGGTTGTTCTTTACTTTTATCCTAAAGACAGTACACCTGGTTGTACAACCGAAGCGTGTGATTTTACAGCAACGTTGCCACAATTTGAAAATTTAGGTGCGGTTGTCTTAGGCGTCAGTCCTGATAGCACCACTTCACATCAGAAATTTATTGCAAAGCAAAAGTTAGAGATTACGCTTCTTTCAGACCCCACAACAGAAACAGCGCAAAGCTATGGCGTATGGCAACTGAAAAAGTTTTGTGGTAAAGAGTATATGGGTATCGTTCGCTCAACTTTTTTGATTAATCCAGAAGGGGAGATTGCTCACATTTGGTCAAATGTCAAAGTCAAAGACCATGCGGCTGAGGTTAAAAAAGTATTAGAAGCACTCCAATAAGGAGCGCTTCTTAATTACTCACGGAAATTGTACATCCTACCCACTCTTCACGAATGGCATCACTTGGTTTCAACTCATCTTTGATGAGGCGCTCAGGTGCAATGTGATATTTAGTACTTAAATTTTGAATAATCGTATCCGCACGTTTTTGGGCAAGTTGTTCTAATGAGGCAGGCTCGATTATCACTGTTTTAGCAATCTCTGCAATCAAATTATCGTTAATTGCCGCAGCGTCAAGTTTTTCTTCTTCATACGTTTTTATGAGCTTGTTGTAGGCATCACTGGAGTATTTTTGAATGAAAAGTTTTTTAATCGCTCTGCTGTAACTATCGTCTTCTTTGCTTTTCTTAGGAATCATTTGTTCAATTTGCGCAGTGATATTATTTTCTCTCAGTGCTTGGGTATCAATGGCTTCGCTATAACTCGGTGTGATGTGAAGTTTTAGCGCATCACGCTTCTCTAAAATTTGCTGATACTGAACCATTTTTTCTTCTTCAGAACCGATAAGCGCAGATTCGCCTGCGGCAAAGTCAATACTTTTCAGGTTTTCAGTTTCAATGCCTAAAATGGAGCCTAAGAGCTTAAATGGAGACGTTACAATACCTGTGATAAGGTTACCAATGGCTTTCCATACAATACTTCCATAACGAAAATCTGGGTCGTTAAGATCGCCACTGACAGGAAGATCGATGTCAATTTGACCCTTTGAATCTTTTAAAAGTGCGATAGCAAGATCGAGCGGTAAATTGACAGCATCTTTACTTTCTATTTTTTCGCCTAGTGTGAGTGCGTCAAGATTGATTTTATTGGAACCTTCCATCAATCCTTTTTTAATTTTATAGTTCAAATCCATAGAGAGTTTGCCCTCTTTAATGGCATATCCAACAAACTTACCGGAATAGGGTGTGAGAGAAGGCATATCAATATTTTTAAAGAGAATTTTAACATTTGCTTTATTTTTAAAATCAAGTGGCAATAAGGAACCATCAACTTTAGCGTAGCCATATTTCGCCACTTTCCCTTCGAGTTTTAGAACCGAAGGTTTGGTGCTTTTACTATCGAGCGTTGAGATAGAACCATTTAATTTATCGGCAAATGTCGCAAAAGGAAGGAGTAAAGAGGCATCTTGAAAATGTGCCGTTCCTCTTTTAAACGCAATATGTTTGATGTAAATATCCATCGTGTCATTCGCTTTGGTTTGCTTGGTATGTGTTGCAACCTTTTTAGTGCTTTTGGTCGAAGGTGTTGTTGTTTTCATAAGCCTTGTAAAATTGGTACTGCTATCTTTTTTAATGTCCAAATTGATATAAGGCTTATCAAGCGTAACATTTTGGATAGTAAGTTTGGCAGGTGAAAGATTATAAGCGAAGTTATCAATATTGAGCGTTTCCCACGCAACAAGTGACTTGTGATCTTTATCTCCTAATGAAAATTTTGAAATATTGGCTGTTCCCTTGATATTAATAGCCAACTGTTTTGCAAAAGATGCCTGCAATGCAAGAGAAGAGGAGAGTGCTCCATCTTGAATTAAAATAGTCGTAAAAGGTTTGATATAAGGTTGCGCTTTTTCAAAGGAGAGCGCTTTGGTACGAATATCCATATTTAAAGTCGCACTTTTAGGAATGAAAGTTCCTGTAAGCGCTAATGAGGCTGTTTTATCCAGTGTACTGTTAAGGTCAAAGGCAATGCTTTTAGTGGCATCGTTTGTGATATTAGAAACAGTGACACTTAGTGGTGAAAGTATCATTGGGGCAGCTTTCACATTGTGATCGTCAATGTGAATTTGCGCCGTATCGACTAAAAAACGTTTCAGTGAAAGTTTCCACAACGTTGCGGGTTCTGTGTTGGTGGTATTCGCATGTTTGGTGCTGTTGGTTTCGTTAGGTAATTGAAACAGTTGTTCCAGATTGGTTGAATACCCTTTCTCTAAAGCAAGATAAACATCAGGCTTGAGAAGCGTTGCTTCTTTGATATTTATACTTGAGTCTTGAAGGTCGAAATTAATCGCTTCAGTTTTTACCAAAGGAATGTTGATAACCGTTTTTTTCTGCGCATCTTCAAAGCGTACATTTTCTAAAGATGCTGTTGCATTTTCAATCGTGAAAAGAGGTTTTTCTTTGCCTAAATCCAACAAGAAAGGCAGTGTCAGTGAGAAATCGCCTTGTGCCAATGTCGCAGGCATAGTAGGTAAAAGGTATTTCCAAAAAGAGGAAAGTGCCAGTTGATTGACTTTAAGTTCTCCATAAAATTTGAGAGGTTCAATTGTTGCACTGGTTGCCAGTGAAATTTTATCTTCATTTTGAAGGGCTATTTTAAGTGCGTGAATGCTCAAATCGTCTTTGAAAAAACTAAGATTATTGACAGAATAATTAATAGGTCCTATGTCCAAAGCAAAAGGGGTGCTAGAACGTTCATCTTTAAAAGAGATTCTTGCATTATCTATTTCGGCATGTTCGATAGCAAAAGGGATGGCAAGGTCATCTTTTGAAGTTGTGTTTTGATCTGGAGCAGTACTTTTGTAAGCAAAAAGTTGTAGTAATTTGAGTGAGCCTTGTGTATCTATCGTCATGTCGATAAAAGGCTTGTCAAGGAGCAATGTTTTGACAAAAAATTCTTTTTTGAAAAGGGAAGAGGGTTCGTAATTGAGATAAAGATGATCAACCGTTACTACTTTATTGGCAGTTGGGTCCAGTAAGGAAAAGGCGTTAATATCGAGCTCAAATGTAAAAGGGTTGAAACGCACTTGTTCCATCGAAACTGTGAGGTTAAGCTCTTTTTGAAGGGTTGAAGGAAGTTGTGTTCTGATCCACCATGGTAGAATAACAAATCCACACAATGCATAAAAAATGGGGAGAAAAATCAACCAAAACAACACATTTTTGACGTATTTTTTTAGCATATTAACTCCTTACTATGGGCTTTAATTTATTATACAACAAAACGTCTTGCGTATTAGAGTAATATTTCAAAGAGAGATTAGTTTTTTAAGTCATTTTTGTCATAAGTGACATGTGCTATAATTTTTTACATGTAAAACTATAAAAGAAGGTCTATGTTAGTTCATATCTGCTGCTCCGTTGATAGCCATTTTTTTCTGCAAAAATTACGCAATCAGTACCCTCATGAAAGATTGATTGGTTTTTTTTATGACCCTAATATTCATCCTTATAGTGAATATCAGCTACGACTCTTAGATGTCAAACGAAGTTGTCACAATCTAGGTATTGAATTGGTGGAAGGCGATTACAATTATGAAGCATGGATTGAAGCCGTAAGAGGGTTGGAAAATGAACCAGAAAAGGGCAAACGATGTTCCGTATGTTTTGATAACAGGTTAGAAGAAAGTGCTAAAAAAGCGCTTGAAATTGGCGAAAATATCATTACAACCACGTTACTAACAAGTCCTAAAAAATCTCTACAACAGTTAGAGAAATCGTTATTAGAAATTGCACAAAAATACCAGTTGCAAATCGTCGCTCCTGATTTTAGACAACACGGTGGAACCCAAGAACAATTTGCATTGGCAAAAGAAGCGATGTTATACCATCAAGACTATTGTGGGTGTTTGTTTGCCCTTGAAAAACAACGAGATCAACAACATCGTTTTGCCGATGAACTCTGTTGTCCTGTGCGACCTCAAATTTTACCGAGTTCCATTGAAGAGCGCATTGAGCTTTATCAAAATGTGATTGCAGCGGAAAAGAAACGCTTAACATTTCGTTTGGTGCGCGAAAAGTTTTTAAACTATCGTTTGGTACGCGCGTGGATTAAAGATAGTAGCCAAGAGGTGATACCAAGTTATATCGTTTTTTATTCTACATGTAAAAAAGAGTATGTGAAAACAAAGCTTGAATTGATAAACAATACCATCGGTTATAGTGCAAAAGAAGAGATACGTTTTGTTCCGTTAGCCTTTTTTAACATGTTGATGAAAACTCACTACACTTCTGTGAAAGAAATGCTACAAAATCCCCCATCCGTTGAACAAGAGATTTTGTTTAGAAATCACTTTTCAAAGAATTTTTTGAGCTCTTTAACCCCTATTATCATTCTTGATGAGGTTGTCTCTCCCACATATGAACTCTATTTATCCAGTAAAACATATCCTGACATTAGAGAAAATTTAGTATTTATTAGCTAAAATATTTGAATTTTGTTAGAAGGTTTCAAAGATGTTAATTGATGTTGTAGAGATTCAAAAAATACTTCCTCACCGTTTCCCTTTTTTGCTTGTTGATCGTATAACAGCACTTGTTCCAGGAGAATCGATTGAGGGTTTTAAAAATGTAACAATTGGTGAACAAATCTTTCAAGGACATTTCCCCGATCATCCAATTTATCCTGGTGTTATGATTATTGAAGGTATGGCGCAAGCTGGCGGCGTACTTGCTTTTAAAAGTATGGATGCAGAAAATCAAGATGAAACAAAAAACAAAGTGGTTTACTTTATGAGCATTGATAATGCAAAGTTTAGAAACCCGGTTCGACCAGGCGATCAACTGGTGTACAAACTCAGTGTGATTAAACATAGAGGAAATATTTGGGTCTTAGATGCTAAAGCGTACGTGGATGATAAACTTGTCGCTGAAGCAGAACTCAAAGCAATGATTGTGGATAAATAATATGTCAGAAATTCACCCAACCGCCATCGTAGAAGAGGGAGCGAGTTTAGCCGACGATGTTAAAATCGGAGCTTACGCATTTGTATCTAAAGGCGCTGTATTAAAAAACGGCGTTGAAGTGATGCAAGGAGCGCAAATATATGGCATTACAAAAATTGGAGAAGATACAAAAATTTATCCTTATGCTGTTATTGGAATGCCTCCTCAAGATACGGGGTATAAGCCCGAAGATGATGTGCGTGTTGAAATTGGCCGCAATGTCACGATTCGAGAGTTTGTAACGATTAATGCAGGGACGCAAAAAGGCGGTGGATTAACTAAAATTGGCAATAACTGTTTCATTATGATTTATTCTCATATCGCACATGATTGTCAAGTGGGTAATAATGTCATTATGGCAAACAATGCTACCCTTGCAGGTCATGTTCATGTTGGCTCTTTTACAGTTATTGGCGGTATGACGCCTATTCATCAGTTTGTGCATATCGGGGAAGGTGTTATGATCGGTGGCGCAAGTGCTATCAGTCAAGATATTCCTGATTTTTGTTTGGCTGAAGGTAATCGTGCTGTTGTAAGAGGTTTGAACAGCGTGGGACTCAAACGTCGTTTTGAAAAAGATGACATTACTGCCATTCAAAATGCGTTTAGACAACTTTTTAGAAGTGAAACTTCCATCAAAGAGACAGCTGCTAAGTTATTAGTGAGTGAGACAAACGAAAAAGTATTGCAGATGTGCAATTTTATCATGGAATCCAAACGAGGTATTCCATATGAGAGGAAAAATAATGGTTAATAGAGAGTGTAGTTTTTGTGGAACTAAAGAGAGCAATGATACAAGACTGATCGCAGGCGATGATGTTTTTATTTGTGAGCACTGTGTCATTTCTGCCCACAAAATCTTTTTTGGTGATGTTCCAGAAACGTCTGTTGGAAGTCATGAAGAAGCCTTTGACCAAGAACTTTTAGCTCCTAAAGAGCTTAAAAAAGTATTGGATGATTTTGTCATTGGGCAAGATCAAGCCAAAAAGATCTTTTCCGTTGGTGTGTATAATCACTATAAACGTATTTTCAAACAAAGCACCATCCAAGACGATACAGAGATTTCAAAGTCCAATATCTTATTGATTGGACCAACGGGTAGTGGTAAAACATTGATGGCGCAAACATTGGCGCGTTTTTTAGATGTGCCTATTGCGATTTCGGATGCAACCAGCTTAACCGAAGCAGGTTATGTCGGAGAAGATGTTGAAAATATTTTAACGAAATTGCTTCAATGCGCCAATGGCGATATCAAAAAAGCAGAACAAGGCATCGTGTTTATTGATGAAATCGATAAAATTGCACGTATGAGTGAAAACCGCTCTATTACCAGAGATGTTTCAGGTGAAGGCGTTCAGCAAGCACTTTTGAAAATTATTGAAGGTAGTATTGTCAATATCCCACCTAAAGGTGGTCGTAAACACCCTAATCAAGATTTTATTCAAATCGATACCACGAATATTCTTTTTGTGTGTGCAGGTGCTTTTGACGGACTCGATGAGATTATTAAACGCCGTATCGGTAAAAACGTTTTGGGCTTTGAGCAAGAGAAACGTACCAAAAGTCAAGATGAGAGCCTTTTTGAATTAGTAGAGCCAGATGACTTAGTCCATTATGGACTTATTCCTGAACTCATCGGACGTTTACATGTAACTGCAAAACTCTCAGCCATTACGAAAGAAGATATGGTAAGAATTCTGACAGAACCTAAAAATGCCATTTATAAACAGTATCAAAAACTTTTTGCAATCGATAATGTTGAATTGACATTTGATAAAGAGGCTTTAGAGGCTGTAGCTGAACTTGCAATTAAACGTAAAACAGGCGCGAGAGGACTTCGAAGTATTATGGAAGATATTATGGTTGATATCATGTATGAGCTTCCTGAACTTGAAGGCTATGAAGTGATGATTAGTAAAGATGTTGTCACAAAAGGTGAAAAACCACTTTATATTAAAAAAGACAAAAAAAGTGCGTAATAAAGGATTAAAGAGATGATTTTGGACAAAGTGATAGGGTTTTTCTCAAGCGATATGAGCATTGACTTAGGAACTGCCAATACCTTGGTATTGGTTAAAGGCAAAGGTATTATTATCAATGAGCCTTCGGTTGTTGCTGTTCAGCGTAATCGTTATGGAAAACAAAATATCTTGGCTGTGGGTAAAGAAGCCAAAAATATGGTGGGAAAAACGCCGGGTGACATTGAAGCGATCCGCCCTATGCGCGATGGTGTGATCGCCGACTTTGATATGACTGAAAAAATGATTCGCTATTTCATTGAAAAAGCACATCGTAGAAAAAGCTTTTTAAGACCTCGCATTATTATCTGTGTACCTTATGGATTGACGCAAGTTGAACGTAAAGCTGTACGTGAATCTGCAATGAGTGCAGGTGCACGTGAAGTATTTTTGATCGAAGAGCCAATGGCAGCTGCAATTGGTGCAGGTCTCCCAGTTCGTGAGCCACAAGGAAGTTTGGTTGTTGATATTGGTGGTGGTACCACAGAAATTGGCGTTGTTTCACTTGGTGGTTTGGTTATCAGTAAATCGATTCGGGTTGCAGGTGATAAAATCGACCTTGCCATTGTGGATTATGTTAAGAAAAAATATAACCTCCTCATTGGTGAGAGAACGGGCGAAGAGATTAAAATAGCTATTGGAACAGCTGTTCCTATGGATGAACCTCTCTCTATGATGGTCAAAGGACGTGACCAAGTTAGCGGACTTTTAAGCCGCATTGAGCTTACGAGTGAAGATGTAAGGGACGCGATTAAAGAGCCTCTTAAAGAGATTGCAGATGCACTGAAAGATGTCCTTGAAGTGATGCCTCCTGACCTTGCAGGTGATATTGTTGAAAATGGTATCGTCTTAACCGGTGGTGGTGCATTGATTCGTGGATTTGATAAATACCTCTCTGATATTGTTAAATTGCCAGTATTTGTTGCTGACGAGCCTCTTTTAGCAGTTGCTAAAGGTACGGGTAAAGCACTTGAAGAGATTGAGTTATTACAACAATTATCGAATGAGTAAACTTAAAATATTTTTTTTGCTAGCTATCTTTGTCTTCGTATCGTTTCGATACGGGACAGAAGCTAGGCATCTTTTAGGGGGGATTAATACAAAAATATTATCCACCTATGTTGATTTTAAAATGAATATTGAGTCAAAAATCAACGAACATATTGCTCAAAAAGAAGAGATTGATCGTCTACGTGCAGAAAATCAAAATTTGCAAAAGTCAGCGGTACTCTCCATCGCTTTTGCAAGCAAGCTGAATGATCTTTTAAAAGAACAGAACAGTACAGCCTACCATCCTGATGTTGCTTTAGTGAAATCAATTGGATATACCGACTTGAATGACTACGGTAAAGTGTGGCTAAGTTTTAACGATTTTAATCAAAGCAAAATTTATGGTCTTTTAGAACAAGGCTATGCCGCAGGTATTGTGGTTTCAAATGATGGCAACCCTCAAGGCTTGCTACTCAGTGATCCTAAATCGATTTTTTCGGTTTATATTGGTGCTTCAAAAATGCAAGGTGTTTTGCAAGGGAATCGTAAAGAAGTCCTTGTAAGATACATTTCACAATGGCTACAACCTCAAATTGGAGATGAAGTTGTGACCAGTGGGCTGGATGGAATTTTTTTCGAAGGAATAAAAGTTGGTACGGTTACGCAAGTAATTGATGAAGAATCCTCCAAAACCGTTGTTGTTCAACCGTATGTAAGCTCGCATGTTCCTGCTTATATGCATGTCATTTTACAAAATTAGTATTGAACCCAATTTCTCTGATGCAAGATATTGGTTTGAATACTACCCGTAGATTAAAGGAAAAAGATGCCAAAACGTCAAGATATTAAAACCATATTACTCATTGGATCAGGTCCTATTGTAATCGGACAGGCATGTGAATTTGACTATTCTGGAACGCAAGCTGCTAAAACACTGAAAGAACTAGGATACAGAGTTGTTCTTGTAAACTCAAATCCAGCAACGATTATGACAGACCCTGAATTTGCAGATCGCACCTATATTGAACCTATTACTGAAGAAGTGATCGCACGCATTATTGAAAAAGAAAATGTTGATGCCGTTTTACCCACGATGGGAGGACAAACAGCGCTAAATGTTGCCATGCGAATGCATGAGCAAGGACTACTTAAAGGTATTAAATTTTTAGGCGCAAATCCAGAAGCCATTAAAAAAGGCGAAGACAGACAAGCCTTTAAAGAGGCAATGATTAAAATCGGTATGGATTTACCTGTCAGCGCATATGCTTACAATTTAGAAGAAGCTTTTATTGCGGCAGAAAAAATCGGTTTTCCTCTAATTATCCGTGCTTCTTATACACTAGCAGGTGGGGGTAGCGGTGTTGCTTATAATATTGATGAATTCAAAGAACTCGCTTCAGCAGGCTTAGATGCAAGCCCAATCAATGAAATTTTGATTGAAGAATCTCTGCTAGGTTGGAAAGAGTATGAGATGGAAGTTATTCGTGATAGTGCAGATAACTGTATCATCGTTTGTTCCATCGAAAATTTTGATCCTATGGGTGTTCATACGGGAGATAGTATCACAATAGCGCCTGCATTAACTTTGACAGATAAAGAGTATCAACGTATGCGTAACGCTTCGTTTGCGATTTTACGTGAAATTGGTGTCGATACAGGCGGAAGTAACGTCCAGTTTTCTATCTGTCCGCAAACAGGAAGAATGACCGTTATTGAGATGAATCCGCGTGTTAGCCGAAGTTCAGCTCTTGCTTCAAAAGCAACAGGATACCCTATCGCTAAAGTTGCGACACTTTTGGCGGTTGGCTTTACACTAGATGAAATTAAAAACGATATTACGGGAACGGCGGCAAGTTTTGAGCCTGTTATTGATTATATTGTGACGAAAATTCCAAGGTTTACGTTTGAAAAATTTCCAATTGCTGATTCAACACTAACAACATCGATGAAAAGTGTGGGTGAAGTGATGGCAATCGGACGTACATTTAAAGAGTCATTCCAAAAAGCGCTTTGTTCATTGGAAACCAATTTAAGTGGTTTTGAGTCACTCAAAGTAGACGATGATAAGCTTAAAAATGAAATTAGAAGACCCAACTGCGATAGAGCATTGTACCTTGCAGAAGCATTTAGACGAGGTTATGGCGTTGAAGATGTGTACAATCTCAGTAAGATTGATCCATGGTTTTTAAATCAAATCAAAGAGATTGTGGATTTTGAAAAAAAGATTGATATGTTTATACTCAATGATGAAAAACTTCTCCGTCAAGCAAAAACGTATGGTTTTTCTGACAAGATGATTGCAAAACTTATCAATAAAGAAGATAACTTAGAATTAACAACGAATGATATCTATTTTGCACGCAATAAACTTGGCATTGACTTTGAATATAATGAAGTCGATACGTGTGCGGCAGAATTTAAAGCCTTAACACCGTATCTTTACTCAACAACCAATATTAACAAGATGCCTTTAGTAGCGCAAGAAGTTGATAACAAGAAAAAAGTGATGATTATCGGTGGTGGTCCAAATCGTATCGGTCAAGGTATTGAGTTTGATTACTGCTGTGTACATGCGGCTTATGCACTTAACGATATGGGTGTTAAAACCATTATGTATAACTGTAACCCTGAAACCGTTTCGACGGACTATGACACGAGCGATATTCTCTATTTTGAACCGATTGATTTTGAACACGTTAGAAGTGTGGTTGAAAAAGAGAACCCAGATGGCATTATCGTTCATTTTGGCGGACAAACACCGTTAAAACTTGCTAAACGTTTAACTGTGATTGGTGCAAAAATTATTGGTACCACAGCACGTGTTATCGATATGGCAGAAGATAGAGAAAAGTTTTCAAAATTTATTACAGAAAACAACATTAAACAGCCTAACAACGCAACCGCGACAAGCGAAGAAGAAGCGATAGAAAGAGCAAAAGAAATTGGCTATCCTGTTTTAGTGCGCCCAAGCTATGTTCTAGGTGGACGTGCAATGCGTATTGTTTATAATGAGAGTGAATTAAGAACGTATATGAACGAAGCGGTAAGCGTCAGTCACAATTCTCCTGTTCTTATCGACCAATTCTTAGACCGAGCTATCGAAGTAGATGTCGATGCAATTTGTGACGGTAAAGACGTTTACATCGGTGGCATTATGCAACACATTGAAGAAGCGGGTATTCATAGTGGGGATAGCGCATGTTCTTTACCTTCTATCAGCCTAAGTGATGCGATTATCGCTAAAATTGAAAAACAGACACAACAAATTGCACTTAATTTAGGTGTTGTAGGACTTATGAATATCCAATACGCGATTTATCAAGACGATGTGTATATGATTGAGGTCAATCCACGTGCAAGTCGTACGGTTCCATTTGTCAGTAAAGCGACAGGTGTACCAATGGCAAAAGTAGCCACACGCGTGATGTTCCAGGGCAATCTAAGAGAAGCGCTTAAATTCTATGATAAATTCAATATGGTCACGGAAGTCAATGGGTTATTAAAACCTAAAAAGTTGAACCATGTTGCCGTAAAAGAAGCGGTATTTCCATTCAATAAACTCCAAGGAGCTGATCTCATTTTAGGACCTGAAATGAAATCAACGGGTGAAGTTATGGGTATCAGTAAAAACTTCCCAGCATCGTTTGCAAAAAGTCAAATTGCATCGGCCAATATTTTGCCAAAAAGTGGTGCCGTATTTATTTCTTTGGTTGATATTGATAAAAGTTATGCCAAAGAGATAGGTACGAAATTTGAAGCACTTGGTTTTAAAGTGGTTGCAACAGGCGGAACGCACAAAGCCTTACGTGATGCGGGTGTTGATGCTGAATTTGTATATAAAATCTCTGAAGGCAGACCAAATATCGAAGATAAACTTAAAAATGGAGACATTTCTCTGGTAATTAATACCAGCGATGCAAAATCAAGTAAAGACGACGCCAAGAAAATTCGCCAAGCGGTTCTTCGTTTTAAAATTCCATACTTTACAACTGTTGCAGCCGCCGCCGCAGCAACCACAGCGATAGAGTACATTCAAGATAAAAGTGCGCTTGAGCCTCGCGCCTTACAAGATTATCTTAACTAAAACCATGAACCCCGACCTTGTTTATTTAGCACAAACAGAAACAACGGCGGGGTTTCTCTCCCAAAATGCAGAAGCCCTCGTAAAAACAAAAAATCGCCCTAGTAGCAAATCATTTTTAATGAGCGTTGATTCTCTCAAAACGTTGCAGACATTTACACGTGTTCCTAAAGCCCATAAATCATTGATTCGGAGAGCCAAAAAAACCACATTTGTTTACCCATGCGGTTTAGCCATGCGCGTGATTCAAGACAAAGAGCATTTGCAGTTTTTACAAAAACTTAAATGGAGTTACTCCACTTCGTCCAATCCTAGCGGAAAAGGTTTTGATAGGGCTTTCGCTGTCGAAAAAGCCGATGTCATTGTTTTTACATGTAAAGGTTTTTTTGAATCCAAGCCCTCTTCCATTTTAAAACTTGGTAAACAAAAAATGAGGAAATTACGCTAATGAATCTACACAAACTTAAAAATGCGGAAGACTATTTTTTTGAACTTTACCCTGATGGATTTGAAGACGTAGCGCTTTTGCCCATCATCAAACGTCACAATACTGCCAAAATCGGCGAGCAAGTGCGTGAGATGTTTGCCAAAGAGAATTTCTCACAGCCTGAGCTTATCTGTGAAAACTTTGCCAAAATCGTCTCAAAATCAACTCTTATCTCTCTTTTTGAAAAACCAAAAGTGCGCGATATGATAAAAGAGATGCGTATGGAGCGAAGAGATATGTTTAGTATTGGTCTGTACGAAATGCTGTATGGCAACCAAAAAGAGGGTTTTGATATCGTGGTCGAGATACTTTCTTATTATACATTGGCAAAATGGTCACTTGTAACACTCATTCCTTATTATTTTTACAGAGACAAAGAGTTTTTCGTTAAACCTATGACCACAAAAAACGTTATTGCTTTTTTTGAGATAGAGGGTTTAGTGTATAAACCACGCCCTAGTTATGAATTTTACGTGCAGTACACCAACGTCCTCAAAGAGATGAAAAAAAAAGTTAGCAAGAAGATAAGTCCTCATGATAACGCAGGATTTACGGGTTTCTTAATGATAGCGATGGAAGAATAACTACGTTTCAAATAAAGCTTTCTTTTTACATGTAAAAATCTTTGAAGTGACTCCTTGCAATTTTAAAAGAGAAAATTTTACACAACCCGCTTATTATCTGCATACCTCCTGATTGCTTTACTAACAAAATGATAGATTCAAACACCTATTTGAGCAAATATGCTATACAATGACGGTGAAGATGTAAAGAGAAAATAAAAAAGGAGCAAAGATGAAAGTAGTGAAAATTTTACTGTGTCTGTTTCTGTGTGTTTCTTTATCGTATGCGGAGTCTGCCTCTGAGAAACGAAAATCTATCAACACGGATAGTCAAGAGACGCTTAGCCTGCTTTATAAAGCGTATCCAAGCTCAAAAAATGGCATTAAACAAGCGTATGGTTACGCAACATTTAGTAATATAGGGGTCAATCTTATTTTCCTTTCCGCCGAAGGTGGAAGTGGCGTTGCTGTGAATAATAAAACAGGCAAAAAAACCTACATGAAGATGGCATCAGGTGGCGTAGGTATCGGTTTAGGTGTTAAAGATTTTCGAGCCATTTTTGTTTTTGAGAATAAAGAGGTTATGGATTCTTTTGTCAACAGTGGTTGGGAAGCCAACGCCCAAGCCGACGCTGCCGCGAAATCCGATAAAAAAGGCGGTGCATTTGAAGGAGCCGTGACCGTTCAACCAGGCCTTAGACTCTACAAGCTCACAAAAAATGGGTTAGCACTTCAAGCAACCATACAAGGCACAAAATACTGGAAAGATGATGATTTGAATTAAAAGATTTAAGTCTATTCCCTTTTAATCAAAAAGTAAAGGCTATATCAATCGTTTATGTTTCATCTATTGTTGTTTAAACCAAGCATATAACTTCGCTTGGTTTAGGCGACAAATCCTTTTGATGATATGGGAATTATTGGGCCCTTGAGGGAGCGTTAGAAAATCTGTGTCAATCAGGTAGTATTTCACATACACAAGGATTGAACAATGGAATTTCAGATAGATACAGAGGCAATATTACAACATATTCGTGAGGGTAAAGCCCTTGGCGGAAAAGATGGAGCACTTGCTCCACTTATCAAACAACTCACAGAAGCAGCGCTCCAAGCAGAGATAGAATCACATCTCACACAAGATTTAGCAAAAAACCGTAAAAATGGTACTAGTTCTAAAACAATGAAGAGTGAAGTAGGCAGTTTTGAGCTAGATGTTCCACGAGATCGAGCAGGCACATTTGAGCCCCAAATCGTAAAGAAAAATCAGACCCATATGTCCGATCAGATTGAGCAAAAGATACTCTCACTGTATGCTCTTGGAAACAGTTATAGTCAAATAGCAGACCATATTGAAGAGATATACGGTGTAGGCTTCTCTAAAGCCACTATAAGCGCTGTAACTGATAAAATCCTCCCCATGTTACAGGAGTGGCGCGTTCGTCCCTTGGAAGAACTCTATCCCTTTATATTCTTGGATGCTATTCACTATAAAGTCAAAGATGAAGGTAAATATATCTCTAAAGCCTTTTATACCGTCCTTGGTGTTAAAACCGATGGCAAAAAAGAAGTATTAGGGCTTTATTTGGGTGAAAGTGAAGGAGCAAAGTTCTGGTTACAAGTGCTCACCGATCTGCAAAATCGTGGCGTTAAAGATATACTGATTGCCTCAGTCGATGGACTTAAAGGATTCCCTGAAGCCATTACTTCCGTTTTTCCCGACACAGAGGTACAACTCTGCATTGTCCATCAAATACGCAATTCCCTCAGATTTATAGGTTCTTCCAATCAAAAGCAATTTGCCAGTGAACTCAAATCTGTTTATCAAGCATTTTCCAAAGAAGAGGCTGAAAATGAACTGGATAAACTGGAAGAAAAATGGGGTAAAAAGTATCCTATTGTGTTTCAATCTTGGCGTAATAAATGCGATAATCTCTCACTGTACTTTCAGTATCCTGAAGATATTAGACGGGTTATTTATACCACTAATATCATTGAATCGGTACATCGCCAGTTTAGAACATTGACAAAGACCAAAGGTGCTTTTCCTAATGATGATAGTTTACTCAAACTTCTTTTTATGGGTATTAAAAATGCAGAGAAAAAATGGACAATGCCTATACGAAACTGGAGTCTAACCCTCTCACAACTCTCGATTTATTTCGAGGGCAGACTCAATCACGCTTTAAATTTATGATACAATTTTAGGAGCTACTGGATGCTGACACAGAATTTTGAACACTCCCGCCCTTGATGATGACTATAAAAGAATGAGAAAACTATTTTGTGTGCTTTTCAAATTCAATTTGTCCTGCAATATGCAAAATATTAAAAGAATTTTTAAATGCTGAATCACTATATGTTTGAGTTGGCAATATATCATCAAATACTTTTAGGATTTCAATTTCTTTTTCCAAATAAGCATCTTTAGAAGATTTTTCTAAATTAGGTATAAAACCTATTAGCAATTCATAAATAGAGTTTCTAAATGTATCATCTCTTAAAATCAACTCTATTTGAAAATTATGTTTATATTTTTTGATTTTTAATTTAATCTCCTCGGCTTTGTCTTGTGAAATTTCTTGAAACCTTGAAATGTATATTTCTCTTTGATTTTGCATTAATGGGAATCCCCAAATGTAGCTATCTGTATTGACTGGAGGCATTGTATAGTTTGATTCACTATATGGTTTTAATAGTTCTTTTAATAATGCTGGCGTTTTACCTTTATATTTATTCCCTGGTAAAGCTTGCATCATATTATTTTTTTCTAAAATGTTCTTCACATTGCCATTTTCATAACTTTCCCAATCTCTAGCTTGCGTGTATATACCTATGGTTGGATCAAACATAGCCATCGCTATAGCTACTAAGCATTTTTCATTTGTATTTTCAAGTATTTGGATTTGTAATTCAAGAGTAGAAATTTTATTGTGCAATGTCTCAATATCTTCTTTTTTGCACTCCCATAAAAGATATTGACCTTTTATATTGTTCAAATGAATTTGATTAATATTTAAAATGGCAGGTGTAGTTTTATTAGTACAAAAAAATCTAATTGCTATATCTTTTTCAGGTTCTATACAATAAGATGAATCCCAACTCATAGAGCGCCTAGTGATTTGTCTCAAGAAATTGTTAGGAGACTCAAATGTATAATTAAAATCATCGACTATGTGATTATTTATTTTAGAAAATGAAAGCCAAGAAGTCAACTCGTTTTCCCAATTTGATTTGCGTGAAGATATTTTGATTGGACTAATAATAAAAGAAATCCATTCATTATTTTTGGTTGAGTAATCAAATAATAATAACTTCTGTTTTAATTTTTTAATAAATTCTTCCAACTCTACTTTAACTGTTGAAGATATTTTTAAAAAGGTATGAATACTTGAAGGATCAATCCGCTTTAATACCATCATCCAAGATGGTAAATTTTCAATTAAATTATAATTAAAATCAATCTGAAGGTTACTTTTGCTATGAATAAAATCATAGTAATCAAATGTTGGTATAACTTTATAATCTGGCATCAAAACAGGTACTACATTACATTCCATAGTTGATTCATCTACTCTTAGAAACTTACTATAAAAGTTTATTGTTTCATTTAAAATGCTATCTTTGGTTGTCGTATCAAAAATATTTTTTTTAGAGACATTAACCGTTGGAGTTTTGGCATTTAATTTTTTTGGATTTTGAAAGATTTGTTCAATAGGCATAGCCCAATAACATTTGTCTGTTTCTTCTTCATAGATTATCAAAAAAACCGGAAAATAACTAGTTTGCCATGCTCTCAAGTGAGTTGCTTCAATTGATATACTAAAATCCCCATTTTTTAATTTTCGTATATATTGGCTATCTTTACTTGAAGATTTTACTTGGCACCTAAAGTGATAGTTTGTTCGTATGTTATCAATAAAAATATTACAGTCAATATCTTCACCAAAATCACTTTTGATAATATCAGCAGTCCATTTAAATTTTTGTAAAATTAATTGTACCGTTGTCGCACCAATATCACCAAGACTTTGCGAATCAGTTTGTATAGGTAGTTTTTGATTCATGTTCTCTCTTAACTTTTATTACATATCTATTATTTATTCACCCATAGCCGCACGCGTAGCAAATAGTATGATTGCAAGCGAGACGATGGCAATTAATGCGATGAGCATCAAAACTTTGGCATTAAAGTGTAAAGAGTGATGTTGGCTCTCTACATCTAGTGAGCTCATACGTTTAGGTAAGAAGATTAAAGGAAGTGCCAGAAGGGTTCCTATAATCTCGATGGCCATTAAAAGAGTAGGCATTGGGCTTGGTGAGCGAGGAAAGATATGTGCCAAATCTAAGACATACACTAAAAAATAGGCTACGCCAATAATAATAGTGCTGTAATATGCCCATTTTTGTGAGTGGTAAACGAAGTATGCTACGGGTAAGCTAATCATGCCAAGGAGAGTCAAGAAGGTATTGAAAAGACCTAAAATAAATGGCGAAATATGTGAAAAATCGCGTGTCTCAATAGGCCCTCCAGGGATTAAAATAGACAATAAAATCATAGAAAGAACAAGAATTACAATAATCGTCGTTTGATATTTTTGATGATACATCACCATAATTCCTTTATTCTAAAGTTTTACATGTAAAACTAATAGCTTCTGTCTTTAGTTACTTTGTACTTTTATCTGTCAAAATATCAAGCGTAATCTTTGAGTTTTGCAATGCATCAATTTCAAATTCTGGGTGATAGAGCGTATTACACTCTTCATTGGATTTTAGCGTTTGCGCGTCACAGGGCTTATAACGATACGCTTCATCTTCAATATCCATCAAACAGAGAAAATGGGGACTTTTAGCATTTTTACTTCCAGAGGTGATGCACTTAAATTGCGTTGTGTCTGCAATGCGAAAATAGTATTTATTGGAGCGATAAGAGGAAGGAATGCTATACGTTTGGCTCCAAATTGGCAAGAGCGTGCCTGCATCATACTTATTGCCATTATAGATTGGGTGAGCCCAATTTCCCGTTTTTCCTTGAATGAAAGAGGGATAAGAACCTAAAATAGGAAAACGGTTGTAAGCATCTGGTATGGATGTTTTTTTGATATTTAAGTTTAATGACGTAAATTTAAAAGCACAAATATCATCTTTGGGTGGTGTGACATTAATATAAATTCTTTGAATATACGACTCTTTTTTAATGATAAACTTTTCTACTTTTGTGATAGGAACGGACATCGTGCCTTGCTTTTTGACACAGTGCTCATCTGTGCTTGTTGCAATATAGGTTAGGATAAATTCAGCAGATAATGCAGGGTCTTTTGTGCCTGAAAATGTATAGAGAACTTGATTTTTTGATAGGTCATCAGAAGCGTTGTCTGCATTGTCAAATGTTTTTTCTGTATTATGTTGTGCGCATCCACTTAGAAAAAGCAACAACGTGAATAAAACCACTTTTGTAAAATTCATCTCAAACCACCTTTTATCATAATCGTATAATGCATTAAAGTCTGTGTGTCAATGTGCGAATGGCAAGGGATGCAAGGGTAAAACCAAACGTTCCTGTGACGCACATCAAACTTCCTAAGTCTTTGCAGTTGGGTTCTTCATCTGAAAAAACAGTCAGAAAATCTTTGTTAAATCCGCTCTTTTTGAGTTCATAACGAAACTTTTTTGCTAAAGCATCGCCGTGAGTTTTCCATACGGAGCAGTAACGAACACGTGTTGGGTCGATTTTTTTAGCCCCGCCGCTTGAACTAATCAGTTTTTCACTGGCACAATGTGCAATGGCTACTTTGGATGGCATATCATCAATAGCATCAATGACTAAATCATAGGGTGTAAAATCAAACGTTTCAATCCACGCGGGCGTCACTTTTTGCTCAATAGGTGTCACCGTTGGATAAAGCGTTTTCATACGTTTTACTTTCACTTCTCCCACAGCTTCGCTACCTAACTGGCGGTTTTGATTGGTGATGTCATAACAGTCAAAATCAACGAGAGTAATGTCATTGACGCCTGAGCGAAAAAGCGCATCTAAACAGACACTGCCAACGCCACCAACACCAAAAAGCAAAACTTTGGCTTTTTGAAGTGTTTCAAAATCCTCACCTAAAATTTTTCTAACGCGTGAGTAGCGATCATCCATTTTGCATCCATTTATCTAAATTGTCTAGTTCTTCGTGGGCAGTCATGTCAAGTTTGATAGGCGTGATAGAAATATACCCCTCATCAATCGCGCTTAGGTCACAATCTGCTTTTGCGCCTTTTTTCCACTCTAGCGTATGTACGCCAAGCCAGTAGTACTCTTCACCCCGTGGGTTTCGATGTAAGTGTGCGTCATTTCCATACATGCGGTATCCTGCGCGCGTGATTTTATAGCCTTTACATTCATGAGGTTTTAAAGGCGGAATATTGACATTTAAAAAGCGGCGTTCTGCCAAAGGAAAAGAGCCTTCTAAAATTTTTTTAGCAAGCATATAAATTGTCTGCTCTGCTAAATCGTATCCGTGATTTTCAATATTTTGAGGGCTTCCAACATAAACCTGGGAAATGGCGATAGCAGGAACGCCATGCAAAGCTGCTTCCATAGCCGCACTAGCCGTACCGCTGTAGGTAATGTCTTCTCCGAGGTTTGAGCCTTTATTGATACCACTGACCACTAAGTCAGGTTTTGAATCTCCTTCGAAAAGAGCGTTAAGTGACAGATAGATACAATCAGTAGGCGTACCATCGTCAAGTTTGAAAAAATCATCTTCAAGGCAGATAAAGCGAAGCGGACGTGTTAATGTGAGAGAATGACCACAAGCAGATTTTTCCGTTGTTGGGGCGACAATGGTGACATGTCCTAGTGGACGAAGTGCGCGTGCGAGGGCGTGAAGGCCCGGACTTTCAAAGCCATCATCGTTGGTAATTAAAATGCGTTTCATAAGGTAACCTAATTTTTGAATAATTATAACGAAAGTGCCTTATATTTTTAAGAGATTTTTGTATAGACTTTTAGGATAAACTTTTAGTTTAGTTTGAACAATTTGAAAAGGTGCCGTTTTGAAATTATTAGTTTCTGCTCTAGAGCCATCCGCAAATTTACATTTAGAACCCATATTAAAGGCTTTAGAGAATTGTGAGTTGTTTGGAATTTTTGATGAACGTTTTGGAAAGCCTCTGATGCCAAGCCGTGCTTTTTCAATCATGGGCTTTTTAGATGCCATTCCTAAAATAAGCAGAGCGAAAAAAGCCATTAAAATCATGGCGCGAATGAGTTTTTTTGTCGATAAAGTGGTGTTGATTGATTCGCCAGCATTTAATCTTCCGCTTGCCAAAGCCATTAAAACGATTAATCCCAATGTGCAAATTATCTATTATATTTTGCCACAAGTCTGGGCATGGAAGCCAAAACGTGTTGCAAAGGTACAAAAGTATTGCGATGTTTTGGCGTCTATTTTACCGTTTGAGCAAAAATATTACTCCAAAGCAACCTATGTGGGGCATCCGCTTTTGGATGAAATACCGCAGTTTAAATTGCGCGCTGAGGAGACAGGGGTTGTCGCATTTTTACCAGGGAGTCGTAAAAGTGAGATTAAGGCGCTCTTGCCGATTTATCGAGAAGTTGCTTCTCATATTGAGGATAAAGTCAAACTGTTAGTGATTCCTCCTCATTTTAGTTATCGAGAAATTGTTGAAATATACGGTGATTTGGGAGAGTTTAAAATTTCCCGTAACGCATACGACGCTTTTTTACAGAGTGAGTTTGCGTTTGTTTGTTCAGGTACAGCAACACTAGAAGCCGCTTTGGTGGGTGTGCCTTTTGTATTAGCGTATAAAGCCAAAGCGTTTGATTATTGGCTTGCAAGCCATTTTGTGAAACTTAAGCATGTTGGACTGGCAAATATCTTGTTTGATTTTGAAAAAATGGAACCTTTACATGTAGAGTTGTTGCAAGAAGAGGTGTATGCCGATAATTTGCTCCAAGCCTATCATGCGGTAGACAAAGAAGCCTTTTTTAACCATGCAAAAACATTACGAAATATTTTAGGGCATGGCAGTCAAGAGGCAATGATAAGCATAATGAAGCTATAATAGTAGCCATACAAGGAGAGAAGAATGAATGAAAAAGAGCCAATGACCGAATACGGCTATAAAAAATTATTTAACGAATTGCAAGATTTAAAAAAACACCAACGTCCTGAAACCGTAATAGAACTCGATATCGCACGCAGCCATGGCGATTTGAAAGAAAATGCTGAATACCATGCGGCAAAAGAGCGTTTAGCCTTTATTGATGGGCGTATCGGCGAATTAAGTGATTTGGTGTCACGCGCACATGTTATTGATCCTAGCTCTTACGAACATGACAAAGTGCGTTTTGGCTCAACAATTATGCTTGAAAACTTAGAGACCAATGAAGAACTGACATACAGTATTGTCGGAAGTACGGAGAGTAATCCTGAACAAGGGCTTATCTCTTATCACACACCGTTGGCCAAACAGTTAATGGGTCACAGCGAAGGCGAAGAGGTTACGATTCAATTGCCTGCTGGAAAACAGACGTATGAGATTTTGGAGATCGCATACCGCGAGATTAAATTCGAGGAATAAGAGATGTCGAAAATAGATGTTGCTATTATTGGAGCGAGTGGTTATACCGGACTAGAACTGATCAAAATTTTAATGAACCATCCGCATTTTAATATTAATTATATCGCCACAACAGAAGGTGGTGTGACTTCAAGTGAATTGCATCCAAGCCTTTTGGGTGTTTTTGAACACGATGTTTCCAAAGCCGATGCCAAAGAAGTGGCAAAACGTGCTAAGCTTGCTTTTTTAGCATTGCCACACAAAGCGGCAATGGGTTTTGCAAAAGAGCTTTTGGATTTACATGTAAAAGTGGTGGACCTCTCAGCAGACTATCGTTTGGAGCTTGAAGCGTACGAAAAACACTATTGTGAACATGAAGATAAAGAGCATTTAAGTGAAGCCGTGTATGGTCTTCCTGAAATCAATCGTGAAAAAATCAAACAAGCACGCTTAATCGCCAATCCTGGATGTTATCCCACCGCTTCCATTTTGGGAATTTTGCCATTTTTAAGCTATCTTAAGAAGGATGCACCTATTTTTATTGATGCGAAAAGTGGCGTTTCTGGTGCTGGCAAAAAACCAACACAAACAGCACATTTTGTGACGATCAATGAAAATATTTTTGCCTACAATCCTCTCAAACATCGCCACGAACCTGAAATTGCAGAGAAATTGCGTTTGGTCAGCGGTCATCCTTTTGAGGTCAATTTTATACCTCATTTGTTGCCTGTTAGTCGTGGAATGTTAGTGAGTTCTTATTTACAGACCAATGAAGTGATTGATGCAAAAGCGGTTTTAAGTGCATTTTATAGTGAAGCACGTTTTGTCCGTTTACGTGAAAATCCTGTCGATATCAAGTCCACAGCCGGTACCAATTTTTGCGATATTTTTGTCACTCAAAAAGGCAAATCCATTTTTGTCTCTTCCAGTATCGACAACCTTTTGCGCGGTGCTTCTTCTCAAGCAGTCGTCAATGCCAATCTGATGTGTGGTTTCGATGAAGCCGCAGGTATTCCTATTATCGCGTATGTCCCCTAATTTGATTATTCAAGAAGGAGCGCTTTTTATTGCTGATGCTCATGACTCAGATGAGCGTTCTTTCTTCTTTGATTTCCTTTTACATGTAAAGCAAAATCCTCCACCCCAACTTTTTTTAATGGGCGACATGTTCGACCTTTTGGTTGGTGGTGTTACGCATGGGGTTCAACAATATCAATGCTACATTGACCTGATTGATGAAATAGGAAAAAGCTGTGAAATTTACTATTTTGAAGGCAATCATGATTTTGATCTCTCAAGACTTTTTCACTATGTAAAGGTGATTCCCATTGAGGCACAACCGCTTACATGTAAACTTCCCAGTGGTAAAACGTGTTTGTTGTTGCACGGTGATAAATATGGCATGACGCTTATGAACCGTGTTTATACAACAATGATTCGCAATCAAACGATTTTAAAACTACTCAATTCTATCGATGAAAAAATGCAGTCTTCAATCTCCAAAAAGATTCAAAGAGAGCAGAAAACTAAAAAATTGTGTAAGCGTATTGAAAATTTTACAACGCAAATACAACAGAAGCTTACTTTATACCCAAAAACAGATGTCATTGCCGAGGGGCATTACCATCAGAACGTCGATTTTATGGTATCTAACGTCCATTATGTAAATTTTCCTTCTTTTGCGTGCAATCAAAGCTATTTTAGTGTACAATCCTCACCAGAGACAGAATTTGCACAAAAGCAATTTAGGTCATGTCCAACTCAATAAGGGGCAGCAATGGCTAAAGAAAGTATTTTAAAAGTAGGCTCCAATGAAATGGAGCTAGTGGACTTCCGTATTTTTAAAAAGGAAGAGAAGGGTGTGTATGAGGGAATTTATGGCGTGAATGTCGCCAAAGTTCGCGAGATTATCAAAATCCCTAATCTAACAGAACTCCCAGGTGTACCTGAATACATCGAAGGTATTTTTGATCTTCGTGGTATTGTTATTCCCGTGGTAAATCTTGCTAAGTGGATGAATATTCAAGAACCTGATGATGGGTCTATCAAACCGCGTATCATCATTACTGAATTTAGTGACATTCTGATTGGTTTCGTTGTTCATGAGGCAAAACGTATCAGACGTATTAGCTGGAAAGACATCGAACCTGCATCGTTTGTGGCGGGTATGGGCTCACTTGATAAAAGTCAAATTACGGGTGTAACGCGTATTGAAAATGATGACGTGCTTCTTATCTTAGATTTAGAAAGCGTGGTTCAAGCGCTCGGAATTTATCAGCCTAAAATTGATTTAGAAGACAATGAAATTCACAAAGTCGAAGGAACAGCGCTGATTTTAGATGACAGTATGACCGCTCGAAAGCTCGTAAGCGATGCACTTAAGAAAATGGGTATGCGTGTCATCGAGGCAAAAGACGGTGTTGAAGGATTAGAGCGTTTGAATGATCTTTATAATACATACCATGACCGCTTGACAGATGAACTTAAAATCATCATTAGCGATGTTGAAATGCCTCAAATGGACGGATTTCATTTTGCAGCCAATGTTAAAGAAGATCCTAGGTTTAAAAATATCCCTATCGTCTTTAACTCATCGATTAGTGATCACTTTAGTGAGATCAGAGGCAAAGAGGCGGGCGGTGAAGCCTATTTAACAAAATTTGATGCGTCGATTTTTTACAAAGAAGTTTCTAAAGTAATTAAAGCGCACGTGAAATCAGCACAATAGGGGTAGAACGATGGAAGATATTCAAGAAATTTTAGAAGATTTTTTGGTCGAAGCGTTCGAACTTATTGAACAACTTGATCAAAACTTAGTGGAGCTCGAAGGCAATCCCGATGATTTGGAATTGCTCAACAGTATCTTTAGGGTAGCGCATACGATTAAAGGGTCATCATCTTTTTTAAATTTTGATGTTTTGACACGCTTAACACATCATATGGAAGATGTCCTCAATAAAGCGCGCCATGGTGATTTGAAGCTGACACCGGATGTTATGGATGTTGTTCTAGAGTCGATTGATTTGATGAAAAGCTTACTTCATGCAATTCGTGATAATGGAAATGATACGTCTGTTGGCATTGATATCACAGATATCTGTCGTCGTTTAGACATCATTTCAAACGGCGAAGAGGCTGAAAGTGCAGAGCCAGCTGTTGAAGAATCTAGCACACCAAGTGAAATTGCTGTAGAAGACAATACCGATTATTCAAAACTCAGCGATCAAGAAGTTGAAGCTGAAATCGAACGTTTGCTCAAAATCCGTAAAGAAGAAGACCGTAAACGTAAAGAGAGTACAGGTAAAGCTCAACCAGCTATTGCAGCAACACCTTCTCCTGTCGCAACACCTTCTTTTGAGGGCTTGAGTGAGAGCGATGATAGTGATGAAGCACCTGTTGAAAAGCCAGCTGCCAGAAGAAGTGGAGCGGATAACACAAATGCTCCGGCAAAAAAAGAAGCAGCAAGCTCTATGGAACAAACCATTCGTGTTGAGGTTAAACGACTTGACCATTTAATGAATTTAATTGGTGAGTTGGTTCTTGGTAAAAATAGACTTTTAAAAATTTACGATGATGTTGAAGAACGCTATGAAGGTGAAAAATTCCTTGAAGAGCTCAATCAAGTCGTATCGTCTATCTCATTGGTAACAACCGATTTACAAATTGCGGTTATGAAAACCAGAATGTTGCCAATTGCAAAAGTCTTTAATAAATTCCCAAGAATGGTTAGAGATCTTTCACGTGAACTTGGTAAACAAATCGAACTTGAAATTTCAGGTGAAGAGACTGAACTTGACAAATCGATTGTCGAAGAGATTGGCGACCCGTTAGTTCATATTATTCGTAATTCATGTGACCATGGTATCGAAGATGGTGCAACAAGACGTGCCAAAGGTAAGCCTGAAGGTGGGCTTATCCAACTCAAAGCGTACAACGAAGGCAATCACATTGTTATTGAAATTACCGATGATGGTAAGGGACTTGATCCTGATTTGCTTCGTTCTAAAGCAATTGAAAAAGGTATGATTAGTGAGCGTGAAGCTGATGGCATGAGTGATAAAGAAGCTTTCGCACTTATCTTTAGACCTTCCTTATCCACAGCAAAAGTAGTCACGAACGTATCAGGTCGTGGTGTTGGAATGGACGTGGTTAAAACCAATATTGAAAAACTCAACGGTATTATCGATGTCGATAGTGAAGTCGGTCAGGGTACAGTAATTAAACTCAAAATCCCTCTAACGTTAGCAATTATTCAAGCGTTACTTGTTGGTGCGCAAGAAGAGTATTATGCGATTCCTTTGGCCTCTGTTTTAGAGACTGTACGTATTCCTCTGGATGAGATTTATACGATTGAAGGTAAAAATGTTTTACGATTAAGAGATGAAGTACTCTCTTTAGTCCGTCTTTCTGATATTTTTGGCGTTAAGCAAGTGTATGAAGGTGGCGAACATACGTACGTTGTCGTTATCGGTCTTGCTGAATCAAAACTGGGCGTTGTGGTGGATACGCTGGTCGGTCAAGAAGAGATTGTTATTAAATCACTGGGTGATTATCTCCAAGGTATCGAAGGCATTGCAGGTGCAACGATTAGAGGCGATGGTCGTGTCACACTCATCGTGGATGTTGCAGCACTCATGAATCTGGCTAAAGGCATTACCGTTGATATTAGAGCGAGCGCTGAGACGACTGTGAAAACAAAAACAGTTCCAAGTGATTATGTGGTACTGGTTGTGGACGATAGCGCGATGGATAGAAATATCATGAAAAAATCAATGGAGCCTATCGGTCTTACAGCGATTGAAGCAAGCAATGGACAAGAAGCCCTTAATATGCTTAAATCTGCTGAATACAGCATTGATGCCGTTTTAATTGATATTGAGATGCCTAGAATGGATGGTTATACGCTTGCTAGTGAAATTCGTAAATATTCAAAATATAAGAATTTACCATTGATTGCCGTAACGTCTCGTACCTCAAAATCGGACAGATTACGCGGTGTTGAGTCTGGTATGAGCGAATATATCACGAAACCATACTCTCCTGAATACCTTGAGAGTGTTGTACGAAAAAATATAAAACTATAAGTGGGGCGGACGATGAACGATAAACTCAATCAAATTATCCAAAAGCAACAAAAACAGGTCGAAGAGCCTCAGAAAAAAGAGGATGATGTTGTCCAACTTGTAGGATTTATTATCGGACAAGAAGAGTATGCAGTGCCCATTTTGAGTATTCAAGAGATCATTAAACCGATTGAATATACAAGGGTTCCAAGTGTTCCTGATTATATTCTTGGTGTGTTTAACTTAAGAGGGAGTGTCATCCCCTTAATTGATCTTAGACGCAAATTTAAGATGGACCCTTCAAAAGTAACGGAAGATACACGTTATATTGTGATGAAAGGCAAAGATAATACGGCAGGATTTGTGATTGATCGTTTGACAGAAGCCATTCGAATTAAAAGTAGCCGTATTGGACCACCGCCTGAAACAATTCATGCAGAAAAAGGTTTGGTCTATGGAATTGGTATGCGTGAAGAGAATATTCTAACGATTTTAAAAGTTGAAGCACTGCTCAAAAGAGATTTCTAAAGGATGTGTGAAGAGCCAAATGTTTGTTTGGCTCTTTTACATGTAATCTTAAGAATTGAGTAAATCAGCAACTAACTCAAAGTTGTTTGCACTCATAATATGCATTTTAGGATGAATTTTCTGAATCGTTTTAAACGCATCTAACGATAGTTCAAAACCGACTTTTTTCTCCTCTTCTTCATTGATTTTTTTTGCATTGGAAAGCTTTTCCATCCATATTTCTGGTACATGAACGCCAGGAACGTGCGCTGCTAAAAATTGCGCGGTACGTAAGCGAACAATCGGGAAAAATCCCAAAATCAGTTGCGTTTGTTGCTCTTTCTTATCGGCAACATTTTTTGCCTCTTCAAAAATTTCTAAAAGCATTGAAGCATTTTCAAGGCTATAGACCGGTTGCGTGATAAGACCAATCGCTCCATGTGAAATTTTAGTTGCCATTTTTTTCATAAGGTGCTTAGGGGTATTGGCATGCGCATTACAGACGGCAAAAGGGTAAATAGGCTTTGGTTGTGTTTTAAAAGGTTTTCCTGAATAGTCAATTCCTGCATTAAAGCACTTGATAATATCCAAAAGAAGTGTGCTGTTACCTTCAAAAACACCTTTTAACAAGGGTTGGTCACTGGCACTAGCAGGGTCTCCTGTCAGGCATAAAATAGTTCTTAACTCATGTTCATTTGCACCCAATAAGTCTGATTGAAGTGCAACTTTATTGCGATCACGCATACTCATGGTAGTAATAACAGGCTTTGAAAATCTATTTTGCAATTTAAGTGCGCCAAAAAGCGCATTGTATTTGAGTCGTGCAAGAGGATTGTCAGTTGTACTAAAGGCATCGACTTTTTTATCCAGTTGAAAATGGGCAATCTTCTCAATAATGGGCTCAAAGGTTGGTTCATGCATAGGCGTTGTTTCTAAGCTCAAAAAGGCCTCATGCCGAAGTTTCTCTATCACGTGTTCAATCATAAGCGTATCCATCGTAAATTTAACTTTTGATTATTATAACGAATTGATAATGAAAACGACTTAATCATGGTAAATGAAAAAATTAGGTTTATGAGTTTTATGAAAAATAGCGTTTCCTGTGGTATAGTTTTCGCCATTTATATTACTATTTAGAATCGCCTTAAGGAACTGCTATGGCATATTGGGTGTGGGATCCTGTATTTTCAGTTGGTATTGCTGTGATCGATAATCAACACAAACAATTAATCGAGTATATCAATGAGTTAAACAGCGCATTGCGTTATAACGATACGCAAAAAGTTGAAAAAGTTCTCTCCTCTCTTATTGATTACACCCTTTCACACTTTAGTTTTGAAGAAAATTTGATGGAACAAGCGGGTTATGCCATGTTTGAATCTCATAAAAAAGTGCATGAAGCTTTTATCAAACGGATAGATTTTTTTAAAGAGAGACTTTTTAACGGTGAAAATATCACACGTCAGTTGATGACGGAGTTGCAAGTGTGGTTGCTCAATCACATTCAACATGATGATAAAGATTATAAACAAAGCGTGATTGCAATGCTCGAAAAAAGAGAGATTGTCGCTGCTAAAAATACGGCACAAGAGGGATGGCTAAAAGGCTTAGTCGATACATTTTTTTAAAGACGCACTTTTACATGTAATGTGATTTATCTCTTCCGTTTAGAACAAACTTCAAAATGATTGCACGTATTAAGTACCTTTTGAGTCTTTTCCTATCATTTCCAAGCCAATTTTTTTGACTAAGCAAGTTAGTGTTATAATAAGAACATGAATAGAACAAGGAGTTATGTGGATGAAATTGTGTGTTTTTGACTTTGATTCAACACTCATGGATGGTGAAACAATCGACTTTTTAGCAAAAGAACATGGGGTTGTTAAAGAAGTATCAGCGATTACTGAAGCCGCAATGCGAGGTGAGCTTGATTTTTTTGAGAGCTTAAGCACTCGTGTAGGACTCTTAAAAGGAATGAACGCTAGAAAAGCAGAAGCTATTTGTGCTAATTTGCCGTTAATGAATGGAGCAAAAGAGGCCATTGCTGGGTTAAAAGCAAAAGGATATACGGTGGTTGTTTTTAGTGGAGGATTTCGCATAGCAACCACGCCTGCTAAAGAAATTTTAGGCTTTGATGCCGATTTCGCCAACGTATTGCATGCCCGTGATGGTCATTTAAGTGGTCTGGTGGGCGGTGATATGATGTTTGGATTTTCCAAGGGCGATATGTTAAAACGAATACAAAATCTTTTACATGTAAGCTATGAAGATACCATTGCCGTGGGAGATGGAGCGAATGACATCTCTATGTTTGAATGTGCCGCTAAAAAAGTGGCGTTTTGCGCAAAACCGATTCTAAAAAATGCGGCCAATATTGTTATTGACGAGAAAGATATGCGCAATCTCCTCCAATTTATTTAAAAGAGTAATGTATGTACAGAGATGATTTAAAATTTTCATTGTGGTGTGATTTTGTTGAACGAAGTTTTTTAGAAGGCGAATTTGGTGAGTTGATTGAAAAAAATATTGTCAATGCGGCAACCAGCAACCCTTCTATTTTTAAATCGGCTTTTTTAGGCTCTACGGCTTATAGCGAAGATAAAGCAAAATTGCAAGGCAAATCCTCGAAAGAGATTTACGAAGCTTTAGCAATTAGTGATATTCAATTAGCGGCTCAAAAACTGCTTCCTTCGTATAAAAAAGGTGATGATGGCTTTATCAGCATTGAAGTGGACCCTTTCTTGTGTGACGATGCGCATGAAACGATTGAAGAGGGTAAACGACTTTTTCACGCTATTGGTTATCCCAATGTGATGATAAAAGTTCCCGCGACAGAAGCAGGTTTTATTGCCATGGAAGCTTTGTTAAAAGAGGGCATCAACGTCAATGCGACGCTCATTTTTTCTGATAGTCAAACCCAAAAATGTTTAGAAGCTTTTAAAAAAGCCAACCAAGCATTGGAACAAAAATCAATTTCTGTGCTTCCCAAAGCCGTCATTAGTATTTTTGTAAGCCGATTTGATCGAAAATTGGACGAACAGTTGCAGAAAATTGATTTTGTAACAGGACGTGTCGGTATTATGAATGCCTTACGTTGCTATGCGTTGATTCAAAAAGAAGCGCTTCCAAACGTGCGAGCGTTGTTTGCAAGTACAGGCGTGAAGGGCGATAGTTTAAGCCCTGATTATTATATTAAAGAACTTTTGGTGGAAAATGCTATTAATACAGCACCTCTTGGAACAATTAAAGCATTTATTGCTTCTAAGAAAAAAGCACAAAGTATTGAATTACGTAATGATTTAATTGAGAATTTCTTTAACTCTTTGGCAGCAAATGGTATTAAAATGAATGTCGTATGTGATGAATTGATGGATGAAGGCCTTAGTGCTTTCAAAGAAGCTTTTGTAGAGATTTTGGACGAACTGAAATAACAAAGGATTCCTATGGCAACAGCTGAAGTCAATGTGAGTGAACTCACCTTTGAGATGACCAAAAAGCTCAAATTTTATTTGAGTAAGCTGGTGGAACACAAAGGAAGTGATTTACATGTAAAAACAGGAACGACGATACGAGGTCGTATCAATGGAGAAATTGTTTCATTTTCCAAAGAAGCCTTAAGTCATGGAGATGGATTAACCCTTGCAAAAGAGCTGTTGCGCAGTCGATTTGGCGAGCTTGTTGAGAGAAAAAATATCGACTTTACCTTCAAGCTCAACGATGATTATCGCTTTCGTGTCAATATGTTTTTCCAAGTCGATGGTGTTTCAGCGGTTTTTAGAACGATTCCTATGGTACTTCCTACCGTAGAATCCTTAAATCTTCCGCCTGTTATTAACTCACTGTGTGACCTCTCGCGTGGTCTTATATTAGTCACAGGGCCTACGGGAAGTGGTAAAACAACCACCTTGGCTTCCATGATTAATCGTATCAATAAATTACAGCGTAAGCATATTATTACGATTGAAGACCCTGTTGAATTTATCTATAAAGATGAATCATGCGTTGTAAACCAGCGTGCGATTGGGCAAGATGCTCTTTCGTTTTCGGATGCCCTACGTGCTGCACTTCGTGAAGACCCTGATGTTATTTTAGTGGGCGAGATGCGTGATCTTGAAACCATTGAAACAGCGATGCATGCAGCTGAAACAGGTCACTTAGTGCTTTCGACTTTACATACCGTTGATGCCAAAGAGACCATTGGTCGTATCATCGGGATGTTCCCTGGTAGTGAGCAAAATCGTATCAAAATGTCATTATCCTCTGTTTTACAAGGTGTTGTGGCTCAACGTTTAGTTAAAACAGTAGATAAAGGGCGAACAGCAGCCGTTGAAATTTTAGTCAAAAATGCACGTATTGAAGCATTGATTTTAGAAGGCAGAGAAGGCGAAATCCCTGACGCGATTAAAGAGGGAAAAGATGTTTACAAAACGCAAACGTTTGACCAAGCGCTTTTAGGATTATATGCCGAAGGTAAAATTGAGCGCGAAGAAGCGATTCGGGCGGCGACAAGTCGTAATGATATTACGATGGCACTTGATTTCTACGATGCAGATAAAAGCCAAAAAGAGATACGAAAGAGCGAAGCACCAACCAATGTACAAGAGCTTCGAGAATACGATAAAGACATTATTAGCCTCAAAAAATGACTTTAAAGAGTTTTTAGGTTTATTTGTATATAATAGCACCCTTATTTTTTATAAAGGAAAACTATGTTAGAAGGCATCATTAGAGATAGTATCGAAAAAAAGGCTACTAAAGCGCTTCGTAGAGATGGATATCTAATTGCTAATATTTACGGTAAGGGTGAAGAAAACATCAATGCTGCATTTAAAGCAAACGAATTCATTAAAGCAGCAAAGAACAAAGAGACTCTTATTTTCCCAGTGAAAGTTGCGGGTAAAGAGTACAATGTTGTTATCCAAGATTACCAAAGAGACCCTGTAAATAGCAACCTTTTACATGTCGATTTACGTATAGCACTTCCAGGTGTTTTAACAAAATATCTTGTTCCTGTAAAACTTGTTGGTCTTCCAGTAGGTACAAAAAACAAAGGTGTTTTGATTCAATCTAAAAAACGTTTAACCGTTAAATGTACAGCAGAAAACTTACCAAATGATTTTACAGTTGATGTTAGTAATCTTGATGTAGGTGACACAATCTTGGTACGTGATATTCCCGTTCCTGCAAACGTCATTATTGTCGATGAAACACGTGTTTCTGTCGCCGGAGTTATTAAAGCGAAGTAACGCTTTATGACACTAATCGTTGGGTTAGGAAATCCAGATTTATTGTATAAAAACAACCGACATAATATCGGTTTTATGGTCATCGATGCTCTGCTCGATGACCTCCCTTCTGTTGAAAAAATCACAAAAGTAAATTTCAAAGGCGAGCTTTTTAAAGCCCCTTCTATGCTTCTTCTTAAACCCTTAACGTATATGAATCTCTCAGGAGAAAGTGTACGCGCTGTGGATGATTACTTTAAACCCGATCAGATTATCGTTGTGCACGATGATTTAGATTTACCCTTCGGAACACTTCGTTTTAAGATTGGTGGTGGTCATGGTGGTCATAATGGGCTTCGCTCTATTGATGCTCATATCGGAACAGAATACATTAGAGTACGTATAGGGATTGGAAAGCCTGAGCACAAAAGTGATGTTGCAAAGTACGTACTTTCAGATTTTTCCAGTGCGCAACGTGAATTTTTACCCGAAATGATTAACCATGTCAAAAAAAGCATTAAAGCGCTACTCTCGGAGGATTTAAAAGAAGTTTCGCTACAATACTCCCTCAAACAAACATTGTGTAGTGGGGATAAAGTATGAGACTTTTTGAGAAATATATTGTTCGTAATTATCTCAAAAACTTTTTTGTTATCTTTATCGCTTTAGACCTGTTTTATGTCGGTGTTGATCTTCTTACCAACTACAATAACATTCCTGATTCTGCCAATTTACAAATTTTATATGCACTTTTTCAAGGCATGAATGCCGTGAATTATGTCTTACCTCTTTCAATTGTTTTTGGTATGATTGTCTCGTATTTTAGTATGTTAAAAACCAATGAGCTTATTTGTATGTATGCTTCTAGTATCAGCCAAAGAGCTTTTATTAAACCCTTCTTCTTAACGTCATTGGTTATTACACTAATTTACATCGGGCTCAATTGTACAGAGTTTGCGTATGCGTATGAATACAGTGCAAATTTGAAAAAATACAATCGTATCTCTAATAACTCTGAAGACCTTTTTTTAAAACACAATAACGAATATATCTACTTTAAAAAATTGGACCCTTTAAAACAAGTTGCCTATGATGTCACTATTTTTGAAGTGAATAGTATTGATGTTACAAAAATCATTCGTGCTACGGTTGCAACTTTTGCACATAATCGTTGGATTTTAGATAACGTAACCATTACCAATAAACCGCACGTCAGTTCATTGGATGACCCGGGTTTTAATGTTGAGCACATTGCAAAAATGGAAACGATGGAAGACTTTAAACCCAAAATTATGGACAATGTTTATCAGAGTGAATATGCACTCTCCATTAGTGATGGTATTGATGCTTTACGTTTTTTTGATTCTCAAGGGATTAACACCAGTAAAATTAAAGCAACCCTGTTTTATCAAATTTTCTTTCCCTTTTTCGCTCCTTTTCTCATTATCATTTTATATTTTAAAGCACCTATGATGGGGCGTTACTATAACAGTGCATTGATTGCGACTGCCTTTGCCTTTGTCACATTGGTTGTGTGGAGTGGACTCTTTTTATTAAGTCGTTTAGCTGCCAATGGTGTTCTTTTTTCCGAAGTTGCTATTTTACTTCCTATCGTTCTTATCTTTTTTGTTGCACTGTATTTTTACTCCAAACGCTAATATAAGGACACATTTAATCATTTTTTGTTGAACTTTTTGATAGAATGTATAAATATTGTTATCTTAGATAAGGTTCAAAATGACGAAATTCTCTGCATTAGCACAAAAATATGGTACTCCTTTATACGTTTATGATTTTGATACGATAGCGCAAAAGTTTAATAGCCTTAAAGAAGTTTTCAAAGCACGAAAATCACTTATCTGCTTTGCTGCAAAAGCAAATTCCAACCTTTCCGTTTTAAAACATATGGCTCAGCTTGGAGCAGGATGCGACTGTGTCTCTATTGGCGAAGTGAAACGCGCCCTTTATGCAGGTATTCCAAAATATAAAATTATTTTTAGCGGTGTGGGCAAAAAAGATGAAGAGATTGAAGAAGCGTTAAAAAATGATATTTTAATGCTCAATCTCGAAAGCGAAGAAGAGATGAATCGCGTGGAACTGATTGCTCAAAAACTAGGTATTGTAGCACGTATTAGTATTCGCGTTAATCCAAACATTGACCCTAAAACGCATCCGTATATTTCAACAGGGTTGCATGAAAATAAATTTGGCGTGGATATTGAAAGCGCAAAACGTATGTATATTCATGCAAAAAACAGTCCATCGCTTGATCCTGTAGGAATTCATTTTCATATCGGTAGTCAAATCACGGATGTGACACCTTTTAAAGAAGCGGCGAATGTTTTAGCTAATTTATTACGTAACCTCAAGGCGTTAAATATTGATATTAAATTTTTTGATGTCGGCGGCGGTATTGGCATTCAATACAAAGAAGAGGAAGTGATTCCTCCTTATGAATATGCGCAAGCAATTTTTAGCGCACTCAGTGGGCTTGATATCACGCTTGTTTGCGAACCGGGTCGCTACTTAGTGGGTGATTCAGGTTTTTTCTTAACGCGCGTGCTGTATGAAAAAAACAATGGTCATAAACGTTTTGTCATTGTAGATGGAGCGATGAACGATTTGATCCGTCCGAGCCTTTACAATGCATATCATGGTATCGAAGTAGAAGGAAAAACAGGCGACAATGCATCTTTATGTGATGTTGTAGGGCCTATTTGTGAAAGTGGTGATTTTTTTGCTAAAAACATTGCATTGCCTCCTTTGGAGCATGATGACCTTTTAGTGGTTAAAAGTGCGGGTGCCTATGGTTTTACAATGAGCAGTAATTATAATTCTCGTTCGCGTGTGGCTGAGGTTGCCCTTGAAGCAGGCAGTGACCGTTTAATTCGTAAGCGCGAAACTTTTGAAGATTTGATTGAATTAGAAAAAGAGTATTTATGAGTTATCTCATCGACGTACAAGGCACACTCATTGATGATGTGCATAAAAAACCGATAGAAGGCTCTATTGCTTTTATAGACGCTTTAAATGAAGCAAAGATTCCGTATGTGGTGGTTACGAACAATACCAAAATACCCAGTCAAAAGTTTCATCAATTTTTATGTGATTTAGGGTTTGCTATCCCACAAAATAACTATCTTGATCCTTTTATGGCATTAGAGAAAGTTTTACATGTAAAAGCGGTTCGTTGCTTTGGGGCAGAGGAATTTGTTGATGTTATGGCACAATTGGGATTTGAACTAGATGCCAAAAGTCCAGAGGCCATTGTCATTGCCAGTAAGAAAGATTTTACCGCCGATGATTATGCGAGCATGATTGAGCTTGTGATGGGTGGTGCGAAAATTGTAGGGATGCACGCTACGAGTATTTACGCAAAAGATAAACGACGTTATCCTGGCGTGGGTGCTATTTTAGAGATGCTGCATTATGCCACTGGCGCAGAGTATAGTGTGGTTGGAAAGCCCAGTACGCTGTTCTATCAAGAGGCATTATCGCTTTTGCAAAAGCAAAGGAATGTGAAAAATTTTGATGAAGTGACCATGATCAGTGATGATGCGATTGGGGACCTTTTGGGTGCTAAAAAACTTGGAATGAAAACGATTTTAGTTTTGAGTGGTAAGTGTCAAAGCGAGGAAGAAGTTTTACATGTAAAAGCTTCTTTAGATGCGATTATACCGACAATTGGACATGTACAAAGGTAAATGTATGCAAGAAATTGATAAGTACCGAAAAGAAATCGATCTGGTTGATAACCAAATTTTGAAGCTCTTGAATGAGCGTATGGATTTTGTCAAAGAGATAGGTCGCGTTAAACAAACCAGTGGGACAGCGATTTATAGACCTGAGCGCGAAAAAGAGATATTAGACCGTTTAAAAGGGCTCAATAAAGGCGCTTTGAATAATAAAGCGATTGATGCTATTTTTCTTGAAGTATTTGCTGTTAGTCGAAACCTTGAATTTCCTGAAAAGATTGCTTATCTTGGGCCTGAAGGAAGCTATACGCATCAAGTAGCTGAAAGTCGTTTTGGAGCTATGGGCAATTATATTGGTGTGAGCTCTATTGAAGCTGTTTTTCATGTTTTAGAAAATGGTGAAGCAAAATACGGTGTTGTCCCTGTCGAAAACAATACCGAAGGTGCTGTGGGTGCAACATTAGATTGTTTGGGAAAATTTAGTTCTAAAATTGTGGCTGAAATTTACATGGATATTCATCATTCGTTTGCAACGATATGTGAGGATGTTAAAAAAATTAAACGTATTTATTCCCATCCTCAAGGTTACAATCAGTGCCGTAGATTTTTAGAAGAACATATGCTTTTAGGTGTGGAGTTTATTCCAACCAAATCAACAGCAGAAGCAGCGCAAAAAGCAAGTCTTGATCCAGATGCAGCCGCGATTTGCTCACACATTGCCGCGAAGCTTTGTAATCTTCCTATTTTGTTTGGCAAAATTGAAGACAATATGGCAAATCAAACACGCTTTTTAATTTTAAGTGATTTTAAAAACAAAAAAGGGGTACATAATAAAACCTCTATTTTGGCAAAAACAGATGATAAACCAGGTGGACTCGTAGAGTTCTTACAAACGTTCCAAGCACAAAAAGTCAATTTAACGAAAATTGAATCGCGTCCAACCAAAGAGAAGGGTTTTCAATCCATTTTCTATATGGATTTTGAAGGGCATATTGATGATGATAATGTTCAACGCGTTCTTGAAGAGAACAAAGATCGATACGATATTAAATGGCTTGGAAGCTATATTTGCGGAGGATGATGGATGCAATTTAACAGTGTTTTAGACAATTTAAAAACATACGAGGCAGGCAAGCCTATTGAACTTGTTGTACGTGAATACGGTATTGAACCTAAAGATGTTATTAAGCTAGCGAGCAATGAGAATCCAAGAGGCTGTAGCCCTAAAGTCATTGAAGCCGTACGTGAAGAAGCCGCTAAAATGAATCTTTACCCCGATGATAGTATGTACGAACTCAAAGAGGCATTGGCTCGAAAATACAATGTAGAAGAAAGAAATATAATCATCGGCTCAGGAAGCGATCAAGTGATTGAGTTTGCAATTCATGCTAAAGCCAATGCTACGACAAAAGTTTTGATGGCGGGAATTACATTTGCAATGTATGAAATTTATACCCTCCAAACGGGAGCAAAAGTTCTTAAAACACCTTCTTCACAGCATAATCTTAAAGAAATGTTAGAGATTTATAAAGCAAATAACGATATATCCATTGTTATTTTGTGTATTCCCAATAATCCTTTAGGCGAATGTTTAGATACCAAAGATGTGTATGCATTTTTAGATCAAATTAGTCCTGAAACGTTAGTTATCATTGATGGAGCGTACCAAGAGTATGCAGCCCATAAAGATGAGGCCAAAAGAATTGTTCCAAGTGATATTATTACTCAATACCCTAACGCTATTTATACGGGTACATTTTCTAAAGCGTATGGTTTAGGCGGAATGCGCTGTGGTTATGGTATCGCACAACCAGAAATTATAAAATCGCTTCTAAAATTAAGAGCACCGTTTAATATTACCAATCTTACGCTAAAAGCAGCAATTGTCGCTCTAAGCGATCAAGCATTTGTGGATGCTTCGGTGAAAGAGAATTTTGAAGAGATGAAAGTCTATGAACAATTTGCAAAAGAACTTGGTTTCAAAACGATTGAAAGTTACACAAATTTTATTGTTTTAGAGTTTGATGCGAGTAAAAATTCGGGTGAAATTGCCCAAAAATTGATGGAAAAAGGTATAATCGTTAGAAATTTGGGCTCATACGGTATGAACGCCATTCGTGTCACTATTGGAACACCAGAGCAAAACGCACGTTTTTTTGAACTCTTTAAAACAATTTACAAATAAGAGAAAGTCATATGGAGTTTAGAACACTTTTAAATCAGATAGCAACACTCATTCAAAATTTGACGTTACGTCAGAAGATTGTCGCCGCCGTTTCAATTATTGTTTTGATTGGCTTTTTAGTGTTTCTTATGCTCTATAAAAATACAAACTCCACTATGGCAAATGGTTACAGTGTTTTATTTGAAAACACTACTGCCGGTGATTCTGCACTCATCATTCAACAATTGGAAAAAGAGAAGGTTCCCTACAAAATTGTGAACGATGGAACGATTGCTGTTCCAAGCGATGTTGTGCATAAAGAGCGAATTGCTATCGCCGCACTCGGTATTCCTAAAAACAGCAAAGTCGGGTTTGAAATTTTTGATAAAACCGAGTTTGGCGCTACTGATTTTGAACAAAAAATTAAATATGTTCGTGCTCTAGAAGGTGAATTGGCTCGCACGATTGAAAGCTTAGGGCCCATAGCAAATGCGAGTGTGCATATTGCCATTCCTAAAGAGACGGTTTTTGCACAAAAGCAAGCTACACCGACAGCTTCTATTGTTTTAAATATTCGCTCTGGTATGAGTCTTTCTGCCAAACAAATTCTGGGTATCAAAAATCTTGTTTCGTCATCTATCTCTAATCTTACAGCTGAAAATGTTTCCATTGTAAATCAAGATGGTGAACCATTAGGGGATAACGACAGCAATATTTTCCAAGGCGAACTTGTTAAGAGTCAGATGCGTTATAAAAAAGAATTTGAACATAACGTTGAACAAAAAATTATGAATGTTTTGGCACCTGTTATTGGTGGTGTCGATAAAGTCAATGCCAAAGTCACTATTGACTTTGATTTTTCACAACAAGACACCGTAAGTGAAATTTATGATCCAAATTCAGTGCCACGCAGTGAACAAAGCGTTGAAGAAAAACGCGAGGGTAAAGAGCCTCAGGATGTTGGTGGGGTACCAGGTGCGATTAGTAATATAGGTCCTGTTCAAGGCTTGGAAAGTACTAAAAAAAGTGAGACCTATCAAAAAAGTTCGACGACAACAAATTATGAGATATCAAAAAAAGTTATTAATTCTAAAGATGAATTTGCTAAGATTAAACGTTTAAGCGCCGCGGTTGTTGTTGATGGTAGCTATAAATATGGTGTTGATGCGCAAGGTAATAAAAAAAGTGAGCTTGAATATACACCTCTTACAAAAGAGCAGATGGATGCCATTCGAGATGTTGTCAAACAAACCGTAGGATACAACCAAGCTAGAGGTGATGAAGTTACGGTAAGTAATTTTGAGTTTAAACCTCTTTCCAGTGATGGTACAAGAGCTCCAACAAAAGATTTTGTCGAAAAAGTTTCAAATTACGTCGGACCATTGGTTCCTATCTTAAAATACCTCGTGGTAGCCTTTTTGTTGTTTATTTTCTACAAAAAAGTCATCATCCCCTTCAGCCAAAAAATGGTTGAAACAAAACTGGATGATTTCGAAGATGAAGTTGAACCAGTTAAGCTAGAAGATGAAGATAGCGTAGAAGATACATTAGAGAAGTTCAAGCAGGCGCGTAAAAAAGTTGAAGATCAGTTGGGTATTGGACAAGACTTTAATGAAGAGACACTAAAATACGATGTCCTTCTTGAAAAGCTGAAACACCTTGCTGAACAAAGAAGCGAAGAATTTGCGGCACTTTTACAATCAATGATTCGCAATGAGGGTGATTTTGATACCCGCAATAGTTCAAAGGACCTTGGATAAAATGAAACTGACTGAAGAGCAAAAAACCCTTTACAATGAACTGACAATGGCAGAGAAATCTGCTATTTTGCTCATACAACTTGGTGAAGATGCAACGGCAAATCTTTTTTCACATATGGAAATTGATGTCGTAACCGATATTTCAAAATTCATTGCCACAGCCAAAAATATTGATAAATCTGTTGCCAATGCAGTACTTGAAGAATTCTATGTTATTTTGCAATCGAACCAATACATCAGAAGCGGCGGTATGGAGTATGCCAAAGAGATTTTGTACCGAACCTTTGGTGCCGAAGGCGCTCAAAAGATTCTTGATAAGCTCTCTAAGTCAATGGAAAATTCTCAAAGCTTTGGCTATTTGTCACAAATTAAGCCTCAGCAATTAGGTGATTTTATTATTAATGAGCACCCACAAACGGTGGCGCTTATTTTAGCGCATATGGATCCAACCAGTGCGGCTGAAACACTCTCTTTCTTCCCAGATCAACTTCGTAGTGAAGTAACGATTAGAATGGCAAATTTGGGTGAAATTTCACCTTCGGTTGTCAAAAGAGTCTCCGCCGTTTTAGAGAATAAACTTGAATCCTTGACCTCGTATAAAGTTGAAGTGGGTGGTCCAAGAGCCGTGGCTGAAATCCTCAACCGCTTGGGTCAAAAAGCGTCTAAAACAACGATTGCTTATATTGAACAAGCTGACGAAAAACTCGCCTCAGTTATTAAAGATATGATGTTTACGTTTGAAGATATTATGAAACTAGATGGTAACGCGGTACGCGAAATTCTCAAAGTAGCAGACAAGCGTGATTTAATGGTTGCTCTGAAGGGTGCTGCGGATGATTTAAAACGTAAATTCTTTGAGAATATGTCACAGCGTGCGCAAGAAGCTTTTGATGAAGAGATGAGCTTTTTAGGTGCTGTAAGAGTCAAAGATGTGGAAGAGTCTCAGCGTAAAATTGTTGAAGAGGTGCAAAAACTTGCAGAACAAGGAATCCTTCAAATTGGTGAAGCAGAAGAGATGATAGGTTAAGCATATGGCAGATAACATTATTGATAAAGGACAAGTTGACGAACATGCCGTTCAACGTTATCGCTTTAAAGTTTTAGGATCCAATGTTGCAGATGCGACAATGACGTCACATTTAGGTGATGATCTTTCTCAAGAGATACTCTATACGGACGAGCCTCAAAAAGTCCCTGATGAAATTGTAAATATCACACGTATTGAGGAAGGTGCGCAAAACCAATTTATAGAAGAGTTACTTAAAAAAACGGACGAGCTGACATCGAATGTTGTTAAATTGCAAATTCAAATAGAAAAGCAAGAACAAGATTTTAATAACCGATTGACAGAAGAATTAACACGAGAGCGAGAAAATGCTTACACTCAAGGGTATCAAAAAGCTAAAGAAGAGAGTGAAGCATCTGTTAGTGATGTGAAATCGCATTATTTGAAATCTATTATGCATTTGGATACCCTTTATAAAAGTATTGATGAACGTTTAAGTAAAATGGAAACGGAAATCAGTGTCACTGCATTTGAAATTGCAAAAGAGGTGATAAAAAAAGAGGTCAATAGTTCTAGTACACAAATTGCCGTTGCGCTTTCTAAAGCACTCCTCAAAGAGGTGAAAGATGCCAGTAAGATTGAATTAAAAGTGAATCCTAAAGATTTGGATGCACTGAAAGAACTTTATGCTAATGAAGAGAAAATTAAGGTAACATCCGATGATGCAATTACACTCGGAGGCGTTGTTATTTTAAGTGATGTTGGCAACCTTGATGGTAATTTGGCAATGCGTCTTGAAAAAGTGAAATATCTATTACAAGAAAATTAAAAAAGTATTGGGAAATATGAAACAGTTACGCGAACAATCTATTGAAGAATTAAATCTATTTTGTGAAGAAATTAGGCAAAAAATCATTCAAACCGTCAGTCATAATGGAGGGCACCTTAGTAGCAATGTGGGTGCTGTTGAACTGATCGTTGCGATGCATTATGTCTTCGATGTTAATAATGACCCGTTTATTTTTGACGTAAGCCATCAAGCTTATACCCATAAATTGCTGACAGATCGATGGGATACGTTTGAGACATTACGCACGCTAGATGGTATCAGCGGGTATACAAGGCCTGATGAATCTCCTTATGATTTTTTTGTAGCAGGGCATAGTTCAACATCCATTTCTTTAGCTGTGGGTGCAGCAAAAGCAATTGCACTTAAAAATGAACAAAATAAACGTATTCCTGTTGCTTTAATTGGCGATGGCTCGTTAAGTGCAGGTATGGTGTACGAAGCACTCAATGAGCTAGGCGATAGACGCTATCCCGTCGTGATTATTCTTAATGACAACAAAATGAGTATCGCAAAACCTATTGGTGCCATTAGTAAGTTTCTTTCACAGGCTATGGCAGGAACGTTTTATCAAAAAATTAAAAAAACAACCGAACAAATTTTACAGTATTTGCCAGAAAGTGCAACCTATATGGCAAAGAAATTTGAAGAGAGTATCAAGCTAATAACCCCTGGCATGTTATTTGAAGAATTAGGGATTGATTATATTGGGCCTATTGATGGGCATGACTTAGAGAGTCTCATTCGTGCATTTCAATCGGCTAAAAGTTTAAAAAAACCTGTAATCGTACATGCGCAAACCCTTAAAGGCAAAGGGTATGAAATGGCCGAAGGATACTACGAAAAATGGCATGGGGTCGGACCTTTTGATGTGGCAAGCGGTGAAGCTATTAAAAAAGGTGTCAGTAAAAATGCAACGACAATGTATTCTGAAGCATTGATGGAGTTAGCAAAAAAACACGAAAATGTTGTAGGCGTTACAGCTGCAATGCCAAGTGGTACAGGACTAACGCCTTTAATTCAAGCCTATCCAAATCGATTTTGGGATGTTGCTATTGCGGAACAACACGCTGTAACATCTATGTGTGCTATGGCAAAAGAAGGATTTAAACCTTTTATTAGTATTTATTCAACATTTTTGCAAAGAGCGTATGATCAAGTTATTCATGACGCCTGTATTTTAAATTTGAATGTCGTGTTTGCCATTGATCGAGCCGGCATTGTTGGTGAAGATGGCGAAACACATCAAGGTGCTTTCGACATTTCGTATTTAAGTGCCATCCCTCATATGACGTTAATGGCTCCTCGTGATGAAAAGAGTATGCATGCTGCTATTGAATATGCTTATACGCATCAAGGCCCTTTAGCCATTCGTTATCCAAGGGGTGCTTTTAGCAATTGTAGCGCCTATGAATCGCCAGAATTTGAATATGGGAAAGCACAACTGCTACAAGATGGTAAGAGTGAAATCGCGTTGATTGGGTATGGTAGTGGTGTTGGAAAAGCTATTGAAACAGCAACTATTTTGGCAGAAAAAGGCATTGAAACGGCCATTATCGATTTGCGTTTTGTTAAGCCCTTAGATGAACAATTCTTAACATCACTTGCGCAAAAATACATCAAATGGTATATTTTTAGCGATAGTGCAAAAATAGGAGGGGTAGGCTCCTTGCTAATGGCTTTAAAAGAAAAAAACGCATTACATGTAATGATTAAAACGTTTGAATATGACGATGCATTTATAACGCATGGGGCTACGCATCTTATTGAAGAACGATTGGGAATTAGCAGTCAGCAACTCGCTCACATCATTAGCAAAGAAAATAGTTAATTAATAAAAAATATTAGTTGAGTTTTTTTTAGCTAAATTGATTTATATTATGGAATTATTTGTAAAATATTTCAAGAAAGGGGGAATAATTTATGAATGATTTCATTAATCTTCTTAAAACAAAAGAACTTAAAGCAACACCCCAAAGAATTTCTGTTCTTAAAGAACTTGATAGAAAAACACATCCAACGATTGATGATCTGTATGAAGCTTTGAGAATAGAAAATCCTTCAATGTCTTTAGCAACGGTTTATAAAAATCTTGCAACGCTTAAAGAAAAAGGTGTTGTTATTGAAGTTAATGTTGCCGATGGAAAAATGCGTTATGATATCTATTCAAAACCGCATATTCATCTTGTATGCTCTCATTGTGGGGCAATTCATGATGTAGATTATGATCAAAATCTTTATGAGTATCAGACTGCTTTAGAAAAACAGCAGGGGATTAGAGTTTCGCGTATGGACGTAATAGCATCTGTTGATAAATGCGTTTTGTGTTCGTAACGTATTAAGTCTTTAGATTCAAGAGGTTCTATTCTCTTGAATCTAAAGCATTGAAAAGATTAAAGCTTGTCAGAGTTATGGGCTAAATAATCTGCTACACCTTCAGTGCTTGCAGTCATACCTTTGTCGCCTTTTTGCCATCCAGCAGGGCATACTTCTCCGTACTCATTTGTAAAGAGCATAGTGTCTATCATTCTTAGCATTTCGTCAATATTTCTACCAAGTGGTAAGTCATTAATAACAGCATGTCTTACAGTACCATCTTTGTCAATTAAAAATGAGCCACGAAGAGCAACACCATCTTTAAAAAGAACATCATAATCACGAGAGATTTGTTTTGTAATATCTGCTACTAAAGGAAATCTCACTTGTCCAATTCCTCCTTGGTTAATAGGAGTGTTTTTCCATGCAAAGTGAGAAAATTGTGAGTCAATAGAAACACCAATTACATTGATACCACGATTTTTAAACTCTTCAAGTCTTTTATCAAATGCAATAATTTCTGAAGGGCAGACAAATGTAAAGTCTAAAGGGTAAAAGAACAGAACTGTACCCTTATCTCCAAAATTTTCATATAGATTAAAATTATCGACAATTTGATTGTCACCTAAAACAGCGGTAGCTGTAAAGTTTGGTGCCTTATTGGTTACTAACATAGTTGATCCTTTAATTAAGAATTTTTATTGATACAGAAATTATACAATTAAATATATATAACTATTTTAACTAATAAGACTAATTCTATCCAATAAGTTTTAATCTAAGTTATGTTCTAAATTCTCCTAATTTATGGTTGAGATTTTCAGTCATTTGACTTAAGTGTTCTGCCGCTCCAGCAATTTCTTCAACGCTACGGCTATTTTCAGTGGAAATTTTATTGATTTCACTAATTTTTGTAATAATCGTTTCAATTTCACGACCGGTTAGAATGTAACTATCCACAGTGTTTTCTGTAATTTTAGTAACGGAATCTATAATCGTAAAGCTTTCATGCAAACGACTTTCCACTTCATGTGCTGTCATTGCGAGCTCTTCGATTTTTTTTGAATTATTGCCCATTTGTTCACTCGAATTCACAATAGATTGCACGATGACATTAATAGTCGCATTAATTTCTATTAAGCTTTTTTGAGTGCGCTCTGCTAACTTTCTAACTTCATCCGCAACCACAGCAAATCCACGACCATGCTCGCCTGCTCGCGCTGCTTCAATAGCAGCATTCAATGCTAATAAATTGGTTTGATCTGCAATATCACTAATCACTGTTAGAACATTTTTAACTTGCTCCGCATCAACGCTTAATTGGTTTAATCTTTGTGCTAACTCAATTTCAGTGACTGAACTTTGTTGAATCTCCTTAGTAAGCGCAATAACAGCATTACTTGCAGAATGCAAAGAATCATTTGCTTTAATCATGTCTTCTTTGCTATTTTTAGCTTGATCAATGGATCCATTCATCTCTTCACGTACTTGATTGGCTTGTGTGGTTGTATCAAGGACAATGCTCGTTGATTTCTCAACAAGTTTTTCAACTTGTAACGAGGTTGTTGAAAGTTCATGTGAAATAGAGGAGTTTTCACTAGAGAGGGATTTTGCATTGCAAATGAGAACGCGTACTTTTTCAATAAAATGATTAATTTGTTCACTTGCTTGTGCGATTTCATCTTTGCCTTTGATTTCTAATTTACGTGTAAGATCTCCGTCTCCGCTTGAAAGTTCTTTCGCTTTAATAATGAGGTTTAAAAGAGGTTTTGTAATGATTTGGTTGATAATGAGCCAAATAATTACTAAAATAATCATGGTCATAATTAATGAAGCAATAATAAGATTCGTACGTAATTTATCGTTGGCTGCTTGGAAGTCTTTTTCATTAGCTTTAGCTACCAAAACCCAGTTCCATTTATCAAATGGTTGAAAACTCAAAATTTTGTCAGCTCCTTCTTCTGTAATATGCAGCATCCCCTTTTTTTGTGCCAAAATCTTTTTATCAATTTCTGATGTAACCTTTGCGCCATCTAGATTTGGATGGATATCGTATGCTTCACTTTTAGTATTTAAAGCGTAGAAATAGCCATTTTCACCAATTTTCATTTTATTAATTTGTTCTTTAAGTGTTTTTAACCCATCGGTGAAGTTGTAACCTATAAATAAAATTCCTAAAATTTTATCATCTTCAATGATAGGAGAATAAACGGTAATATAATCTTTTCCAAAAAGACGTGCATTCCCAACATACTTTTGTTTTTTCATAATGGGTTCATATGCGGGACTTTTTTTACCAAGATAGGTTCCCATTGCCCGTGAGCCATCTTCTTTTTTTAAGGATGTTGAAACGCGAACAAAGTCATCACCGCTTAAAGCAAAAACAGTAGCAACAGCTCCTGTTAAGTCTGTAAAAGATTCTACTTTAGCAAAATTATTATTGAGTGTAAAACCACCTGAAGAGATAAGGGGTGTCTCTACGCCATTGACTTTTATTTTTTCATCAGGATTTAAATAAAAGCTACCAAAGCGTGATTCAAAAATGGTAAAGAGTTTTAATGCAGTATCCTCTAATGCGCTGTTGTAGACTTTAACCGTCTGCACTTGTTCCATGATATTTGCATTAATCTTTTGTTCCGTTTCTTGTTTAATGTAATTACTAAGATATAAATTGATGTAAAAGATAAAAGCAAAGATAGAGAGCGAAACGATTAAAACTTGTAAAATTGTTACTTTTTTTGCTAAAGAATTCATTCATAACCCCGCGTATAGTTGTGTTTGAATAATAGTATGAAAAAAACGCTTTGGTAAAGTTAAATAAAAAACAAAAGTTAAATCTTTATTGACCTTTTTTAGATATTGCTAAAGAATTAAGAGAAAAATATAGTTATTATTTTATTTGAATGAAACATAAGTAAGAAAGTTTGAGTGTGAATTTACTAAATTAAATCATTAGCCTAATTTTGAACTAGCAATTTGGGTTTAATACCAATTTTAATTTAGTTTCGATATAGTTTTCTACGAGTAAAAAACACTAAGTGAAGGAGAAATAATGGCAGTAAAAATTACCGATATTTGTATCGCATGTGGTGCATGTATTGATGAATGTCCTGTTGAAGCAATTGTAGATGATAGTGATAACCCAACAGGTGCAGATATTTATTATGTATATGCTGACAAATGTGTAGAATGCGTTGGTCATCATGATGCTCCTGCATGTGCAGAAGCCTGTCCAACAGAAGGTTGTATCGTATGGGATGCTCCATATCCAGGACAGCCTAGTCGTGATGAAATTGGTGCAGATATGAGAAAAGGCACAACTCCTTGTGCTGAATAAATTTTAATAGAGGAGTTCGCTCCTCTATTTTTTTAAAATTTAAGTGCTGGTTTAATTGATATTAAAAAAAAATTCTGCTATACTCCCCCGTTCTAATTCCCTACAAATTATGAAATTCTAAAAATATTAAATACATAGGAGAGAGTTGTGGAAAGCACATTATCCATTATTAAACCAGATGCAGTTGCGAAAAATGTTATTGGAAAAATTGTTGATAGATTTGAATCAAACGGATTAAAAATTGCGGCAATGAAAAAAGTACAATTAAGCCAAGCAGATGCTGAAGCTTTTTACGCAGTTCATGCAAGCAGACCTTTTTTCGGTGAACTTGTAAAATTTATGATTAGTGGGCCAGTCGTTGTTATGGTGTTAGAAGGTGAAAATGCCGTCTCTAAAAACCGTGATCTCATGGGTGCAACTAATCCTAAAGAAGCTGCAAAAGGTACAATTCGTGCAGATTTTGCTGAGAGTATTGATGCGAATGCTGTACATGGTAGTGATAGTTTAGAGAATGCAAAAATTGAAATTGATTTCTTTTTTGCAAGACGAGAAATTCTTTAATTCCTATGATTGTTGAATTCAAAAAAATTCCTTCAAGTGGAATTCATTTTGAAACGAAATTAGGTGAGATTAGATTTTCCGGAAATGCTCAAAAGATAGGCAAATCATTAATCAAGTGCGAAGGACGTATTCAAGGTACTCTGATGCATGCTTGTGACCGTTGTGCTGAAGATTTTAAATTGAGTATGGATGAATGTGTTGAAGTTTTTGCCAGTGATGGTCTGTATGTTGATACTGAAGGGGAAGAACTTTTAAATGTAATAGAATTTTTTGAAGGTTCAATTGATTTTGAAGTCATGCTTCAAAGTGAAATAGAAGCTTTCAAGAGTGATTACCACTATTGTGGACAATGCGAACAACTAAAAGGAGAATAAAATGGCTGTACCTAAGAGACGTGTAAGTAAAACAAGAGCTGCAAAAAGAAGAACGCACTATAAAGTAACCCTTCCTATGCCAGTAAAAGACAGTGATGGCACATGGAAAATGCCTCATAGAGTGAACAAAACAACAGGCGAATATAAAAACTAAATGCTAACCATAGCGATTGACGCCATGGGAGGGGACTTTGGTCCCACTCCTATTGTTGAAGGAACTCTGCACGCGCTAAAAGAGCGCAAGTTTAAAGCCCTACTTGTTGGGGATACTAATGCGCTTAAACCTCTAATCCCCGATGAATATTTAGATAGTATTACTCTCATTGAAGCGACAGATGTTTTAGATATGCATGAAGCAGCAACAAATGCTTTAAAGCGAAAAGAAACATCTATCTATAAAGCAGTTGATCTTGTGAGAGACAAACAAGCCGATGCCGTTGTCTCAATGGGACATAGTGGTGCTACGATGAGTTTAGCAACATTAAGAATTGGACGATTAAAAGGGGTTCTAAGACCTGCTATCGCAACGATCATGCCAACAGCAGTTCCTGGGAAATTGAGTTTGGTGCTTGATGTTGGTGCTAATGTGGATTGTAAAGCAGAACATTTAGTACAGTTTGCTGTTATGGGTGAAACCTATGCAAAAGATGTCCTAAAAATTGCAAAACCAAAAGTTGGTTTACTCTCCAATGGTGAAGAGGAAAGTAAAGGCAATGAAATCACCAAAGAAGCCTTTTTCGAGCTTAAAAAGTTAGATAGCTTTGTTGGGAATATGGAAGGCAATAATATTTTTGATGGTTCTGTTGATGTTATCGTTTGTGATGGATTTGTGGGAAATATTTTACTTAAAACCAGTGAAGGCGTAGCAGAATCTATCACAAAAATCATTAAACAAAATGTTAGACGCTCACCTCTTGCAATCGCTGGCGCTGTATTAATGCGCAAAGTATTTACAGTACTTAAGAAGCAAGTAGATTATGCAGAATATGGCGGAGCACCCTTGATTGGCATTAATGGTTGTGCTATTATAGGACATGGAAAAAGTAATTCCAAAGCAGTCAAAAATGCTATATTTCAGGCTATCAATTTTTCAAGTTCTAATATCAACACTGATATTGAGCATAAATTGGCATTTTTAGCGCAATAAAGGAGATTTGTGTACGCATCTTTAAAATCTATCGGAGCTTATGCTCCATCTCGTATTTTAAGTAATTTTGATCTTGAAAAAATGGTTGATACGAGTGATGAGTGGATAGAAAAACGAACAGGTATTAAAGAACGACGTATCGCAAGTGATGAAGAAGCAACCAGTGATTTAGGTGTAAAAGCAGCGCAAATAGCCATAGAACGCTCAGGTCTTGCTACAGAAGATATTGATTTGGTTATTTGTGCGACACTCTCCCCTGATCATCTTTGTATGCCTTCAACGGCATGTATTATTGCAGCAAAATTAGGTATCAATAATGTTATGGCGTATGATATTAGTGCCGCATGTAGCGGATTTGTATATATGCTTTCCATGGCGAAAGCTTATATTGAATCTGGCATGAAAAAAAATATTTTGATTGTTGGCGCTGAAAAAGTGAGTAGCGTTATTGATTACACTGACCGTGGTACATGTATCCTCTTTGGAGATGGTGCAGGTGCTGCTATTATCAGTGCGACAACCGAGCAGAATGAAGCAATTATTGATATACATGCTTCTGCTGATGGTCGCTATGGAGATTATTTAATTACACCCGGTTGTGGTTCAAAGTTTCCGTGTTCCCAAGAAACATTAGATAATAAACTCAATTTCATTAAAATGAAAGGCAACGACGTTTATAAAATAGCAGTGAAAACTTTGACAAAAGATGTGATTGATATTTTAGAAACAAATAATCTTAAATCTTCTCAAATTGATCATTTCATTCCCCATCAAGCTAACTTTCGAATCATAGAAGCTGTTCGTGAAAAGCTTGATTTTCCTATTGAAAAAACCGTTCTAACCGTTGCAAAATATGGGAATACTTCTGCTGCATCAATTCCTATGGCAATCAATGAAGCCTATGAAGAGGGACGTATCAAAAAAGGTGATTTAATGCTTTTGGATACCTTTGGTGGTGGTTTTACATGGGCAAGTGCCTTAGTCCGATTTGGCGGGGAATAGTCTAAAACGGTTTTACATGTCAATTCAAAAATATCTTTTGTAAAAATACGTTTGAAAGAAACTTAGAATCTTTACATGTAAAGATTCTTTATAAAATTTTATGAAGTGTGGTTGCTTTGCTCATCCATGCTTCCAAACTGCCCCAATCCTCTTCCTCAATCATTTTTTTAGATTTTTCAAGCTCTTTTTCAAAAATGTCAATAGAATGCAAAAGATTTTTTCTATTTTGTTTAAAAATATCAGACCACATGTGCGGGGAGCTTTTGGCAATACGACTCATATCCCTAAAACCACCTGCCGCAAGCGATAAAATACTTTTTGGATCTTCTTGTCCCATCACAGTATTAGCCAATGCATAACTGATCACGTGAGGTAAATGGGAGATAAAGGAAGCATGGTCATCATGCGCAATAGGATCCATAAAAACAATTTTCATACCAATATGAGAGAATATCTGAATAGCTCTGTTTTTATGTAAATCTCCACTATTATCTGTATCGCAAAGCACAACAACTTTATCGTGATATAGATTTTGAATGGCAGCACTTGGACCAAATTTCTCGGTTCCTGTCATAGGATGCGCAGCAATAAAACGGTCTCGAATACATTTTGGCACAGAGGCAATAATTTCCGCTTTTGTACTACCCAGTTCAATAATCGTTGTTTTGTTTGAAACATCTTGCATCTCTTGAAGAGTCTTAATAATACCTTCAACAGGAATTGCTAAAAAGATGACGTCGCACTTTTTTATTTCAGCAAATGAGACAATATCTGCCACTAAGCCCAATTTTAGAGCTTCTTCGCAGTGACTTAAATTGTGATCAAAGCCTACAATCTTTGACACCAATTTTGTATTTTGAAGCGCTAAACCTAAAGAGCCTCCCATTAAGCCAAGCCCTACAATACCAACAACCATTTTGTCTCCTTCTTTCACGACGTTAAGTACCCTAATATTGCCTATAGTTAGGTTTAATAGGCACTTAATTCTAGAGATGGTATTATATTTCAAAATATCTAAAAATTATATTCTAGGGCTAATCAGTATGAAAAAAATAACTGCGTTGTCTCTCGTTGTCGCAACTTCACTGTGTGCGGCTCAGTTAAAAAGCCTCCAGTTTGATGGTTTGATCCACCTCTCCCCTGAGATGGCTTCGGAAATGATCGATATGAGATCCGGTGACTCAGTCGATATGGAAAAAATTGATAAAGCGATCAAAACACTTTATAAACAAAATTATTTTGAAGATGTGTGGGTTGAAGAAGTTAGCGATGGTGCTCTTGTTTTTCATGTAAAAGAAAAACCTGTAGTAGCCAAAATTGATTTTTTAGGTATTAGTGATAGCGATAAAGATGAGATTACTAAAATATCAGGCATTAAAAAAGGCGAAGTGTATGACCCTGAACGTGCTGAAGCTACAAAACAAAAAATCATTAAATTTTATGAAGATAAAGGGTATTTTGATACCGTTGTAGAAACGAAAACAGAGCCTCTTACTGAAAAGCTTTCGATGTCGCTTGATTTTATTATTAATCGTGGCGAGAATATTGTTATTAAAAATGTCACATTATGTGGCTCTAAAGAGTTAAAATATAATGATATTGAACCAAACATTGCAAATAAAGCGGCAGAATGGTTACCTTGGATGTGGGGTTTTAACGATGGAAAGCTTCGAACTAACGACTTGGAACATGATTCAGCTCGTATAAAAGACACCTATATGCAAAAAGGTTACCTTGATTGTGAAGTGAGCCAACCTTTTTTAAAAACGTATCTTGATAGCTATACAGCGGATTTGGTGTACAGCATTAATGAGGGTGAACAATATCAAGTGGGAGATATCGCCATTGATGTTCCTGAAGGGATGATTGACACACAAGCAATTATCGAATCCATGTTTCTGCATAGTGGGAAAGTATTCAATGTTGCAAAGCTTCGCAAAGATATGACATTGATTGAAACAAAAATAGCTGACCTTGGTTATGCTTTTGTTAGAATTATCCCCGATGTCAAAAATGACAAAAAAAATCATATAGCAAACATTACGTATCATGTTATTCCTGGTGAAAAAGTGTATATTAATAATGTACGTATTGCTGGAAATAGTCGAACAATTGATAGAGTTGTAAGACGTGAAGTATATTTGGCTAATGGCGATTTATACAGCAGAACAGATGTCACAGATACGAAGAGTGCATTAAAACGTACAGGTTATTTTGAAGATGTTGAGATTAAAGAAGAACGTCTTAGCAAAGACAAGATGGATCTTGTTATTAACGTCAAAGAAGCTGCGACTGGCTCTATTGGTGGTGGTATTGGTTATGGTTCATCCGATGGTCTCCTTTTAAGTGCAAGTGTTTCTGATGGCAATATTTTTGGTTCAGGTCTAAGAGCAGGTATTGATGTAGAGCGTTCTGATAGTGAACTGAATGGTGCATTATCGCTATCAAATCCACGATTGTTCGATTCTGTTTACAGCTTAGGTGGAAAAATTTACGCAGCGGACAACGATTACTACTATTATGATGAAAAAAAATATGGAATTAATGTTGTCCTAGGTCGTAAAATTGCACGTAACTGGGGCGTATCATTAGGTTATATTTTGGAACAAAACAAACTCTCTAATGTAGATTCAACAATTGATACAGACCTTTATACCCTAGATACAACAATTAAAAGTTCTGTAGTTCCTGCAATTTCATTTAACAACACAGATGATTACTATTTACCACGCAGTGGTATCGCAGCTAGCACAAGTTTGGAAATTGCGGGACTTGGTGGCGATGAAAAATTCATGAGTAGTATTAATAAATTTGCTATCTACTATGGATTACAAGATTTGATTGATTACGATTTAATTTTACGTTATAAAGCACAGTTTAAATACCTTGCCATTGACTCTGCCGATGAGAAATATTCATACGGTGAGAGATTTTATATGGGTGGTGTGAGAACATTACGTGGATATGAATCTAATTCGATTTCTCCTGTTAATGCCAATGGTACACTCATTGGTGGTAATACAATGCTCGTCAATACCGTTGAAATGAGTTTTCCATTGATTGAGCGTCTGAAAATGCGTGGAGCAATCTTTTTTGATTACGGTATGATTGGTGAAGATAATCTTGATATTAAACGTGGCGGTACGGGTGTTGCTCTAGAATGGACATCGCCTCTTGGACCAATCGGCTTGATTTTTTCACAACCAGTTATGGATAAAGCAGGCGATAGAACGGCTTCTTTTGAATTTACAATCGGTCAAAAATTCTAATAGTACCTTCTCTCAAGAGAGCTTTTGATGCTCTCTTGAATCTTCTTTCTTCTAAATAAACTCAATAACTCTTTTTACAGTGATTTAATAATAATAGCAAATGAAGCAGGTTTAAGGAGCTGTTTAATTTGTTCTCTGGCGAGGAAAAGCTTTGATTCACTTTGAATGGTCAGCGTATGGTTTTGGTAGCTAAAAGAGGTATAACTTTGATGTAAATCAGTATTGATAGCTTTAGCTAAAGAGAGTAAGAAACTTAACCAATGCAGCGTTGCAGTGTCAGGAAGCAGCATTTTATAGGTTTGTATATCTTCTTCACTGGGTAATTTATTAACATGATACTTTATAAGCATAGCAATCAGTATTTTCTGTTCGTGTGAAAAACCATAGTTGAGATTATTCAAAATAAAGTAAAAACTGTGCAATTGATTCTGATAAAAACCTAGCTTTATACCAATATTGTAAAGTTCAGCTGCAACACCTAACTCATGTTTAAAACAAGGATCAATCATGTGAATAGGCGCTAATGTATCGAACAAAGAGAGCGCAATTTTTTTTACATGTAAATTCTCTTTTCCCATCATACTAAAACGATCTTTGAGGCTTCTCAAACTGAGCTTAAACTCGGGGCTAAATTTATGATGGTGAGAACGTAGCAAATCACATAAATAAGCGCCTTCTCTTACCCCCGCTCCACTCGTTATCATGATTTGGTTGGAGAGTCTTTTGGAGATAGATTGAAAAATAATACACCCTTCACGCATGGTGTCGTATCTGTCTTTGCGAATACCAAGATTCTTAAGACCTAAGACATCTGAAGTAACAATTGCATTGACAAAAGATTCGTGTTTAGAGATTTCATATTCAAATCCATGCACCGTTTTTAAAGGGTAGTTCGTGCGTTCCATAATGATTTTTGAAAGAGAACGTAATGTTCCTCCAATGCCGATGATGGTATTACATGTAAAACGTTCTGGAATCTTAGAAATTTCATTATCAATGAATGAACGAACTTTATCTAATGGAACTTTTTTGTCAAAGAAAAGCTCTTTAAGGCGTACCGTACCAATATTTAAAGAGATAGTCTCAACAATGAGGCCATTCTCAATTTTGGCGAGTTCTGTTGAACCTCCACCAATGTCAATTGTGACAGCTTCTTTGATTTCTTTAAGATAGTTCAGTGCACCTACGGCACCAAAATAAGCTTCTTTCGTACCTTCAATAATTTTAATATGAATATTAAGGTCATTGCGTATTTGATTGATGAACTCTGAAGCATTAGGCGCGTCTCGTAGTGCTGAAGTTGCTATGCAAAGTGTTTTAGAGCATTGAAAGCTCTTAATAATATGCCCAAACTCTTCTAAAGCAGTATAGGCACGCTTGAGGGCGGGTTCTTGTAAAATTCCGCCATCATTATAGGCACCTTCTCCAATACGAACACGACTTTTGGTTTCATTAACTAAATGAAATGCAAAGCGACTACTTTTCTCAAAGATAGCCATTCGAGCGGAGTTAGACCCTATATCTATAATGGCTGTTCGTTTAGACATTAATTGTCGCTGTTGAGTTGTTCGTATTTTAGCTTGAGTTCTTCAACACTCTCAATGTTATCAGGATCAGGGATAATACATTCAACCGGGCAAACAGAAATACAAGCAGGCTCATCATAGTGGCCCACACATTCTGTACAGACATCTGGATCAATAATATAAATCGGATCAGACTCTTCTATAGCGCCATTGGGACATTCGTCGCGACATGCGTCACATGCGATACATTCTTCCGTTATCATTAAAGACATGCTTACTTTCCTTCGTTAAAGTCAATTTTCTTGACGAGTTTATACACTAAAAATACTTTAACGAAATTTAAATAGTGTGTTTGCGTAGGGGAATAAAAAGTGTTGCACGAGTACCTTGCATATCTTCACGGTTTTTGAGTGATATTTTAGCGCCGATTGCATCTGCAGCATTTTTTGCTAGGAAAAGTCCAAGTCCAGCGCCTGTTTGATTTCCATAGCGTTTAAAGGGTGCAAAGAGGTCTTTACTCTCATCAATACCAATGCCTTCATCAATGACATGAATATAAAACCCATCTTTGTTAAGATAGGCTTGGATAGTTATTTTGCCACCAATCGGAGTGAACTTAATGGCATTTTGAACAAAATTTTGCAAAATATGTACTAAAAGAGTAGGTTGGATAATAATTTTATAGTGTTTTGGAGTAATTTCTTCAATGATATTTTTCTCTTCCATCTTCGAAAGAATTGTATAATTATTGATCTGTTCTTTTAAAAAAAGTACCAAATCAATCTCAACAGGCTTTTCAAATTGAGCTCCTTCTTGCCGTCCAATTTCTAAAATGTTGCCAATCATTTTGTTCATATCATTAATCGTTTGGTTATTGCTTTTTAGAGTATCAATATACTTTTCAGATTCGCGTGGTTTTAAAAGTGTCACTTCATTTTTTGTTTTCATAACGGCAAGAGGCGTTTTAAGTTCATGCGCGGCACCAATAAAAAGTTCTTTTTGAGAATTCACAAAAATTTGGATACGCTCAACGAGTTTATTAATACTATTGCCTAATGGTTGAAACTCATTGGGTAATTTTTGTATATCAATTATTTGTAGAAAGTTTTCATTCATAGTTGCCAATTTTGTCGTTAAGGAGCGTATAGGCAAGACAAGCATGCGTGAAAGAAATAGGGCATAAAAGAGAATCAAAAAGATGGCCGTTAGATTAATAATCAAAATATTCTTGAGAATTTTATCCAGAAGCACATACGTATTAGAGATGTTTTTTGTAATGGAAATAAAATGATGTAAACGTTTTTCAAGCGGATAGTAAATCGTTAAAAAGTATTCACCATTATTTTCACTTTGCTCAAAGGAAGGAATGTTTTGTTGATTGACACGTATCGCAACACTGACATGCACGTCAGCGGGATTATTGATGGAACTTAAAGAAGGATCAAAAATATTAATGCCCATACGTTCAACCGAGCTGGTACGCGATGTTGCGATCATTTGAGCTTGTTTTGTAAGTTCTTGTATGATATCTTCAAAAATAGAAATTTTGATGTAGTTATACAGGATGACGGAGAAGATGACAATTAGTGTCGCCGAAGCAGACACTAATTGTAATATAAAACTATCTCTTATACTTTTTTGGGAAAGCAAAATCTATAACCTCTTCGTCTTACTGTTTCAATGGTAGAGATTTCAAGTGGTTTGTCCATTTTTTGACGAATTTGGTTAATAGCAACTTCAATAACGTTTGGTGTAACAAGTTCTGGCTCTTCCCAGATAGCATCTAAAAGTTGTTCTTTAGATACGATTTGGTCACTGTGACGAGCAAGGTGTGTTAAGACTTCAAACGGTTTACCTTTTAGTTCAATCTCTTGACCCTTATAGGTAATTTTTTCTTCATCTGGATCAATCGTAAGGTCATCAATTTTGATCACATTTGTGCCGCCAAAACGAAGTCTTGCTTCGATACGTGCAACTAAAATATCAAAATCAAATGGTTTACGAATATAATCATCTGCACCTGCTTTAAGTGCTTTAATTTCGCTCTCTTTGTCATCTTTTGCAGAGATAATAACTGCTGCTGTACGAGGAGATTTTTGTTTAATGAGGTTGATCAAATCAACGCCATCACCATCTGGTAACATCCAATCTGTTAATACGAGGTCATAATTTCGAATACCAATGTAGTATTCTGCATCTTTATAATTTTCGGAACTATCTGTTTGATAACCAAACTCTTGTAAGCCTTCTGCAATAGTCTTATTGAGGGTTACTTCATCTTCTACGATTAAAATTCGCATTATAAAATCCTTAATTGCTAAAATTTAAACGGGATTATACCACAACTTTAGCTAGATTTAAAGTTTTTTTAATGAAATTTTAATTTTTATTACGGCTGACTTTACGCGCAACCCCAACTATCGCATTTGGCAGGATGGAAGGTTTATAAATTTTTATCTTTAATTTAAGAATTTGAGGATAGAGATGAAGCAATTTTTGACTTAAATCTTCTAAGGCATCTTCAATCAAAAAATAGGCCTCTTTTTTCATTTGTTCTTCAAGATAGAAGGCGATTTGAGCATAATCAATAAAGTTTTTTTGACTGTAGTTATAATTTATTTTTACATGTAAAATAACTTTTTGAGGAGACAAACGCTCCTCTTCTAAAATACCGATAATCGTCTCAAACGTTAAATCTTTGATGATAATTTGCATCATTTTAGATAACTTTTGCCTCTTTGCCTTGAAATAGACGCATAATATTTGGAATATGTTTATAGACAATAACAAACGCAATTAAAAATAAAGGCGCATGTGTTTTGATGCCTTCAAGATTTGGATGAATGATAAACGATGATCCAATAAGTGCAATAAGCGCTAGTAATGAAGAGAGTGAAGATATTTTAAGAACTTTCCCTGCTACAAACCATGTGATAAAAGCGATAAAAGTCTCAATAGGCAACATCATCAGTAAAACACCTGCCCCTGTCGCAACACCTTTGCCGCCTTCAAATTTTAAATAAGGACTGTAACAGTGACCGATAACGGCAAGAACAGCAATACTCCAAAGTGTCTCAATACTTAAGCCCATTAATTTAGCAACCAATAAAACAACAATACCTTTGAGCGCATCTAAAACGACAGTAGTAATTGCCAATTTTTTAGCAAGTGATGGATTGGTCTCTTTGAGCACTCTTAAAACATTGGTTGCTCCAATACTGCCACTACCACTTTCTCTGATGTCTTTGCCCGTAAATTGTTTAGCGAGCAATAACCCAAACGGAATACCGCCGACAAGATAGCTTAAAATATAGAATTGGACGTTAATATTAAAGAGAAAATCCACATAGAATCCTTTGTTGAAATAAGGCAGTATAGCAATAATTTTGTTATTATTTCTTTAACGCTATAATGCGAAATTGTGATATAACCAAAGGATTTTACAGTGGATAATCAAGCTCTCAAAGAGGCCATTTTAAAGCTCAAAAAAGAGTTGCAAGTCAGTATTGTGGCGCATTTTTATCAAAAAGATGAAGTGTTTGAACTCGCGGATTATAAAGGTGATTCATTACAACTTGCTCAATGGGCAGCTAACGATGCCAATCCCAATTTACTGTTTTGTGGCGTAGGTTTTATGGGGCAAAGTGTTAAGATTTTAGCACCTAATAAGCGTGTTTTGATGCCAAAAATTGCTTGCTGTGCAATGGCTAGAATGATTGATGTGGATTATTACAACCAAAATATAGCGCTTTTAGAAAAAGAAGGACTCACAAAAGAAGATATCTTGCCTGTTACATATATCAACTGTTCTGCTGAAGTGAAAGCGGCTGTTGGTAAAATGGGTGGCTATGTATGCACGAGCTCTAATGCGAAGAAAATCATCACAAAAGCACTGGAGAGCAATAAAAAAATACTGTTTGTTCCTGACCGTTGTTTAGGACAAAATATCGCAAAAGAGATGGGACTGAAATCATGTGTTGTGGCAGATGGTACAGACCCAAAAGAAGCAGATATCATTTGTTACAATGGATTTTGTTCGGTTCATCAACTTTTTGATGTCGATGATATCGCTTTTTATCGTGAAAAATACCCTGATATTTTGATTGTAACACACCCTGAATGCAAACCCGAAGTGTGTGAGCTTTCCGATTTTGTTGGTTCAACCAGTCAAATTATTGATTATGTGAAAAAATTGCCACCGGAACAGAAAGTAGCTATTGGTACGGAATACAATATGGTGAAACGGTTGCGTCAAGAAAATACTTATATCCTCTCATCTACCAAACCAGAATGTCCGACGATGAATGAAACGACCCTTCAAGATGTTTATAATGTTCTTCTTAGTATCCAAGAAGGGCGTTTTGAAAACGAAATTACTATTTCTGAAGATACGCGTATATGGGCGCATGCGGCGTTGAATAGGATGTTTGAGCTATGATTAAAACATTTGTTAAAAAAGCATTGGCAGAGGATGTTGGCAGAGGCGATTTATTTGCCTTAGTGGGAAAAGACAGTTTTGCAAGTGCCAATATTATCTGTAAAGATACAGGCATTTTTGCCGGACGCGATTATGTCAAAACACTCTGCAAAATGAATAAGCTAGACATTACGTTTTACTTTGATGATGGTGATGCGCTCAAAAAAGGTGATTTGGTAGCCCTTATTGAAGGAAAATCAAAAAATATTTTACGATGCGAACGTGTGATTTTGAACTTGATGCAACATGCAAGTGGAATTGCCACGAATGTGGCATCGTATAAAAAAGCATTGGAAGGGCACAGTGTCAAATTGCTCGATACGCGTAAAACAAGACCTCATTTGCGTGTGTTTGAAAAATACGCTATTCGTTGTGGCGGAGGCAATAATCACCGTATGGGCCTCGATGATTGTTTGATGATTAAAGACACTCATCTTCAAACCATTGATGATTTAAAACTTTTTATTGAGGAAGCCAGAGAGAAACTCCCTTTTACATGTAAAATAGAAATTGAGTGCGAAGATGTCGAATTTGCAAAGTTTGCAATGCAATGCGGTGCGGATATTATTATGTGCGATAACATGTCTCATGTGGCTATTTCTGAAGTGGTTGCTTACAAAAATGATTATTTTTCGCATGTTCTTTTAGAAGCCAGTGGCAATATTACCAAAGAAAATATTGTGGCATATGCTCAAACGGGTGTGGATGCTATCAGCAGTGGTAGTTTGATTCATCAAGCCGTATGGCTTGATTTTTCAATGAAAATCACGCACAAAACGCTCATCTAACCACAAAGGATGATGCGTGGCTGATGATCAAGAAAAGACCGAAGAAGCCACCTCCAAGAAAATAGAAGACGCCCGAAAAGACGGTAATGTCCCTAAAAGTATGGACACCAGCGCTTTTGTCACGTTGGTGGTTGCTTTGGTGGCTTTTTTGGCAATGCTTTCTTGGATTGAGTCACGTGTTGTCTATTTATACTACTATTATCAGTCCCTTATTGGCAGTGAAATAACCAAAGAAGTCACGCTTCAAGTCTCCATAGTTACATTTCGTGAAATTATTTATATGGTCATTCCCCTTGCCTTGTCCGTTGCTATTGCTGGCTTACTTGCCAATATTCTACAAACAGGGTTTATTTTTACAACCAAACCACTCATGCCGGATTTTAGCAAGCTAGATCCTATTAAAGGACTGAAAAACCTTTTATCTATTAAAAAACTAGTCGAAACGATCAAAACTATTTTAAAAGTAACCGTTGTAATGTGGGTGAGTTATTATTTTCTACTTGAATTTACCAAAGAACTTCCTACGGTGATCTATTTTCCGCTTTATGAACAGTTAGCCTGGTTAAAGTCAAAGGTACTGATTTTAGCCGCAGTGATTCTACTTATCTTTTTAATTTTGGCCTTAATGGATTTATTGTTTGTTCGCTATACCTATTTTAAAAGCTTACGTATGAGTAAACAAGAGATTAAAGATGAGTATAAACAGATGGAAGGTGACCCTAAAATTAAAGCAAAGATTCGGCAAATTCAAATGCAAATGACACGAAAGCGTATGATGCAAGAGATTCCGCAAGCAGATGTTGTGATTACCAATCCAACGCACTATGCCATTGCGATTCGCTATAATCAAGATAAAGAGGCGGCGCCCAAAGTGATTGCCAAAGGGACAGATTATGTGGCTTTGCGCATTAAAGAAGTGGCCATGAATTATAATATTCAAATTGTTGAAAACCCGCCTTTAGCGCGCGAACTCTACAAAAAATGCAATCTTGGAGAGTTGATTCCTGAAAATCTTTATAAGGCAGTTGCTGAAGTTTTAGCCTTTGTTTACAAAAGCTCTAAAAAAGCAAGATAATATACATATCAGCTAAAATTAAGTATAATCGCCCTTTTATCTCAAGGTGGTATCGAGAATGTATCAACAAGCGTGGAAAAAGATGCTTGAAGCAAATCATATCGTTATTGTTTCGCATGTACATCCTGATGGAGATACGCTAGGTAGCGCTTTAGCACTCTATGAAGTTTTAATCCGAGTTGGAAAAAAAGTAACGCATTACAACAAAAATAAAGAATTACCAACGGTATACGACTTTTTACCTGGTTTTTCAAAAATTAAACATGAATTGCCTAAGCAATTTGATTTGGTTGTAAGTTGCGATTGCTCAACCCAAGATCGCCTAAAAATTCCAGAAGGCGATTATGAGATTATCAACATTGACCATCATATAACCAATCGCTATTTTGGTACGATAAACGTTGTTGTTGATCGTTTTAGTAGCGCAGGTATGGTCGTGTATGAACTTCTAAAAGCTAACAAAGTTGAGATAACAAAAGCGTGCGCAATATGTCTTTATACGGCAATAGCTGATGATACTGGTTTCTTTTTGTACGGTGATATGGATGAACAAACATTTACTATTGTGTCGCAATTAGTGAAATGTGGAGCCAATCCTCAAGATATTGCTTCAAAAGTAAAACGTCGTGAGCCACTCTCAAAAATCAGGTTGATGGGGTATATGCTCAATCACTTTGATGTGTATGAGCATGGTACAATTGCAACAATTATTTTTGATAGAGCAACGCTAGAGGCAACCGGTGCAAAAAGACACGATACTAAAAATATCGTCAATATGCTACGCAGTATTGTCAATGTGACAGTTGCAATTATGATTTTGGAAGAGAATGAGGGAGGCTATAAAGTCTCATTACGTAGTAAAGATATTAATGTCTCAAAAATTGCTTTGGAGTATCATGGTGGAGGTCATAAAACAGCGGCAGGATTTGAAGTGCCAGCTTGTGACCCCACAATACTTCGAGACGAAATTGTTGAGAAAATTAAAAGGATAAATTAGAAATGAAAAAACAACGAAAATCCTCAGTAGCGGCACTTCTTTTAGGGCTGATTTTTTTAATTTTAGTCGGTGGATTGGCTTATGTCTATAATTCGAGTTTATTTGAAAGAGAAGCTCCAAAGATTATGCTTCAAAAAGAAATCGAATGGAATTTAAAAGACCCAATCCATGTTCAAGTAGGCGACGAAAGCGGCATAAAAATGGTTAAAGCATCTCTGTATGATGGTGAAAAGAGTGTGGATTTAGAGAGTAAGGTACTTAAAACGCCTGAGCAAATTGTCGATCTTAATCTTTCTTTTCCAAAAACAGGTTTTGGTGCAAATAAAAAACTGTTTGAACTCAGTATTGAAGCTGTGGATGCCAGTAAATGGAATTTCTTTTCAGGAAATCATGCAAGTGCTAAAGCCATTATTAAAGTCGATACTAGAAGACCTGAGGTAACCATTGTTGGAAGTTCGTATAAAATTATGAAAGGTGGCGTTGCTACTGTTATTTTCAAAGCTCAAGACGAAGCGATGAAATCGCTGTATATTGAGACAAGTTTTGGCAAAAAGTTTTATCCAACACCTTTTTATAAAGAGGGTTATTATATCTCTTTAGTTGCATGGCCGACTCGTGCTGAAAACTTTAGCGCAGCGGTGGTTGCTATTGATAGAGCCGGTAATATCACAAAAGCACATATTCCATATTTTCTTCAAGATCGTAAATACAAGACATCAACGATTCAACTTGAAGATCGTTTCTTAGATGGTAAAATTGCCGACCTTATTTCGGAAGTCGCACCAGAACGCTCATCATTGGGAAGATTGGAAAAATTTAAATTTGTTAATGAAACGATGCGTGATGGCAATGAAGATGTCATATTAAAAGTAACATCGACGATTCAAACCGACCTAATTAATGGATTTTTCTTAAAACCATTTTACCCATTACGCAATGGCAAAGTTGTTGCAAGTTTTGGAGATCATCGTTTTTACGAGTATGAAAAACAGCCTACAAGTGAGTCTTATCATCTAGGTTTAGATTTGGCAAGTAATGCTCAAGCACCTATTCAAACATCAAACGATGGTGTTGTTGTTTTAGCGCGAGAAAATGGTATTTACGGTAATAATATTATCATCTCACATGGGTTAGGCGTTTATTCTCTTTACGGTCACTGTTCAAGCTTCTTGGTAAAAGAGGGCGATGTTGTCAAAGCAGGCGATGTGATAGCAAAAACCGGTTTAACAGGTTTGGCTTTGGGAGATCATCTTCACTTTGGAATGTATGTTCAAGGGGTTGATGTAAGACCTGAGGAGTGGATGGATGAAGTGTGGTTGAAAGAGAGTATCTACAATATTATTGATTCAGCAAAGAAGATGATTGACAGATGAAAGTAACGCAAAAAAATGTCAGAGTGTTTCACATCGAAATTGATGATGAAGCAGCATTTCTTGATTATTTTAAAAAAAACAGCCTCCTTTTGAAGGAATTCTTTTTGCTTATAGAAGGGAATATTACACCCAAAATAGGCTTCTTATTAGAGCAGAGTGGGGTATGTTATAAAGACATTAATCAGTGTAACATACGTTTCGCAGGTATAAAAAAAGAAGCGGCTTTCGTTGATGAACCTATTCAAAAAGAAGCCACTCAAGAGATTGCAATTCAGACGAACGATACGAAGCAGAATCGAAAATTAAAATTGTACGATAGACCTATACGCTCCGGTGAAGAAATTCATGAAAGCCTCCCGATGGTTATTTTTGGCCGTGTGAATAGTGGTGCGAAAGTTTTTTGTGAAGAGAGCTTAAGTATTTATGGTATTATTGACGGATTAGTACAATGTGATGGCGATTATATCGTACTCAATGGCATCAGTCCACGAGGTCACCTCATTTTTAATGGGGAGATTGTGGAACGAGAGATGCTGAAAGAAAATATTCTTCAAAAAATTGTTATGCGTGAACATGTGTTGGAGATAAAGGAAGTTGTGTGAAACAAACAACATTGGCTAGAGCTGTAAGTGGCATCGGCATAGGGCTTCATAAAGGTGAGCCTATTCAAATGCACTTAGAGCCACTTGAAGCAAATAATGGAATACTTTTTTACAGAAGTGATGTTGGTCTCTTAGTCAAAGCAACACCTGAGAATGTTGTTAATACTCAGATGGCAACGGTCATTGGTAATTCAAGTGCCTATATTTCAACAATTGAGCATTTGCTCTCAGCAATTTATGCCTATGGTATTGATAATGTACGTGTTGTTCTAGATGGTCCTGAAGTTCCTGTAATGGACGGAAGTAGTGCTAGCTTTTGTATGATGCTTGATGAAGCAGGTATTAGAAAGCTGGATGAAACAAAGCATGTGCTTATTATTAAAAAAGAAATTGAAGTATCCGATGGCAAAAAATTTGCGCGAGTCACTCCTAGTTTGAAACCAAGTTATAGTTTTGTGATTGAATTTAATCATCCTGCTATTGGCAGACAAGAGTACGGTTTTGAGTTTAGCAAAAAGAATTTTATTGAAGAGATAGCACGTGCACGAACATTTGGATTTCTAAAAGACGCACAAATGCTACGTTCAAGAGGACTTGCTCTTGGCGGTTCATTAGACAACGCTGTGGTTATGGATGATCATAAAATTCTTAATCCAGAAGGGTTGCGTTTTTCCAATGAGTTTGTTCGCCATAAAATTTTGGACGCCATTGGTGATTTATCATTGCTCGGAGCACCTTTTGTGGGTGATTATAGCTCTTTTGCAGGTAGCCACAATCTGAATCATGAATTGACTAAGGCTATATTAAGAGATCCAAGTAATTATGAAATTAGAGCACTCAGTCCAGAAAAAGCACAAGAATTTGAAAAGGTCTACGCATAAAAAAAATTGTTGATATTGTTGTTATTTCACTTGCATCTCCTTTGCAAATTGGCGTCTATAGTGATAACCATTTAATTAAAAATTATCAAACGACAGAACAAACCAGTGAAGTACTCCCTATTCTTTTTGCAACGATCCTCGAAGATTATAGCCCAGCTAGACTCTTTTTCGCACGAGGGCCTGGAAGTTTTATGGCGATTAAAATTAGTTATATTTTTTTAAAAACACTCAGTTTGAGTCTTAATATTCCACTATTTGCCTGTGATGGATTTGTACTGAATAATAATAAACCCATTAAAGCAATGCGAAATCTCTATTTTGTTAAAGAGAATCATGAGATTGTGACACGGCATTTTGATGATAATATTGAGCAAAATTTTCAGTTACCTACTGAGTTAAATCCTTCACAATTTAGTGATGAGATAGAGCCTCTTTATATGTTACCAGCAGTTTAGGAGAAAAATAGGTGAAGATAAAAATACCAGCAACCAGTGCTAATCTAGGACCAGGATTTGATTGTTTGGGTCTTGCGATTGCACTTTACAATGAGGTATCTATAAAACCTGCTAGTTATCAGAGTATCTCTGTGAAAGGCGAAGGTGAAGAGAACGTCAAGCTTAAAAATAACAATATTTTTGTTTCCATTTTTTATGAAATTTATCAAGAACTGGTCGGTAAAAAAGATCCTTTCCGATTTGAGTTTTATAACAATATACCATTTTCAAGAGGGCTTGGTAGTAGCTCGGCTGTGATTGTGGGTGCTATTGCAAGCGCCTATGAAATGGCAGGGATTAAAGCCAGTAGAGAGACTATCTTAAATAAAGCGCTGATTTATGAAACACATCCTGACAATATCGCTCCAGCCGTGTATGGTGGTTTTACAAGTTCTGTTGTCGAGAACAATAAAGTAAAAACACTTCAAAAGAAGCTCAGTGATAAATTGAAAGTAGTGATGGTGATTCCCGATCGTCCCATGTCTACAGCGCATTCAAGAACATTGTTACCCAAGTCATATATGATGAAAAATGTTGTTTACAATCTTTCACGCGCCTCAATGTTGTGTGCGGCTTTTTTTAGTGAAAATTGGGAGTATTTAAGGGTTGCTTCAAAAGATTGTATGCATGAGCATCGTCGAATGAAGCAAATGCGGGAACTTTTTGATGTAAGGGATATGGCACTAAAAAATGGTGCTTTGATGAGTACTCTTTCTGGCAGTGGGTCATCTTTTTTTAATTTAGTGAAAGCAGAAGATGCAACAAAAGTTGCTACGGTACTTAAAAAAAGTTTTGAAATGTTTAGAGTGGAAATTTTTGAGCTGGATAATAACGGCTTTGAAATTGTACAAAGCTGAAAAACAGCTAAATTTTGATATAATCAGGCGCAAAAATGAGTCAACCAATACGAATGTGCATTGTTTGTAGGCAAAGAGCTTTACAAGAAAAATTACAAAGATTGCAGATCATTAGTGGTGAACTCGTACTCTTTTCCAAGATAGGAAGAAGTTTTTATATCTGCAAGGCATGTATGGAAAGCAATGAAAAGAAAGTTGTGAAAATACTCAACAATAAATGCAAAACAAATCACAAGACAATGATGGAATTTGGTAAAATTTTTAAGGAGATAGGCACGAATGGATAAGGTTCGCATAACCGAGATAGCAAAAGAATTGGGGATGAAAAATAAAGATATTATCGAAAAAGCGATGGATATCGGACTTGATGCAAAAGCCCCTTCAAGTTCAATCAGTACGGAAGATGCCGAGAAATTAATTAACTACGTTTTAACAGGAGACAATACTACTGCACAAACTGTAAAGCCCGCCGTAGAAACAGCACCTGTCAAAGTTGCAGAAGTTAAAAAAGTTGAGGTACAAGAAATTCCTGTGATTGAAAAGCCTAAAGCCGTAGAAGCAACTCTCCCTAAAACAAAGACACTCAAAGAAAAAGAACTTGAGCTAGGCAATAGTGAACCTAAAGCAGAAGCATTATCGAAATCTTCTATGAACGCTGATAGCGACGAGAGTGATGAAAGCGAAGAAAAGCTTGATGCTACCAACGTCAGAAAGCGTAGAGGTCTTGTAATTGTTAAGAAAAAAAGACCAGAAGCTAAAGAAATCGAAGCCGATGAAAGTGAAAACGAATCTCCACGCTCTTATAATGAAAAAAGTACGGCTAAAAATATTGAGGCAATGTTTGCATCAAATTTTGCAGCCAGCGAATTGCAAAAAAAGAAAAAGAAAATCAAAAAAGTACCTGCTGAGAAAAAATCAAATACTGAAAAAATAGATATCGCTTTAAATATTGAAATGGCAGATACGAATATTGATGCAGAAGAAGAAGAGATGATTGTGCTTCCTGATCTCAATATGGGGTTACCCGTTAATGAAGATAATAGGAAGAAAAAACAGATCGATCCTAGTCAAATTCGAACCACTAAAAAAACAAATTTTGTTATGCAAGGTATTCAGCGTGTAGGTCGTAAGCGTCGTCGTCGTCCTACTCAGGTTCAAGAGAGTGAAGTTATTAGCGCTATTGAAATTCCTGAAGAGATCAGAGTGTATGAATTTGCTGAAAAAATCAATAAACCCGTTGGCGAAGTCATTAAAGAACTTTTCTCCTTGGGTGTTATGTTTACCAAAAATGACTTTTTAGATAAAGATTCGATTGAAATTTTAGCCGAGACATTTGGCGTTAATGTGACAACAGTAAACGATCAAGAGTCTTTTGATTATGTGAAAGCATACGACGAAGAAATTGATGCGAGTGAGCAAACCTTTGTTGAGCGTGCACCGGTTATTACCATTATGGGGCATGTTGATCATGGTAAAACTTCTTTACTCGATTATATTCGAAATGCAAAAGTGGCAGCGGGTGAAGCGGGTGGTATTACGCAGCACGTTGGTGCGTATATGGTCGAAAAAAATGGACGCAATATCACTTTCATTGATACTCCGGGTCACGAAGCTTTTACAGAAATGCGTTCACGTGGTGCTAAAGTAACCGACATTGTTATCGTTGTTGTTGCCGCGGATGATGGTGTCAAACCACAAACAAAAGAGGCTGTCGAACATGCAAAAGCGGCAGGCGTACCTATTATCATTGCTGTCAATAAAATGGATAAAGAATCTGCCAATCCTGATCTTGTGAAAGCACAGCTTGCAGAATTAGGCATTACACCAATTGACTGGGGTGGAGAGCACGAATTTGTCCCAGTGTCTGCAAAAACAGGTATGGGCATTGATGAACTCTTAGAGGTTATTTTACTTCAAGCGGATCTTTTAGAGCTAAAAGCTGACCCAACACGTGATGTAAAAGCAACGGTTATTGAGAGTTCATTAGAAAAAGGTAGAGGTCCTGTTGCAACCGTTGTGATTGAAGACGGTACAATGAGAGTAGGTGACATTGTTGTTGCTGGTATTGCCTTTGGTAAAGTAAAAGCTCTTCTGAATGATCGTGGTAACTCTGTGAAAGAGGCGAAACCGGGTGAGCCAGTGGTTGTATTAGGCCTCAGTGAAGTTCCTGGTGCTGGAGAAACACTGATTAGTGTCAAAACCGACAAAATTGCCCGTGAATATGCGAAGAAAAAAGCGGAATACTTACGTCAAAAAGAGCTTTCAAAATCAACCAAAGTCAGCTTAGATGAATTAAGCGATATGATTGCCGAGGGTGCTTTAAAAACGCTTCCAGTTATTATTAAAGCGGATGTTCAAGGAAGTCTTGAAGCCATTAAAGGAAGTCTTGAAAAAATTAGAAATTCTGAAACAAAAGTCAATATCGTAAGTGCGGGTATTGGTGGTATTACTGAGAGCGATGTTGCGCTAGCTGGTGCTAGTTCAAATTGCGTGATTTTAGGCTTTCATGTTCGTCCAACAGGTGTTGTAAAAGAAAAAGCAAGAAGCCTTGGTGTTGAAATCAAAACGTATAATATAATTTATGATTTAATTGATGATGTCACCAATCTTGTAACGGGTATGATGGCGCCTGTAATTCGTGAAGAAAATATTGGTCAAGCAATGGTTCGAGAAGTTTTTGCAGTGCCAAAACTTGGGCATATTGCAGGATGTATCGTTACGGATGGTACTATTAATCGCGGTGTTAAAATCAGAGTTATTCGTGATGGTGTTATTATTTATGAAGGCAGTGTCTCCTCTCTTAAACGCTTTAAAGATGATGTGAAAGAAGTGGGTAAAGGTTATGAGTGTGGTGTCGGTATTGAAGGCTACACAGATATTAAGGTAGGCGATTATATCGAGAGCTTTAAAGAGGTTGAAGAAAAAGCGAAACTATGATGGATAAAAGTATTAAAATCCAACGAACAGAGAGCGTCTTAAGGGAGCTTATCCCTGAGGCACTCAGTACACTTCAAGATGAGATGTTGCGCGGAGTCTGTGTTGTCGATGTTGAATGCAGTCGCGGCAAGTACGATGCAATTGTTTATCTTGACGGTTCTATGTACGATGAAAAAGAAAAAAATTATATTGTCTCGCATCTTGATAGAGTCAAACGCCATATTCAAACACATTGTATGCAAACAGAAGGATGGTTTCGTTGTCCTAATTTTAGGTTTCGTTTCGATGATAGTTTAGAGAGACAGAACAAAATGGATGCGTTGTTTGCAAAAGTAGAAGAAGAGCTCACAAAAGGTAAGAAAAACGATGATTAATGTAGAACAAATTACGAAAATTGTAGAAAGCTGCGGAGTCTCTTTGTATGATACTGAAGTGGCAACAGAATTTGATAAACGAATCTTTCGTATTTTTATTACATCTAAAGAGGGCATTAGTCTGGATAAATGTGAAGAGATTAGCCGTATTTTATCTCCTATCTTTGATGTGGAGCCACCTCTTGATGGTGAATATTTTTTTGAAGTTAGTTCACCGGGTATCGAGCGTAAACTGACAAAACCTGAACATTTTGAAGCTTCATTGGGTGAAAAAATCAAACTCAAGCTTAAAGATAAAGAGAAATTTATTGGAATACTCAAAAAATTTGAAAACAATGTACTGTATGTTCTTGTCGAGGGAGAGTTAAAAGAAATTCCTCTTGAGTCAATCGATAAAGTACGAACTTATTTTGAATGGTAAGTGCATCTGATACATTTCTGATGCAAAAAGCACTGGATGCCGCATGGGCATGCCAAGTGCTTACCTTCCCAAATCCTGCTGTTGGGGCGGTAGTGAGCAATGATTTAGGTGAAATTATTGCAATTGGAGCACATCATAAGGCAGGTTTTGCCCATGCTGAAGTGATGGCACTTAAAGAAGCTTATATACTTTTAAGTGGCGATACTACACTCTCTTTAGTCGAAGATTCTACGCAAATTCATGTTTATTTATCCAAACATCACAAAAATCTGTTTCATCATTTAACATTACATGTAACGCTAGAACCCTGCCATCATTATGGTAAAACACCTCCTTGTTCACAGCTGATTCATACGCTTGGCATTAAGCGCGTTGTAATAGGAGAATATGATTCAAGTACACAAGCACAAGGTGGCGGTACTTTCTTGGCGAGTCAAGGTGTTGATGTCAGCTTTGGGTGCTTAAAAGATGCGTGTGCGCTGTTGCTCACACCTTTTACATGTAAAGAACAAAAACGTCCTTTTGTCTTTTTTAAAATAGCTTTGAGCGCTAATAATGTAGCAACGGGTGGAATTATTACATCGCTTGATTCTCGAAAAATGGTTCACTGTTTACGAGACCGTTGTGATTTGTTGGTGATTGGCGGTAATACGGTTCGTTTAGATAAACCTACGCTAGATGCAAGGTTATGCAATGGGAAAGCACCTGATATTCTTATCTATTCCCATCAGAAAGATTTTGATAAGACGATTCCCCTGTTTAGCGTGCCTCAACGAAACGTTAGAGTAGAGACTTCTTTAAGCCTCCTTCAAACTTATCAGATGGTAATGATTGAGGGTGGACAACAGATGTTAAATGCGTTGCACCAAGAAGTTGCTTGGTATCTCATCTTTCAATCACCTCATTCCAAAGAAGGTGAAGCGATAACACTTCCAAAGGGATTAACGAAAGTATTTTCGCAACATATTGGCGAAGATACGATGAGTTGGTACTACAAACATGTTTGATGCTTTGTTCTTTTTTGAAATAAGTGTCGCATTCGTTGCTGGCGTGGTGCATGGTGTATTTGGATTTGGGTTCCCTATCATTGCAACACCTTTGTTTGCTCTCTTTGTAGACTTAAAAAGAGCAGTATTATATACACTTTTCCCAACGATTGCTACTAACATCTTTAGCCTCAAAAAAGATAATTCTTTTAGTGATATTTGGAAAGAGTATAAGCTATTAATTGTAGGTGTCATTGGCGGTAGTTTAATTGGGACAAATCTTTTAATTCTCTCTAATAGTCCATATTACAAATTAATTTTAGTTGCCGTCATTTTATTGTATCTCAATAAAACACGTCTTAAAATTTCAATCTCACATTGGGTGAGAGACTACCGCCAAAGTATGATCTTTATTATGGGTGTTTTAAGCGGGTTTATTGGCGGAATTTCGAACATTATGGTACCTGTGCTTGTCATATTGCTCCTAGAGCTCAATTTAGAAAAAAAGCGCTTTATTGGAGTGATGAATTTTTGTTTTATTACCAATAAAAGTTTACAAGTTCTTCTGTTTGGTGTTCATGGAAGTTTTAGCGTCGATAATCTTGGATTAATGTTTCTGTTTGTCATCATGTCTGTTATCGGATTTAAAATGGGAAGTTTTATTCAAGATAAAATTGATGAAGGGATGTATAAAAAATTATTACATGCTCTTTTATGGATATTATCATTCTATCTAGTTTACGCAACTTTTTACATGTAACGCGTATATTTTTGAGCTAAAAGCACTTGTGCTTGTTGGTAGAGTGCAGTGTGAGGCGAAGGAGTTGTTGCAATTAAAGGTGCATATTTTTCATAAGTTTGCCACACTTGCTTTGCTCCTTCATATTTACCTTTACATGCCAAAGCTAAAGCCGTTGATGCGTTAATTAAGCCTTTAAGAATTTTAGCTTCATCAGAATACTCGGGTAGCTTTTTAAGCCGATGCCACTCAATTTCTAAGACTTCATGTCCTTCTACGAACGCATCGTTTGCGACAACGGTTAAAAAGTCCTCAATGGCTAAGGCATTATTTGAGTTTTGGTTTTGGGGCTGGTTCATGGAGATAAAATCCTTGTGCGTAATCAATTCCTAACTCTTTAACGATATCAAGAATCTCTTTTTTATGGACAAATTCTGCAACAATGGCCACACCTAAGTTTTTCGCAAAATGCGTAATGGCTTTTACCGTTGCGAGGGCGTTATCATCGGTATCAAGATTTTTAATCAACGAGCCATCTATTTTAATGAAATCCACATTCAAGCGTAAAAGATATTCAAAGTTAGAATAACCAGCGCCAAAATCATCAATAGCCAATAAACAACCGTGACTACGCACTGTTTGTAAAAATGTTTGCACCTCTTTGGAATCTTCGATACCTTCTGATTCTACAAGTTCCAGGGTAATGCGATTTTTTAATAAGGCGTATTGCTGCAAGGTATTGAGTAAAAAGGTCGTTGTCTCTTGGTTGAGAATATCCTCTTTTGTGATGTTGATGGAAATATCACAATTGAGTTCAAAAGCGGCTCGAATCCCTTCTTGAATGACAAATCGTGTTAATTGATGATAAATGTGCATACGCTTGGCAAGGTCAATAAAATGAAATGGAGAGATGATGCGGCCATTGGCATCAATTAAGCGGATTAAAACTTCATATTTTTTACGCTTAGAAGCACTTTTAAATAGAGGAACAATTTCTTGCAAAAAAATGGTAAAACGATTGTTAATGAGTGCATCTCTGAGCGTTTGATTCCATTCTATATCTTGTTGAAGGCGCTTTTGAAAGCCTTCATTATCATCATAAATTACAAAAAACTTATGGGTATTTCTAGCTTCTTTGAGTGCAATTTCCGCTCGATTATAAAGGTATTCCGCTCCATTGGCAATACCGATACGAAGCGTAAGCGGGTAGTATTTGTTCTCAATTAACAGTCCCTCATTGTTGAGAGTATTCATAAGATTTTGACATTCTTGGGTAAAAACATCATACGCTAAGACATGATCACAGAAGATAGCAAATTCATCGGCTTGCAGATGAAAGAGCTGAAATTCAACGGGTAAAAGCTCTTTCGTTTTAATGGCAAGCTGTTGCAAGAAAAGATCGCCAAAATGTTGCCCATGCAGAGTATTAATATCGCGGAATCCGCAAATATTGAGAATTGCCAAATGAGGGTTATGTGCATGTTCAATACTTTCCAACAATGTTTTGCGGCTTGGAAGTTCTGCAAATGTCTCTTTGCGTAGATGTTCAACTTGTTCGAAGAGCTCTGTAATATCGTAGCGAATCGCAATATACTCTTCAATATTTCCTTCCGCATCCATCAATGGCATGATAACAGACTTAACATAATACGAAGAGCCATCTTTTCGTCTGTTTTTGACAATGCCTTTCCATGTTTTTCTATCATGCAACGTATTCCATATCTCTTTAAAAAAGCTTGGAGGATTGTCTGGATGGCGAATGATGTTGTGAGGTTTGCCTACAAGCTCTTCTTTTGCATAGCCTGAAATAGCAACGAATTGTTCATTGGCATAGGTAATGATACCTTGAGGATTGGTTTTGGAAACAATTGTACTTTCATCAATCGCGTCTCTATAATGCTCCAACAAAAGTGCTTGTTGTTCATGCTCACAGATAAGTTCAGCAATTTCACCCAATTCATGCTGTTGCTTTGAGAGAGCATGAATATAATTGAGATTGTGTGTTCTAAGGGCCATAGAGATGTAATGGATAGGTTTAAAAAGGACTCTTTGGGTTAAGAGGTAAAAAAGAAAAAGTGCTAAGAAGATAATGAAAAATCCTGCGACAGCACTATAATTTTGGATATCAGAGATAAAAAGTAGCACAGAAGGCGTATAGGCAAAAGAGATGTAGCCAATCGTATGATTATCAAGCGATTGAAGCGGTAAAGAAAATGAATCATTGTTTATAGTGTTACTTTTATCCACAGGGACAAGTGTTGTTTTACCTAAAGTAATTTTTGCTATCGAATCTAAAAAAGTGTGATCCCATTTTCGGGCTAAAAGCAAAAATCCAAAGGGTTTACCCGTTCGTTCAATATCGGATGATGCATGAATGGGTGCTAAGAAAAATTGAATAAATTCTTTGTCATGGTATTGAAAAAAATCTTGGAATAAAGGCTTGTCTATATTCAATATTGTCAAGTCTGGTGTGATTGAAGTGAGAGAATTGTCTGTTTTTGAAAAAACTAATGTTTTATCGGGCGCATAAACATACACAGCATCTACATTAAATGTTTTTAAAATAGGCTCTAAATTGAGTTTGCTCCATGTAGTCTCTTTTGTTTGGATAAATTCAACCAACTCATTCCAAATGGAATAATCATAAACAGTCTTCTTAATGAGTGTAGACTCGAGTTTTAGGACTGCTTGGTAGTGTTCGAACACACTTTTTTGTTCGATTTGGATTTGATGTTGTTCGTCTGTTTTTTTACCAAACCACACACTTGTGATTAAAATAGTAACGAAACATAGGATGATTGCACTGTAAAATGCATACGTTTTTGCTATCTTCATGTTACGAGTATAATCAAAAGCGTTTTTAAATTTGCTTTATTTTTAAAAATAGGATACACTTTTTCTCCAGAAAGATGAGGTTCGAGTTCATCTTTGGTAGTATTTTGTTACGGCTCGTTAAATAGGCTCTCTAAAACACTCCAAAAATACTCAATTTTCTACTTTTCGACCACTACCGTAATGGGGTGTATTTTCAAAAAGGAGCTTAGAATGGCTTTATTAGAGGGAACCGTTAAATGGTTTAACAACGAAAAAGGTTTTGGTTTTATCCAACCAAATGATGGCAGCAAAGATGTATTCGTACACTTTCGCCAAGTAAATAGATCAGGATATGGTCGTGTATCTTTGGCAGAAGGCCAAAAAGTAACATATGAACTTGGTGAAGGTCCAAAAGGCCCACAAGCTGAGAACGTTACAGCACTATAATGTTTCGTAGGGGAGATTTTTCTCCTCTGCAAATGTATAAATAAACTCACTGCCTTCCTCTTCTTTTGAATTCACTTCAATTTTAATTCCATACTTATCACAGATACTTTTGACAATACTCAGACCAATACCAAATCCACCTTTAAAAATATCGCCTCTGTAATGACGTTCAAAAATTTTATCAACCTCTTTAATGCCCACTCCTTGATCTTTAATACTTAGCAAAATGGCATCGTGCTGATGCATCAGCGTAATTTCGATGATACTTTGAGGGTGAGAATACTTAATAGCATTAGTAAGGTTATTATCGACAATGCGCTGTAACTCAATGCGGTTCATGGTGATAAACAGATCAGGTTCGATATAGCGCATCATCGTGATTCCTTTAGACGAGCTCAGAGATTCAAAATAGCGAATGCGATCTTCTAAAAAAAATGAAAAATCAAGACTTTCTTGCGTGTAGGTGATGGTTTTGTTTTTGATGAGGTATTCTAAATCATCGTAAAGTGTTGAAAGCGTCGAAAGGGCAGCCAGAGAACGGTTGAGTCGTTTGTCTTTGTATTTTGTGCTTAGCCCTTCGATATTGAGTTGCATGATGCCCAATGGGGTTTTAAGCTCGTGCATCACATCGGTAAAAAAATTATTCATGCGTGTGGATGTTTCGATGTAAGGTTTTAAAAGCATTTTGATGAGGATATAGGAGATAATAAACATTCCTGCTAGAACAATGCCGATAATCACTAAAATATCGAAAATCACTTGTGAGTAGGAGAGTTTTTTTTGTACGATCAAATAGCTGACATGTAAAGGATTTTCTCTTAAGGCTTGTTTGTAAAAGAGCGAATGGTCATTTTTATAAAAGAAGGCATCGTCAAAAGAGGGGATTGGTTCTTGAATCAAAGAAAAAACGACACGGTTCGAGGCATCAAGCAAAGCGGACTTATACAAAATTGAGCGAGGAAAAAGAAACGTTTTTTGCATGGGTGAAATGTCGTGAATAATTTTTTCGATTTCATTGGCATACAAACGAAGCTCTCTTTCTTGATTAAATTGTGCCAAGCGCAATGAGGCTGAAATATAATTGAGCGTTGGAAACGAGACAACGAGTAAGGTTAAGAATGTTAAAATTAGGGCAAAAACAAGAGCGTTATGGGTGGCATTTTTCAATTTTGTATCCTATTCCTTTTGCCGTAATAATGAAATCTTTATCGGTTTTGTCTCGGAGTTTTTTGATGAGCATACGAATGTCATTATCGCCCACGGTCTTCCCATCCCAAACGTATTCGTGAATGAGCTCGGTGGAAATAAAATTGCCGCGGTTCTTAACCAATAAAAAAAGCAATTTACTTTCAAATGCACTAAGAAGGATTTGCATCTCTTCAAACCACAATGAATGGTCGCTCAGACGGTAGGTAAAGCCTTGTGAGAGTTTTATGTTTTCAAGTGTCGTTTTTAGATGATAAGCATTGAGGGTTTGCGAAACACGGTATTGCAACTCTTTGAGCGAAAAAGGTTTTCGGATGTAGTCGTTACAGCCAAGCTCATAACCAAGGCTTAAATTGTTAATGTCCGTCAATGACGTAATAAAAATAATCGGTAAATCGAGTTTGGCTTTACGAATTTGTTTTAGAATTTCATATCCATCGATATGCGGCACGCGAATATCCAACAGTGCCAGATGGTATTGGTTTTCAAACAGCGCGTCTAAGGCTTTTTGCCCATCTTCAAATGCATCGACGACATATCCCATCTCTTCTAAAGAGTCTTGAATACTCTCTTTATAGGTGTAATCGTCTTCTAGGAGTAAAATTTTCATCGAATCATAATCTCCTGTTGCGGTTGATGCGATGAAGGCATTAATGTTTTAATGTGTGTACCTTGTGGTGGGGGAACAAGTGTGGCGCGAAGTAACAAGGACTCTTTGAGTAGAGCCTCATCGAACCAAACACCAATGTAACCTATCTGTTTCGATTCGATGTCAAACAATGGCATAAAACCGAACAATGTGCCATTTTCTCTCGCAAACCCTTGCGAAAGAATTTCGGGAGTGACGACATTTTGGAGCATATTGGCGCATTTGGCAACACAGCTACTATTGACGACAACAAAATGGTTGATTTGTTCATACTCTTTCATCCACGAACCAATGTCTAAAAATTGGTCGTTCATTAACACAACGAAATTAATTTTTTTATCTTTAAGGTTTTGTGCAATGTCGTCAAAACCAGTAATGACTTCTAATGAACCGATAAAATCATTCTTATCAAATATAGGGGCTAATGCCTTAATATTGAGGCGCTTTCCCAGTTCAATAGCAACTAAAGGAACTTTGGTTTGGTGTAAAAGAGCAATCCCTTTACGCCACGATGCCAATTCGTTGCCGTAACTCGCAAAATCCCAACTTCTGACCCAAGCATTTCCCTCGCGTGTGTGAAATTGTGCTTCAAGATGCTCCATTTGCAGGTACTGTTTGGTTTTTTTTATTTCTTGTTGTACGATTTCAAAAAGGATATGTCGGTTTTGCGTACGATACGCCTCTTTAATAGCTTCGTTTTGTGAGAGCATCAAGGCGACGCTGAGTGCAAGTTGTTTTTCGTGGGAAATGAGCTCTTGCGTCAGATTTAAGACACTTTCAACGCTATTTTGGGCATCTTCGATATAAAGATTGCTGTTTGCTTTATAAATCAGAAAGCCTAAAGTGAGCATCGAGAGAACAAATAAACCGAAGAGAAGTGCAAAGATGCGAACGGATTTGATAGTAACTCCTTTTCGTAACATCACACGCATTATATCTAAAAATATTTCTCCCAGAATTGACGTTAAATTGACGATGAAAGATTATGATTACAGCATAATAAATTTCTAAGGAGGAAATCGATGAAAAAGATGTCTTTAGTGTTGGCAGCAACATTTCTAACATATGCAAGCGGGCTTTTTGCATTTGATGTAGGGGAACTTGCTAAGCGAAGTAACCAAGGATTTAAGCCAGTTGTAGTGAAAGATTGGCAAGCACCTGATGAAAAAACAATTCCCAATAATATGTTTGGTGATTATGTACGCTATGGTAAGTCATTGGTTTCTGAAACGTACAAATACATTGGACCTGAAGTAGCGGATAAAAAAATGCGTTATGCAGGCAATAATCTCGCCTGTAATAGTTGTCACTTAGATGCAGGTACGAAAAAATACTCTGCAGGCTTTATGGGTGTTTTTGCAAACTTCCCACAATATCGCCCACGTGAAAATGCGATTGGTACGATTGAAGAGCGTATTAATGGATGTATGCAACGTAGCATGAATGGTAAGCCATTGCCTGAAAACTCTAAAGAGATGAAAGCAATGGTTGCGTATATGTACTGGTTGGGTCAAGGTGTTCCTGTGGGGGCTAAAGTAGAAGGCACTTCATTAATGAAAGTCAATCGTAAAATCATTATGAGTCGCGCTGCTGATCCAATTGCGGGTGAAAAAGTCTATAAAGAGTTTTGTGCCTCATGCCATGGTGACAACGGTCAAGGTGTTAAACGTGACGGTAAAGCCAATGGCTATGAATTCCCACCACTATGGGGAAAAGATACGTACAATACAGGGGCTGGTATGTTTAGAGTCATTAAAGCAGCCGATTGGATTATCGCCAATATGCCTCTTGGCGCAACCAGCGATGCGAAAATCTTAAGCGATGATCAAGCGTATGATGTAGCCGCATATATCAATGATTATGATAAAGTTCGCCCAATCAAAGCGAATAAAGAAAAAGATTTTCCAGACCTTATTGTCAAAGCGGCTGACAGCGATGTTGGACCATACAATGATGACAAAAATCGCCATCAACACAAATTTGGACCATACAAAGGTATCATTATTCCTGCCAAATAAGGACATTTACTAAGAAGTGGCAGATAAAAATTTGCCACTTCTTTTACATGTAAAACTCTTTATTTATACTTTTTTTCTATAATAGGCCTATCAAACATGTAAAGAGTTCTTATGACACCTGAAAAATTACACACCGATAGCCAAACGCTCCATAAGTTTATTCAGCTTAATTGTTCTAAAAAACACCACGATGTTTCTAAAAAAGAGGGTGTCTTTGAAGTGAGTTTTCAAGAAACAGCTTTATGTGAACTACCCTACCATCTTTGTGAAGAGTGCGAAACACTTCTTTTTTATTCGTATGGAAGACTCAAAAATTGTCCGCATGATGATAAACCAAGCTGTCGCAAATGCCCTAATCCGTGTTACGATAAACCGATGTGGAAAAAGATGGCAAAAGTGATGATGTATAGCGGTATGCAGCTAGGACTCACGAAAATTCGCAAATTTTTCACCAAATAATGCTACCGTACCTCACGCATAAAGCATACATGAAAGAGCGCTATGGGGAAGCTCTTTTTAGTATCCCTGTCAATCTTGAATTTGGCTGCCCAAATCGCAACAGTGAAGGGCAAGGTGGTTGTTCTTTTTGCCCAGAGCATGGTGCGCGCGCCGCACAAATAGCAGATGCTAAGAGTGTGGAAGAGCAGATACAAAAAGCACTCTTTTTTGCCAAAAGGCGTTATAACGCTCAAGCGTTTGCTTTATACATTCAAGCCTACACTGGAACGTTCGCTTCTTTACTCACACAAAAAGAGACTTATGCAAAACTCTTAAGCCTTTATCCTTTTAAGGCATTGCATATTGGAACGCGTCCTGATTGCTTAAGTGAAGCGACGTTAGCGTATCTGAGTGAATTAAATCAGCACATTGATGTTGTCATTGAATTAGGCGTACAAAGTTTGCATGATGCAAGTTTAGAACGTATCAACCGCGGACATGATGCGGCTTGTTCTCTTAACGCCATTGAACGGTTGCATGCCAAAGGCTTAAAGGTTTATGCACATCTTATTATTGGATTGCCAGATGAAACACCTGCATTGTGGAAGCAAAGTCTTCAAGGTGTGATTGATGCGAAAATCGATGGGATAAAATTTCACAATTTACATGTAATTTCAGGTACCGACTTGGCGCGTGAATATGCGATAAAACCGTTTCATCTTTTAAGCGAGTATGAATATGCAGAAGCCTTGATAGAACTTCTCCGTTATGTTCCTTCTTCCATTCCTATCATTCGACTTGCCACCGATACACCTGAACATGAATTGATTGCACCTAAATGGCATATGGCAAAAGGGCAATTTGGCGAATATGTACTACATTCCATGCGGTACAGAGGCATTTATCAAGGAGATAAGGTAGAAACTAAAAAGATGCATGATGCACCTACGCCTCAAGCAATCGTTTTAGAAGACGGTAGTGTGACGTTATGGAACGCGTTGTACCGTGATTATTATCACCCAAAAGCGGGAGCATATCGTCAAGCGAAAGAACTCTTTATTGAAAAATCGGGTCTAAAAAAACGCCTTGAAACAGGTGATGTGACTCTTTTAGAGATAGGTTTTGGGATGGGATATAACACATATCACAGTGTCAAACTTGCCAATGAGTATGCGAAACATCATTTACATGTAAAAGCAATCGACCAAGATTTTATGCTCTTACATGCGAGCCAGAAGCTCTTGCAAGATACTTTACATGTAAAAATGCTTCAAAGCCTTTGTGAGACGAAAACCTATCAGAGTGAGTTTGCTTGGGTAACATTAGTGATAGCCGAAGCGCGCTATGCACTGCGTCAGTTGCATGAAACTTTTGATGTGATATTTTTAGACCCGTTTCTTGAGAGCAACAACGCTTCATTGGTTACATTGGAATTTTTTCAAACACTGCGTACACTTTTAAAGCCCAAGGGCGTTTTAGTAGCTTCAACGTCACTCCTTGCCGTTCAAAGTGCTTTAAACCTTGCTGGCTTTGAAATAACGCTAGCCAATGACGATACGAGCGATATCAAAGGATTAGTGGCTACCATTTCTTCGTCGGCGCCAAAAGAGATTGGGAAGCCTTATCGTGATATATACGGTGTATATAACGATAAGACAATTGAAACACTTCATCAAAAATCGTCAAACTAAACTGCAAATTAATCTAAATATTTACATAAAATTTACATACGTTTTCTAAGATACTCGCATAGAAATCTTAGAAAAAGGATGAAAGATGACTCAAATGCTTAGCAGAAGGGGCTTTTTAAAACTCTCTTCAACTGCTGCGGCTATTGCTGGATTTTCTAGCATCCCTGGAACCTTAGGGGCCATGGATGAAAGTAAAAAGCAATACAAAGGCAACACGAAGTTTACACCGAGCATTTGCGAAATGTGTACCAGTTCGTGTACCATTGAAGCACGTGTGGAAGATGGAAAAGGTGTGTTTATCAGAGGTAATCCAGCCGATAAAAGTCGTGGTGGTAAAGTATGCGCAAGAGGAAGCTCAGGTTTCAATCAATTGTATGATCCACAACGTTTAGTCAAGCCGATTATGCGTGTAGGTGAGCGTGGTGAAGGAAAGTGGAAAGAGGTCAGTTGGGACGAAGCATACACTTTCATTGCTACAAAATTGGGTGAAATCAAACAAAAATACGGCGCACATACGGTTGCTTTTACGGCGCGTAGTGGTTGGAATAAAACATGGTTTCACAATTTAGCGCAAGCGTATGGTTCAAACAACATCTTTGGACACGAAGCAACCTGTCCATTAGCGTATGACTTAGCCATGGATGATGTGTTTGAAAATGGCGTCACACGTGATTTTGCCAAAGCAAAATACATCATTAACCCAAGCCATAACGTTTTTGAAGGTATTGTTATCTCTTATGCCCGTCAATACATGGATGCAATGGCTCATGGTGCGAAAGTTGTCTCTCTTGACCCACGTTTTTCAACCATGGCAGCTAAAGCGACAGAGTGGCATCCGATTAAACCGGGTCACGATTTAGCGTTTGTTCTTGGTTTTATGCATGTTTTAATTAACGACAACCTTTATAATAAAAAATTTGTTGAAAAACATTGTGAAGGTTTTGAAGAGTTAAAAGCCAGTATCGCTTCATATACTCCTGAGAAAATGGCCGTTGAATGTGATATTTCCGCTGATGTGATTAAACGTATGGCACATGAGTTTGCCAAAGCGGCCCCTAAAGCGATTTTTGATTTTTGCCACAGGGTAGCGCTAACACCACAAGAACTTGAACTTCGCCGTGCGATTATGATGTGTAACGTTTTAGTCGGAGCAATCGAGCAAGAAGGTGGTTATTACTTCAATAAAAATGCAGGTTTTTACAATAAATTTATCGGTGAGGGTGATCCAAAAGCCCCAACCCTTAAAAAACCAAAAATTCCAGCTTATCCGAAAGTTGATGTGCCAAGGATTGATCGTATCGGCGAAAAAGACAGCGAATTTTTCTTAGTCAAAAAAGGTCAAGGTGTCGTTACGTTGATTCCACATGCGGCATTGAACGAATTACCAGGCGTACCTTATAAACTCCACGGTTGGTTTATTGCCCGTAACAATCCAGTGATGACACAATCGAATATGGAACATGTCATTAAAGCGATTAAAGCGATGGATTTGGTTGTGGTTGTGGATATTCAAGTTTCTGATACTGCATGGTTTGCAGATATTGTCCTTCCTGATACAACGTATCTTGAGAGAGACGAGGAGTTTACCGCAGGTGGCAGTAAAAATCCAAGTTACGGTGTTGGACGTCAAAAAGTGGTTGAACCAATTGGCGAGTCACGCCCAGGTTGGAGAATCGCAAAAGAGTTAGCCGCTAAAATGGGATTGGAAGCGTATTTCCCTTACAAAGATATCGAAGATTATCGTTTACAACAAGTGGGAGATAATCTAGATTTACTTGCAAAACTCAAAGCTACCGGTAGTGCTAGTTTTGGTGTACCGCTATTGTTACAAGATAAAAAAAGCGTTGCGGCATTTGTCAAAAAATTCCCAAGTGCGGCCAGTAAAGTTAATGATGAGGGCTTGTTTGATTTCCCACATAAAATTAAACTCTTTAGCCCAGAACTCGAAGCCGTTTCTAAAAAAGGTGGCTTAAGTTATGAGTCGTTTAAATACAAAGAAGCAGATGAACTCTATTTTATCAATGGAAAATCTGCTGTTCGTACGAACGGTCATAACGGTAACAATGCATGGCTTAACAATCTTTTAGATGATGCAGCAGTCTGGATTCATCCAAAAACGGCAGAACGTCTTGGCATTAAAAACGGTGATAACATTGAAGTCTATAATAAATACAGCACTCAAAAAGGCAAAGCCCTTGTCACCAAAGGTGTGAGAGAAGATACGGTGTTTGCATACTTTGGATTTGGGCATGTGAGTAAAGCTCTCAAACGTGCTTATGGCAAAGGTGTACATAGTAATGCGCTTTATTCACCGCATGTGTCAGCTAACTGCGGTATGAATCTGCATGTTATTGGCGTCAAAGTCAAAAAAGCGTAAGGGGAGGGAAAAACCATGTCAAAAAAATATGCAATGATCCACGATAACAACTTGTGCATCGGCTGTCAAGCGTGCAATGTTGCGTGCAGGTCTGAAAATAAAATACCAGAATCCGTTTACCGCTTACAAGTATGGGTCAAACAAGAAGAGTATCCTAACGGAAGTTTAGGGTATGAATATCACCGTCAGTCATGTGTGCATTGTGAAAATACGCCTTGTGTGAGTGTCTGTCCTACACAAGCATCGTATGTGAATGACGATGGTATCGTTTTAGTTGATAACAACTTATGTGTCGGCTGTTTATACTGTGTTGCGGCATGTCCTTATCAAGCACGTTACGTTCATCCTGTCACCAAAGCACCTGATAAATGTACATTTTGTCATGAATCGCGCTTAGGTAGAGGTGAAGAACCAGCTTGTGTCACCGTATGTCCAACAGACGCATTGGTTTTTGGCGATTTAAACGATCCAAAAAGTAAAATCAATCAAGTGCTCTCAGAGCGACCAACGTATCGTCCAAAAGAGAGACTTGGAACGAATCCAAAAATGTTTATTGTACCTAACCATAAAGGGGGGATCAAATCATGAATCAAATATGGGGCTCAATGGAGCAATATAACACAGTCGTATGGCATTGGCCAATAGCGGTCTATCTGTTCCTTGCAGGATTATCTGCAGGTGCTATCATTTCGGCAATTGTGATTAAATGGATGAAAGGAAACGAAGTCACGCCATGGGATGGAATCATTAAAGCAGGTGCTATTTTAGCGCCGGTTACCATCGGTGCGGGTTTGCTCTTATTAATTACAGATTTAACTCGTCCGCTTGTTTTTTGGAGATTGTTGATTCATTATAACTTTGGCTCTGTTATGACCATAGGTGTTTTGGCGTTGTTCGCGTATTTCCCTGTTGTCTTACTCTTCTTACTCGGTGTGTTTAAAAAAGAGTTAATCGACGAAGGGCCGTTTAAATTTTTGAGTGTTTTTGCCAATATTGCCTTGGATTATGCGAAAGCTTTAGAAGTGATTACACTCATTTTAGCAGTGGGCGTGGGAGCGTATACAGGGTTCTTACTTTCAGCAATGAACAGTTTTCCACTTCTAAATACACCTGTTTTACCAGCGCTTTTCTTGGCTTCTGGTGTCTCAGCGGGTATTTCTGCCAACTTAGTAGTTGGGCTTTTATTTTTCAATAGCAGTGTCAAAGGCGAGAACATCAGTTACTTGCATGGGCTTGATGTGAAAGTCATTTTTGCGGAACTTTTCTTCTTATTCATCCTCTTCGTAGGCATGATGTACCAAGGCGGTGTAACAGCCCATGTTGCAAAAGAAGCTCTCAGTAGTGGTGGGTTAGCAAGCCTTCTATGGATTGGCGTTGTGGGGTTGGGTTTAGTCCTTCCTGTCGGACTCAATTTTGCATTACCGCACGGTGTCAAACACTCACAAGGCTTTGTGATTTTTAATGCGCTTATGGTACTTATTGGCGTATTAGCACTGCGTTATTATATGCTTTATGCTGGACAAACATTCGTCAGTTAAAAGGCTGCCTAAGAGTCTTTGAAAAAAGACTCTTAGGTTTTCTCACCAATTGTTAAATTTTTTTGTTAAAATATGCGCAATATAGGGATTTTGTAATAGCCATTTAAGAGAAAAGGGTTATAATAAAAACCAGCTTAAATCGAAAGAACAAGAATGCGAAAACATATTGCAGAACAGATGATTATCTTCTTTAGTGTCTCTAAATGGTTGGTGCTCTCATCCAGTGTGGGAATTATCATTGGGTGTTTAATCTCAGGGTTTATCAAAATTTTATTCTATGCTGAACAAAGTCGTTCAGACTTGCCCTTTGCTTATTATTTTACACTGCCATTAGGATTGATGCTAACCATTTGGATTGTTCGAACATTTGATAAAAGCGCAACAGGACATGGAACGGAAAAAGTCATTGAGGCTGTTCATAAAAATGAAGGGCTTATTAACGTTAAAGTCATTCCTGTCAAACTGGTTGCAACGGTTTTGACCATCTTTTCAGGTGGTTCTGTGGGAAAAGAAGGTCCTGGTGCACAAATTGGTGCGGGAGCAGCTTCTTTTATCGCTACATTGCTTCGTTTCTCAAAAGAAGATCGTAAAAAACTTGTTATTTGCGGTATTAGCGCGGGATTTGCTTCGGTGTTTGGAACACCAATCGCAGGAGCCATCTTTGGAATTGAAGTGCTTATTATCGGCGTTATTATGTACGATGTTTTACTACCTTCCTTTATTGCTGGGTTTGCGGCATTTACAACCGCTCAGTTTTTAGGCGTGAAGTATGTGTATTATGACATCAATTTTTACCGCACGCTGAATTTAGATTTGGTTTTAATTGGGCAAGTGGTTATCGCGGGAATTTTCTTTGGTATCGTCTCCGATAGCTTTATTACCATTGTCAATAAAATAGAAACGTGGATTAAACACGTTCCCTACAACCGCTATCTTAAAGCCTTTGTTGGCGGTATGATTATGATTGCTTTTTCATTGATACTTACGCCTAAATATTTAGGTTTGGGACTTAATACCATTAGCAGTGCCCTTGACCCTGTGGCCTATGGCTCACAAAGTATTCATTGGTATGACTTTATCATGAAGACGCTTTTCACCTCTATTACGCTTGGCGTTGGAGGCAGTGGTGGTGTGATTACGCCTATCTTTTTCGTAGGAGCAACCAGCGGCGTAACTTTTGGACATATGATGGGTGAGCATGTCGCTCTTTTTGCTGCTCTTGGTTTTGTGAGTGTTCTTGCAGGAACCACGAATTCGCCGATAGCGTCGATTATTATGGCGGTAGAACTTTTTGGGGTACACATGGCCAATTATGCGGCTTTAAGTGTTGTGATTGCCTTTTTGATTACAGGACACCGAAGTGTCTTCCAGTCGCAAAAACTAGCGCTCAAAAAAGCGGAAAAAATCAATATTGGAGAGGGTGCCGATATTGAACACACGCCAATTAGTGTCAATATGGAAGATATTGAGCGCATTAAACGCATTCGTAGTAGGTTGCGCTATCGTCGTTTAAAGTGGCAAGTCAAAAATGCGCGCGATGATGTCAATAAAACCTTAGAACCATAAAAGAGCATTACGCGTTATCCTTACATCCATAACACTGTAAAAATGAGCTTGATAAAATCGTTTATGGTATGAAAAGCCTTTTAATGTATTTACATGTAAAAAAGATCAAATCGATAGCAAGGCATAGGTCGTGAAGCTATTTAACTATTTGTATGAGAGCCAAAAAGGGCTTGAAACGTTTGTTCAAGAGACGTTTACATGTAAAGAACATATGCTTATTCAACTCTTTTGTGGTGAGATTAATCCGAATAAAATTCAAACGATTCTTGATTACCTTCACCACACCTTACCCAATAGTGTCATCATCGGCTCAACAACCGCGGGCGAAATTTATCAAAGCCATATCCAGCATCAAAGCATTGTTCTCTCTTTTTGTGTTCTTGAAAAAAGCCAAGCACACGTCTATTATTTCCCTGTGGTAGATGCCAAAAGTGGTAAAAGCGTTGCTCATGAAATTGTTAAAAAAAATACAAAAGTGTGTATTGCTTTTGCAGAGGCATTGCGTGGAGGTGATAGCGAATCGTTTTTAAAAGCGTTTAATACCGTTGCGCCACATTTGATTGTCGCTGGGGGAAACGCGGGAGATGATTTTACGTTTACTAAGACATTGATTATTCACGGGAACTCCATTGAAAATGAAGGTATTGTCATCGCAACGATTCAAAGTAACGTATTACAGGTCCACCACGATTATTCTTTTGGGTGGACGCAAATTGGCAAAGAAATGCGTGTGAGTAAATGCGACAACAATACGATTTATGCGCTAGATGGGGTGCCGATCATTGATGTCTATAAGCACTATTTTGGCGAAGAAATTTTGCAAAACTTACCCACCAGTACGATTGCGTTTCCGTTGGTAAATGTGTGTGATTATACCGAAGTGTGCCGTTCGATGATTGCGGTCAATCCCGACCATTCATTTGTCTTTGCAGGGCATTTTCAAGAAGGGGATAAAGTGCGTTTTGCCATTGGCAATATCGAAGAGATTATGCAAACGGCAAACACACTGCAACGCACAGTCCATCGCTATGTTCCCGAAGCTGTTTTTATCTATTCGTGCAGTGTTAGAAATCTCTTTCTCAAAGAGCATTTGCAGTATGAATTTAAACTGTTAGAGGAAATCGCACCTACTGTTGGCTTTTTTACCTATGGAGAATTTTTTCACTCTAATGCGCAAAATCACTTGCTCAATGTCACAACGACTACACTCTGCTTAAGTGAATCTTTGCAAGAGCCGAAACAACTGACGATACTGCCTCATCCCGTGCATACGTCCGTTTTAAAATCACTTACCCATCTTGTCAATACGACACAAGATGAGTTAGATGAAAGTATCAATTTTTTAAATCAATACAAAATCGCAATGGATCAAAGTGCCATTTTTTCAAAAATGGATAAAGACGGAACCATCACGTATGTCAATGATGCATTTTGTACGATTACGGGATACCCACGCGAAGAGATTATCGGTTCAAAGCACAGCATGTTTAGAGCACTAGATGTGGATACTCAAACCTATATGGCTGTTTGGAAAAGCCTTCATGCGAACAAGATTTGGCGAGGCATCTTACCTTATAGGAACAAGAGCGGTGAAAAGTTCTACATCAAAAGCATGGTGATGCCTCTTTTTGATGAAGAGGGCGCTTTACTCGAATATATTTCCAGTAGTATGGATATTACAGAGGTCATTTTAAAAGACAAAATTATACAAGAACAGTGGTTAGATGAACTAACAGGTTTAGGAAACCGTCAAGCCCTTTTTCATGAAATTCGCCTTGATAATAGAGAAAAGCTTTTAGTTCTGATCAATTTAGTGGGGTTTTCGGAGATTAATGACTATTTGGGTTACGATGTTGGTGATGAATTGTTAAAACAAATCGGAGCGTTGTTGTCGCACAGTTTTGATGAAAACCATCAAGTTGCATTTCGCATCAACGGGGATGAATTTGCGTTGTTATTGAAAGAAAACGATACTGCTTGGAAAAAATTGGTCTATGAAAAAGTCCAACGTATTATCCAGTATCTTGAGAAGTATATTTTTAATATTAAAGGTTATGAAGTTGCCGTGCGGTTTAATGTCGGGGTGGCACAAGGATGTTTAGATGATATTTACATGCAATCACACGTAGCGCTTAAAGAGGCAAAAAGAAGCAATCAAATCATGGTCTCTTATGACGATACAGAAGCGCTCAAAACACAAACGGAACATAATATTCAGATTATTCAAAAAATTAAGCAAGCGATTGAAAATGATCGCATTATTCCTTTTTTCCAAGGCATTTATAATAATAAGCTTCAAAAAATCACTAAATATGAAGTATTGATGCGTTTACAAGAGGAAGACGGCAGTTATCTTGCGCCTTATTACTTTTTAGAACAGGCCAAAAAGACACGTTTGTATGAAAAACTCACCAAAATTATCATCATGAAATCATTTGCATATTTTCAAGACAAGCCTTATGATTTTTCGATTAACCTCACCAAAGGTGATATTCTCTCTAATTCCGTCAAAGAGTGCTTGTATGAAAATATTCGAAAATACCAATGCGGACATCGCGTGATTTTAGAAATTGTAGAATCAGAAGGCATTGAAAATTTTGAGGAGATTGCAGCGTTTATCAAAGAGGTAAAACGTTTAGGCTGTAAAATCGCTATTGATGATTTTGGAACAGGGTATTCTAATTTTGCGTATCTTGCGCAATTATTGGTTGATTTTATCAAGATAGATGGTTCCCTCATCAAAGAGATTGATACCAATCGTACAACGTCTATGACCGTCGAGACAATTATCTCGTTTGCACATAAAATGAATTACGAAATTGTTGCAGAATTTGTTGATAAACCAAGCGTTCAAAAAAAACTTGAACGATTGCATGTGGATTTTTCACAAGGCTATCTTTTTAGTAAGCCAAGTGCCAGTATAGAGCATTAATGTTTTCAAAAGGTCATACAATGGCATGTAGCCAAGAGCGAAGAGAGTTTTTAAAACAAAGCGCTGTTGTTGCAGGTGCATCATTTTTTATTCCTGGTAGCCTTGGCGCTTTGGAGAATTTTACTTTGCCTTTAGAAGATAAATTTGTACGTTCTATCTGCGAAATGTGCAGTAGTAGGTGTCCCATTGAAGTGCGTGTGGTCAATGGTAAACCCGTTTGGTTACAAGGCAATGCCTACGCGAAAGAGATAGGCAGTAGTTTGTGTGCACGAGGTGTGGCAGGTGTATCACAACTGTATGATAAAGACAGGCTTGTCACACCATTGATTCGCGTTGGAAAACGCGGCGAAAATAAGTGGCGCGAAGCCAGTTATGATGAAGCACAAGAGCTTATTGCTACTAAATTGAATGAACTGAAAAAACGTTATGGCGCACAGAGTGTTATTTTTTCTTCTAAAACGGGAATGCATTATAATTTCTTACGTTCTTTTGCGGCGAACTTTGGTTCACCCAATGTTTTTTCGCATTGGAGCTCTTGCCCTATTGCCATTGAAAGTGCTTTTGAACACACTTTTGGGGAAAAATTACACCGCGATTTTGAAAATACCAACTACATTGTCAATTTTGGTCATAATCTTTTTGAAGGGTTGGATATAGCGCTTACAAAATCCATGGCACAGTTTGCGGCAAATACTTCCAAAAAGCTTGTCGTGTTTGACCCGCGTTTTTCACTGATTGCGTCCAAAGCCAATGAGTGGTATCCCATTAAACCGGGCAGTGATTTGGCATTTGTGTTAAGCCTCATTCATATATGGCTTCGCGATGGAAAATACAATAAACCTTTTGTTGAGCGCTATTGTATAGGATTAGATGCTCTTAAAAAATCAACCAAAGAGACAACACCGCAGTGGCAACAGCCCTATACGGGCATTGACGCACACGTGGTAGAACGCATTGCCGATGAGTTGTACCGTGCCGCTCCAAAATGCCTATTAGATTGGGGGCATAAGGCAACCACTTCACCTGCGGAGTATCAACGTTCACGCTCAATTATTATCGCTAATGTTTTAATGGGCAATGTTGAAAAAGAGGGTGGTATCTATTTTGCTAAAACTCCTACACGTATTAATACGCTTGTACACGAGAACATTATTCCTCTTTTAAATGACCCTTTCCCAACTCCTTCATTATCCATCCCGCGTGTTGATGGTGCAGGGGAAGAAGGAGACAATGCTCTTGTCTTTAAAAAACACGGTGTTTTAACCGCCATACCAGAGGCTATCTTAACAAAAAAACCGTATGCTATTCACGGATGGTTTATTTCTCGTCATAATCCTCTTGTGACGGTGGCTAATCCTAAAAAGATGAAAGAAGCTATGGAGACGTTAGATTTTATTGTGGTCAATGATATCTATGTCAGTGATACAGCGATGATGGCTGATGTTATCTTGCCTGAAGCAACGTATCTAGAACGGGACGAAGGCATTTCGCTTTATGCTTCCTCTACGCCCTCATATGCAATGCGTAATCGCGCCGTTGCTCCTATTAATAATACGCAAAGTAGTTTTGAGATTTTACGAAACTTGGCTGAACGTATGGGGTTTGGCAAAGTGTATGCGTGGAAAACAATGACACAATTAAGAGCGTATCAAGCAAAAGGTAATGGAGAATTTTTAGAAAATTTACTCAAACGCGGTTACGTTTCGTATGAAATTCCTTCGTTATTTGCACTTGAAACAGCATCGGTAGAGCGTTTTTGTGAGCGTTATTCTCGCTCAAAAACATTTGTGGATGAAAAAGGAGTCATGAGTTTCATGCTAGAGCATCTAAAAACACCTTCGGGTAAAATTGAATTGTTCAGCGAAACAGTAGAATCTCACTTTAAAGGATTTGGTGTTCCAAGTAAAATGGATATGAACGTCAATGCTCAATTTCCTTACACACTCATTAGCGGAAAAAGTGCTATTCATACAAACGGACATACGCATAATGTGCCCTATTTACACATGCTAATGCCTGATAATCCAGTCTGGATGCATCCTAGTACGGCACAAAAACACGGTTTAAAACAAGGCGATGCGTGTTATTTACAAAATCATATTTCCAAAGAAAAAGTCCATGTATTTATCACAGAAGGGATTCGCCCAGATACCTTATTCGCGTATATGGGATTTGGAAGAGAAGCTCCTTTAATGCATCGTGCGCATCACATTGGGCTCAACCCTTCCATGTTACTCTCTTTAAAGAATGCTCCCATTTGTGGTGCCATGATCACCAATACGGGTGTATCGATTGTGAAAGCGTAGAATCCGATGTCAAAAAAATACCGTTTGATTTATGATGAAAACCTGTGTATCGGATGTCAAGCATGCAGTGTGGCGTGTCGTTTGGAAAACAATGTTCCTGATGATTTGTTTCGGTTACAAGTTCATGTGGCAACCAAAGGCATTTTCCCCAATCTTGGCATGCAGTTTGAAAGGCTTTCGTGTATGATGTGCGAAAATCCACCTTGTGTGAAGGTTTGTCCAACCAATGCCTCTTTTCAGAGTAAAGATGGCTTAGTACACATCAATGAAAAAGTGTGCATTACATGTAAATATTGTATTTTGGCGTGTCCTTACCATGCACGTTTTGTAAACCCCCTTAAAAACGTCGTAGAAAAGTGTACGTTTTGTTATGAAAATAGGGTTTCTAAAGAGCTATTGCCCGCGTGTGTCAGTATTTGCGCCACTGAGGCATTAAGCTTTGGCGATATGAAGCAAACGCATTCTGATGTGTATCAAAAATCACTGCAAGAGGTGCTGGTTTTTCCAAAAGAGCATTTAGGAACAAAGCCTAAAGTGGCGTTTGTGCCCAACCGAAAAGGGATAAAAGCATGAGTCCAATGTGGGGAAGTGTTGAGCAGTATAGTGCCATTCATTGGTCGTGGGCTGTTGCAGTATATCTTTTTTTAGCAGGGCTTAGTTCGGGTTCTATCATTGTCGCCTTATTGGTGAAATGGAACAGGCATGAACGTAGTAACTCTTCTATTTGGGATGCCATGATTAAATCAGGCGTTGTCGTGGCTCCCATTTCAATTATTTTGGGGCTTTTACTTCTTGTGGCAGACTTAGGAAGACCTCTCTCCTTTTATTGGCTCTTAATACGTTACAATCCAAGTTCGGTGATGAGTTTGGGCGTACTTTTTTTATTTATTTATACCCCTATCGTTTTAGTGTTTACATTACTGGTTTTTGAGAGAAGCCTTTTAAAATATGCATGGCTTGCACCGCTTGAGGGGCTAATTGGATGGGTAAAAGGGCTTCATTCTTATGCAAAAATGATTGAATATTTTTTATTAATCGCAGCGTTATGCATTGGTTCTTACACTGGATTTTTACTCTCGGCATTGTATGCCATTCCTTTGTGGAATAGCCCCGTACTGCCTATTTTATTTTTAACTTCCAGTGTCTCATCGGGTATTGCTGTGAATATTTTAATTGGACTTTTGTTTTTTAAAAGCACACTCAATGAAGAGAGCATTAAGTATCTTTTAGTGCTCGACTTACGGGTTATTTTGACAGAACTTCCTTTGCTAGGTATCTTTTTTATTGGACTCTTTTACGCAGGCGGTGATGCGCCTATGGCGGCTAAAGCAGCACTGAGTAGCGGTGGGTTAGCGCTTATTTTTTGGGGTGGCGTCATTGGACTAGGACTGCTACTACCTCTCGTAACGGTTATTTTGGCACTTAGGAACCATATTTACCGGGTTGTTTATATTATTACCAATGCAGCGGTAGTTCTTTTAGGGGTATTAATGCTACGCTATTATATTATTTATGCGGGTCAGATTTATTTAGGATAAGGAAAGGTATGAAAATTTTATTGTTGGAAGATGATTACAACTATAATGAAAGTATCAAAGAGTATTTAGAGCTCTTGGGATACGAAGTCGATGCCTTTTTTGATGGAGAGAGTGCGCTGGATGCTATTATGCAAAAGTGTTATTATCTTTTTTTATTGGATGTCAAAGTACCCAAACTCAATGGACACGAACTCATCAAGTATATTAAAGAGGCCAATATTACAACGCCGATTATTATCACTACATCATTGGTGGATATTGATAATATTGCCATTGGGTATGAGCTTGGTTGTAATGATTATTTGAAAAAGCCTTTTGAGCTGAAAGAGTTAGAACTTCGTGTCAAAGAGTTGATTAAAAAGCATTATCAAACGTCCATGGAAGGTGCATTTAAACTCAGTTGCGGCTGTTTGTTTAATTTTGAAACGGGCGAACTCAAAAAGGCAGATGAAAACATCATCTTAACCTCCAAAGAGCAAGAATTGGTACGATTCTTGATACGCCGTAAAAATACATTTTGCGATATTGAGATGATTCGTGAGAATGTTTGGGAAGGCAAAGAGATTAGTTATGCCGATATTAGAATGTACATACGAAAAATAAGACTCAAAGTAGGCGAAGAGGATTTTATCAAATCTTCACGCGGACTCGGGTATAAAATCGATGTTATCGCTTAATCCTCTTCGTTCTGTTTTAGCCTATACCCTAATTGTCATGGCACTGTTTTGCGTGCCAAGTTATTTTGCGATTCAAAGTACGATTACCGAAGAGAAGTATAAAGCCTCCCAAGAGCTTTTTGAATGGGTCGATGCTCATGAAAAAAGTATTTTTTCCAAAGAAGAGTTTGATATTCCTCGCAGTGTGAGGTTTCACCTTAATATCTATGATAATCAGCATACCCTTTTATACGAAGGAATTGAACATCATTTAGAAAAACTCTATTTTAAAGTCTTGGTGGTTTATCCTTATTTGTATTATCAAAAAGAGGTTAAGACAAGCGATAGCCGTCTTTTTTATATTGTGGTACAAGTAAGACTCAATTACGCAAAAATTATTTTTGTGACAACAATGCTGTTTTTTATTGTCCTTTTTTTGGTCTATTTGATGAGTAATGTTTTTGTCAATTCAAGCATCTATCCTTATAAAAAAATGCAACGATATATGAATGATTTTTTTAATGATTCAATGCATGAGCTCAAAACACCACTGGGGGTTATCAACATCAATGTGGAACTGCTTTCTCATTATGTGACCTCTTCTAAACATCTTCAACGCATTAAAGCTGCTACTAAACAGATGCAAATGACGTATGAAGATGTGGAGTATTATATCAAGCATAACAAAGTGATGTATGCTAAAGAGCCTATCAATCTTTCAGAATATTTAGGATTGCGGGTCTCATTTTTTGAGGATATTGCGATTTCAAAAGCCATTACGCTTCAATCCCATATTGAAGAGAATATGCAAATATATGTGAACAAAGTGGAATTACAACGTATTATTGACAATACGCTCTCTAATGCGATTAAGTACTCTTATTTTCAAGGCATTGTGGAAATATCGCTTCAGCAAAAAGATGAGAGTAGCTGCGTATTGAGTTTTATCGATCATGGACAAGGTATTAAAGATTTGTATAAAGTATTTGAACGGTTTGAACGAGAAGATGGAGTTCAAGGAGGATTTGGTTTGGGGTTAAATATTGTGCAAAATATTTGCAATAAAAATGATATTGATATTGACATAGAGTCGTATGAAGATAAAGGGTCACGGTTTACGTATATTTTCAAATTGGATAAGAAAAAGCTTTTGGATAACGTTGAAAATGACCACGAAGAAGGTGTGCAATGAAAGAGAGACGTTTTTTCTTTAGTGCAGTCATCATGCTCTCTTTTGGACTTATTATTCTGTTTTTGTACAATAAATCAATCTCATTTGAAGAAGAAGAAACTCTTAAAAAACAGATGGATGCGTTATTGCTAACGTTGCACAATAAAATCGAAGAGACGACGCGTGTTTCGCTTGCTAGTTCGGTTATTTTAGCCAAAAGCCCTTATGTGGTTGATTGTTTGGGAAAACAAGATCGGGCATTGTGCGTGGATTATCTTTTAAGTATCAAAAACGCGATGGCACTCGCCAATGTTTTTGAAAATGCACGGTTGCACTTGCATACAAAAGAGTTTAAAAGTTTTATGCGTTTGTGGGATTATCATAATCAGAGCAATGATGACTTAAGCGGTTTTCGTCATGCCCTCGAAAAAGTAAAAAGCACCAAACATCCAATTAAAGGGATTGAGATAGGTCGCCATGGAATGTTTATGCGTGCAATTTCGCCTGTGTTCGATAAAGAGACGTACCTTGGTACGATTGAAACGGTTGTTGATTTTAAAGCACTGAGTACCTATTTTGAAAAAGACGGGGTTGTGTTGTATGTTTTGATGAAAAATGAATACCGCACAATAGCCAATGCTGTTCAATATGACCCGAAGCTGATGTTGGATAATTATACGATTATCAACCAGAAGATGAATGGACTTCATTTTATCAAAGAGGTTAATTTTCAAGGTACGGGGTATCTTAAGCGAGGGGATCAGTATGTCTTGTACACACCTATTATTGATATTAACGGCGAGCACATTGGGTTTTTTGTCTTGACATGGAGCGAGAGCCTCTCCTTAGCCTCTTTTAAAGGCTAAGGTGCTTTCGCGCTTCATTACGAATACGGTCCATTCCCATATAAAACTCTTTCATTAACACTAAAAAGAGATAATCGCCAAATTCTGTGGTGGTGATTTTCTCTGTATGCTCTTCTATGGCTTTGGCAAAACGCAATAACATCAACTCTTTGCCTAACGCGCTTTCGATAGGCGTATTAAACATTGTTTCAAAGTGTTTTTTAGACAAACTTCCATTAAATAAATCAACCATTAAACGATAGTACATCTGGCTATTCGCAGGAAATGTTCGTTGCTTAATGACTGCTGTTCGCTTCTCTTGAATTAAAGAGTCATAACTATCGAGCGCAAAATCGTTGAGGTAAAGGGTGTCTTTGAGAAAACTAAATGAACCCGAACCCACACCGACATACTCTTCGTGGTCGATAATATACTCATCAATAATGATGTTGTGTTCTTTAGAAAATGACCAACCGTGACGTGATGGGTATCTCTCTTTGAGGCTCTCTTTGATAAGAGAAAAAAAGTTAAATTCATTGGTCATACTAAATTCGCCCAAGCTTTTTTTCACACTGTTTTTGACTAACGAAGAGGTCATGAGTGGATAGACGCTGGTTTGTTCAGGCGATAATTGTTTTAACAGCTCTAAATCACGAATTAACCCTGCCTCTTTTTGGGTTGGAAAATTGAAAATCAAATCAACACTGGTGATAGGAAGGAGTCCAATCATCGAGGCAATTTTCTCATATACCACTTCACTTGAGCCAAATTTTTCATAACGACCTAGTTTTTTGAGCAGAGTATCGTCAAACGTTTGCACTCCAATGGAGAGTCTATCGACGAGTCCTTTGAGTTTTTCAATGGTTTGCGGCTGAATATGGTTGGGGTCTGTCTCGCATGAAACATGCTCAATTTTGAAGTGTTTTTTAACCAATTCTATGGTTTTGATAAGCTCTTCTTCATCTATTAAAGGCGTACCGCCTCCAATGACCAGATAATCAAACGAATAGCCCAATGCTTTTACATGTAAAATCTCTTCGCGTAAGCGTTTAAAATAAATCGTTGCCGCCTCTTTGGTGTAGGTAAATTTATTGAAAGAGCAATAAGGACAAAACATGGAGCAAAAAGGCACATGAATATAAAGTAAATAAGGCTTTGCCTCTGGAGGGGGAGGCAAGCCTAAGGAGGGGTCTGTAACATTGAGATAGTGTTTCGTATAGTGGTGCATAAAATAACTTGCAGCGCTTGTGATAATTTTTGATTGTTGATAGCGCATCATTAACCTTTCTTTATATATATCTTATTTTAAAATTATAAAAAATAAATGTAATTTTTATGTAAATATTTGGTAACTCGAAAATTATACACATCAAATGTGAGAAAATGAGGGGGATTCTTCACAATCAATCCACTTTTATGGATAATAATGCTTTAATTCCAAAATAAAGGGAGTATAGCATGAAATTAAAACAAAGCATGATGACTTTTTTAACACTGAGTACACTTTTTACATCATCAGCACTTATTGCCTCGGATTTTGATTGGATGGTAAGCTTAAATCTTCGTTCGCATTCTGATCCTTACAGTTATCGCTACGGGTTAATAGACCGTTTTGGATACAGAGAATCTGAAGTCATTTATATTTTAGACAGCGTGAGGGAACCTGCGGATGCGTATATGATTTTTCGCTTAGCTGAACTATCCAATCGCCCACCAGAGTATATTTTGGGCTTATATCGTGAGCGACGCTTTGTGTATTGGGATGATTACGCATTTTTTCTGGGAATTCGGGATAGGCCATCCTATCGAGAACTTCATTATCATCATGATATTGTCTATCGTAAAAAACCACAAGTACGTTATGAAGAGCATCATTATGTAGAGCCACACCATAAAGTGTATCCGGAAAAGCATGTGATCGTTGAACCAAGGCAAGAACAACAACATACTCAAAGCCATACGGTTACTCAAAAACAACCGTATCCACCATCACAGCCAGATAATAGAAACGTCTCCCCAAACACGAAACGGTATGACCAAAAACACGACTCACACAGAGACGATAGAGACAATAATGATAGAGACAGACATTAAAAATTGAAGGAGCGCGCATGCGAAAGAAGTTAATAGTAATGATGATGGTTTTAAGTGGGTCCTTATTAATCGGTGCCGATTTTGATTGGATGGCAACGTTAAACCTTCGTTCAAATATAGACCCACAAACGTATCAATCCCGTCTGGTGTCACGTTTTAATACGCCTCAAGCGCAGTTAGATGTGATTTTCAAAAGTGTTGCTGCACCTGCAGATGCTTACATGATTTTACGTTTGTCTGAGATGTCTCATAAATCACCCAATTTTGTTCTCAAAGAGTATCAACGCTCGCATGGACAAGGTTGGGGTGTGATGGCTAAAAACTTAGGAATTAAACCAGGTTCCAATGATTTTAAAGCATTAAAAAATGGTCATGATTTACGTGATTTTGATGACAAAGACATTAAACATCACGATAACGACAAAAAGCCAGAGAAAGAACACGGGAAAAAATCACATTAAAGCAATGAATACTTTAATGTGATTTGAAATGTCATATTCGAGGTGAAAAGAGTCTCGTCAGATGTGTAGGGAAAGCTTTGATAAATAGCTTTTTCTGTCGCTTTAGAAAAGATATTTTTTCCCTCTAGGATGACACAAGAGATGAGTTCTCCTTTAGGCGATATCGTAAATTCGACCAGTACATCCCCTTCTATTTGCCCTTTTTGCGCTGCTTTGGGGTAAATTTTGTGCGCATTAATGCGCTTGATTAATGCTTCTAAATACGCTTTTTGTTTTACATGTAAAGGCTCTTCGCTCACCGATGTAGCCGTATTCTCTTCTTTATGAGATATTTCCTCTGACGCGACGATTGACTCGGTTTTTGAAACTTCGTCTAAACTTTGGTTGAGAGGTTCTTTTGGCACAACACGTTTTGGAACACTACTCTCTTTTATACGCGGCTTTTTTGGGTGAACTTCTGGCTGAGGTTTCAAAGGCTCCACCTTTTTTTCAAGCTCTTTAACAGAATTCACTGTCTGAGGAACTTCTTTTTTAAGTGGTGCATAAAGTGTCATGGCCATGAAAGAAGGTGCGGTGCTTTTTTGTGGTACAAAGCAGTGCGTGTGTTGGTAGAAAAATGCACATCCTATCAAAGCATAAACACTACAAGAGAGAATGAAAGCGGTGCCATAACGTCTCATTCTTTTGCCATAATCCCAATATGCTCATAGTGATGCTGTTTCAGCAGGTCTAAAAAAAAGACAAAATGCTCAAAGGCAATCTGTTTATCGACATTGATAAGAATAGGCAATGTTGGCTCAAAGTGTGAAAGTTCTGCTTCAATTTCTGATTTTTCAATAGCTTTATCGTTAAAATAAAATTGATTGTGTGCATCAATTGTGACAATAAGCTCCTCTTTGGGCGTAAAAGGTTGCGCAGATTTTGCTTGGCTTAAATCCACCGGTATAATTCCCTTCGCCACAAAAGAGGCTGTGGTCAAAACAATCACAAGCAGAACAAGCATAATGTCGATAAAAGGCACGACATTGATGGTTTCAAAGCGATGTATTTTCATGCGCGTGTATGTCCCAAAGCATTAAAATTTTCTCAATTTTTCGCACCAAATGGTTATAGAAAAAAATTGCAGGAATGGCTACGACTAGACCCATTGCCGTCGCTTTGAGGGCAAGTGCCAGTGAAGACATAATAATCTTTACATCAATCTGTCCGCTTTGTCCCATCGTATAAAACGTGATAATAATGCCACAGACTGTTCCTAAAAGCCCAATGTATGGAGCATTTGAGCCAAATGTAGAGAGAATGTGGATGTGATTGCTCACATCCATTTCGAGTTTTTCTTTACACGAATACGCTTGAATGTTTAAAGAGCGGTAAAATAACAACCGCTCAATCCAAAAAAAGAGTGTGATAAAACTCATGATGCCTAATAAGCCAATCACACCGTAATCAACGATGTTTTGTAGTAAAGCAATGGGTATCATTGAAAACCTTTGAAAAAATAAACATGACTATCATATAAAAGACTCTAAGAAGCGATTTTTGCAAAGGAGTGTTAAATTTGTATTAAAAAAATGAAGAGATACTTTTAATGATAGGGTATTTCAAAATGAGGAACAATCGGCTATAATTACATGTAAAAACACATAAGGAATTTTAATGCAAACCTATGCTTGCGGACATATTAATCCCGATTCTGACTCTATTTGTTCAGCCATTTCACTCTCGTATCTCAAAACACAATTGGGAGAGCCTTGTACTCCTGCACGTCAAGGTGAGCTGAGTCCAGAGACAGAATTTATTTTAAAAACGTTTGGTCTTGAAAAGCCGATGCTTAAAAATGATTTTTCAGGAGATAATCTTTATATCACCGATTATTCAGACCTTGCTCAAGCGCCTCACAATCTCAAAGAGACGACAATTTTAGGGATTGTCGATCACCATAAATTAGGAGATATCACAACGACGACACCTCTTGAGTGTTGGATACGCCCTGTGGGTTGTACCAATACGATTGTTAAAGAGATGTATGACCATTACAAAATTGAAATCCCTAAAAATATTGCGGGTGCAATGATGCTTGCTATTTTAAGTGACACGGTTTTATTCAAATCGCCAACGTGTACAAAAGCAGATACAAAAGCGGTCAAAGAACTAGCAAAAATAGCAGGCGTGGAAGATTTTAAAGCCCTTGGTATGGAGATGTTCTTAGTAAAATCAGCCGTGATTGGTGCAAGCCCGCGTACACTCTTACTTCGTGATTACAAAGACTTTGAAATGGGCGGCAATAAAATCGGTATCGGTCAGCTTGAAGTCGTAGACTTAAAAGTTTTCGATACGATGAAAGAGGCGTTATTTGCCGATATGAAAGCGTACAAAGAAGAGGGTGGCCGTCACACTGTCATGCTTCTTTTAACCGATATCATGATTGAGGGTTCTCAATTTTTAGTTGTTAGTGATGATGAAAGCAAAATTGAAAATGCTTTCAATCAAAAATTAACCAACCACGAAATGTGGGTAGATGGCGTGTTAAGCCGTAAAAAACAGGTCATTCCTGTCATGGAAAAGCAATTTTAAAAGTCTTAGTGTGAAAAAAAGCACAATTAAAAGACGGTATCTGATTCTTGCTCCTAAAGAGGTGGTAAAGTGTATCCTTACCACCTTTCCTTTTTATAAAAAAACGCTTCATCAGCTCTACATTGAAAATGAGCAAGCCGTTTCTGAACGGTTTGGTGTTGTGAGCGTACGATTTACATCCATTCAAGAACAAGATGCTTTTGAAAAAGATTTGGCATCGTTTATCCTCTTAGACGTGAGTCAAGACAAACGGTATAAAAATCGATACCTCTCATTATTTGGATTACCTCAAAATTATGATTTCTCGTTGAAAGAGGTCTTTGCCAAATGCGATAAATTGACAACCGATGAATTAGAGCTTTCCTTGCTTGGCGGTATGAGCACTCAAAAAGTTCTTAAGGTTTTGTTCTATTATGAGATGCTCTGTTTTGAAAGAGCGGTTGCGGATTTATTGGAAGATGGGGCAAGCGCTCCTAAAACCATTTTTAAGATAGTGCACAATAGTATCTCTTTGCTACGATGCAGTCAATCTATTTTTGATAATACTATGCTCGCGGCATTGACGCAAGCACTCCATCCTCTTCTTTGCAAAGACAGAGAAAAGCTTCTTAAATTCGTGCAAAGCTCTTCTTATCAAACGCTTTTGTTGGATATGCACTTTTTTTTAATGGAAGAGAGCGGTTTTTACCTGCTCAAAAAAAGTGAGATGCCCATCTTGTTTTTTGTGAAAAAAGAGCTTAAAAAAGAAGATTTTAAAATTGCTCAAAAACTCAAGAAATCATTCGATTGATGCTTAAGAAATTGAGTTGAGACGAGATAGTTTAAGACAGTATTAAAGACGTCTACAAAGCCATTGTTACAAAGAATTTAACATAATTGGGTACAATAACACACTTAATTTACAAGCGAATAAAGGATTTACGATGAAAAAAACTTTACAAGTAGGATTAGCGCTTAGTGCTGCTTTAGTTTTGATGAGTGGTTGTGCAACATCACAATTACAAACCAGTGCACGTATGACACAAAGCGTTTTTATTAATCCTGTTGCCAAAGAGAAGCGAACCGTTTTTGTTTCGACTAAAAACACCAGTGGCGCTCCAATCAATCTTGAAAACCGTATCGTTCAAGCATTGTATGCAAAAGGATATACGATTGTGGATGATCCTGAAATGGCAACGTATGTCTTAATGACCAACATTTTATTCTGCAACAAAAAAAGCGAAAACAATGTTGCCAGTGGTGCTTTAATGGGTGGTGCAGCCGGTGCGATTGCTAACTCTGGAAGTAACGGAAGAAGTATGGCAGCTGCTGGTCTAGCTGGTGCAGTTGTGGGTGGTTTAATCGGTAAAGCAACCGAAGATACTATCTATCAAATGCAAGTGGATATTGTGATTCGTGAGAAAGCCAAAGGTAAAGTTATGGCAAGTACAGGAAGTGTTGGAGGACAAGCTTATATTAGAGATGGTCAAAAAAGTGGTTTCCAAAATAGCTTTGGTGGACCTGTCCGAGATGATACTACAGGAAGAATAAACTCCAATACCTATAATAACAGTAGCCAATCTTATGAGAGTGATTTTATTGAACATAAAACAATGATGTTTGCTGAAGCGACTAAAATGGATTTAACACTTTCTGAGGCTACACCTATTTTAGAAGATAAAATTGCACAACAAATCGCAGGATTGTTTTAATTTTTTACACGCACCAAGGGCAAAGCTTTTGGTACTACGTTACACTAGGTACTAAAGTTTGCCTCTTGTGAGGCAGAAATATTTTTTAGACATTATGTTTATAGAATTTGTCTCATTTTCGGGCAAAATATTTTACAAGTTAGGAATTGTTTTGGAGAATAACGACAACAAGCAACAAAAAATTGTTCAGATGTTTGATGACATCGCTGGAACATACGATACGGCCAATCGCGTTTTAAGTATGGGCATTGATATCCAATGGCGTAAAACAGCGTGCGATGAAACCTTTGCACGTTATAACAAACCGATAGAACTTATCGTGGACGTCGCTTGCGGTACCGGCGATATGATGGGCTATTGGGCAAAGCAGGCTAAAAAAGCGGGACGCGATATCGGCAAAATCTTAGGTATTGACCCTTCTGTGGGCATGACCAATGTGGGCAAACAAAAGTTCCCGGAATTTGAGTTTGTGATCTCAGAAGCAACGGAGCTTCCTTTACCCGATGAGAGTGCGGATGTATTGAGTATTAGTTATGGTATTCGCAATGTCGTTAAACGTCAAGAGGCGTTTCGCGAGTTTGCGCGTGTTCTCAAACAAGGCGGATATGTTGTTATTTTAGAATTCACCAAAGATGATAAAAAAGGTCTTTTCTTTGCGATTAAAGATTTTTATTTGAATAAAGTTTTACCTATTTTAGGTGGGATCATCTCTAAAAACAAAGAAGCGTATGAATATTTACCAAATTCTATTGAAGGATTTTTAACGGCGTCAATGCTTCAAAAAGAGTTGGATGCCGCAGGTCTCGAGACAGAATTTTGCAAAAGCTTCTCCATGGACATCTCCACACTGGTGATTGCTCGAAAACGATGAGTCAAACATTAAGTGTTTCGAGTTTAAACAATCAAATTAAATCTCTACTGGAGACTACCTTTTTACATGTCAGTGTCGAAGGGGAGGTTTCCAGACCCACGTATCACAGCTCCGGGCATCTGTATTTTACGCTCAAAGATGCCGACTCTTCTATCTCGTGCGTGATGTTTAAAGGCAATACAAAATCGTTAAAATTCCAAGTTGAAGAGGGCATGGCAGTCATTATCCATGGTTCTATCTCCGTTTTTTCTCCTCGTGGAACCTATCAGATTAACTGTTTGAGCATGGAGCCCTCAGGGAGCGGTGCGTTAGCCAAAGCGTACGAGCAACTCAAAACAAAACTTGGCGCAAAAGGTTATTTTGAGGTGGCTCATAAAAAAAGCCTGCCTAAATTTATTCGTCATCTTGCTATCATCACATCAGGCACGGGAGCCGCGCTACAAGACATGCTTCGTGTGGCGCAAAAACGCTGGCCGTTGGTTGAGATTACACTGCTAGATACTTTAGTGCAAGGTGAGAATGCTAAGTTTGCCATTGCCGCTAATATCGCTCGAGCCGATAGTCTAAAAGCCGATGCGATTATTGTAGGACGAGGTGGTGGAAGTATTGAAGATTTATGGGCATTTAACGAGGAAATCGTTGCCGATGCTATTTTTACATGTAAAACGCCCATCATCTCTGCGGTTGGGCATGAAATCGACTATGTGATTAGCGATTTTGTTGCGGATTTGCGCGCTCCAACGCCCTCTGCTGCGATAGAAATGCTTTTGCCAGACCAATTTGAAATGCTTCAGCGCCTTGATACGATGATGGAGAACTGTCATCTTCTTGCACGCCGAATCATTCACAGCAAAGAGGAGGGCTTGGTGCATCTAAAACGTGCCTTTTCTCAACGCTCGATGGACCAAAAAATCGCGTTATGGAAAAGTGAGATTGGTTTACTTGAGTCACAATTTAACGAGCGTTTACAAAGACTTTTTCGTGATAAAACCTATCTCATTACCTCTTTTCGTGAGCAAATTATTTTTCAAACACGCCAAAATCTAGCATCCAAAGAGCAATTACTAAAAACGTATCTCAACACTTTAAATGCTAAAGAGCCGAGTCTGGAACAAAAAGAGTGTTATGCTCAAATTGTCAAAGAGGGTAAAAAAATTGCTCTGGAAAAAATTAAAATAGACGATATGTTCGAGCTGCAAACACCGCATACCATTTTAACTGCAAAAGCCGTGAGTAAGCGAGAAATTGTATGAAATCTCTTACGATGATGCTCTTCTTTAGCATCATGGCATGGTGCGCTTGCTCCTTTGTTGATGGAAAAGCTCACTTTAAGTTCTGCAAAAGAGCTGATGCTCATTCATGGCGGTCAAAGTAAAGGCGAGCCGTGCTTAGCGTTTGCTTACCATGGATATAATGGTGTTGAGCAAGAGATTGTTTCAAAAATTTCTGATTGGATAGTGCGTCATTAAAGATTGTGTTGGGCTTTAAAGCGCTCTGCTTCTTTAACGGCTTCTACGACTTTGGCTGAAAGTATGGGTAATTCGTTGTACTTTACCCATAAGGTATCTTCAACGATATCGTGAATTTCGCCTGCGATTTCAACGGCTAAACGTTTTAATCTTGCTAACTCTTTTTTAAGTTCTTTTTCATCCATAGTGCGTTCTCCTTGCGTGACATTATTGTTGCAGATGCAAGGAGTATTCCTTGTGTCATAAAAAGTTGGATGAAGGAGAATACAGCGACGAATAGGGCTTTCAAAGATGGTGCATTTAAATTCAGGTTTATTAAATTATTTGACAAGTACAATTAATCAAATGGGAATGAAAAATAGGTGTATTTATTTTGAATAAGGAGCCTTCCATAAAGACTCAAAAAAACAGATGTTTTTTTCTTTTTTATTTCTTTCTTTTTCTGCTCAATCCCGTATTGATTTTTGCAGAACCTCCTTCTCTTTCTCAACCAACACTCAATCTGACCGATAACGAAAAAGCGTGGCTTCTTTCTCATCCTTCCATTCGGGTTGGAATGGACTCTGAATATGCTCCTTATGAATGGCTCAATAAAAATGGAACCTACGTGGGTATGGCAGTGGACTATCTGCGTCTTTTAGAGCAAAAATTAGGTGTTACGTTTGAAATTATGAAAGGAAAATCGTGGTCTGAATTGGTTGAGCTGGCTAAAAAAGGTGACATAGATGTCTTAACCAGCATTGTTAAAACCCCAGAGCGCTTAAAATATTTTTCCTTTTCTGAGCCGTATCGCGACACTCAGACGATGATCGTTGATAATGGAGAAGGGCAATTTATAGGGAGTTTAGATCGTTTATCAAAGAAACGTGTTGCCGTCGAAAAAAGTTATTTTACGCAAGAGATGCTCGCAACAAAATATCCAAACATTCATTTGGTCTTGGCTAATAATATTTTAGAAGCTTTAACTTTTGTGATGGAAGGAAAAGCAGATGCTTATGTCGGTGATATGAGTGCCATAAACTATACGATTAAAAACAATGGCCTTGAAAAACTTCGTATCTCAGGGCAAACCGAATTTTCAAGCCAGCATCGTTTTGCTTTTCCAAAAAACCATACAGAATTAGCTTCCATCATGACAAAAGCAATGGCATCCATCTCCAAAGAGGAATCCGATACAATTTTTAATCGGTGGATTGGGATGCGAATTGAGCAAGGAATTCAAGCAAAAACCATTCTGCAATACAGTGTGGGTATTGTCTGTTTGTTTATCCTGTTTGTGTATTGGTATTATCGCTTGGGACGGGAGATTAAAAATCGAGAAGCGGCTGAGATGCGTGAACGTCATCGTAACGATATTCTCGAAATGATCGCTAAAATGCTTCCTTTACCGACCATTCTTGAATCCATTGTCAAAAATGTGGAAGAACAAAATCCAAAAATGCTTTGCAGTATCCTTTTACTCGATTCTGAGGGTAAATCTTTTTCACAGGTGATTGCTCCTAGCTTGCCTGCCTTTTACAATGATGCTGTCAAAGGTCTTTGTATCGGTGAAAGTGTGGGTTCTTGTGGAAGTGCTGCGTATCTAAAAAAGCGTGTTGTGGCTGAAAGTATCGATACCCATCCTTACTGGCAACCCTATAAAGCGTTAGCCTTTAAAGCAGGGCTTAAATCGTGTTGGTCAGAACCAATTTTTTCATCCAATGGGGATGTCTTAGGAACATTTGCGATTTATCATGCCTGTGCATTAGCTCCTGTAAAAACAGATATTGCCGTTATAGAACAATCTGCCAATCTTACCAGTATCGCCATTGAAAAGAGCATTGTTACGACAAAACTTAAGGAGAGCGAAGAGCTTTATAGGCACTTGACAGAAGAGGTACGAGATGTTATCTGGAGAACAGATAAAGATTTAAACATCACCTATATTAGCCCGGCGGATGAGCGATTGCGAGGCTATAAAGCTTCTGAAGTGATAGGACACAGTGTTTTTGAAATGTTTACACCTGAGGGGGTGAAAATTATTGTAGAAAAATTAAAGCAGCGACAAGAAGAGGAGAGCAGAGGCATTTATAATGAATTTATTGCCTTTGAGATGGAACATCGTTGCAAAGATGGAAGACTCCTTTGGGGTGAAATTATATCCAAGCCTGAGCGCAATAAAAAAGGCGAAATTATAGGTTATCACGGTGTCACGAGAGAAATTACTTCGCGAAAAATGATGCAAGCCAATGTTGAACAATTAGCTTTTTACGATGTTTTAACCAAATTGCCCAACCGGCTTTTATTATCGGAACGACTTACCCTTTCTATGGCAAGCAGTAAGCGTAGCAATAAATATTGTGCCTTGTTATTCCTTGACCTCGATAATTTTAAGTCTTTAAATGATACCTATGGACATAGTATGGGCGATGTCCTTTTGGTTGAAGTCGCTAGTAGATTGATAGGATGCATTAGGGAGATAGATACGGTGTCACGTTTTGGAGGTGATGAATTTGTGGTTATTCTCCAAGACCTTGCTGAAGATAGAAATCATGTGAAACATCAAGTAAAAAGTATCGCAGAGACCATTCGAATCTCTTTATCAGAGCCGTATCGACTCAGACATACACTCTCTGAGTCTAAAAGCACCATTATTGAGCATTATTGTACGACAAGTATTGGTATTGCATTGTTTAAGAGCGATAATGATTCCAAGGATGAGCTCTTGAAAAAAGCTGATAAAGCCATGTATAAAGCCAAAAGCGCTGGAAAAAATACGATACAGTTTTACGAAAAAGACTCTCTTTCTTAACGGTAGTTTCACGTTGCATACTTCTAAGTTCAGATTCAATACAATACGTGCCAAATTTCTAGAAAAGGTTATCGATGAAACCAACATTATCAAAAAAAGGTACTTCATCACCCGTAAATTGGCAAAGTTCACCTGTTGATATGTCTTTACATGAGAGTCTTTTTAATATGAAAAATAGAACACATACTTTAAGACGAAAAGTTGTAAATACTTTGAACTCTTCCCATAAGGAATCTCATGGACTCGATTAAAGAACTTTTCTGCATAGGGCATGGGCCCTCTTCGAGTCATACGATGGGTCCTCAAAAAGCAGCCCTTCAATTTAAACAAAAAACTCCGGATGCTATTTCCTATCGTGTAACGTTGTATGGCTCTTTAGCCTTAACAGGCAAAGGACACTTAACCGATGTGACTATTATCGAAACTTTAGCGCCAACACCCACTGAAGTCGTCTTTCGGATGGATATTATGAAACCTTTTCACTCCAACGGAATGCTCTTTGAAGCCTTGGATGAACATTTTACATGTAAAGAGTCTTGGGAAGTGTATAGTGTAGGTGGAAGTGCGCTTAAAGAAGAGGGTGAAGCTCTCACAAAAGCGTCCATTTATCCACTTACGTCTATGAAAGAGATTATGGCGTGGTGTGAAAATGAGCATCAAGAACTCTGGCAATACGTTGAACGTTACGAAGATGAAACCCTTTGGCCTTACCTCAAAGAGGTCTGGGATACCATGCAAGAGACGATTGAGCGAGGACTCAAACAAACAGGCGTTTTACCTGGAACCTTGCAGTATCCCCGAAAAGCAAAAATGTTTTTTTCCAAAGCGCGCAAAGAAGATAAAAAAGCACACGGTTTAATGTTTGCTTACGCTTTAGCGGTCAGTGAAGAGAATGCCAGTGGGCACGTCGTGGTCACCGCACCTACCTGTGGGGCTTCGGGTGTTGTTCCCTCCGTACTACGTTACCTCAAAGAAGCATATGATTTAGATGAAACAGAGTGTTTGCGCGCGCTTGCCATTGCAGGTTTACTGGGAAATTTAGTGAAGTTTAACGGCTCCATCTCAGGCGCAGAAGTGGGCTGTCAAGGCGAAGTTGGCGTAGCGTGCTCGATGGCCGCAGGTATGGCGGCGTATATCTTTGGCGGTAATCTTCAGCAAATAGATTATGCCGCTGAGATGGGGCTAGAGCACCATCTTGGTATGACGTGTGATCCCATTGGTGGGTATGTGCAAGTACCTTGCATTGAACGTAACGCAATAGCGGCGATTCGTGCTATCAGTGCGGCAGAATATGCTTCCTATACGGATGGAAGTCATCGAGTCAGTTTTGATGAAGTCATTAAAACCATGGTTGAAACAGGGCGCGATATGAACACCAATTATAAAGAGACCTCGCTAGGAGGTCTTGCAAAACGCTCTATTTAAAGAGAAGCGATATAATTTTCTTTTTGTTCTGCACTTAAGAAGGATGCTTTAAAAGAGTTTTTAACAAGCTCTTTTAGCTCCGCTTCGCTTAGTGATAAAGCGTCCACAATGGCTTCATAATTCTCATTGACATACCCTCCAAAATAAGCAGGGTCATCGGAATTGACGGTGACTAAAACACCTTGGCGCAGAAGTGCTGCGATGTTGTGTTCTTGCATGCATTTGACCGCTTTGAGCTTGACATTGGAGAGTGGGCAAACGGTCAAAGGAATCTGTTTTTCAATGAGAAACTGCACCAGTTTGGCATCTTCATCACAAGCAATGCCATGGTCAATGCGGTTTACATGTAAAAGGTTAATCGCTTCCCAAATGTACGAACTATCGCCTTCTTCGCCCGCATGCGCAACGATTTTATACCCTTCTTTGGCGCTGGCTGCAAAGACGCGTTCAAATTTGGAAGGTGGATGTCCGACTTCACTTGAATCAAGCCCGACCCCGATAATTTTCTCTTTAAACGGTAAGGATTGCTCCAACGTTTCAAATGCCTCTGCTTCGCTAAGATGGCGTAAAAAGCTCATAATGAGAAACGAGCTAATACCAAGCTCTGTTTCGCCTTTCTCAAGTGCTTTGCAAATGCCATTCAGAACGGTTTCAAATGCAATGCCACGCTTTGTATGGGTTTGAGGGTCGAAAAAAATCTCCACATGCACAACATTTTGCGCTTTACATGTAAGAAGGTAGGCCCACGTCAGATCGAAAAAATCAGACTCAGTGACGAGCACATTCGCCCCTGCATAGTAAATATCTAAAAACGATTGAAGCGAGGTAAAATTATAGGCGTTTTTAACCTCTTCGACATTTTTGTAGGGAATGGCGATGTTGTTTTTTTGAGCCAACGCAAACATGAGTTCAGGTTCTAACGTTCCTTCAATATGAAGGTGCAATTCAGTTTTGGGGAGCTTGGCGATGAGTTCTTTCATAAGTCTACTTTTTGTGAAATTATAGCAAAGATTGAAAATGGGTTATAATAGTCTTTTCAAAAGGGTGGTGATGCAACGGTTTTCTAAAAAGGTACAAAGTATTTTTTATGTCGCACTGTGTATTGTTTTGTGGTCATTAATTCCCGTTTTTGCCAAATTGGGGCAATCGAGCTTGGATCACCATCAGTATCTTTTCTACTCCAGTGTCGTCTCGTTTCTTTCGCTTTTGGCTGTGGCTCTTTACACGAAAAAAACTCACGAACTTTTCAAATACTCGGCTAAAATGTATGGCTCTTTAATTGTCCTTGGGTTTCTAGACTTTTTTTACTACCTTATGCTCTATTTTGGGTATGAAAAATCCAATGGCTTAGAAGTGTTAGTGATGCAATACACATGGCCAATTTTTATTGTCCTACTCTCCTTAGTCATTCTCAAAGAAAAACTCACCGCAAACAAAGCGGCATCACTCATTTTAGGTTTTTTAGGGGTTACTATCGTCATCACCAAGGGTAATTTTGCATCGATTGATTTTTCCAATATCCGTGTCATTGCGATGGTTTTAATAGGCGCACTCTCGTTTGCGTTGTTTTCTGTTTTGAGTAAGAAAGTGAGTATCACGCTTTCCAATGCGGTCACTCTTTACTTTTTCACTGCCATTATTTACTCGTTCATCTCCATGCAAACATTCTCTTCGTTTGTTTTACCAAGTGCGCGTGAGTGGTTTTATATTCTCATCAATGGTATTTTTCTCAATGGCATTTCCTATCTCTTTTGGATTAAAGCACTGCAAAATGGAGATGCTTCGTTTGTTGCGCCATTTATTTTTATCACACCTATTTTATCGGCAACATCGATTATTATTGTCTTTGATGAACCCATTTTACCGGTTTACTTTATCGGGCTTGCGCTCATTGTCTCCTCTGGACTTGCCAATAGCCTTAAAAAACGTTAATTGATAGAAATAGGCAAATCTATAAGCATTTTGTGCTAACCTAAAAGATACAATTCATTATAGACTTTCATATCAAATAACTTCAAAGGAAAAAGATATGAAAACAGTGCTTATCACTGGTGGTAGTAGAGGTTTAGGCAAAAGTATGGCGTTGTTTCTCGCACAAAAGGGATTTGACGTGATCATTACCTATCAAACGTCTGAGCAAGAAGCACTGAAGGTTGTGGAAGAAATCAAACACTACGGACGTCAATCGGCAGCACTATCCTTGGATGTCTCAAAAAGCGACACTTTTTCAACATTTAGCGAAGAGCTGACATTGCTTTTAGATACCGTTTGGCACAAAGAGCAGTTTGATATTCTCATTAATAATGCGGGTATTGGTATCAACCAATCTTTTGAACAAACGAGTGTGGAAGCGTTTGATACCTTGATGAATATTCATCTAAAAGGTCCTTTTTTTCTGACACAAACATTATTGCCTCTCATCGCAGATGGCGGTAAAATTCTCAATATTTCAACGGGGCTGACACGCTTTAGTATCCCTGGGTATGCCGCGTATGCCATGATGAAAGGGGGTATTGAGGTTTTGACGCATTATTTGGCATTGGAACTTGGAAAACGTCGTATCAGTGTGAATGTGGTAGCCCCTGGTGCCATTGAAACGGATTTTGCAGGGGGTGTCAATCGGGATAATCCCAAGATTAACGAATACATCGCTTCTCAAATTGCCTTAGGGCGCGTGGGATTGCCTGAAGATATTGGTGCGGCGGTCTCTTTGCTGGTCAGTGATGATGCCTCATGGATTAACGGACAACGCATTGAAGTCTCAGGCGGTATGCGATTATAAAAGGAGTAATGATGCCAGTCAGTAAAGAAGGCTTAATAGACGAGTTGGTCATGCTGTTATCGCAAAAGAAATTGCATGAAGGACTTAATTCAACACCGATTGCACACATGAATGTGTTTAAAGCATCCTCACTTTCCCAGATGTTGCACACGGTCTATGAGCCCTCTTTATTCATCATCCTTCAAGGGGCTAAAGTGGTGATGTTAGGGCCACATACGTATGCGTATGATGCAACATCGTATTTAGTCTCTTCTTTGCATTTGCCCGTTACAGGGCAGATTATTGAAGCGTCTGCACAAAAGCCTTTTTTATCACTGCAACTGATGTTCGAGCCAGAGCAGATGATTGAGATGATGCAGTATGCGACGGTTTTGCAAACGCAGGCGAAGCATGAAGCTCACAGTATAGGGGTTGGATATACCACTGTTGAGCTTTTGGATGCTGCACGGCGTCTCATACGCCTATGGAATCAACCAGAAGAGATACCTGCCCTTGCTTCTTTAATCATCAAAGAGATGCTGTATCGCGTGTTGCAAGGTGAATATGGCGCGATGTTGCATCAGTTTGTCTTACGCGGTAGCAATGCGTATCGTATTGCAAAATCGATCGAGTCTATCAATAACGATGTCGCAGCTCCTTTGCGCGTGGATGTGTTGTGTAAAAAAGTGGGAATGAGTGTGGCATCGTTTCATAGGCATTTTAAAACTATAACCACTATGAGTCCGATACAGTATCAAAAGCTATTGCGGCTTCAGCAAGCACGCCAGTTGCTCCTTGGCGAAGTGAATGAAATAGGGGAAGCCGCTTTTTTAGTGGGATACGAGAGCCCTTCGCAATTTAGCAGAGAATATTCCAGAGTGTTTGGAAACGCACCATCTTTAGATATTAAACTCATGAAACAAAATTTAGTACGTATTTCCTAAAGTAATTTTATTTTTTAAGAATATTGCAGTATAATTTTTGTGAAACTTATTTCTCAGGGCAGGGTGTGATTCCCTACTGGCGGTAATCTTGTAACAAAGAGAGTCCGCGAGCGCTTTTACATGTAAGAAGTCTATTACATGTAAAAGGTCAGCAGATTTGGTGTGATTCCAAAACCAACGGTTAAAGTCCGGATGAGAGAGAATGTAGTGCATATTGCCATTGTTGATGACAAAATCGTGTGTCTATATTTAAAGATGCCCTGATTCTGGTAAGTTTACTCAATTTTTAGGAGTAACCCATGAATCAAATCTGTGCGAATTCTTCGCTCAACAGCTCCGTAATGCAAGCTTTGCGCGCATTACAAACTCAAAACGGTGTTATCGTGATGGATAACCATGATCGTGAAAACGAAGCCGATATCATCTTCCATGCAGAGTCTCTGACTACCGAACAAATGGCACTACTGATTCGTGAATGCAGTGGGATTGTCTGTTTGTGCTTGCCTCCTGAAAAAGCGGATGCACTTGAACTTCCCATGATGGTAACCCACAATCAGTCCAAGTTTCAAACAGGTTTTACCATTTCCATTGAAGCTAAAGAGGGTGTCACTACAGGAGTGAGTGCTAAAGACAGACGTACCACCGTTCATGCGGCGATTCACCCTGAGGGTAAAATGAAAATAGTCTCTCCCGGGCATGTGTTTCCTTTGCGCGCCAAAGCCAATGGTGTTTTAGAACGCGATGGGCATACCGAAGCGACGGTGGATTTAATGCGTCTTGCAGGTCTTTCTCCTTATGGCGTTTTGTGTGAACTCACCAATCCTGATGGGACGATGAGTAAAGGTGAGCAAATTGTAAAATTTGCCCAAAAACACAATTTACCGATTGTCAGTATTGATGAAATTATCGCATATCGCAAAGAACACACCCTCTAAAGAGTACAGTGTTACCTCAAAGCAGAGGTGACACTGCTCTAGTGGTGTGTGTGTTGCAGGACAAACTGTTTAAATTCGCTAAAGAGTTTACTGGGGTATTTATTTTTATGATAGATAAGGTGAAATGTACGCTTAATGGTTAAATTTTTGAGCCTCACTTCAAACAGTTCTCCTCGCTCCAACTCTTCTTTTACCACAACGCGTGAAACACATGTAATAGCTTGTGGGTAAGCGTGTAGAAGTATTTTTGCCTCTTCAAATTCACTAAATTCCATGCACAGGTGTATGTTTTGAGCAATGTCGCCTAATGCTTCTAAAAAAACTTCCCGCGTTCCAGAGCCTTTTTCGCGTAAAATCCACTTTTTTGAGAACAACTCATCAACATAAACGGTTTTATTGGCAAGGCTTTTATCACTTGTGACGACAATAAGCTCATCATTTCCGATGGCTTCTTTCATAATATCTGGGTCATCGCATGTCGATTCAATAAATCCAACATCGATAATAGCATTTTTTACCATATGAATAATCTGTGCGGAGTTGTGACTCTCTTTTTGAATTTGAACGCGTTCATTGTGCTGTAAAAAATCAAAAATTATTTTGGAAGTTACGAAGTTACCGATGGTTTTACTCGAAGCAATTTTTAAAATACCCGATAAGGTATTGCTAATAAAAAAATTTTGTGCGTCATTGAGTGCCATAAAATGAAGATACGTTCTCTCTTTAAAAAGCCGTCCTGTTTCATTCAAAACAAATTTTTTTCCGATACGATCAAACAATGGCTCACCAATTTTTTGCTCTAAAGATTTGATGGCTAATGAGATGGCAGACTGAGTGATACCAAGTTTTTGAGCTAAATTTGAAAGATGCGCATCATCGCACAAGTGGTAAAAAATGTTCAATTCTTTTAGGGTCATGCACTTCCTTTGATGAGTAATATTTATGATTATAGCAAATATAATTTATTTTACTTATTATGTTGAGAGTTTTATAATACGCTAAAAATTTGAAGGATGTGTATGTTTCAAAAAGAAAATAGACACAACACGTTAAGCGGAATTCTCTTCGTGGCACTATTTGCAACCAGTGCGACGTATATTGGTGAATTTGCAGTGTTTAAGCATCTTGGCATTAGCCCTTTGATTATCGGCATTCTCTTGGGTATGGTGTATGCCAATACCTTACGTCAAAAGTTGCCTAAAGAGTGGGTTCCGGGTATCTTTTTTTCCACCAAAACGATTTTACGAGCAGGCATTGTGCTGTATGGGTTTAGACTAACGTTTCAAAATATCGAGGAAGTGGGGCTTGCTGGCATTATAACCAGTGTTGCTGTTGTTAGTTTAACCTTTATTATTGGTTATATTGTAGGAACAAAAGTACTGAAACTCGACAAAGAGACAACGATTTTAACGGCAGCGGGTAGTTCTATTTGTGGTGCGGCGGCGGTACTTGCCACTGAACCTGTCGTCAATGCGGAAGCGTATAAAAGTACAGTCGCCGTTTCAACGGTTGTGGTGTTTGGAACCATTGCGATGTTTTTGTATCCTTTTTTATATAAATTAGGGTTGGTCCCTTTAACACCTTCTGAAATGGGTATATATATCGGAGGTACGATTCATGAGGTCGCACATGTCGTGGCTGCTGGTAATGCCATCGACCAAGAGACGGCGCAAAGTGCGGTTATCGTTAAAATGATTCGTGTGATGCTTTTAGCGCCTTTTTTAGTGATTTTGGGCTTTTGGTTGATGCGTAGTTCAAAAAGTACGCTTTCTAAAACCAAAACAAAAATTACGATTCCTTGGTTTGCGGTCTTCTTTATTGTCGTGGCTGGATTTAATTCATTGCATCTTTTGCCTTCTGTAGTTGTTGCAGATATCAATGCCATTGATACCTTTATGCTCACGATGGCAATGACAGCGCTTGGTATGGAAACCAGTACGAGTAAGTTCAAAAATGTAGGGATGAAGCCTATTTATTTAGCGGCAATTCTATTTTTATGGTTGATATTTGGTGGATTTTATATTGTGAAACTCTCGTTGATGGTTTAAACATGAGAAAGCTTTTTAGGCTTTCTCGTGTGTGCTTAATCTCTTCCTAAAAACTCAGAAGCCTCTGAAATAATGAGAAACGCTTCTGGGTCATACTCCCTGATAATATCTTTTAACAGTTGAATTTTAGAGGTTTCAACCGAGAGCAAAATAACCGTTTTTATCTGCTTTTGATGATGCAAGCCAACACCTGTAAAAATGGTACCATGCTCTTCGATACGTTCACGAATTTGTTCGGTTAAGGCTTCGACATTATTGGAAACAATATTGACGACTTTTTTAGAAGGTCGTCCTGTTAGAATCATATCAATAACTTTGGATGTCACATACACGCCAAGCATACTGTAGAGTGCTTTTTTCATGTCGCCATAGGCAAAAATATAGACAACCATAATGGTGACATCAATGATGAGCAAAACTTCAGCGGCTTTTAGTTTTGTCTTCATCGCAACAATTTCGCCGACGACGGAGGTGCTACCTGTGGAAGAGCGACCTTTAATGACCAGTCCAACACCAAGTCCTATAAAAATACCCCCAAAAATAGCGGCCAATAAAATATCATCGGTGAGTGGTTTAAGATGTAAAAACTCTCGAAAAAGGTCAGTAAAAAACGATGTTGCAAGAAGCGCCATAAAGGTTTTCATCGTATAAAGTTTTCCAAAATAGATAAATCCCAAAAGAACAAAAGGCGCACTGACGATAACAAGTAACGTTCCAAGCGTTAATTTTGTCATAAAAAAATGCAAAATTAGAGCAATGCCGATGCCACCACCTGTCACCATGTTATTAGGAGAGAGAAAGCAAACAACGGCAAATGCCATTGACATCGTGCCTAGAAGCACATAAAACGATTGTAAAAGCTGAAGCGAAAGCGTTGATTTTTTCATTTATTTTAAATATCCCATCAAATTAAAAATGGGCAATTGACTGCTGCTTTCAAGTTTTTTCATCCACTTGTCCATCGGGTCTGGTTTTTGCCAGATGGGTTGTTTGACTTGCGCAAGTTCTTCAACTTTCTCTTTAGCCTCATTGATTGAGCCAACCTCGTCAATCAGTTTTACATGTAATGCTTTACTAGCGATGAAAACTTGTGCATTTGCAAACTCATTGGGTTTGGTTTCATCAAGACCACGTGCTGTGGCTACGTCATGGACAAACAAACCATACGCATCATCAATGAGACCCTTTAAAGCACCTCGCTCTTTTGGCGTCCATTCACGCGTAAACGTTCCCATCTGTTTGTAATCGCCTGCGGTGATAATTTGCTCAGAAATTCCCAGTTTTTTAGCCAATTCAGCGACATTGGGTGCTTGAAAAAGAACACCGATAGAGCCAATAAACGCACCCGGATTTGCCACGATATAATTGGACCAAATGGATGCGTAATAGCTACCGCTGGTCATACTGCCTGCGGCATAAGCAACAACAGGCTTGTGCAGTGCCAAACGTTTGATAGCCATCGAAAGCTCAATAGACGGTGCTAGCGCTCCTCCGGGAGAGTTTACATGTAAAAGCACCCCTTTGATATGCTCGTCTTTATCTGCTTTGTTAATTGTCTCTAAGATGTCATCAATTTGTGTGATTTCCCCTTCGATTTTAACGACAGCAAGATTAGGCGTTTTAAGCTCTTCTTGAGAACCATAAATCAGTACGACAATCAAAATAAAAAGCAGTGCTTTAAAATGATTTTGGATGTAATTTAAAAGTGCGCCCACCCAAAGAAACGGTTTTTTAATCAAATCTAACATAGTTTTTCTCCATCAATAAACGTCATATGCGTTTGTTTTGTTTGTAAAATAAGCTGTAATGCCACGTCTTTTATTTCACAAGGTTGTGGCAACGTTGCGACGATGATATCGGCATAATTGCCTGTGTGAAGTGCTCCACATGGAAGTTTGAGTGCCTTTGCAGCATTACATGTAATACTTCGTAACAGCGTGATGGCAAGCGTTGAAAGTTCTTCTTGCGTATGCATCATTAAAGCGCATCGTAATTCATCCCAAAGGTTCAAAGAGATGTTCGAACTCAGACCATCGGTACCAATGGTAAGGTTGATGTTCTGTTCTTTAACCGTTGCAAGGGCTAGTTTCCCCACACCTAAAAGTCGGTTGGAAACAGGGCAATGCGTCAAAGTCGCTTTTTGTGTTGCGATGACATTTAACTCCTGCTCAGATGCTTGAACACCGTGCGTAAAAAGTGTGTCGTTGTGTTCAAAAAGCGCTAAATACTCCATCGCACTGCACATGGGTTTAGCATGAGGATTAAACGCATTAAAAAATGTCTGAAAATCTCCCGCACCTTCATCTAACCAACGTCGCTCTGCTGGGCTCTCCATAAAATGCGTTGAAACCACACATCCTTCATCACGTGCTAATTGCAGAGCTTTTTTTGCCAAAATTGGATGCGTTGAGTAGGGTGAATGCACCGAAATCGCAGGGATAAAGCGATGAGATGTCAATTCTTTTGAAGCCTCTAAGCGTCCTACAAAATCATTGTACATTGCATCTACCGCGCTTGGAACTGAACCTAACACTTCATTAAAATAAACGACACGTTGCGGTGTTTGCGTACACGCTTCTAAATCAGCTCCAAAACTACTAATCGCGCCAAGGGTTGTGGTACCGCTTTGGAGCATCTCTTGAAGTTTACATGTAATCAGTTCTGTTGTGGCAAGTGCGCTAAGTTCTTCACGGTGTTTGATGACTGATTGAAGCCAAGGAATGAAGTCGCCATAGTGAAGCATACTCTGGTTGGCGCTAAACTCTAAATGAACGTGCGTGTTAATGAGTCCAGGCAGAATAACGCTGTTCTTAGGTGTAGTAATAAGGGTTGCGGTAGGGTGCTTGGCACGTAAATCTTCACCGTTACCCACTTCAACGATGGTTGTGTCAAATAAAACGCCACCGTGTTCAATGATTTCAAATGTGTCATTGCACACGAGGACAAAATCAGCGATTAAAAGTTTCACGATTCTCCTTTAAAATAATGCGATATCCGCTAACATGATGTAAAAATTGCATATTATAGATTAAGACTGTCATGCACAAAAGAGAGCTTTTGAGATAGAGCGTGTCTCAATACTTGCGGGAGATTTACAGGCAAAGTTGATAGCGTTTTTTTTCAATAATTGACGTTTGAAAAAGGATAAATGATGCCGTGATTATATCCTAAACTAAACTTGAGACTCCTTTTATAAACGCATTAAAAAAAAGAGTATCGCTTATAGTACATCACTTTTTGAACTAACTCCTTATTGCTTCAAGGGTTATGCAAGAAGTCTATTGATATAATAAGACTAAATTTTAAACAAAAGGTAAAAGATGAAAATAGTTGTCATTCAAGGTCCAAATCTTAATATGCTCGGTCACCGTGAACAAAGCGTCTATGGTGCGATGAAACTTGAAGAGATTCATTCTCAAATGGAAGCGGTTGCAAAACAAAATGATTTCGAAATCGAATTTTTCCAATCCAATTTAGAGGGTGAAATGGTTGATAAAATCCAAGAATGCTTAGGTGACGCAGATGGTATCATCATCAATCCAGCCGCGTACACACATACGTCTATCGCGATTCGTGATGCCATTAGTGCGGTATCATTACCTGCAATTGAAGTACATATCAGCAATATTTACAGACGTGAAGAGTTCCGCCAAAAAAGTATGATTGCACCTGTTTGTACAGGACAAATTAGCGGTTTTGGACCATTTGGTTACCACTTGGCGATGATTTCCATGATGCAAATGCTTGGCGAAATCGATGCGATTCGTAAAGCACAAGCGGCACAACAACAAGCAAAAGCATAACGTGAATTATATCCTCAAAGATGAAAATGCGCTCTATTTTGAGTGTGGTTTTTCATGCGATAATGCCGTTTTTTTGAAACTAGGAAGCGAAGCATTTTTTATTACCGATCCACGTTATACCACAGAGGCTTCTGAAGTGATTCACGGTGCTTCTGTGATTGAAGGCGACAGACGTGATTTGCTTAAAACAGCACGTTTGCTTATTCGTAAAAGCGGTATTAAATCCTTGGCGTACAATCCTAGTGAATGGAGTGTGGATGCTTATGCAAGACTCAGTGATAAGCTTAGTATCCATTTTCAAGAAAAACCCAATTTTTCACAAAAAAAACGTATGATTAAAAGCGAAGCGGAACTTCAAATACTGAAAAAAGCCGCGTTGTTTGGCCGAGATGCATTTACACGCTTTGGGGAATTTTTAAAAGAGAGCGGTTTAGGGCTGGATGAAAAGATGGCTCATTTTGAAGCAGAGTCGATTTTTAAATACAAAGGTGCTTTGGACCTTAGCTTTTCTCCCATTGTAGCCTTGGGTGAAAATGCTGCTAAACCACATGCGCTTCCAACATCAAAAGTCTTACAACACGGCGAATTGGTGCTTTTGGATGCTGGGGTTAAGTATGCACGCTACTGTTCTGATAGAACACGCACAAGCTCTTTTGATGAACACTTTAATTTTAGTAAAGAGCAATACTTCAAAAATACCTTCCAGCAAAAAGTGTATGATACGGTTTTGCGAGCGCAAGAAGCAGCACTAAATGCCGTTAAAGTGGGTGTCAAAGCCAAAGAGATTGATAAAGCGGCACGCGATGTGATTGAACACGCAGGTTTTGGAGCATTTTTTATTCACTCAACAGGGCATGGCGTGGGACTTGATATTCACGAACTTCCTGTGATTGGCGCACGAAGTGAAACCATTATCGAAGAAAATATGGTTTTCACCATTGAGCCGGGAATTTATTTGCCAGAGCAATTTGGCGTTCGCATCGAAGATACGATTGTCGTACGAAGTCATGGCGCTGAGGTTATGGGGTGAAATTAGAAAAAATTTCTTTTTTTCCTGTTCGTAAATGTCATGCCAAGGCATTTCGTTATGAAGCGGTGATTGGTCTTGGTGGCAATGAGGGCGATGTTAAAAAGCGATTTGTTGCATTGTATCGTCGGTTACTTAATGACAGACGGTTTCATGTACGTGAAACATCACCCATTTTGCAAAACCCAGCTTTTGGCTATACCGAGCAAAATGACTTTCACAATGCCGTGATGGTCTTGGAGACATCTTTACATGTAAAAGCATTGCTCAAAATACTTTTACATGTAGAAGATCAATTTGGGCGTGTGAGGCTCTTTAAAAATGGACCAAGAACGCTTGATTTAGATATAATATTTTTCGATAATCTCAAACGCAATCAACACAACTTAATCGTTCCACACCCCAAGTGGAGTGAGCGTTTGTCCGTTGTCGTTCCACTTTTTATGCTAAAAAGTTTCAAAGGATAATGGGTGAAATTTCATACGTTTAGTGGAGAAACACCAGCAGAAGCACTGAAACTCGCTCAACATGAGTGTGGTGAAAATGCTTTGGTGATTAGTACCAAACAAATTCGCAAAAAAACAATCAGCACATCAGCGCTGTATGAAGTGGTTGTTGCGATTGAAGAAGATCAACCTACGCCGCCGATTGCACCCAAAATGGAGCCTAGTAGAGTTGAGCCTAAATACAAAAGCGGCGAAGATGTTCTCTTTAGCCTTTCCGAAGCTGCCAAACAAATCTCTCAAATTGCGCAAGCGACAAGTGATATAGGTGGCAGTACCAATACGACACTTAGGCAAGCAGAGCGCAATCAGAACAATGAAAGTATGGGCGAGATTAAGTGTGAAATTAATAAGCTCGCTGATAAAATTAAGTTGATTCAAGAGATGTTTTGGGAAGAAAAAGCGCACCACCGTAATCATTTAGCGATTCCTTCTGAATTTGCCGAAATTTATAAACTGGCAAAAACCAGCGGTATGGGCGAAGATCATCTTGAAAATATTATGAACTTAACGCTAGAGCACATGCCTAGTCGTATGAAAAACAGCAGTGAGACCATTAAACGCTATTTCCAAGTGTTACTTCGCAAACTTATTCCTGTCAGGATGGAGGAAGAACTTTCCAAAGGCTCCAAACGGGTAATGATGTTTGTAGGACCTACGGGAGTGGGTAAAACGACAACGATTGCAAAGTTGGCGGCACGTTACTCGTACATTCAAGAAAAACGTTCTAAAGTGGGCATTATTACCCTCGATACGTATCGTATTGGCGCGGTTGAACAGCTGTTTCAGTACGCAAAAATGATGCGTTTACCTATTGAAGATGTGGTTGAACCAAGTGATTTTAATAACGCGCTCTCTTCTTTAGCGCATTGCGATGTGATTTTAATCGATACCGTAGGAAGTTCACAATACGACAAAGAGAAATTGATTAAACTCAATAAGTTTATCCAAAGTAGCAATTTTCAAATCGATGTCAATTTGGTTTTATCGGCAGGAAGTAAACTAGAAGATTTAAAAGAGGTTTTCAAAAACTTCTCATTTTTAAATATCGATACGCTTATTTTTACAAAATTTGATGAGACCAAGGTTTTTGGAACGATATTTTCTTTAATTTATGATACCGATAAACCCGTGAGCTATTTTTCCATCGGTCAAGAAGTCCCTGATGATATTGTTCCAGCGTCCAGTGACTTTTTGGTTGAATGTATTCTTGATGGTTTTGAGAAAAAAAGAGGTGAACATGGAAACACAGGCGAATAAACTTCAAGAATTGGTCGGGGCGTCCAATAAAGAACACAGTAGTACGAAGTTCATTGCTATTACCAGCGGTAAAGGTGGCGTTGGTAAAAGCACCATTAGTGCAAATATGGCAAATATCTTGTCCAATAATGGCTACAAGGTGGCGTTATTTGATGCAGATATTGGACTTGCCAATCTTGATGTCATCCTTAATGTCCGCATCGATAAAAATATTCTCCATGTTTTAAAAGGAGAATGTTCCCTAAAAGATGTCATCGTCCCTATTAAAAAGAATTTACTGCTTATTCCGGGTGAAAGCGGTGATGAGATATTAAAATACTCTGAGCAGTTTTTATTTGAACGCTTTTTGGAAGAGACAAAAGTGCTTGATGATTTAGATTTTATGATTATTGATACGGGGGCAGGTATTGGAGAGCATATTCAACTGTTCTTAGAAGCGGCGGATGAAGTGATTGTTGTGACTGTCCCTGACCCAGCGGCGATTACGGATGCGTATGCAACGATTAAAATCACCAGTAAAACACAGTCTAACATTCATCTTATTCTCAATATGACCAAAAGCGAAAAAGAGGCGCAGCTCATTTTTGATAAAATTAATAAAGTAGCGCAAGCAAACATTGGCAATGGATTGAAACTGAATTTAATCGGAAAATTACCTGAAGATAAAGTGGTTTCAAAGAGTATCAAACAGCGAACGCTCTTTACCAATGATGCCCCAAATTCTATGGCATCCTTGGATATGAAGCGAATTGTGAACAACCTTGTGTATAAATTGGAACGAAAAGTGCTTAAAAGTGATACAGGAAAGAGCTTCGGGAGCTTTTTTAAGCGTATTATTGAACAATTTTAGATACATTTCACAAAGGTATATTGTATGGTCAAATCAGAAAATTTTATCTATTTTTTTACCATTAGTGGTTTTTTTATAGGGTTGGCGTTTTCCATATTGAATTTTTCTGAGCCAGAAGAGATTCTCTTTTATACATTAGAGATTACGTTGGTTTTTTATTTGATCATCCATTTGGCTATCATGAACTTCTTTGACTTAGAGCGTATGAGTACATTTATCTTTAACAAAAAAGAGCATGAAAATATTGGTGATTATTTTATCCATGAACTTGAAAACAGAGAAAAAGTGATGGAAAATCTTTTAAGCAGTATTGAAAATATGAACCAGCACTATGAAAAGTTAATGAAAGGCTCAACAGAGAGTAATGAATCCTACGTTAAAAAAGCAGCCTAATCCTTATAGCCAAAATCTTAAAAAAGAGCAGGATGAACTTGTTCTTCAGTATTTACCTGCTGTAAGAGCGATGGCCTATCGTTTACGTGAAAGGCTTCCTGCTTCTGTGGATGTCAATGATCTTATCTCTATTGGCACGGAAGAGATGATTAAACTGTCCCGCCGTTATGACAAAGACCAAAATGACTCTTTTTGGGGATACGGTAAAAAACGTGTTTACGGCTCAATGCTTGATTTTTTACGCTCTTTGGATACGATGAGTCGGTCAAATAGACGCCTCATTAAAATGGTTGATCAAGAAATTACGGCGTATTTAAGTGAGCATGGTAATGAGCCTGACGATGCTTATTTAGCAAAAGTTTTAGGCGAAGATATCGAAAAAGTAGCAGAAGCTAGAAACAGCTCGATGATTGTTTCCGTGATGTCATTAAACGAACAAGTTACTATTCTTTCCGGTGAAGACACCGCTCAAAAAGTTGAAAAAGATGAATTGTTGGAGATGATTCATGCCATCTTATCAACCTTTAGCGAACGAGAGCAGATGATTATTCAGCTTTACTATTTTGAAGAGTTGAATTTAAAAGAAATCAGTGAAATATTAGAGATAAGTGAGTCGAGAATTTCTCAAATCCATAAAAAACTTTTAACGAAGATAAAAGAACAGTTGGGACTATACAATGGCTGATATTCTAAGTCAAGAAGAGATTGACGCATTATTAGAAGTTGTTGAAGAAGAGGGCGATACGCTTGTTAGCGAAAGCGAAGGCAATGACACACGACAAGTAATCCTTTATGATTTTAAACGCCCCAATCGTGTTTCAAAAGAGCAGCTTCGTGCGGTTAAAGGTATTCACGATAAAATGGCGAGAAATCTTGCGTCGCAAATCTCCTCTATTATGCGTAGTATCGTTGAAATCCAACTCCATTCAGTCGATCAGATGACGTATGGCGAATTTTTGATGTCACTTCCTAGCCCTACTAGTTTTAACGTCTTCTCTATTAAACCGTTGGATGGCAATTGTATTATCGAGATTAACCCTTCCATCGCGTTTCCAATGATTGATAGACTTTTAGGCGGTATGGGTGAGGCCTACGAAGCAACGCGTGAACTTACCGATATTGAACTTAATCTTCTGGATGCCATTTTACGTATTATTATGCAGCGTCTTAAGGAAGGTTGGGCACCCATTACTGATATGTATCCAACGGTAGAAACCAAAGAATCCAGCCCTAACGTTGTACAGATTGTTTCTCAAAATGAGATTGTTATTATGGTCGTTATGGAGATTATCATTGGAAATTCTAGCGGGATGATTAACTTATGTTATCCGGTTATCTATTTGGAACCTATCTTGTCACGTTTGGCAAATCGTGATATTATGTTGGGTGAAACCAGTGCGAAAAAAAGCCGAAATAAAGAGCTTAATACCCTCATCTCACGTGCGGAAGTCTTTAATGAAGCTATTATCGGTAGAGCAGAGCTTAGTGTAGGTGACTTATTGGATTTGAAAAAAGGTGACATTATTAGACTGGATCGTGCCGCCGATGATAAAGCAATCGTAATGATTGATAAAAAAGAGCTCTTTTTAGCAGAAATTGGTTTGCATCGATTTCGAAAATCTATAAAAATTGAAGAACTCGTTAAAACGGATAAAGATGAAGTTAAAAGCGCACTTGAAAAACTTGAACAAGTGAGAATGTCAAAAATTTCATCCTTTGATATACAACAACAGGGGTAAGGTGTGAATAATACATTTGTACAATTATTAGAACAAGAAATTGTCTCAACCATTGAGGGATTAACGGGTGTCGCACCTACTGTTGAATTAAATAAAGAAGAGAGTGGAGAGAGTAAGCTCAAACTCAGCCCTCCTCTAGCCAAGCTCGATGTTACCGTTGGCGGACAAATGAACGGGCGCATGCGGGTTACGGTAGCAACATCTATCGCGACAGCAATAGGCGATATGATGCTTGGGGGAGAAGGTAATGAAAAAGAGGAGATGGATTCTGAAGATTTAGATGCCATCAAAGAGATTATTTCTAATATTTTAAGTGCTTTTTCACGTTCCCTTGGCAGTCAAAAAAATATGCCAAAATTAGAGTTTGAAATCAACAGTGTTGAGTATATTGATGCAAACAGCGAAGTTGATTTTAAAGGGTATGAAAAACTCTTTATTTATCATCTTGCTATTCATCATTCCCATGATGTTATCTCGTTTGCAATTACCCATGAATTAGTCCCACTTATCGGTGAAGAGCCTACCGTTATGGCATCAAGTCCATCCGTGTCTGTTCCAGAAATCATGGTTGAAGAACCTCGTAAAACAACGACCAATATGAGTCCAGAAGAATTAAGCAATATTGAACTTATTAAAGATGTTAAACTGCCTATTCGTGTACGAATTGGTTCAAAAAAAATGCTCCTTAAAGATGTGCTCAGTATGGACATTGGCTCTGTTATTGAGCTGGACCAATTGGCAAATGATCCCCTTGAAATTTTAGTCGGTGATAAAGTCATTGCTATGGGCGAAGTTGTGATAGTGGATGGAAACTTTGGTGTTCAAATCGGAGAAATTGGCACTAAACGTGAACGTTTAGAAAAGCTTCGATAACATCGCATGGAGCAATTTAAGCGTATTAAGGACACAGCACATACCAATGAATGGAGTGTGCTACGTATTATGTCAGACTTCGTGAAAGGGTTTGATGAGCTTCAAGACTTAGGTCCTTCTGTTACTTTTTTTGGCAGTGCGCGTTTCCACCCTAACAACCATTATTATAAAGAAGCGTATGCCCTTGCTAATCGATTAGGGCAAAGAGGGTATTCTATCGTCACCGGTGGCTCACATGGTATCATGGAAGCAGCGAATAAAGGAGCCTTTGATACCCAAAAATGTGAATCCATCGGTTTAAATATCAATCTTCCGCATGAACAATCGGGTAATGCTTATACAACGAAACATCTTAGCTTCGATTATTTTTTTGTTCGCAAAGTGATGTTAATAAAATATTCACTTTCTTATGTTATCTTTCCGGGTGGTTTTGGTACGCTCGATGAGCTTTTTGAAGCCTTAACATTAACACAAACAGGAAAAATTACAAAAATTAGTATTTTCTTGTACGGTAAATGCTATTGGGAAAAACTCTATGATTTTATCAAAACGACGATGGTAGAGCATCATACAATTCGCCCTGAAGATATAGAACTGATTACATTGACCGATGATTTAGATGAAATCGTCACGAAAATCGATGAACGATTGGTTTTATATATTAATGAGTTAAAAGCAGAAGGGTTAGAACATAGCCGTTACTACCAAAAAGCGATTGAATTCTTATCTAACCGAGAGTAAGCATGACAAAAAAGATGCATTTCAAATACCTCCTCAAAAAGCACCTTCCTCTTTTAGGCGCTTTGTTGCTTCTAAGCGTTGTTTTGTACGAAATCAGTTTTTATATTTTTAAAACCTATCGCGCATTCTTCAGTTCTGATGCTGCCATTGCAAACATTTTAGCAGAAGAGATCGTATTAGCAGGAACATTCTTCCCAAGTCATTGGTGGTACGTCAATAATGATTTATGGGTTTTTTATAAACAACTTTTAGTTATTCCTTGGGTTTTAGCCGATAAAAATGGTTATTTTGCGCATGCGTTTACGGTATTTGAAGTTAGTATATTTATGGTCGTTTTTATTTACTGGTTTTTACGTTCATTAATGCTTTCACGCGCTTCATCTATTATGGGCGGTGTGGTCGTTTGTATTGCCTATTCACCGATGTATTTAAGAGAATTGTACGGTGAAGCTGCTTATACATGGTACTTTATTTTTATGATAGCTTTTATGTTTATTTTTCGAAAACTCAGTCCTCACGTCATTAGTAAAAGCACACAAATTAAAGCCTTTATTTTCTTTATGATTTTACTCTACTTGCTCGTTTTAGCCAACCCTATTCGCTTTTTTGTTTATTATATTACTCCTTTCTTTGGGGCGTTAGCATTGATGATCTATTTTGCACGCGATAGTCTTAAAACGTTTAAAGCGACGCTGTTACGTATGCTTACGGTCAAAAGAATGGTCATTTTTGCATTTGCTTGTATTATTATGGCAATTGGAACAGTGACCCACTATAATCTTTTTGAGCGGTTACATTTTGCAGGCGGTGCAAACAATGCTGTGTTGGTGCCCTTGGAAGATTTGCCCGTGCATGCCATCCATGCCCTCTTAGGGTTACTCAATTTTATAGGGGCAGAATGGAATGCCAATGTGCGTATCTCTTCTCTTGAAGGGGTGGTTTCCCTTTTAAAATTTGGGCTTTTCCCTTTTGTATTGATTGTACCAGCTTTGTATATCAAAAGAGCATATTATCAAATGAGTGCGACGGAACGACTGTTCGTCTTATTTTCCTATGTGGGATTTGCGCTTATTTTTACTTTGTATGCGACAACCTCTTTGCATGAAAATGCATGGGCAGCGCGCAATAATATACGCTATATTTCACCATTTTTGATGATGATTTTAATCTGTAATGTGATTATGTGGCGATTCTTCTCTTTGTTTATTAAATTGCTTCTCTCTTTGTCACTCGTAATGGCAATGGGTTTGTCATGGAATTATGTCTCACCAGATGGTTGGAGAGCGATTGTCGATAAGCGAATCGCCTTAGTTGAAGAGCTCAAAAGTAAGGGACTTCATTTTGGTTATGCAGAGTATTGGGATTCACACATTTACACCGTTTTTAGTGATGGCGATATTGATATTCGTCCAATAGAAATTAGCGATGAGAATGTAACGCTGGAAAAATGGCTTTCGAGTGATAGGTGGTATCAGAAAGATTCAACCGATGGAAAAGTCTTTTTTATGCTAAAACCTGAAGATATAGATGACTTCTATTCAGCGATGAAACATATGAATATGCCTGATCCGATTGATCAGTTTTATATCGGTGAATACAGTGTTGTTGTTTTTGAAAAAAACCCACTTTATGAGAAAAAAACTAAAGCGGAAGCAAGGAAGAAAAAGCGTATAATGACCGCTCCTTAAATTACATGTAAAGGTCGTGCGTGGAGTCTGTTAAGATCAGTGTGGTTTCTCCAATTTATGGCTGTAAAGAGTGCTTGTTTGAGCTGTATGAACGTTTAGTCAAAACGCTTTCTCAAATTACAGAACAGTTTGAAATTATTTTAGTAAACGATGCGTGCCCACAAGGCTCGTGGGAGCGAATTGTGATGTTGTGTGCACGGGATGAAAGAGTCAAAGGCATTAACCTTTCTCGGAATTTTGGACAGCATTATGCTATTACGGCAGGACTTGATCATGCCAAAGGCGAATGGGTCGTCGTCATGGACTGCGATTTACAAGATCGCCCTGAGGAGATTATTAAACTTTATAATAAAGCAATCGAAGGTTATGACATTGTTTTTGGAAGACGTGCACAAAGACAAGATAGCTTTTTTAAGCGTTTAGGTTCACGTGCTTTTAATCGTGTCTTAGAATATTTCACAGACAATAAGCATGATAACAGTATTGCTAACTTTGGGATTTATGCCCATAAAGTGATAGCAACTATCAATCGTTACCGTGAACACAGTCGTGATTTCTTGTTGTTCGCGAAAATGGTCGGTTTTAAGAAAACGGAAATTGATATTGAGCACGCACCGCGAGCGTATGGACAATCCTCCTACAATCTTTCAAAATTGATTCGTCTTGCGACAGATTCGATTATTTCGCATTCCAACAAACCCCTTCGTTTATCGATTCAACTTGGCTTTGGTATCGCTTTTATAAGCTTGATTTTTGCTGGATGGCTTGTGATTCGTTACTTTTTCTTTCACACCCCTGCTGAGGGTTGGACCAGTTTAATGGTATCAATGTTTTTTATGTTCGGTCTCTTATTTGCCATTATTGGCATTACCGGTTTATATATTGGAAAAATCTTTGATGAAGTTAAACGAAGGCCACTTTATATTATTCAAGAGATGATTAATTTATGAAAAAAATCGCTATTTTACAGTCTAATTATATACCTTGGAAAGGGTATTTTGATATCATCGGCAGTGTCGATGAATTTGTGCTTTATGATGATATGCAGTATACCAAAAATGATTGGCGTAATCGCAATAAAATCAAAACACAAAATGGGCTTCAATGGTTAAGTATCCCTGTGCGCCAAGAGAGTTTGCATCAGAAGATTAATGAAACAAAGATCACAGATACCAAATGGAACGTGAACCATTGGAAAAGTATCGCTCAAAATTATGCAAAAGCACCGCATTTTAAGGCCTATAAAGAGCAATTTGAAGCCTTATATCTTAACGCTACCTCAGAATACATCAGCGAGATTAACCGCCATTTTATTGACGCAATCTGCGGAATGCTCGGAATTAAAACCATCATTCGAGATTCCAGAGAGTTCGTTTTAGCGGAAGGGAAAAGTGAACGTCTTTTAGCGTTATGTCAAGATTTAGGGGCAACGACGTATCTAAGCGGCCCTGCGGCACGAGATTATTTGGATGAATCCATTTTCAAAGCGGCGGGAATTGATGTAGAATGGATGGATTATAGTGGATATCACGAGTATCATCAGCTTTTTCCACCGTTTGAACATGGCGTGAGTGTTATTGATGTGATTTTAAATGAGGGTGAAAATGCCAAAAATTTCCTCAAAAGTACGATACGTTAATCCGCTTTTTTAAATTGACATGTAAAACAGTAAAATAACTATCAAGGTGCGCAAATTTCGATAAGAAGCCAAGCGTCAATGCTACGTTTAAAACAGTGTTTTGAACGTAGCCTAAGAGTTTAAAAAGCTCTATAAATTAGATGAAGAGAACATCAAGATGATTCATTTTAATAAACCTCCAAGAACCGGTAATGAAGAAAAATATGTTTTAGAAGCCATGAATAGCCTTAAAATGTCAGGGGACGGCCCTTTTGGTAAACGCTGTCAAAAATGGTTTGAAGAGCGATATCACTGTTGTAAAACACTTTTAACGCCTTCGTGTACGCATGCATTAGAGATGGCGGCCCTTCTTTTAGATATTCAAGCGGGCGATGAAGTCATTATGCCTAGCTACACCTTTGTAAGCACAGCTGATGCATTTGCCTTGCGTGGGGCTAAAATTATTTTTGTGGATGTAAGAGCAGATACCATGAATATCGACGAGCGTCTGATTGAAGCGGCAATTACACTTAAAACAAAAGCCATTGTTCCTGTTCACTATGCAGGTGTGGGATGCGATATGGATACGATTATGGATATTGCAACACGTCACAATCTTTATGTTGTTGAAGACGCTGCACAAGGGTTTGAAGCAACCTATAAAGGAAGACCGCTTGGTACGATAGGACATTTAGGTGCGTTTAGTTTCCACGAGACTAAAAATATCACTAGCGGTGGTGAAGGCGGATTGCTCTTGATTAATGATGAGCGTTTTTCTCAAAGAGCTGAAATTATTCGTGAAAAAGGAACCAATCGTAGTCAATTTTTTAGAGGCATGGTCGATAAATACGGTTGGATGGATATAGGCAGTAGCTACTTGCCAAGTGAACTTCAAGCAGCCTATTTATGGGGAAATTTGGAGATGGTCGATGCCATTCAAACCCATAGACTCAATACCTGGAAAGCCTATTTTGAACGATTAGAACCTTTGGCGAAGAAAGGTCTTTTGGAACTAGCAACGATTCCAAATGAATGCGTTCATAACGCACATATGTTCTATCTCAAAGTAAAAAATTTAGAAGAGCGAACAGCCCTTTTAGAAAAATTCAAAGAGGCAAGTATTGGTGCCGTTTTTCATTATATCCCCTTGCACAGTGCACCAGCAGGCCTTAAATACGGACATATGTTTCAAGAAGATATCTATACCACAAAAGAGAGTGAACGCTTAGTGCGCTTGCCAATGTATTATGGTATCACGCTAGAAGAAGTGGATGAAGTCTGTGAAGTTTTAATGAAATGGAGCGAATGTTAATGGCACATTTATATATCTTTGGAACGATTTTTTTTACGGTATACGGACAACTTGTTATTAAATGGCGTATCCCTTTTCATGGTCATTTACCTGACGCATCTGCTGAGAAACTCATCTTTTTATTGAAACTCTTTTTAGATCCGTTTATCTTAAGTGGATTTGTCTCTGCGTTTGTGGCATCTTTGTGTTGGATGGCGGCAATGACAAAATTTGAGCTAAGCTATGCTTATCCGTTTATGGGATTAACCTTTGTTGTTGTTTTTATTTCATCGGTTTATCTGTTTAGTGAGAGTGTAACGCTTTATAAAATTTTCGGACTAGCACTGATTGTACTGGGTATTTTTATCTCGAGCAGAGGATAGAAAGAGGCGACTTGGTCGCCTCTTAAGACTATTGCATTCTTCCTCTGCCTTGTCTGTTTTCTTGCATACGTTTGAGTTGCCCTTGTTGGAACTCATCTTTGGTTACTTTTCCGTCTTTATTGGCATCAAAATACGAAAAATCGGGTGAATTAGCGGCATTTCGCATTGGCATGCCCGCATTTGCCATAGCACTCATGCGTTCGCTTTTAACGCTATTAAATTCATCTTCGGTAATAACGCCATCTTTGTTTTTATCGTATGCTTCAAATGTTAAAGGTCCGCGCGCTGGTAAATCCGTAGCGTATAGTCCCAAACTCACACTGGATATCAATGCTAAAAAGCATAACATTCGTTTCATCTTTACTCCTTTGTCGTGGATGATTTTAACGATTCTAATAGATCAATAGGCTTTACATGTAAAGCATCAGCAATGTCTCGCAATGTCGAAGTTTCTGTTGCATTATAGCCTTTTTCTTGAAGCGATTTTACAGCTATTTCATAAGAAAAGGCATACGTGCTAGATGCATCTTTTAGTGTCATTCTTCCATAGCCTCCTCCCTCTTTTAAGGTAGGTGTTGTTGGTTGAGCATTCATAATATCAAACATTTGAGCCGGTGAATAATGGTTGAGTTTAGCAATTTCAGCAATAGTCTGATCTTCTTGCACTCCTTGTAATTTTGCAGAGGATAGTTTTTGCATCAGCGTCTTAATATCAGTGTTAGTACGCAGTGCGAATTCTTGAAGGGTTGAGAGTTCTGCATGTCCGTAAGGTGCCTTTGACAGGGTTTTGTTCTCCCATGAACTCTTAATATCATCTTCAAAATTAAGAAATTCATCAAAAGGAGACCAGTAATAGAGCGTGCCAATTAAAAAGAGAAGGTTAAAGCCAAAGGCCAAAAGAAACTCTTTGGTCAGTAGTGAAAAAGCGCGTGTTTTATTTTTAAGATAATTGATTAGAATATTCCAATTAAGATAAATATGCACAATCATTCCCACTAAAAAAAGAACCATAAAACTGACATGTAAATTAGTGTATTGTGTTTTATCTAATCCCAAAAGTTCCCAATTCGTCCAATTAGCAACTCTTCCTTTGGGGGCAATAAACAGTAAAATGCCTGTATAACTCATCACTAAAAATGAAAAGCCGATACACAATGATGTAAAACGACGTAAACTATTCATAAGCCACCTCAATATTAACTATAATTAAACGTATTATGACACTTAAGTGTTAAAGGAGTGTTAAGAATGAATATTAGAGGAGGGCAAGTAGAGCTCCCAAAGAGGCGATGCATTTTATAATCTTAACGCTATCTTAAGTCCCTTTGCGCTAAAATAGAGAACTTTTTGATGTTAAAGGATATAGAATATGAGAGGCTATAAAGTCTTTGCAGGAACAGCAAATCCAGAGTTTGCTAAACGTGTTGCAAAACATCTTTCTCTTCCTCTATCGGCGGCTGAAATCAAGCGCTTTAGTGATGGAGAAATCAGTGTTCAAGTCAGTGAAAGTGTTCGTGGAAAAGATGTGTTTATCATCCAATCAACGTGTGCACCCGCAAATATAAATTTAATGGAATTACTTATTTTAACCGATGCACTTAGACGAAGTTCGGCAAATAGTATTACCGCTGTTATGCCTTATTTTGGTTATGCAAGGCAAGATAGAAAGGCAGCACCTCGCGTTCCAATTACTGCTAAACTCGTTGCCAATATGATTCAAACAGCCGGTGTTGATCGTGTTGTGACGATTGATCTTCATGCTGGTCAAATTCAAGGTTTCTTTGATATCCCCGTAGATAACCTCTATGGTTCTATTATCTTTAACGACTATGTCAAAGCAAAAAATCTCAAAAACCCAATTATTGCAAGTCCCGATATCGGTGGTGTGGCTCGTGCAAGAAGCTTCGCAAAACTCCTTGGCGTGGATATGGTTATTGTTGATAAACGCCGTGAAAAAGCCAATGAGTCTGAAGTGATGAATATCATTGGTGATGTGAATGGCAAAGATGTTATCTTAGTCGATGACATGATTGATACCGCAGGTACGATTGTTAAAGCGGCTGAAGTCTTGAAGAAAAAAGGTGCAACCAGCGTTATGGCATGTTGTACACACGCTGTTTTAAGTGGTCCAGCCTATGAGCGCCTTGCTAAAGGTGAATTGGATGAATTAATCGTCACAGATACCATTCCTTTGAAAGAGACTAGCGATAAAATTAAAGTGCTCAGTGTTGCTCCTGTGTTTGCAGAAGTCATTCGTCGTGTTTATCACAATGAAAGTGTTAATGGGTTATTTGTATAACGCATGCAGAAAAATATTCGTAACTTTTCAATCATCGCCCATATTGACCATGGTAAAAGCACGCTAGCAGATCGTTTGATCCAAGAGTGTGGCGCTGTTAGTGAACGTGAAATGACCACGCAAATGATGGACACCATGGACATCGAAAAAGAACGTGGCATTACTATTAAAGCACAAAGTGTCCGTTTAACCTACGTTAAAGATGGACAGCCTTATATTCTCAACCTTATTGACACTCCAGGTCACGTGGACTTTTCGTATGAAGTGAGCCGTTCTTTGGCTTCCAGTGATGGAGCATTATTGGTTGTTGATGCAAGCCAAGGTGTTGAAGCACAAACGATTGCAAACGTCTATATCGCGTTAGAAAATAATTTAGAAATTATTCCTGTTATTAATAAAATTGACCTTCCTGCCGCTGATCCTGAGCGCGTGAAAGATGAGATTGAGCATACGATTGGATTGGATTGTTCGGAGGCTCTGAATGTTAGCGCTAAAAGTGGTATCGGTATCCGAGAACTTCTTGATACCCTTGTCGATAAAATCCCTCCACCCAAAGGTGATGAAAATGCTCCAACCAAAGCACTTATTTACGATAGTTGGTTCGATAATTATTTAGGCGCACTTGCACTGGTTCGAGTCTATGATGGCGCAATTAAAAAAGGGCAAGAAGTTTACGTTATGGGTACAGGCAAGAAACATGAAGTTTTAAACCTTATGTATCCACATCCACTCGTTTTAGAAAAAACCCCTATGATTAAAACAGGTGAAGTGGGCATTGTCGTTTTAGGTCTTAAAAACGTGGGAGATGTCAGAGTTGGTGACACGATTACGGATGCTCGTAACAAAACAGCTGAAGCAGTCGGTGGTTTTAAAGAAGTAAAACAGTTTGTTTTTGCAGGACTTTACCCAATAGAAACCGATAAATTTGAAGAACTTCGTGATGCTTTGGACAAATTAAGATTAAATGATTCAAGTATTTCGTATGAGCCAGAAACATCCGCTGCCCTTGGTTTTGGTTTTAGGGTTGGTTTCCTAGGGCTTTTACATATGGAAGTCATTAAAGAGCGGTTGGAGAGAGAGTTTGACTTGGACCTCATTGCAACAGCACCAACGGTTACCTATAAAGTCAAAACGACCAAAGGAACGGTTTTGGACATTCAAAATCCAAGCCAACTGCCTCCAGTCAATGAATTTGAAGAGATTCAAGAACCCTACGTTAAAGCGACGGTTTTAACGCCGACTGAATTTTTGGGCAACATTATCATTTTGATGAATAACAAACGCGGTATTCAAAAAAAGATGGACTATTTAAGCCCAGAGCGCGTACTGTTAGAGTATGAGATTCCCCTCAATGAAATCGTGATGGACTTTTACGACAAGCTAAAATCGGTCAGCAAAGGCTACGCAAGCTTTGATTACGAACCGATTGGGTATCAAGTGGGTGATTTGGTTAAACTTGATTTGTTAGTCGCAGGCGAGCCTGTGGATGCACTTTCCATCATTGTGCCTCGTGTGAGTGCGCAAACAAGAGGACGCGACTTTGTGAAAGCGATGAAAGAAATCGTTCCACGTCAGCTTTTTGAAGTGGCGATTCAAGCGAGCATCGGTACCAAAGTCATTGCAAGAGAAACGGTCAAATCCATGGGTAAAAACGTCACCGCGAAGTGTTACGGTGGCGATATTACCAGAAAACGAAAACTGCTTGATAAACAAAAAGAGGGTAAGAAACGGATGAAATCTATCGGTAAAGTGCAACTGCCGCAAGAGGCGTTTCTCACCATTCTCAAAATCGACTAATCTTTACATGTAAATGCGTTGCCATCTTTGTTTAAACCTTAGTTGGCAACCACTTTGCAAAACCTGTCTGCAAACCATTTTAGCGCCAACGCCTGCTTTTAGAGTGTTAGAGAGCGGGTTAAAAGTCTACTCGTTTTACAACTACACTGACATAGCGCCACTGCTTCACACTAAACACACCTACATCGGCGCAAAGATTTTCGCACAGCTTGGGAAACACACATTTTTTGAATTTTTAAAAACCTTTGAACTTCCCAAAGGCGTTTGTGCCATTCCCATTGACGATCATGTGAGACACGGCTATTCACACAGTGCCATTTTAGCCAAAGCCACACAGCCATTTTTAACGCCATTGTACGGAAGTTTAAGAGCGAAAAATCATGAGAGCTATTCGGGGAAAAGCAGAGCTTATAGGCAAGCCAATAAACGTGATTTTACTTTTACATGTAAACGTAAAATAGATGTCATTTTAATTGACGATATAATCACAACGGGAAGCACGTTAGAAGAAGCACATCATCTACTAAAAGAGCAGAATGTAAATGTTGTGTTTGCACTTGTTTTGGCAGATGCGAAAGAAAACTAAAAATCAAACTCCATCTACGCGTTTCGACACGAATTGATATAAACAGGAGAGGCACTGTTCTTTTCTACATGTAATTTCATCATCAATAACAGTATTTCATACATGTCTTTGTCGTTATATTTAGCAATCGTTTTTAAAGTATCTTCATTCTTTTCAACGTTCACATGATTTTCCAGTAGCTTTGCTTGAAGAAAAGAAGCGTCAAAGTTAAGCAAGCTACATAACTCTTGGAAAGATTGATTTTTAGTGTTATGAATTAAAAATTCGATGTTGTCTTCATGGTGAATATGCTTGTTTGAAATAATCGCAACACATTCTTGTAGAAGTCTTCGAATCGTACACCTTCTCAACCATGCATGGACGCCTAAAAGCCCAATAATAATAAGCGCAGAAAGCTTATGCAAAATGAAAATAAAATGGGTATGAATACCCAATACAAAAGCGATACCTGTCGTATAAAGAACAATGAACATCACAAGGATTGCTATAATAATTATGACTTTTAAAATGGTTTCATTAAAACGTGCAAACACAAAAATTCCTTCAAAAGGGGTCAGGGCTAAACTTTTAACTTTTTAACCTTCTATGCTATAATTCTAGCAAAAAAAGATGGTAAGTATGCCACGAAGATTACGCATTGAACATTTGGGCTATCATCATGTTTATAATAGAGGTGTTGCAAAAAGCACTGTCTTTGAAGATGAAAAAGATAAAGCAAAGTTTATAGAACTGATGGCAAGTGTCGCGAAAGAGTTCAAATTTAACATTCATGCATTCTGCCTGATGGATAACCACTATCACATTTTAGTCCAAAATACGCGTGAAAACCTCTCATCAGGGATGCGCCAACTGGGTGCACAATACGCCAGTTACTTCAATAAACGCCATTGCAGAGTAGGGCATCTATGGCAAGATAGGTTTAAGTCATGGTATGTTTTAGATGAGAAGTATCTCTTAACTCTTTTTAAATACATTGAATCCAACCCTATCAAAGCTAAAATAACCCACAAAATTGGCGAGTATCTTTACTGCGCAACATACAGTATATTAAAAGATGCCGTACCCCCGTTTCTTCAAAACGCATTTGTTCTACGAGACTACAATATGAAAGAGTTACTAGAGTGTTTAAATGTGCCTTTAAGTGCCACAGAGTGTTTACAGATAGACACATTTCATAAAACAAAGTACAAGCAAGAAGATGGGCAAATAGTGCCTTTGCATCAAGAAAAACTATCGCACCTTTTTTTACATGTAAAAAACAAATCAGAACGAAATGATGCCATACAAAAAGCGTATATCGGTGGTCATACGAAAAGTGATATTGCAAGAGAACTTTCTCTAAGCGTTGCTGGTGTAAGTAAAATACTCAAAAAGTTAAAAGTTTAGCCCTGACCCCTTTTAGAGGACTAAGCTGATACAAAAGAAAACTAAAGTATAATGAAATAATTTACATTTGTAAGGTTAATTGATGGATAATATTTTTGATTCTAACCAAGACATTAAATCAATAAGCATTGAAGAGTCGATCAAGACCAGTTATCTTGACTACTCAATGAGTGTTATTATTGGTCGTGCGCTTCCTGATGCTAGAGATGGACTTAAACCCGTTCATCGAAGAATTTTGTATGCGATGAATGACCTTGCGGTCTCTTCACGCAGCCCCTATAAAAAATCTGCTCGTATTGTCGGTGATGTTATCGGTAAGTACCACCCTCATGGTGATACAGCCGTTTATGATGCGCTTGTCCGTATGGCGCAACCGTTTTCAATGCGTATCCCAATGGTCGATGGTCAAGGAAACTTTGGTTCGATTGATGGCGATAGCGCGGCAGCGATGCGTTATACGGAAGCTCGTATGACTGTTTTAGCAGAAGAGCTTCTTCGTGATTTAGATAAGGACACCGTTGATTTTGTGCCTAACTATGATGATAGTATGATTGAGCCTGATGTTTTACCAAGTCGTGTACCAAACTTGCTTTTAAATGGTTCAAGCGGTATCGCGGTTGGTATGGCAACGAACATTCCTCCACACTGTTTGGATGAGCTTTTAGATGCTCTACTTTTGTTGATTGATAATCCAGAAGCAACACTTGATGAAGTGATGGAGTTTATCAAAGGTCCAGATTTCCCAACCAGCGGTATTATCTTTGGTAAAAAAGGGATATTAGAAGCATATCGAACAGGGCGTGGACGCGTTAGAATTCGCTCAAAAGTGCATATCGAGAAAAAAGGCAATAAAGATATCATTGTTATTGATGAACTTCCATACCAAGTCAATAAAGTACGTTTAATCGAACAAATTGTTGGTCTTGTTAAAGAAAAGATGATTGAAGGTATCAGCGAAATTCGTGACGAGAGTGACCGTGATGGTATTCGTCTTGTGATTGAACTTAAACGTGAAGCGATGAGCGATATTGTTTTAAATAATCTTTACAAATCGACAAACCTAGAAGTAACCTTTGGTGTTATTTTGCTGGCTATCCACAATAAAGAACCCAAAATATTTACGTTGATTGAACTTTTACAGCTTTTCTTACGTCACAGAAAGACCGTTATTATTCGTCGTACGATTTTTGACCTTGAAAAAGCAAAAGCAAAAGCACATATTTTAGAGGGTCTTAAAATAGCGCTTGATAATATCGATGAGATTATTGCGCTTATTAAAGGCAGTGCCGATACCAAGACAGCTAAAGACGGTTTGATGGAGCGCTTTAGTCTCTCTGAAGTCCAAGCTGGGGCAATCTTGGATATGCGTTTACAACGTTTAACAGGACTAGAACGCGATAAGATTGAAAATGAGTTAGCTGAACTCTTAAAAGAGATTCAACGCTTAAGCGATATCTTGCGTAGCGAAGCATTACTCAATAATTTAATTAAAGAAGAATTAGTCGAGCTAAAAGATAAATTTAAATCAAAACGTATCACTGAAATTGTAGATGATTATGATGATATTGATGTGGAAGATTTGATTGCGAATGAGCCAATGGTTGTGACCATTACACACCGTGGTTATATTAAACGTGTTCCCGTAAAACAGTATGAAAAACAAAAACGTGGCGGTAAAGGTAAAATTGCAGTCACAACATACGATGATGATTTTATTGAAAGTTTCTTCGTCTCCGATACCCATGATACACTGATGTTTGTAACAGATCGTGGACAGCTTTACTGGTTAAAAGTGTACAGAATTCCTGAAGGAAGTCGTACCGCTAAAGGGAAAGCAGTTGTGAATCTCATCCAGTTGCAAGCCGATGAAAAGATTATGGCAATTATCCCAACAACGGATTTTGATGAAACAAAATCGCTGGCATTCTTTACTAAAAACGGTGTTATTAAACGTACGAACCTCAGTGAATTTAAAAATATTCGCTCCGTTGGCGTCAGAGCAATTACACTGGATGAAGATGATGAATTAGTCACAGCAAAAGTCGTCACACATGACACAAAATATCTCTTTATCGTTACGAAAAAAGGTATGTGTATCCGTTTTGAAGTAGGCGATGCAAGAGAGATCGGAAGAACGGCACGGGGTGTCACCGGTATTCGTTTTAAAGAAGAAAACGATAGAGTAGTAGGCGCTGCTGTTATTTATAATGACCAAGAAGAGCTTTTAACGGTAACGGAAAAAGGTATCGGTAAACGAACCACTGCAGAAGAGTATCGTTTACAAAATCGTGGTGGTAAAGGAGTTATCGCTATGAAACTTACTCCAAAAACTGCCGATTTAGTCGGTGTTGTTATTGTCGATGAAGATAAAGACCTGATGGCGCTCACCAGTAGTGGTAAAATGATTCGTGTTGATATGGAGACCATCCGTAAAGCAGGACGTAATACCAGTGGTGTTAAAGTGGTTTCTGTCGATGGTAAAGATGTCGTACAAAGTCTCGCTCGTTGCCCTAAAGAAGAAGAGGAAGAGCCAGAAATTGAAGGATTAGAAGAAGGTGAAAATACACCAGCCTCTGAATCATCACTTATTGTTGATGAAACACCGTCTGGCGAAGAGTTGGAATAGTAGTTGCTTTGAAATATAAAAATTACATTAAGGTGTCACTATGAATAAAAAATTTGTAGTACTTTTAGCAAGTTTAGGATTAATGTTTATGGTTTTAGGATGTTCCGCAAAAAAAGATGAGCCACCTAAAGATCCAAAAGCAGCAATGTATGATTTCAGCAATGAAAAATCATTTGTTGTGTATGGTGAAGGTATTGCACCAATGCATACAGTTTCTCCTGCACAAGCGATTGCGCTTGCTAAACGAGCAGCTATTACAGACGGGTATCGCCAACTTGGAGAAAAACTCTATGGCGTAAAAATTAACTCAACAGAGACTGTTAAAGATGCCATGTTGAAAGATTCTCGTGTGACTGCACAAGTAAATGCTTTAATTAAAGATGCTGCCATAACGGATGCAACATTTAAAGACGGCTTGTATAGCGTTAGAATGGAAATCTCAATGAGCGGACGTAGGTGGCAAGAGCTTTTCGCCTACTAATCATTTTAGGACTATTGCAATCGCTATTTTGCAGTGAACTTTTTTGGTTTTCATACAAAATCGTCACTGCAAATAGTGTTGTTATCTTTGAAGAAAAGAATATTACACCTGTGATGATTCCCTTTGAAGGGACATCACAACAACTCTGCAAACTGTCACTTCACAAGCCTGATACCATAACGGTTCATCAGTTTCTCAAACAGCACTTTGATACGATTTTACCTTGCTTTTATTCTCTATCAACGCACCTTCTTTCTCGCAATGAACAGTATTTGAAAAATGGCAATGACAGGATTGAGCTCATCATTGAACCTGTACGCTTCACAGTAGATTTTAAAGATGAATTCGCTACTATAAATGCCGTTAGGTAAATTTTTTGCTAGGACACGAAAAGCATGCACGTTGCGATTGTTGAAGACGATATTAATATGCGAAAATCCTTAGAGATTGCTCTAGGGGAATATGAAGAATTTAAAATATCTACTTACAAAAGTGCGCTTGATGCATTAAAAAAGATTGACACAAGTGTTGATTTAATTGTGACCGATATTAATATGCCCGGAATGGATGGTATAGAGTTTATTAAAAAACTTGATGGTGCATACGATATTATCGTAATAACAGGCAATGCAACACTCAGTCGTGCAATTGAATCTGTCCGCCTGGGCGTTAAAGACTTTTTAACCAAACCCTTTGAAATTGAGACATTGGTTGAAGCGATTAAACGTCATGATAAAATTCGTACCAAAGTGAAAGAAAGCTTTGAAAAAATTGAGAGTGCCAAAGAAGACAACGGTGATTTTATAGCGACTTCTCCAGAGCTAGATAAAGCACTCAATATTGCCAGAAAAGCTGCAAAAACAGATGTGAGTGTACTGCTTTTAGGTGAGAGTGGCGTTGGAAAAGAGCTCTTTGCCAACTACGTGCATAAAAACTCTCCAAGGGCTAAAAATCCTTTTGTTGCAATTAATATGGCTGCCATCCCTGAAAATCTCCTAGAAAGTGAATTGTTCGGATATGAAAAAGGCGCTTTTACGGATGCAACCAGTGAGAAAAAAGGCTATTTTGAAGTGGCACATGGTGGAACACTTTTTCTAGATGAAATTGGTGAGATGCCTATTACGTTGCAAGCAAAGCTCTTACGAGTGATTCAAGAGCGTGTTATGGTGAGAGTGGGTGGTACAAAAGAGATTCCTATTGATGTACGCATTGTATCGGCAACGAATGCCGATATTAAAAAAAGTATTAAAGAGGGTCTGTTTCGAGAAGACCTTTATTATAGACTCAATACGATTCCTGTTGAAATTCCCCCCTTGCGTCAAAGGAAAGAGGAAATTTTGCCGATTTGTGAAGTTGTTTTAGCCCGTGTCATTAAAAAATACGGACTTGAAAAACGCTATTTCTCTGAGGAAGCGATTGAATCGTTGATGTATTATCGCTGGCCAGGTAATATTAGAGAGTTGATTTCCGTCGTAGAACGCGCAGTCATTTTAAGTGACAGTGAAGCAATCAGTAAAGAGGACCTTTTCTTAGAGAGTCGTAATTGGTTTAGTTCATAATATTCATAAAAAATAGACTTTTTTGATAACTTAATACGGTTTTATTGGGTTATTAAAAAAGTCTCACATTATAAAAAGGTAAATAGTAATGAAAAAGTACAATGTAGCAATCGTAGGCGCTACTGGTGCGGTAGGTGAAGAACTTTTTAGAGTTCTTGAAGAAGTTGATTTTCCTGTGAATAATCTTGTCCCTTTAGCGAGTAGCAAAAGTGTTGGTATCGAGATAGAATTTAAAGGTAAAACATACAAAGTATTAGAACTCACAGAAAAAGCTTTTGAAGAGAATGATGTTGAGATTGCCTTTTTCAGTGCAGGTGGAGATATCTCTGCGTATTTTGCACCGTTTGCAGCAGAGGCTGGCGCTGTTGTTATCGATAATACCAGCCACTTTAGAATGGATCCAGAAGTTCCTCTTGTGGTTCCGGAGTGCAATCCGAATGATATTGACCAATGGCAAAACAGAGGTATTATCGCAAATCCAAACTGTTCAACGATTCAAATGGTACAAGTTTTAAAACCGTTGGATGAGTTATTTAATATTACACGTGTCGATGTAGCAACCTACCAAGCGGTCAGTGGTGCAGGCAAAGGTGGAATGGAAGAACTCGTCAATCAAATGCAAGACTTTTTTGCTTTTAAATTAGACCAATGTGAACCTAAAACATTCCCGTATCAAATTGCACTCAATGTTATCCCGCATATTGATGTGTTCATGGATAATGATTACACAAAAGAAGAGATGAAAATGGTCAATGAAACCCAAAAAATCTTGGGTAAAACAATGGAAATCAGTGCAACATGTGTTCGAGTTCCCGTCATGAGAAGCCATTCAGAAGCCATTACCATTCATTTTGAAAAAGATGTGAATGTTGAAAAGGCAGTCGAAGCGTTGAAAAATGCAGAAAATGTTGTTGTCATAGATGAGCCGGCTAAAAAAGAGTATCCGATGCCAATTATTTCAACAGATACGAATGAGACTTATGTAGGAAGAATTAGAAAAGATTTGAACCGTGATAATGTACTTCATTTGTGGTGTGTTGCTGACCAAATTCGTGTCGGTGCTGCAACCAATGCGGTTAGAATTGCTCAAAAATGGATTAAAAGAGAAGAAGCCTAATGATTGAAAAATTGTTTGAATCAGCATTATGGTCAAGTCGATTTATCACATTAACTGCTGTAATATTTAGTATCTTGGCGGCATTTGCATTGTTCTGTGTCGCCAGTTCTGATTTATATTATGTCTTGGTTTCAACGTACCAGTATTTTTTTACAGCTGTGCATCCTGCCAATTTTCATGAAGATATTGTTGCCAATATTATTGGCGCGATTGATCTTTACTTGATTGCGGTTGTTTTATTGATTTTTGGCTTTGGTATTTATGAGCTTTTTATCTCTGAAATAGACGTTGCTAAAGGCTCAGGAAGCAATAAGATTTTATACGTTAGTTCATTGGACGAGCTGAAAGATAAAATTGGAAAAGTGATTGTTATGGTGTTGATTGTCAGCTTTTTTCAGCGCGTACTTCATGCAGAATACCAAGGCGCATTAGAGATGTTATATCTTTCAATTTCAATTTTAGCGCTTGCCTCAGGCTTATATTTGTTACATAAAGGTGGAAATCACTGATGATTTTTGTAGATGCTTGTTTCGGCAAAAAAACGCCGTATACACCTGTGTGGATGATGCGTCAAGCGGGGCGTTACTTGCCTGAATATATGGAAGTAAGAGCTAAAGCAGGCGATTTTTTGTCCTTGTGTAAAGACCCTGAAAAAGCGTGTGAAGTCACGCTTCAACCGGTTGATATTTTAGGGGTTGATGCGGCAATTTTATTTAGCGATATTTTAGTCGTGCCTTTAGAAATGGGTATGGAGCTTCAGTTTTTAAAAGGTGAAGGTCCTGTTTTTTCACACCCCATTAAAAATCAAGCAGACCTTGATAAATTGGATGTTCAAAAAGCGATTGATGGCTTAGAGTATGTGTATGAGGCGATTCGATTGATTCGAGGCAAATTAGCAGCCGATAAAGCACTCATTGGTTTTTGTGGTGCTCCTTGGACGCTTGCGACATATATGATTGAAGGGCAAGGTACAAAAACATATGCCTTAGTCAAAAAGCTCATTTATTCTGAGCCTTCCTTTATGCACGCTCTCTTGAAAAAAGTGACAGAAGTGATTAAAGGCTATATGGAACGCCAAATTCAAAATGGTGCCAATGTTGTTATGGTTTTTGATTCTTGGGCAGCGGCTCTTGAAGAGAGTGCCTATTTTGAATTTAGTTGGGCGTATATGAAAGAGATTAGTGCGTATTTAAAAGCGAAATATCCTCATGTGCCTGTGATTTTGTTCCCAAAAGGTATTAGTGGTTACCTTGATAAAATTGATGGTGATTTTGATGTATTTGGCGTGGATTGGTCCACACCGATTGAATTGGCTAAAGAGAAATTAGGTGACAAATATGTGCTTCAAGGCAATATGGAACCGACACGTCTTTACAGTAAAACGGCAATTGATGATGGAATTTCTCATATTGTCTCTGTCATGCAAAATAAACGTCATGTTTTCAATTTGGGACATGGTATCTTGCCTGACATTCCAGTTGAAAACGCACAGTATTTCATCAAACAAGTTCAAACTCGCACGAAAATCTCATAGTTTGTCCTTCTTATAAGGGCAAACTGCTTTACATGTAAAAGGATTTCCTATCAGCCAGATTATTTTTGGACCTATTACGTCACGGCGTTTTGGGCAATCTCTTGGCATCGACCTTAGTCCCTCTTCAAAACAGTGTAATTTTGATTGTCTTTATTGTGAGCTTAAAGGTGCAAAAACGGTCAATCAAGCACACAATACGCCTCCTGTGGATGATATTATTCATGAACTCAAGCAAGCATTAGACAAGTACCACCATCTTGATGTCGTGACACTAACGGCTAATGGAGAACCCACACTTTACCCAAATCTTGATGAGCTGATTCACAAAATTCACGAGATTAAAAACCACCCAAAACTATTGATTCTCTCCAATGGTTCTACGATTATGCAACCTTCTATACAAGAGAGTTTAAGCCATTTAGATATCGTTAAACTTTCACTGGATTGTGTCAGTGAAAAGTGCTTTAAGCGCTTGGATCGCGCACATAAAGACATTCGCATTGATTCGATTATTGAAGGTATGAAAACGTTTCGAAAACGATACCATGGTGAGCTGATTGTTGAGATATTAGTGGTGGAAGGCTTAAACGATACTTTTGAGGAGTTTAAGTTGTTAAATGAAGTCTTACAAGCAATTAAGCCTGATCGGATTGATGTAGGAACGATTGACCGTCCTCCTGCTTATGATGTGAAAGGTGTGAGTATCGATACCTTAGTGGAGCTTTCACACTATTTGGAAAATTTGCCCGTTGCTATTGCTTACAAAAAAAATTACATTCCCGAAAAACGCTCTTTTAATGAAGCAGAAATCCTTGAGCTTTTAAAGCGACGACCTCAAAGCTTTGAAGATATTGAGTTGTGTTTCGATGCTCAAAGTCTACAAAATTTACAAAAACTTTTGAAACAAAAAGTTTTACATGTAAAAAAAATTGCAGGGGTGGATTTTTATAAAACAAATCAGTAAAAAACCAGTGGGAAATCCCACTGGTTACGCTGCTACGTGTGCAAGCTGTTGTTTTTTATATTTGACTCTTTGTCCAAAATAGACAATGCCATAAATGATTAAGCCAATGACATAAGAGAGATAATGGCTAGGAAGTCCTAATTTTGCTGCGACAATTTTCGGAAGCATCATAAAAGGGATGACGGCTATGAGCATAATGCGTTCAATGGTATTGATTCTAGTCAGTACAAAGCTTTGCGTTGCTGAAGTGAAGGCAAACATACCTAAAATCGCTCCCCCGAAAATAATGGCAATTTCAAAAGGATTGGTAATCCAAACCCAGCTTTTCGCATCATTTGGATCAGCCGGATCGACGCCACCAATGAGAAGAAGTTCATTGTTGAAAAAGAACATAAACGGTAAAAGTGCTGTTCGAATATCATAAATAAATGCTTGAATACCCGTGACAATCGGATCACTTTTTGCAATAGCCGCCGAGGCATAAGCCGCCATACCAACGGGTGGCGTATCATCCGCTAAAATACCAAAATAGAAGACAAACATATGTGCCGCGATAGTAGGGATAATATAACCATTATTACCAGCTAAATCCATAATGACTGGAGCAGTAAGTGCCGCCATAACGATATAGTTTGCTGTTGTTGGAAGCCCCATACCTAAAATAAGCGAAACAAACATCGTTAAAAATAAAACGGCTAAAATGTATCCACCGGATAAATTATCGATGACTTCTGCTAAGATTAACCCAACACCTGTCAAGGTTACGGACCCTACAATAATACCTGCAACGGATGTTGCGACTGCTACAGAGACCATATTTTTGGCACCTGCAATCATGCCATTTCCAATATCTGCAAAGCCAGACACAATGAGGTCTAGTGTGACTTTCTCTTTGTGAATCATCGCTTTAATTGGTTTTTGAACAACCATAATTAACATCATAAACGCTATGGCGCTAAATGCCGCACTTTGGGCTGATTGGCGAAGGACGATTAACGTGTACATCAAAAAGATAATAGGAATAAAATAGTGAATACCTTTGATAAACATATCCCAGACACGACCAAGTTTATCGGGGTCTTCTCCTTTTAGTCCTTGCTTTTTAGCTTCGAGATGGACAATATAGAACAATGCGATATAACATGTAAATGCTGGGATAAATGCTGCAAAAATAATATCGGTATAATCCAATCCCAAAAATTCTGCCATGATAAATGCTGCTGCACCCATAATTGGAGGCATTAACTGCCCATTAACGGAAGCTGCTGTTTCGACTGCCGCCGCTTTATGCGCACTAAAACCCAAACGTTTCATCAAAGGAATCGTAAATGTTCCGACAGTAACAGAATTGGCGATAGAAGAGCCTGAAATCATTCCCATCATTCCTGAAGCCGCTACTGCTGCTTTTGCAGGGCCACCGTCATAACGTCCAACAATGGTATAAGCAAGGCGAATAAAATACTCACCTGCTCCTGCTTTATCTAATAAAGAGCCAAATAAGACGAATAAAAAGACAAAACTAGCACTAACGCCTAATGGAACGCCAAAAATACCTTCGGTAGTGAGTACCATTTGGCCGACAATTTTATTAAGACTTGCGCCTTTATGGGCAATAATATCTGGAAGATAAGGACCAAAATGGTCATAAGCTAAAAAAACAATAGCAACACACATGAGCGGCAAGCCCATAACGCGTCTTGAAGCTTCTAAAACAGCAATAATAGTTACAACACCAACGATAACATCAAGCTTCGTCCAGTTACCAGAGTGCATTGCAAGATCAGTATAAGCATACCATTGATAAAGAACCGCCGTAACGGCGATAGCGGCAAAAAATAAATCGTACCACGTAATAACGGATTTGAGTTTGTTACTTTTGTATATAGGATACATTGAAAAAGCTAAAAGCATTGCAAATGCAAGGTGAATAGAGCGAATATAAGCGCTATTGCTAGGGTCTAGAACAATATAGAGTTGATAGAGCGACCATGAAAAAGCAATAATAGAAACAAACCAATACTGCCAACTTCCTTTTTCAAAGTCTCTTTGTCCTTCAAATTCATTGATGAGCTTTTCATCATCTAAACGTTCAACGAGTGTTTTCAAATAAGTCCCTTTGTGTAGAAATGGAAGTAAAGCTCCAAACCTTTTGGAGCTTTACGTGTAAAATTATTTTAGAAGACCTGCTTCTTTAAATGCTCTAATCGCACCAGGATGTTGAGGTACGCTTAAACCTTCAAGTAGGCTCTCTTTTGTAATTGTTTTATAGGCAGGGTGTAGTTCTTTAAATTTGTCAAAATTGTCTAAAATGGTTTTTACAACTTGGTAAACCACTTCATCTTTTACTTTTGAACTGGTTACAAGAACGGCTTTAACACCAATACTTGGAACATCATTGGGAACACCTTTGTAGAATGTACCTGAAATAGTACCTTTTGCATAGTATGGGTATTTTGCGATTAATGCATCGATTTGTGGTCCAGCAATAGGAACGATGTTGATATCTACAGAGTTTGCTGCATCTTTGATATTTGCTGTTGGATGACCTGCAACAAAGAAATAACCATCTACGTTATTGTCTTGGAGTAATGTTGGTCCTTCACTTGATTTGAGTTCATTTGCCAACGCTAAATCTGAACGTTTGATGCCAAATGCTTCAAATACAACATCTGCTGTCATACTTGTGCCTGAACCTGGAGAATCCATATTGATTCTTTTGCCTTTAAGGTCTGTGATTTTTTCAATGCCAGATTTTTTACTCACAACAAGCGCAAGTAATTCTGGATAAATAGCAATAGCACTTCTTAACTCAGGAACGGGAGATTCCTTGAACTTTCCTTCACCTTTATAAGCTTGATATGCTGTATCACTTTGTGAAATACCAAAATCAAGCTCGCCTGCTTTGATGGTATTGACATTGTAAACTGAACCACCTGTTGATTCGACTGAACAACGAATATTGGTCTCTTTTTTGTTTTTATTGACCATTTGACAGATAGCGCCACCTGTTGGATAATATGTTCCTGTAACACCGCCCGTACCAATCGTGATAAATTCAGCAGCGAACATAGGAACAGTTAATGCCCCAGCAAGTGCCAATGTAGCAAGTTTTTTATGCATACTAACTCCTTAAGATGTAAATGTCATATTATCCTACAACCTTTCTTCTTACTTTTCCTTGAATGATTCTGCACGAGAGCTTTGAATTTATGTTACTCTTAAAATAGAGTGAATAAAAACTTTTTTTGTATTATTGTTAAAATATACCTTGACAATAGATTTTTTTTTCACTATAATTTCGACCTCATTCATTGGTGTTCCGAATTAGCTCAGCGGTAGAGTAGGTGACTGTTAATCACTTGGTCGCTGGTTCGAATCCAGCATTCGGAGCCACTCTTTATTCCCCTAAAATATGGACTTTCAAGCAATTTTAAATCATATTTAAAGTTTCAAAAATAAAGTTACTTCCAACCAACTTCCAACAAGAGAAATTTTTTAGGCTGGTTTCCATCGAATTGCTACTATTATGTGGCTAAATAGCCTTATTTCCGGTAATCTCTTCTATTGAATCCATAGGTGAATTTTAGCACTTTTTATTTTTACAGTACAAGTTACTTCCAACAACTTATTGGAAGTAACATAGCTTATACTTTTAAAAATTCTTATCTTTCGCGAATGCAACTTTACTAAGTAATCGTAAAAATCACCAAATCTTTCAACAAATTCAAAAATTCCCGTGAAATCTCGTTTTAATTCTTATACTCCTTCCAAAGGATAATCAATCCTTTAAAAATTACTAAGGAGAATAAGACCATGAACTATTTTGAAAAAACCCTCACAAAATTTGATATCTTCACCCAACCCCAAGAATTAGATGAAACCCTAAAAGGATTACCTCGTGGAGAGGTTGGAGTATTGGTAGCTCCCGGAGCTACTGGCAAGTCATTTTTTGTTTTGAATATGCTTTTAGCTTCCTGCAATGCTGTTGTGAAAAACCATCTGATTGTAAAACCAATACGCATTTTATATCTATCCTTGGAGGATAGATTAGAAGATATACAACGAAGATTACATGCTTATATGATGGGCAATTTGATTATGGAAAGTGACATTCAAAAGCATGAGAACAATTTTGAAATCATTGCTTATAAAGGTTCGCAACGCCTTATCTCAAAACACATTCCTCAAAAAGAGAATCCCCTTTGGCAAAGCCTCAAAGAAAGAATTACTACCTCTAAACCCGATTTAGTCATTCTTGACACACTTATTAAGTGTTATGAAGGTTATGAAGAAAACTCCAACCCAGACATGGCAAAGGTATTAAGCTTCTTCAATGAATTAGCCATGGAACACAACTGTTCTATTTTATTACTCCACCATACCAATAAAGCTGCCATCAATTCTGAAAATGCTACCTCTCAAACCAATTCAAGAGGAGCAAGTGCCATAGTGGATAATAGCAGATGGGTGATTTCATTAAAAAAACAAGATGATATTCATGTTGTGTGTGAAGCCATTAAGATGAACTTTACCTCTATCAAGCCAACGACTTATTCAAGGCTGTATAAAGGTGTCTTATTTTTAGATGGAGAATAAGATGCCTTCTTGTATAAATTATTTTAAAGAGAGCCGCATGGCAAGCATTGAGATGTTGTTTCACTTTTTTAAAGCTGTACCTTCTTCTTATTACATTGAGAAGGAAGAAAAATTAGAGGATAACACTATCCGTGTGAAAAAACAATCTTCCCAAACATTCAAGAAACCACTTGATAGAAATCTTACAGGGTTTGATTATGTGGAAATAAGCGGGCAATACCTATGTGCTTATGATCAAAAAATCCTTCGATCCATTCTCCAAGCCCTCCAAAAACAAAATGAGGAACCCTTTATTGCCATTAGTGCAAAAAGCCCCAATGAGGAATATTTGCCCATTGAGAGGCAAGTGTATAGCAACCAAGCAACCCTTAGCCTTGCCAATTTTTACACCTTGCTCAACAACCAAAGCCACAACCGATCCAGTAATGATATTTTTGGAAAAATATTTAAAAGCTTACAACGCTTAGCATCCACTACTTTGTCTTTTTACACCAAGAACAAGAGTAAAATCATTACAGCCCCATTACTCATCTATGCTAAAAATGAAGCCATGCTTACCTTTCAAGTGCATCCATGTGTGATGAGTTTTCAATTCACAACTAACAATGAGACAAATCTCTTCAAATACAAGCAACCCTATTACCAGATTGATAATACCCATTATTTTAAAGAGCGAAGTGATTTAGAGCAACTCTTATATACCAAGATACAGTACAAGTTTGCTTCCATGGCTCATAAAAATTTTACCATGGGATTTAATGAATTAAGAGAGCAACTTTTCTTACCATCTACCTCACAACGAACCCTCTATAACCAAAGCTCTAAACTTAGAAGTGCCATTAAAAGTTTAAATGATAATAGTGAATACACCCTTATCTTAGGAAACACCACAACCCCCACCCTTCTGGTTTCTAAAAAACAACTAACCTCTTAACCCTCCCTTGTTACCCAAGGGGAGCGTGATAGACGCTCCTTTGAGAGTATAAGTATAAAGTATAGAAAATCTTAGCCCCACACCATAAGGGTTTCAAAGCTCTTCATTACCCCTATCAGGCTAAGTTTTACCCTCTGCTGGGATAGTATATTACCTCTCTTGGGTGGTTTTATCCTAAAAATATCTCTGAATCATCATGTGGTTTTTCTTTTTTTTATCCTTTGTTTTTAACGTATTTTAGGCTTCAAAAAAAGATGCACTATTTTTCATTTGTTTCGCAAAATAATCCTGCGTTTGATAATTTTTTATTATAATGAATTATATATCCAAACAGCGAGGTGATAGCATGAATGAAGAAATTAAACCCCAAACCACAAATCCATACAATAACTATAAGCAATTAGTAGAGAACTTTATTGCTGAATTAGAACAAGGTGTTCAGCCTTGGAAGCAATCATGGAAACTAAACAATGGAATGCCACGAAGTGCAGTATCAGGTGGTGAGTATAGTGGTATTAATATCTTATCGCTTATGAGACACAAATTCCAAAGCAACCAATGGATCACCGCTAAGCAAGTAGAGCAACTTGGAGGCACTATTAAAAAAGAAGAGTTAGATAATGCCCGTGATATTTTCTTTTTAAAAAACATTGTAAAAACCATCACTAAAGAAGATGAAGAGAGTGGGGAAGAAAAAGAGATGGATGAGAAACACACGGTCTTAAAAAATTACAAGGTTTATAACATTGACCAAGTTGAAGGCATTAACTTTGAAGAAGAGCTACCACTTTCTAAAAATGAAAAGATTGATGAAGTGGAAAAAATGATAGCTGCCACCAAAGCTCAAATATACAGGGGCTCACCGGCATATTCACCCAAAGACGATGCTATTTTTATGCCCCATATTGACGAGTTTGTGGATAAAGAGAATTACTACTCCACACTTTTTCATGAATTATCGCATTGGAGTGGGCACGAGACAAGATTAAACAGAGCTAACCATGTAAAGAAGTATGATGATGTCTATGCCTTTGAAGAACTGATTGCAGAATTATCAAGTGCCTTTTTATGTGCTAAACACACTATCTCAATGAAAAATACAGCTCATGCTGAATATATGAACCATTGGGTTAAAATGTTAAAAGAAAAGCCTTATATCCTCTTTTCGGTTTCCACACACGCTTCTAAAAGTGCTTCCTATATATCGCATTTAGCAAACAAGAACACACAAGTTCAAAAGGAGGATAAAAAGATGGGGCGCTTTAAACACCATGCCCCCAAAGTGGCTTAGTGAATGTGCTGGTGAAAGAGCTTCTTTTTAATGGCATCTGTTTTTTCTTGGATGTCGTTAAACATCAATACAAGCTCATTTTTTAACTTCGAATAAGTGCTTTTATTGAGCATCAATGCTTTATTGAGTTCGGTCTCTTTTTTTCTGATGGCATAGATTTTTTCTTTCAGTTCTGGGCTAAATGCCCTCCAAATACTTTTGGTGTATTGAAGCAATGAAGAAAATTCTTTCTTGTTGCGATAAGGCTGATGGTGTTTGATTAAGAAATCATTCCAATTATCTTGTAATGTTTGCAAGATTGATTGACGCACCACTTGTGTCTTTGGAACTCTATTACCATTTTCATCGAGCTTTGGTTTGCCTTTATTTTTTCCACGGTTTTCAATTTGATAGACTACTTCACCATTTTTTCTAACAGGCTCACTTCCTACAATAGGAGAGAAAAATTCATTATAGCCCCACTCCTTGGATAGGCTATCGTAGGCTGAAAAAGTGAGGTGAAAATGTGGGTTCTTTTCATCATTGTGACACACCAACTCCAACAGTTCAAAATGCTCTAAAATGCCTTGCTCTTTAAGATAGGATAAAATCATTTTAGCGTGCTTGGTAGCATAATTTTTATCATGAAACTTCTCTAAATCCTCTTCTGTTAAATCTTGAAAATCAAAGACCATCTGAAAGGCTCCTACTTGGTTGGTTCTATGGGGTATCGCTTTTAAGGCTTCAATATCGCTTTCACTCATTATTTTAAAATAGTGGTTCAGATGGCTTCGCATCTTATCAATATTGGTGGCTTGTTTGGATTTCACCTCATGGGTTTTATTGTAAAGTTTTCGTTGATTGTGTTTGAGTAATCCAAGCATTCCGCCATCCTCAATGCCTCTTACCTCCTTAGTGCCTCGTTTCATGGTAGCAAAATTGATGGTCTCAATTCTCATTACTGCTGTCATATGTGCCTCCTTACCTCGTTTATTGGAGTATAAGCGAAATCAAACAAATATTTTTTTTCGAACTTTAAAGCGGTTATTTACTCATGAAGTGTAAAACCTGCTTTACATTTTCACTTTTAGAAAGATGAAAATTGCAGGCTCTTACGAGACTAAGAGCGAAGCAAAAAAGAAGAATTAGTGAGGAGTATTAGAGAATTTAGAAGGGTGATAATAGACGTTTTTGCCATGGCTTTTAGTGTTGAGTATCTCTTCAAACTGTTGGTTGTCTATTTCTGTAAATTCTTGGTTAGTGCCATCACCATCGTCATCCTCTTCATCATTACTTTCATGCGAAGCTTTAACCAATGATTGTTTGGTTTGAGAATTCTTTGGGGCTTTCCAAGTCTTTTGAATAGGTTGTTGGATAATGAGCTTGGCTTCATACCACTCTTTGTTATTTTTTGGAATAGACGTGATTCTATCATCCGCAATAATTGACCATCTTTCATCTATAAGGGCAAGCTTTTCTTTGAAGTCAGCTTCTTGGAAAGTGATAGTATGTCTCAGTGTGGAGAGGTTTTTTTCATATTCACTAAGCTTATCAGCTAATGTTTTTATGGCTTTTTGGTGGGATGTGATTTGTTTATCATAAGATTCAAATGCTTTATCTACGAGAACTAAATACTGTTGCATAGTACTGATTTGGTAGATTGCATAAACAATTCCAACTGCCAGAATTGTTAAAATAATGTATAGGGTTGTAATGTTCATAAGGGTCTCCTTGTTGTGTTTTTAAAGTGCATGATTGGATTATAAGTATAATTTACAAGATTAATTTTTTAAAGGGTACAAGCCTTTAAAAAATTTCAATTTTTGTGTTGATAAAAATCATCTAAATATTGAACCATATATTTTGCATAACTTAAAATGATCACATGCCCCATAGAACTTACAATTGCTATCTCATTTAAATCTTCATGGTTCTTTTTAGCTTTTTCGATACCATCTAAAACATTTTTTTTAAATATTAAATATGTTTCTTTTTTAAAATCTACATACTCATCACCACCAATATACACACTTGCAATTTTTTCTCGATTTGTTTTCATTTTTAAACTCCTTGTTGTTTTGTCTTCTGGTTTTGGTTAAACAATTAATCTCACTTGCTGTTTGCCAAATATTTTCATCCAAGAATTACGTCATTGTTTCTCCTTTTTTATGTATATAGACACTTCTTTAAATGCTCCAAGAGCACTTAAAGAGACACCTATGCGGCTTGGATTAAGGTCTCTTCTTGTGTTTTTGGCAATAAGTTAGGCACAAGGTTTTTCAATAAAGACTTCATCACTTGCACCGCCATACTATTTCCAAGCTGCTGTTTGATATGAGTGTTTGCAACAGGAAAAATGTATTCGTCACCGAAACCTTGAATACGTGAGAGTTCTTTTTCTGAAAGGCGACGATAGACATTATTCTTTGTATCAAAGAAGCGAGTTTTTGAGCCACCTTTGGTGAGGCATGGGCTAATTCCTTGGGTTGAGCAAATGCGCTTGTCACTTGCGTAGTTTAGATGTGAGTATTCCGCTACGATTTTGATGTCTGTTTGTGGGTTTGGTACTTTTTTGACAAGGTTTTTGGTGCTTAATAAAAGGGTCGAATAATCTTCACCTTCTTTCATCACATCATTTACACATGGAATATAAGGCAATGGCTTGGGAAATTCAAAAGTTTGGTTGATATTTTTGCGAATACCTACAATAAATAAACGCTCTCTATTTTGGGGAGAACCATAATGTTTGGCATTTAAGACCTTATATTGAATGTTGTAATTGAGTTCATCAAATGCTTCTTTGATGACTTTAAACGTATTTCCTCCATCGTGACTCAACATCCCTTTCACATTTTCATAAACGAAGTATTTAGGTTGCTTTGCTTTGATAACCTGTAATCCATTATAGACTAAGGTGCCACGAGTGTCTTCTAACCCGCCACGTTTTCCTTGCATTGAAAAACTTTGACAAGGGCTACCAAAGAAAAAGATATCGATGTCATTCATTGCTTCGTAGTTAATTTTTGTGATGTCCTCAAATGTTTGTTTTGGGGTGAAGTTGGCAAGGTAAGATTTTCGAGCGTTTTTATCAATCTCCACCATAAACTCATTGGTATGCTCAATTCCCAACTGTTTTAGTGCCCATTCAGGAGCACCAATACCAGAAAATGTCGTTCCTACACGAAGGGTAGGTGTGGTTGGTTTAGGATTGGTATATATGACGTTATTTGATGCAAATGTAGAGAAGTAAAGACAATATTTCACGCGTTGCTTTGTATCCATGGTTTTCAAATCAAATTGATCTTTATGAATGATTGTTGCACGAATATGAATCACTCTATGACCTAAATTTCTCTCATGCTCGATTCTGATATGGGCTCTTTTTCTACTACCTTGACCTCTATTTGTTCCTCTATTCATTGTTCCGTTTCTCATTGTATTCTCCCTATGTTTTTTAGATTTTTATGTCAAGACTCTTAGAGCACTCACGTAAAATCTATGCGACTTTAACGGTGTTGCTTAAAAACTGAGCCACGCAGGCAACTGGAAATACCACTCTGGCATTACTTTGATGCCCAAGTTTTATGTATTCTGGAATGCCATAACCTTTAACAATGCAGTTGTTAATTGCGCTCAATGACACACTAAGTTCTTTGGCTAACTCCTTTTTTGTAAGGGCTGATTTGTCGTAGCGCTTTGCAAGGTCTTGTAAGATAACTTCGTTGATGTAGTTTGGTTTCATATAGACTCCTTATTTTGTTTTGATAGTGACAGTATATAGGTCGAATTTCTGGCTAAAAAAAAGAGAGAAATTGAGAAAAATGGCTATATTTAGGTGGTCTTTATAAAAAGTTTGAAAGGGCTAAAATTTGGGAATAAGTTTAAATGAAAGTTGAAAACCCATTAATTGTGGGAGTTTTGAACAAAAGTTTTTATATAGTATAATGCACTCGATTACACTACAATTTGAGGAAAAAAGATGTTTGTTGATATACCGCATAAGATTGTGTTCTATTCTTTAATTAATGGTGTTGGTAGTTCAACTATAGCGTATCAATTAGCAAGGCTATTAAGGTTACATTTTTATCAAGAACAAAAAGATGATTTGGTCTATTATTTAAAAAAAATCTTAAACCCATCTCGATATACCGTCAGGTATTTTGATGAGTATGAATTTGAAAGTGACAAAAAAGTAGAAAGCAATGAAACAGCCATCTTTGACATAAAAAGAATTTACAAGCCTTTGTTAAATCAAGCAAGTGCCATTATGGTATTAACCAACAATAGCCATATTGATATTTTGAAAACCATCGCCGCACTCCAAAAAATTAATGACGCACTTGAAGATAAGACTATCCCTGTATTTGTTGTTTTTAATCGCTTACAAATGGGAACTGCTGATAGAGAGAAAAAATACACCGATGTGTCTAAAAAACTTATTTTACAAACGATTGAAGATCTAAACATTACATTTCTATATATCCGCACAAGCCTTGTTTATTATCGCAATGTGAATCAAGGACATTTTTTTATGGACAGCTTTTTTAAAAGAGAAAATGAGTTTTTTGAAAGATACAAGTATGATTTACAAGATATTGAGCATCCTGTTTATCTCAAAATGTTTTATGAGAATTTGTATAAAAATAAAGCGTATGATTTTGAGCCTATTTTTCAAAACGAAGAAATCTTTGAAGAGCTAAAAGAGAAAATTAAATTGTATGATAACGAGCAGACTCAAAAGCGCTCCTACAAGAGAAAAAATCAAAATGATAAACCCATCAATCAAAAATATAAGAAGAAAATCTATGCGACACAAGAAGACAAAATCAATGATTGGATTGTGCAAAAAAATTTACACCAAGAAAATATTAGGTTCTCAAAGTCAGCCATTCATGACATGTACCTACTGTTAAGTGCCTTGGGAGTATATCAAGAAGCAAAAGAAAAATCCTTAAAGCGCAACAAAAACAAAGCTATCACTTCAAAACCATAGGAAAACGAACAATGGAAAAAGCAAAAACGAAAAAAGAAGAACCTACATTATCACTCCAAGATACAGAATTTATTCGCAAAAATCGAAGCAATGATAGATATAAGGGCTTAAATCCAGCCAATCATAATACCGAGACGAAACGTTATGCCAAGCTCTCTTTATCGCTTACTAAGGCGGAAAAAGAGAAGATAGAGCTATTTAGAGATCAACACTATCCCAGAATGTCTATCTCTGCTATGTTTTTAAGAATTTTAGATGAAAAGGGATGTTTTGAGTAAAAATTTTTTATTACAAATTTTTTTATTGCTATGGAGCAACAAAGCTACTATAATAATAAAAAATATTTTTAATAAAGTTATATAGTATGAACACTTATTCAGTAGGAAGTTTATTTGCGGGCGTTGGAGGTGTATGCCAAGCTTTTAAAAACGCTTCTTTTAATATTTTATGGTCAAACGAATTTGATAATAAAGCATGTATTACATATAAACTTAATCACAATGATACTCTTTTATTTGAGCATGATGTGCAAAGTTTAAATACGAAGACACTATCTCCAATTGATGTTTTAACAGCAGGATTTCCTTGTCAACCATTTTCTCAAGCTGGTCATGGAAAAGGCTTTGATGATGAACGAGGAAAACTTTTTTTTGAGGTTATACGGTTTTTAGATGATCTGAAGCCACAAGCATACTTTTTAGAAAATGTCAAAACTTTGGCAACTCACAATAATGGAAAAACATTTGCCATTATTAGAGATAAATTGAAAGAAGTTGGATACTCATTTATACCATTTATTTTGAATGCAGCAGAACATACTGATATCCCACAAGGTAGAGAAAGAATTTATATTGTTGGATTCAGAGATGAGCCTGATTACAGTTTTAAAAAGCCTGTTAAAGAAAACATACAACTTGATCTTTCACTCTATGCTCCATTCTCATCTTCATTTGTTATCCCTAAGAAGGAAATGCGACCGAGAAAAGAAGTTCACGAATTTTTAGATAAAACAACCATCTTAGAATCAGACTTTTATAATGACTTATCTAATCCTATTCATCAGAAAGTTCAAGAAGCAGTAAATAATTCAAAAATAGTTTATCAATATAGACGCTATTATGTTCGCGCAAATAAATCAGCTGTATGCCCAACTTTAACTGCAAATATGGGTGGAGGAGGACATAATATTCCGATTATTTTAGATGATGGTATGCCTCGCCGACTTACTCCAAAAGAATGTTTTAACTTACAAGGGTTTCCAAAGACTTTTTTACTTCCTTCTAATATTTCACGTGCAAGTTTGTATAAACAAGCTGGCAATTCTGTTGTCGTCCCTATGGTAGAAAAGATTGCACAAGAAATTGGTAAAGTTTTAAATGAAAACAACTATTGTTCGTCCAAATTTAAATAATTTTATAAAATCACTTCGGGATGTAGGATATACATTCGAAATAGCCGTTGCAGACGTATTAGATAATAGTATATCTGCAGGAGCAACTCAAATTGATATACACGCAATCGCTCAACCTGAGTTATTATTTTGTATGTTAGACAATGGTTGCGGTATGACAGAATTAGAACTTGTGGAAGCTATGAGATTAGCAACTAAAGATCCTGATTTAAAAAGAGACAAGCATGATTTAGGTAGATTTGGCTTGGGTTTAAAAACCGCTTCTTTTTCTCAATGTATGAAATTAACATTAATTTCCAAAAAAAACAATGAGATCAACATAAAACAATGGGATTTAGAATATATATCATTGCAAAATGAATGGAAGTTGTTAACACCAGAGTATTCAGAATATAAACATTATCCTCTTGTTCAAAATTTAGAAAATAATCAATCTGGGACACTTGTTATATGGGAGAAATTCGATCGGTATGAAAAGGAGAGCTTTGCACAAAGAATTGATAAGCTTAGAAAACACTTATCATTGGTATTTCATAGATATTTAGAAGGTATACCTGGATCTAAAAAATTAAAAATTTTTGTCAACCAGAGTTTATTGATTCCTTTTGACCCTTTTAATAAAATGAATCAATTTACAAGGGAAATTAGTACAGAGAAAATAAAATTATTTGGCTCATCTATTGAAATTACACCGTATATTTTACCTCACCATAAAAATGTTTCGCAACAAGAATGGGAAGAATTTGGCACAGAAGATGGATATATTAAGTCTCAAGGTTTTTATTTTTATAGGGGCAATCGACTCTTAATATATGGTACTTGGTGGGGGTTGCATAAGGCAACAGATGCACATAAACTTGTTAGAATTAAAATTGATATCTCTAATGATCAAGATATATTTTGGGGAATTGACATTAAAAAATCTACTGCAAATCCTGTACCTGAAATAAAGCAAGATTTAAAAAGAATAATTCATGAAGTTGTGAAAGAAGGTATTAAACCTTTTATAAAAAGAGCATCAAGTATAAAAGATAAAACTATTACACGATTTTGGAACATTATTCCAGACAATAACCAAATTTATTTTGGAATTAATAAAGAACATCCAATTTATCAAACAATAATCAATCAGATATCCCCTGAGACCCAATTTTTATTTAATTCTTATCTTAAAAGTTTAGAAGCTTTCTTACCATTACCTGCGATTCAATCTTATCAGCAACAGCAACCACATCAATTAAAACAAGATGAACTTATGTCAGAAGACGAAATTAAAGACTTGGCATATAAACTTAAAGAGATAGGATTAAGTCAAGAATACATTGAAAAATTATTGAAAACTGAACTTTTTAAAGATAGAAAGGAATTACTACAGTGAATGATTATCAAAGAATTAAAACCTATCTTTTCGGAAAATTACAAGAAATACAAGGTGAAAAAGGTCTTTTAGATAAAGATGATTTAGATGATGAATTTAACAATGTAAAAATCTTAATATCATCTCCAAAAGTTATTCTCAGTGCTATTTTTAATGTTGATGTTATTGACTTATCAGATAATGATTTAAGTCGTATGCGGAATGAATTAGAAACACTATTTGACGTACGAATGGATCAAGGTATCCTTATTCAAGGAGATGAACAACAAAAACGTGATACTTCTTGGTGGACAGGGCAAAAACAGCAAGAATCTGAAAATTTTTATTGGAACAGATATAAAAAATATTTAAAAAAATCTTTGCCTGAAGAAGTTATCAAAACAATAGATATAGACTCTGATATGGTTATGGATAATCTTGAAAATCCAGAAAATAATACATTTAGTATTTATGGTATGGTCGTTGGACATGTTCAGTCTGGAAAAACAGCAAATTATTCATCATTAATATGTAAAGCGGCAGATGCAGGATATAAATTTATTGTTGTTATAGCTGGAGGAATTAATAATTTACGCAATCAAACACAAGAAAGAATAAATGAAGCTTTTATTGGTGCAGACAAAGGTCAACAAATAGGTGCTGGTATAGGCAATGCCCCACTTGAAAAACTACCTATTAGTTTAACAACTGTTGAAAATGATTTTAATATAAATGATGCAAGAAGAAATTCACAAGGAACAAATTTTGAGACCAATACGACACCCATACTTTTAGTAATTAAAAAAAATACTACAACACTTAAAAATGTAATTTCTTGGCTCGAAAATCAATATAAAAATAAGATTTCTAATCATGCTATGTTATTGATTGATGATGAATCTGATTATGCTTCTATTAATACCAACGAAGATAATGATCCAACAAAAATTAATGAAAAGCTAAGGAAATTGCTGAATTTATTTCACAAGAGCTGTTATGTAGCATATACAGCTACACCATTCGCAAATATTTTTATTAACCATGAAGTAAATCATGACAAATATGGTGAAGATCTATTCCCTCGTGATTTTATCTATACGTTGGATGCGCCAACAAATTATTTTGGGGCAAAAAAAATTTTTATAGAATCAGAAAAAAGGTATTTGATTTCGATACCAGAAAATGACTATAAAAATATTTTACCATTAGGGCATAAAAAAGATTTTGTACCTCAAGTTCTTCCAGAGAGCATTTTTGAAGCTATTAGGTTATTTTTATTAAATATTGCTATTCGATGGAAAAGAGGTCAAGAACAAAAACACAATAGTATGTTAATTCATGCAACACGTTTTACAGATGTACATAGAAAATTATCCCTTTTAGTGGAAAATTATTTGTCTTTAGTAAAAACAGATATAACATCTTATTCTTTATTGAAGGATGCAGAAGAACAAAGTATTTATATTCAAGAGCTAAAAGAGTCTTTTGAAAAAAACTATCAAGATATAAATTTCTCTTGGTACGAAATTAAAGAACAATTACATTATTCAGTCAAGACAGTGATTGTAAGAGAAGTACATCAAAAAAGAACAATTGAATTAGAATATCGCAAAGATAGACCAACAAATGCGATTGTGATTGGTGGTACAAGTGTTGCAAGAGGTTATACATTAGAAGGGTTAAGTATTAGTTATTTTTTACGTAACACAGTCTTTTATGATACTTTAATGCAGATGGGACGTTGGTTTGGCTATAGAGATGGATACGAAGATTTATGTAAAATTTATATGACAGAAGAAATGATGGATAATTTTACCCAAATTATAGAAGCAACTGAAGATTTAATTCAAAATCTAAGATTAATGGCAGCATCAAAAAGAACTCCACTTGATTTTGGATTAGCCGTTAGACAGCATCCAGATAGTCTTCTTCAAATTACTGCTAAAAATAAGCTGAAAAATACAAAAAAATTCATGCATTCAATGAACCTTAATGGGCATCTCAAAGAAACGGTTCGATTTTCTAAAGATATAAAGATACATGAATTCAATTTTAATTTGATAGAACACTTAATCAAACAACTCCCCCACATTGACTCTGATAAATATATTTGGAAAGACCAAGATAAATCTTTAGTATCCGCTTTTATTAAAAATTTCAAAACATATGATACTCAAGGTATACAAGGATTAATGCCAATACGGCATATTCAAAAATATGCAGAAACAATAGATACAAAATGGGATATTGTGCTATATACAGGGACGTCTTTAGAATGTAGAATTGATAATTTAAAAATTGCTACTGAATTGCGGACAAGCTATACAGAATATAATGATTATTACGAAATAGGTCAACGAAAAATTTCATCTGGCTCGCCTGAATTAATTTTACTTGATAATATTGATCTTGAAGAAATGAGAAAAAAAACTTTTACAAAGCCGAAAGAAAAAACACAATTTATAAGAGAGCGGCTCAAAAACCCTATACTAATGCTTCATATTTTAAATACAGAATTTGTTGAATTTTTACCTGCATTTGGAGTATGTTTTCCAAATAATGGATTAGATTGTACACAGACAGTTGAATATACGATGAATACCGTTCTTATTAAAATTAGGGAATTAGAGGAGATGGATTTTGATGATTAAAGCAAATTATCCATGGGATGAAATGCCTTTAAATTCTCAAAGGCGAGTAAGTGGAACAGATATCCATGGCTTGTTTTGGTTAAAAGATATTAATTCACGTTGCGGCTTCTATGTAAATCTTACTTGTATAAATTATCATGTTAATAAAGATATTATTAATAACTTAAAGGGTATTTCGATTACAAGGCGTTGTACTAAAGAACAAAGTGAGCTCATTTTGTTTTTAGAACATCCTGATGAGTATTTGGATGTCTTTTTTACTTTGTGCAAAGATCTAATTGATGTTGTTTCAAAAGAATCAAACAAAAATTATTTAATTGAAATAATTGAACAACGAATCACAAAATGGCATCAGTTTTTGAAATTAAAAAGTCGTCATGAATTTGGTATAGAAGTTCAAATGGGACTTTTTGGTGAATTGCAATGTATGCTTGATTTTGTAATTCCCCAAGAAGGGATTAAAAATGCTATTTTTTCTTGGGTTGGACCGGATTTTGATAAACAAGACTTTTTGCTTTCAAAGAAAATGTTAGAAGTTAAAACTTATAAAACAAGCAAAGCACCTATCGTTACAATATCTTCTGCTTACCAGCTTTATAGTGAAGAAAAGCCATTATTTTTAATAGCATATGGTATATCGCCATCAGAGAATGGAAAAACTATTGTTGAACTTATTAATGATATTAAACAATATTTTAAAGAGATAGATTATGAAATTTACAACTTGTTTGAAACAAAATTATTAGAATATGGATATTTTTCGAGTGAAACCCAAGAATTATATTCTTTTTTGATTGATTCAATACATGCTTATGCTATCAAAAGTGAATTTCCTAAAATTACGCCTATTCAATTACATAATGACATCTTGCAAGTTAAATACAAAATAGATTTACTTAAATGCAAACCATTTGAAATCAAATTAAGTAGTTTGAAGGATTAAAATCATGGTTACTTTGGAAGAATTTCATCAAGATTTTTTACAATCAATTTTTTCTGATGCTGAAAGTAGAGGTTTACTCAAAGCTCAAGCATTTTTTGAAAATGTTTGTGAAGAATTAGTTGCCATTGGAGATTTGTCAACAAACTATACTGTTGCAGATTATAATAAAAAAGGGTTAGAAGTTTATGGATATGATTATGATGAAGAGCGTCAAATTTTTTCACTGTTAGTGCATCATTTTAATCAAGAAGATACAATTCAAACATTAACTATGAGTCAAATAGAATCTAAATTCAAAAAATTAAAATCTTTTTTTATTCAAAGCTTAGATGGATTGTATCATCAAATGGATCCTGCATATGAACATCATTCCATGTCTTATAATATATATGATTACTATTTAAAAAATAAGATTAAGAAGCTAAAACTTATCATCATTACAGATGGAAAAGCTACAAGAAACTTATTAGAGTTACCAACGGAAGAAAATCAGGGAATTAAAACAGAATTTTTAGTAATCGATATAGAATACTTATATAAAATTTTTCTTTCAACTCATACGGGTGGAGGCTTTGAAGTAGAAGTGGATTTGCCATGCCTGCCAATAGAAACTAATTCAGATGAATATTCTTCGTATTTAACATACTTAAATGGCAATCTTTTAGTAGATATATATGAAAAATTCGGACAAAAGTTATTTGAACAGAATGTAAGAACGTTTTTACAATTCAAAGGGAGTGTTAATAAGGGACTCTGGAAAACAATTAACAATAGACCTCAAATGTTTTTTGCATATAACAATGGAATTACCGCAACGGCATCTGAAGTTGAAGTAAATGAACAAGGGCATATTACTAAAATTAAAGATTTCCAAATTGTAAATGGTGGTCAAACAACATCTTCCATTTATGCAGCAAATAAAAATAGTAAATTAGATGTATCATATGTCAATGTGCAAATGAAGTTATCTGTAGTTAAAAATAAAGAGCAACAAAATATTTTTGTTCAAGATGTTTCTCGATATGCGAATACTCAAAATAAGATCAATAACTCTGACTTCGATTCTAATGAGCTATTACATAAAGACTTTAAGGAATATTCGCGAAGAGTATGGGCACCTGCGACCAAAGGCTCACAAAGACGCACTCATTGGTTTTATGAGCGTGTAAGAGGTGAATATCTCAATGAACAAGCTTATTTAACTCCATCAGGTAAAAAGCAATTTGAATTAGAAAATCCAAGAAAGCAGGTTATTGATAAAACATATTTGTCTAAAAGTGAAAATGTTTGGGATCAAAAACCTGATATTGTTTCAAAAGGTGCACAATATAGTTTTGCAGAATATTCTGAAGAAGTTGTTAAAAAATTAGAAGACAATAAACTTGCTATTACAGAAAAATATTTTAAAGACTCAATCTCACGAATCATAATGTTTAAAGAAACAGAAAAAATAGTTTCTGAAGCTCTTTGGTATAATGGAGGATATAGAGCTCAAGCTGTTGCCTATACGTTATCTTATTTATCATATTTTTTAAAAAGGAAAAACCAATATTTAAATTTCAATATCATTTGGGAGGAACAGCATCTGCCAAAAATTTTGTCTAACGTAATTCAAATTATTGCAGAGGCAGTTTATGAAAATATAACGAACCCTCCTGAAGGTAATGCAAATATTGGTCAATGGTGTAAGAAAAAATTGTGTTGGGATAGTGTAAAAAACTTGAATTTAAGTCTTGATATTAGCGAAGAACTATTAATTGATACAGAAGATGAGAAATATGATAAACGGGAAGATAAAAAAGAGAAAAAAATAATTTCAGATATAGAGATACAGTCATTCATAGTGAAAACACCAAAAACATTTTGGGGAAACCTTAGTGAATACTACAGTCGTGATGAAATTAAATCAAGTGTTTCTTTAATGCAATTAGATATTTTAAACAAATATTCATTGGGTTTTATCCCTTTACCATCAGTCAAACAATCAAAAATCTTATATGAACTATATGAAAATGCAAAAAAAGATGGCTTATCTATTGTATAGATAAGAGTAGTGCTAAATGTATTCTAATGCGATATCTGAAAAAGCCAGATTGATTCAATTGAATATCTTTCAGAACTATTTAGAGAATTATATATAAATTAAAACTTAATTTAATAAGTTTTTTTGCTAATAAACTTTTCAAATATGCTATAATGCTTCTCAAAAAAGGAGGTATTATGTCAATAGCAAAAATCACACGTAATTTTGTAGATTCTATTAAAACTGGCAAAATTTTTATGTACGATGACATCCCAAGCGATAATAAAATGGGTATTGCAATTGAACTAAGCCGACTGTATAAAAAAGGTATTATCAAAAAAGTTTCTAAGGGGAAATACTATAAAGCAAAAGTAACTCCTTTTGGAGAGATAGCTCCGAATAGTGAAGAAAAAATAAAAAGTTTTTTTAATGCATCCAATGATTATATCGCAGGTCTTTCAAGCTTGAATCAATTAGGACTTACAACACAAGTGCCTAATGTTATTACCATTGCATCTAATCAATCACCACGCAAAATTTCTTTACAAAATACCATTATTAAGGTTATCCCTAAAAGAGCGAATGGTTCTAAAGAGGACGTCGAATTATTGCAACTTTTAGATGCGCTCAATAGCATTAAAAAAATACCCGATGTTTCTATCAATGAAGCGTTTCAAATAATTAAAGGCATGATAGAGCAATTAAGCCTAAATGAGCAACAATGTTTGGCGAAGTTGGTTCTTGCCTATCCACCACGCACCAAAGCATTGGTTGGAGCTATTCTTAAAAATAGAGGACTTTGGGAAGAGGCTTACAAACTAAAAGCTACTTTGAATCCAATTAGTGTATATAAACTTGGTATCAGTGAAGAGTTGCTACCTAATAAAAGTGAATGGAGAATCGTTTAATGACGTTACATCTAAATCAAGAGCTTTTTAAAGATACCATTGAAGCATGTGCGCAAAATTTGAGAATGAATGCACTGTATATCGAAAAAGATTACTGGGTAAGTTATATTTTAAAGGCTATTTCCAAAAGTTCATGTCGAGATGTGGCTATTTTTAAAGGTGGCACATCTCTTTCAAAAGCTTATAAACTCATAGAACGATTTTCAGAAGATATTGATTTGGCTATTATTACCAATGAACTAAATTCCAATCAAATTAAAACACTGATACGAAAAATTGAAAAAACTATCTTAGATGCGAATTTTGAAGAAATTGAGATAGCTCATATCACGTCAAAAGGAAGCGAGTTTAGAAAAACAGCGCATCGGTATCCCAAGTTACAACATGGTGATTTTGGACATGCTAATGAAAATATCATTCTTGAAATCAATTCATTTGCCAAACCACATCCATATAATTTCATGGAAATTTCTTCTTATTTAGGCGAGTTTTTGCAACAGAAAGCACCTTCAATGGTAAGTGAATTTGCGATGGAACCTTTTTGCATTCATGTGCTTGATTTTAGGCGAACATTGTGTGAAAAACTGAGTGCAATTGCCAGAGCTTCTTATGAAAGTGATGCACAATTCTTGGAGTTAAAAACTAAAATTAGGCATTTATACGACATTTATTTCTTGATGCAGCATCCTGATATTCAAAACTTTGTGGCAAGTGAAGCATTCCCTAAAATGATAGCACGAGTAAGAGAAGACGATCAGAGACAATTTGATACTTCTGTGTGGGCACAAATAAACTTATCCGAAACACCAATATTCCAAGACACAACAATAATTTCAGAAAAACTAAGCCATCACTATATGACACAATTTAGAGATTTAGTTTATTCTGAAACCTTGCCATCGTTAAAAGATATTGAAACAACGATACAAAAGATAGCTACAATAATTGCACAGAATTAACTTCAAAAATTTAAAAGTTATGCAATTGAGCAAAAATTTTATTATGTTTTTCTGGATTTTTGCTTGGTATAAGGTGAGCATATCTTTCAGTCATGTGAATAGTTTTATGTCCTAATCTTTGTTGAATTTCTAAAAGAGAAAATTCACCACTTGTTGCTAACCAACTTGCATATGTATGTCTTAGGCTATGAACAGTAATTCGATATTTTTGTTGTTTGTCTTTTTCTAATCTTTGCTCTTGTGTTAAGCTGGTTCTATCTTTTGAAGTGATAGTTGGTTTATTATTTTCAAAAAGCTTATCGACAACATCTTGCCATTGTCGTGGCATCTGAATCATTCTCTTCCCATTTGTTGAAGGAAAAACCAAAAAATTATTGTTTTTGGGTTGGGATTTTAAAACTTCTATAACTAATTCATCCATTTCAATGTGACGAGAGTTACCATTTTTAGTAGCCTCAAAATGGATTAAATTAGTATTGAAATCGATATCTTTCCATGTGAGGGAGGCTACTTCAATAAAACGAGCGCCAGTCGTAAGCAACATAACGGTTAAATCATAAATTAGTTTTGAGTGATTTTCTTTGAGCTCACTGAGAAGTTCTTTGGATTGATCGACTGTTAAAAAGGCTAATTTCGCATTATTGGGTTGTTTCATACTTACCCTACCTTTTGAAATAGGGTTAGTATAGTTTTTTACTAAATCATTGTTGATGGAATAGTTTATAATTTGCCTCGCAACACCTAAGATATATTTAACAGTACTTTCTGAATACTGTTTTAATTTTTGAGTTTTGATCTTGTTAAAATCGTATTGGGTTAATGAGGTAAGTTCTCTTCCATGAAGTTCTTCGAGGTGATTATCAAAAAGCTCCTTATCTTTCTTCCAGCTTTTTTTATTGTCTTGTGTGTGCTCCATATATTTTTCAAATGCAGCATAAAATGTAAAAATTTCTTTTCGGCCTAAAATGGTTTTTGGAACAATTTCTTTATTGCAAAGCTTGTTGGTAATGTTACCAAGTTTTTTTCGTGCATCCTCAATACCCTTACCTTCTGATTCTTTACCAACACAAAGTTCGCAAGATTTATTTTCATGGTCTCTGAATGTGATGTAATACGCTTTGTCATCACCCCCATTAGGATGCTTGCAATATCTCCAAAAAATATTTTGAGAACGTGTTCGGTTACGTTTTGTGTATTTTGTTTTTTCGGTGTATTGTTCAAAAGCTTCTTTTGGAGAGAGCCCATCAGATTTTTTGCCAATTTCTTTTTCGACATACTTGTTTCGTTGTTCGACTAAAATGTAATAGACTTCATCACCATTAGGGAGTGGTTTATAATAAACTTTTTTAAACTTTGTCGTCAGACGCTCTGTAATCATAGGATGCCTTATTAAGATATTTTAAACATGAGTGATATTATATCAACTTCCAACCAACTTCCAACGAGAATGATGTAAAAGGTTAGAAAACTTTGTAAAGTATCTTATCTAAAAACCCCTTTTTAAGCTCCTAAAATAGGCTATTTTGTGGCAATTTAAGAAAACTTTGTAAAACTTTATAAATGCTAAAAAAATGACTGTTAATCACTTGGTCGCTGGTTCGAATCCAGCATTCGGAGCCACTCTTTTTTTAATCCCCTTTTAAATTCACCATTCTAATCAAATCTAAATTCTATACTGTGCCTAAAGCATGTTAATAGACATTTACATGTAAAAATGTTTTGTGTGATGCGTGTTAGATAATAGGTTGTTTTCGTTTTGTATAGTACATAGAAGGCAAGACCAGTCCAAACGCAATGGCAAATAAGATACTAACCGCGTGTAGTCCGTTTTGAATAAAACTTGAAAGCAAAGTGTCTGTGACACCATCGCTGTTCATTGAGACAAGGCTTATCATCATTTCATAGGCATATTTTCCAGGAATCATTGGAATAATAGAAGGAACCGTATACACCGGGCGAGGCATAACGTAACGACGTGACCAAAAAACACTGATGATGCCAATCGCTGTCGCGGCAATAAACGTTGAGAGTTCGATGGAAAAGTGTTGGTGCATCAAAGCTTCTCTTAGACCGTATGTAAATGCGCCACCTATCGCGCAAAATGGCAAGGCGGAGCGTGGAACGTTGAAGATCATCCCAAATCCGACAGCAGGAATTGCAGCCCATAAGGCATTGAGTAAGAGTGTAATCCATACCATCGTTACCAACCTTTGAGTTTCAAAAGACCCATCGCCAACATGATACCAAGCGAAGACATAAGGGTCAGTAATGTAGCCTGCGTCCAACGTCCCCATCCCATACTGATATAGCCTTTGAAGGCATCTAGCATCGAATTGATGTATGGAAACCCGGGTACAAGTAACAAAACACTTGAAGAGAGGACGATACTAGGGGTACTGCTAATATCTTGGTAAAAGGAGAGGCTAGCGATTAGCGTGCACACAAAAGCGGTAAATGCAAAAACGATTAATAAAGAGTAATTGCGACGAGAAAGCTCTCTTCTAACAATCATTCCAATCGATGCCGCTAAAAAAGTAATGAGAAATCCCATCCAATCAGCTCCTTGCAAATGGCTAAAAGCCGCACAAGCAATTCCAATGGTAGGGATAAGCAGCCATGCAGGATAAGGATTTGAATGAATCGCTGCTAGTTTTCGCTCTACCAACATAATATCGTGAGGGTTTTGTTCTGCCAAAATACAAATAGAGACAATTTGATGGACAATGGACATATTAATGGGTTGTTCATGTGCGCGTCTTGTTGTTGTGACCGAAGAATCCCCCACAAGCGTGGTTAGAACAATGGCTGAGGGAATCAAGGACATTTCAATAGACGTACAGCCTAATGCAATTCCTAGGCGAGAGGTGAGTTGCTCAATCAAGCGACTTTCTGCGCCGTATTCAAGGAGCATCGCAGCGACTCTAACTGCAACAGTTGTGATTCTCGTTTGCTCTTCATGCGTAATCGTGAAAAATCCTTTTGCTGTTCTATAAACAAAATCATAGTAGAAATAGGCTAAAAGTAAAAGAGATTGGCGTATTTTTTTCAAAATCATAGGCAAATCTTTGTGTTTTATCTTTATAAAATAACGATTTATGGCTCTTGCATTATGCGTTGGTGACGTAAAATCTCATAGATTATTTATAATGTATTAACAAACAGTTCATATCTTGTTTAAGTTAAGTGTCTATACTTTCATTACCAAGACAATACCTCCTTTTTGGAAAACAACCTAACTTTTTTTATACTAACGCTCAGATTGCCCGGTCTGAGCGTTTTTTATTTCACCTCTATTTTTTCTCTCCTTTGCCATTCATTAGCCTAAGCAAACATGCCCAATTTTTCACCTATGTTCTTTGCGCATTGAATGTATAATTCCTCAGAATATTTCAAAGGAAAATAATGCGCGTAGGAATTATCGGAGCAGGCGGTGTCGGCGTTGAGTTAGTGAATTATTTGCTAACACTTGGCAGTATGAGTGAAATTGTCTTAGTCAATCGAAACAAAGAAAAAGCAATGGGAGAAGTGGCTGATTTTTCGTATGTCGAGTCATTTACGTACGCACGTAACACCCATTTGCACAGTGGCGATTATGTTGATTGTGCACATTGCGATGTCATTGTCATCACCGCTGGCATTACACTCAAAGAAGAGGGACAAACCAGAGATACTCTTTTAGGTGAGAATGCCACGTTAATAAAAGAAATCGTCCATGAACTCCACACTTATGCGCCACAAGCTATTCTTATCATGGTGACCAATCCAGTGGATATTTTAACCCATATCGCTTACAAAGAAGGGCTTTATCCTAGAGAGCGTTTGATTAGTGCAGGCACGCTTGTTGATACGGCGCGTTTTATGAAAATCGTTAGTAAAAAAGTGGGAATTGACCCTAAAAACATCAACGGGTATATTTTAGGAGAACATGGCAAAGGAAGTACGCTTCCGTGGAGTATTTGCAATATTTGCGGGCTAGATGTCGATACGTTTTGCGAATTAAATGGCTTGCCATTGTTGGATAGAGCGCAGATTTACCGTGATGTGATTAATGCAGGATTTGAAGTGTTTAAGCACAAAGGCAATACCAATCATAGTACGGCTGCGAGCGTTTTTCGCATCATTCGTGCGATTGCCAATGACGAGCATTCGGTTCTTCCTTTAGGCGTTTATCTGGAAGGCGAATACAATCTTTATGATGTAGTCCTCAATGTTCCTGTGGTAGTTACGCGCAAAGGTGCAAGTAAAATTCTTAAATATAAACTGCTTCCTGAAGAACTTGAAGCATTACATGTCAGTGCAAAAGCGATGCAAGCCATGGCAAAAAGTGTCTGTTGAAAACAGTTGAGGTGAACGAAAAAATACTTTTAAAAATGAAAAAAAAGAAGGTACCAATAGTTTGAAACTATGATACAATTTTCAGATTCTTTTTAAAAGGTTGCAGATGGGAATTAGTAGTAAAAAACTGGAAGCTTTAATTGATGATGTTGTGTTGCCATTTGAAAAATTTATCATTGAAGATTCAAGACTTGCAGAGTATCTTGCTGACCCAGAGGTCGCAAAAGTTCACAATTTAGCGGTATCAAAACTCACCATTTATATCTATTCTGATATCAAACGGGCATACGCTTACATCCAAGAAGGAGCGAAAGCGCATAAAGAAAAACATATCCCTCTTGCAAACCTCAAAGAATTTTACAGCCTTTACTTTTTACTGTGCAAAGAGTGGAATCAAAAACATTTTGAAGCAGAAAATCGCTTCGGAACCAATTTAGAAACCATCGAGCAATTTGTCTATGAATCGTTTGCTCAAAATAATGAAGCGAAAGATGATTTTTATCTCTACGATTCAGAAGCTCTGACAGATGATTTGGCCAAGATGCACTATAAAGATGAGGCAAAGATAAGCGCGGTAGATTTTTGTGCAGAAGGTACGATAGATGAGCTTGACATTCAAGATATTTTGGAATGTTGCAGTGAACTCTACGAAGGCGTTCAAGACTATAATATCGAGCACAATCAAGACTACTTTAGCAACATTAACGAAAAAATTAGCTCTTATGCAAGTATCATGGAAAAGAACTTGGAATTTCGAGATTTGGGATTTAGCCTATCCAAATTGTCTCAACTTTTAGATGAGCATATCGCAACACTTGCTGAACATGTCAATAAAAAGAAGATTTTGGTTATTTTACGTGCGATTACCGAGGATTTAATCTCTTGGACCGATGCGGTTTTAAAAGAAAAAACGGCTATTGATATACACTATTTAGATGCTTCTTTACTCTCCAGTATCATCCAGTTTGAAATGATACTGTTGCCTCCAGCCGAAGAAGAAGACTCGCTAGAATTCTTTTAATCTTTTACATGTAAAAGAGCATTGAGCTACGAGCAGTGCGATAACTGCTCATGCTTTGTGTGTGTGCTGCTCCAACCAATGTGCAGGGCTGCATTGATACCACTGTTTAAATGCGCGACTAAAAGAACTAAGTTCACCATATCCCAGAAGCGTTGCAATCATCGTAATTTCCATACCATCTCTTAAGTACTGAAGGGCAAGTTTTTTGCGAACTTCCATTAAGAGGGATGCAAAACTTTCTCCTTCATTTTTGAGCTGTTTTTGCAAATTTCGAGGATGCAGTGAGAGTCTTTTAGCAACACTTTGCAGTGAAAAATCAAGCTCTTCAATGCATAAAATAATCTGCCTTGAAACTTTCTCACTCAAACCCTCTTTGGGTGGAAGGTCTAGATATTTGTTTGCTTCCTTCTCAAAAAAAGCAAGTAGGGCTTCATTGTCATAAAGCGTTTTGATGTGAAGCGATGAGGTCTCAAAAACCAAAATATTTTCAGGCTGATCAAACGAAATCTCTGTGCCAAAGTAAGTATGATAACGCTCAATGTATTTGGGTTTAGCGTGCCTAAACAATGTTTTGGATGGAATAATCTTTTGCGAAGCAATTTGGTTGATGATGCTTAAAAGTGCACAAAAATGAACTTCAGCCATAGAGGTTTCAAACATAACATCACTCAGGCTCGATTCTCCCAACAGCCGTAAATAGGTGTATTCACCAACGTGTTGCAACGTGGGATGAAAGCGATTGCCCAGTAGGCGATGGTATTTACAGAGTTTGACTAAAGCATCGTAGAGACTTTTACTGTGCAGCATCATATAGCCCAAAATTCCTAAAGAGTAAGGCTTACTCGCCGTTCCTAATTTAAATAAAAATTCGACATCCTTAGTTTGGGCAATGATTTCATCTATAAAACTAGCTAAAAATGCAACATTGACAAAGGCGTGTTTGTCCTCCAACAGCGTTTCATCCAAGCCCACTTTAACTAACAGTGCGGAGATATCAAGCGTATAGTTTTGACGCAAAAATACAATGATGGCGTTAAAAATCTGAATCGGGATTTTTTGAGAGGGTAATGGTTTATTCATACGCTTTTCCTAGAGTTACGTTTTTTATCGGTTCCATATGAGCCTTAAGCGATGTAAAATACTGATGGCATTATAGGCAATCTTCTTAAACAAGGCTAGAAAAGTTGTGCTATGATTGCACTTTTTGACTTTATGCATAGAAGGATTGTCCATGTTGATGGCTATCACCCATCTGCCTTCCCCAAAACTACAAGAGTGTGAACTCACTTTTTTACAAAGTGAGCCGATTGATATGAACAAAGCCACTATACAGCACGCGGCATATAGAGCGATGTTAGAGCGTTGTGGCGCACACGTCATCGCATTGGATGAAAATTTGGATTGTCCTGATAGCGTGTTCGTGGAAGACCCTATCATCGTTTTTGATGAAATCGCCGTTTTGACCTCTATGGGTGTGGATTCTAGAAGAAAAGAGAGTGAAGCAATGGCAAAAACATTTGCCAAGTACCGTACGGTTAAACGCATCACGCTTCCCGCTAAAATCGAAGGCGGCGATGTCCTTAAAATTGGCAAAAAGATTTTTGTCGGTGAGTCGCCTCGTACAAACAAAGAAGGCATCAAAGCGCTAGAAGCGATAATCAAACCTTTTGGTTACAGCGTTACTCCCGTTAAAGTAACGGGCTGTTTGCACCTTAAAACGGGCTGCACCGCGCTGGATGAAAAGACACTGCTTATCAATGCCGATTGGGTTGATTCAAACGCATTTGAAGGGTTTACCAAAATCGATGTTCCCGCAGACGAGCCTTTTGGCGCAAACGTCCTTAAAATAGGTGACATCCTTTGCATGAACGAAGCCTTTCCTAAAAGCATTGCGCTTGTCAAATCACTCGGTTATAAGGTTGATTCGTCCGACATCAGCGAGTTTGTCAAAGCTGAAGCGGGACTAACGTGCATGAGTGTGCCGTTTCGTTGGGAAAATTAAAAGGCAACTAATTCGTTGGCAACTTCAATGAGATTGCCATCGGGGTCGCGAAAATAGATAGAGAGTAATTCGCCTCTTGCACCCGTTCGTCTAACGGGTCCTTCTAAGCACGCGATGCCACATGCATGCAGGTGTTCTAAAACCTTTTTGATAGGTTTGAGTGTGATAAAGCAAAGATCACCCGCGCCTGCGGTTGGGTGCATCGCTTTAGGTTCAAATTCGTGTCCGCTTTGGTGGAGATTGATTTTACTATGACCAAATTTCAAGGCTTTGCGACCTTTAAAGGTGACTTCTTCCATTTCCAAAACACGCGTATAAAATGCAATGCTTTTTTCAATATCCATGACCGTTAAAACCAAATGGTCTAAATGTGAAATCAATCCCATAAAAAACCTTTTTAAGTAAGAAGAGGAGACGTTCTCCTCTTTACATGTAAAAATTTACAGCGTGATTTTTGTGCCTAGAACCACTAAAAATTTTGCAATCCATTGTGGATGTGCTGGCCATGCGGGGGCTGTAACAAGATTGCCATCCACGGCGGCTTCAGTGACTTCAATAGCTTTATACGTTCCGCCTGCTTTAGTCACTTCAGGAGCGCATGCCGGGTAAGCGGAGCAACTTTTGCCTCCTAGAACATCAGCGGCGGCTAAGAGTTGTGCGCCGTGGCAAATGGCCGCAATGGGTTTATTGGCTTTGGAGAAATGACGCACGATCTCTAACACTTTTTCATCCAATCGTAAATATTCCGGCGCTCGCCCACCAGGAATGACCAAGGCGTCAAAGTTGCTAGGTACAATCGTGTCAAATGTTCCATTTAGTGTAAAATTGTGACCTGGTTTTTCACTGTACGTCTGGTCGCCCTCAAAATCATGGACTGCCGTTCGAACAAATTCCCCTGCTTTTTTCTTAGGACACACAGCAACAACGTTGTGACCAACTGCGCTTAGCGCTTGAAAGGGAACCATAATCTCATAGTCCTCAACAAAATCTCCAACAATAAACAAAATGTTTTTTGCCATAGTGACTCCTTAAAAATAGTGGAATACTAGATTATAACGCTTTTATATTAGAAAATATGTCTATTTTGCATAATGCTCAAAAACCAAAGGATATTTTAAAAGTGGCAGATACTCGCCATCATACAGCGCATCTTTTTCATCAATCAATGTTGGAGCATTTCCTACACTCTCCATAATGTTTGCCTCTTTTTCGATGGGTCTATCGGTAATAATATCGCCTATCTGGTACGCCGAGCCATCTAAATGGGTATAGCCTTCGTGTGCGTTACGGTAATAACGAAATGTAAAAGGAGTCGTATCAAAAACATCTTTGCCTAATGTAAAACGCTGGGTTGCAACCACTTTACGATAGTTGATAGCTCCGTGTAATGCTTCTTTGGGTGTTGGATAAAACAGTGCCGGCTCAATTAAGCTCTCGTTTGTTAGGTAGGCTTTGCGTGCTACAAACGTTTGCATCAGTTTTACATGTAAACGCTGTTGGGATACCAAAGTCTCGGGATGCGTGGTATCAAGCTCCTTCCAATCATCGCTGTAGCCATTAGCTTTAGTGATGTGTTGCACCAAAAAATCTTCCATACTTTTTGGCATCATGCCATACAAATTTGCACCGACAACATGTTTTAAAAAGTAGCCAAATTCACCTTCATTGGCCGCTCGATTCACTGGGTCGCCCATAGAGGTGAGCGCTTTGCCTTGGCGTGTATGATAGCCTAGATAGTCCATCTCCCTCCAGCCTAATTTTGCAGGAAATTTGCGGGGAAATGCCCACGTAGAATCAATGGTATTGCCCGTTCCAGAGGTAAAAGCGGAGGGTTCAAATCCATAATTATCGCTATGACACCCGATGCATTGCATCAACTCTTCAGCCTTTTGTGGTCGTAAGTCGCCTTTGGCATCTTCGATAAACCCAGCGAGTATCCATCCTGCACCGTTGTTAATCCACCCTTGCTTTTCATTAAGATAGATGGGCGCGTTCTCCTCTTTTTCTGCCGCTTCGCCGGGATAAAACATTTTGGTTTTAACCATATAGCGAATCTCCTTGACTCTTTGTGCGCGAGTGCCTTTGGTGCGTAAATCGACATAATGCAGTGGATGTGCAAACTCGGTATAAAGTGGGTAAAGACCACGAGTGACTTCAACGGTATTGGCTTTGCCAACGTAATGTGTTGCATCTTTTTGTGTGAGTCTATCGGTAATCGCACGCTCTAAAAGGTCGAGATTTTGGATGTAGATTTTTTCACTCCAATGCCCTTGTTCATCTTGCATAAAGATGTGAGGCAAACGAATATAAATGCCAGAGACACTGCCGTTCATAGGGGTGAAAATACCGTAAGGCATAAAATTAATCGCGCGCCAGCCTGTCATATCTCCAAAAATGGCTTTATGTTTATCCGTTGTTCTGACAAAGCCGTCCTCTTTAGCCGGCAAATCCGAAGGGTCGAGGTCGGGAAAAAGTCGCCATGGCGAATCGTCGATGCCGTTGTCCCAGCCCATTTTTCCGTGACGTTTGGCATAAGCCTTTTTCCAATTATCTTCCATTAGATACGCGAGCATCGTGTTTTCATCAAAACGGTGGGCGCTTTGTTGGTACGCCTGTTCGAGCTTTTCAGGATAGAGTGTATTTTCCCACGGGTTGATGGTTGCCATTTTGCTCTGTTTAGATGCTGGGGTGAAACTGTAAGTGGTTTGAAGATTGCCTGTAACACTGGAAAGTCCAGCTTGGGGATTGTTATTGCCAAGACGCGCGCGAGCAGGGGCATTGGTATGGCAAAACAGACAAGCATTTTGCGTCCCGCCCATCGTTTCGATATAGCATTGAGCGGGAATATTGGCATAAGGATTTGGCAACGTTAAACGACTGATAAATTCACCGACCAAAGAGCCGCCAAAGCCCATGATAGGGCTTAGGCTGAGGCAAAAGGTCGCACGTAAAAAGCGGTTATAGACCAGGGATGCCATAGATGTATCCCACAGGTGCTTGAAATTTGTCGATAAGCGGTGTTAGTTTCGCTTTCAGTTCTTTGCTGGTGGTTTTCGTAAAATCACCTTGGTGTTGCGCGTTACTCATAATGTACGCATATCCATTAAGGTTTTCGACGACTTGAAGTCCTGTGGATTCTGCACCCGCTGGAATGGAGAGAATACGTGAGAGTTTTTTCGTGTCAATGTTATACGCCCAAAGGTAATTATTGACATGAGCTCCGCTGTCTTCGCCGATGAAGAGTGTACGAGCACGAGAAGAGTAGAAGAGATTGTCAGTATTGGCTATTTTATCAACCACACAGGTGTTTCCTTGCGCATCCATCGCCATCTCTTCCCCTAAGAGGGCATTTGGAACGTGCATAAAGGTTGGAACAAACTCACTTGGAATCGCTTCATTATTGCTGTCTTTAACATGGCTTGAAAGCGTTAGCTCATAGGTACCGCCACAGCTGTTTTTTGCGATACGAATATCATCTTTTGCAAAAGAGCTGTCTTTGGCCATACCTTTTTCAATGTAGGACATCGCGATGTAGAGTTTTTTATCTTCAGGGTTAAATGCAACTCCTTCCATTTTGTTAAACTCTGTTGTTGCGCCAAGGTATGCTGAGTAACGTCTGGTCTCTAAAAATGCCGCAACACGTTCCATGCCCGGTTTGAGTTTTAGGTACTCGATTTCAGAGTGACCTGCTTTGATGGCTTTAAAGCCTTCGTGTTTTTTTGCGTCAAATTCAGCGGGTGCATACGCTTCAAAGATGTCGTTAAAGGTGTATTTATCTTTCCACTCGGCAACTTCTTTTGAGGTAGCGTGCCCGAGTTTAATCCACGATAAATTGGCTTGTCCGCCATCACGCGCACCATCTTCATTGGTTTGTTTCCAAATAGCGGCATACAGCGTTCCGCTATCAAGATTACCGGATGCATCGCCAATGTACATGTAAAGTCCGACATACGCTCCATCATCGCCAAAGAAAGCGGTTTTGCCATCACTCATGATTTTTGACATTTCCCATGTTCCACGTCCCATCGCGTAGTGTTTTGTCACCGTAGTATCGCCTTTTTGGCTCACGGCAACTTCCGTGATATGACCATAATCATAAGGATTTGCCTCTTTTTTACCTTCAAAATAAAGCTCGCTCATTGCTTTTAAGCCTTTTTGAGCTTTTTTATAGTTTTTGCCACTTGCTGCTGTAAAGAAGAGGTCATAATCTTCTTCCGTTCCTAGATGCGTATTCCAAGGTGTTTGTGAACCAGCACACGGAATCCAGATGCCGCCCACGCTTGAAAAATCAATCGGTTTTTGATCGAATGCTTTAAGCTTTCCTGTTTTTGGGTCTTGTTTGATAGACGTAAGCGTCATGCTCATAGGCGCTCTTTCATGCCAGACATCGGTTTTTTCAGCCGATGAACCATCGCTTAAAATCCAGTCATATTCATAATGTGTGACTAAAAATAAAGAGCCATTGACATTTAAAAGTGAGTTGCTATCGGGCGTTTCTGCAATCAGTGGTTTTCCAAAAGGGTCCATAAGCGGCTTCATAGACATAGAATAGAGCTGACCCGCTGGGTTTTTATTGGTTCCGACTTTGTCTTTAACGCCAAAAAGTGTTTGATAAGAAAGGTTACGTTCGATTTTCCCACCACTTTCAGTGTGAATAATGACTTTAGCTTCTGAGTAAGCTTTTGCCATCTGTTCAGGGGTACTTGGTGCATTCATACCCACAAATTCAACAGAAGTGCCCGCACACAAACTTGACGCCACTAAAGAGAGCGATACGCATAATGTTTTTAACCTATTTTTCACAACATCCTCCAAAAAATTTAGTTTTAAAATCGTAGAGAAGAAGAGTTACAAATGTGTTACAATCTTAAAAAGCCGCATTAAATCGATAGATTATTATAAGATTGAAGGAAGCTTCTTTACAATAATTTAACAAAAACCAAGGAGTCTAAAATGAAGCATGGATGGATTGTGTTAGTGATGTCATTGTTTGCAACATTTGCTGGTGCAAAAGAGATGTTTGTGCCTTACATGGTTGATGGTAAAACGTATGAAGGGTATTACAGCTCACCCAAAGAGCATGCGCCTTTAGTGTTTATCGTGCATGATTGGGATGGGCTTAATGCGTATGAAATCAAACGCGCCAAAATGCTTAATGCGCTTGGTTATGCCACCTTCGCGGTTGATTTGTTTGGTAAAGATGTAAAACCTGTGAGCGTTGATGAAAAAAAAGCTTTGACCAATGCTTTGTACAGTGATAGAGCCAAAATGCGTAAACTCTTAGACGCGGGTTATGCGGCTGCTAAAAAAGAGGGAGCCAATGTCTCTAATGCGATTGGCATAGGATACTGTTTTGGCGGAGCGGCACTGTTAGAAATGGCACGTAGCGGCACACCTTTGAAAGGGTTTGCGATTTTTCATGGCGGTTTAGCGACACCCAGTGGAGAAGACTATAGAAAAACAAAAGGGTTTATTTTAGTGATGCATGGTTCAGCCGATGCAAGTGTGAGTTTAGATGAGTTCGCAGCACTAGGCAAGGAGCTAGAAAAAACAGGCATTAAACACGAAATGATTACATATAGCGGAGCGCCGCATGCGTTTACCGTCTTTGGGACAGAGCGTTATAGAGAAGATGCCGATAAAAAATCATGGCGTAGACTGGTTGAATTTTTAGGAGAAGTGCTTCCATTATAAGGTATGTTTTTTGCTTGTATCTTTTACATGTAAAAAGGAGTTCATGATGGACAACAGACTTTTTCAAATTGACCCGTATGCAGGCATCAGTTACGGATTGTACAACTCCCTTAAAGGTGAAGATGCTAGTTTTGAAGACTTTTTATTGCATTATGATTCTAAAGGTGCTAGTGAAGGCGACAACGGTTGGCTCACGAAAATGATGGCACAAGATACCATGAACGCACTCAGTTCCCCAGAAGTTTGGGAAGCGATGAATACACTCGGTGTTGGGGGACTTGATTTTTCAAGCTCAATGGATTTTTTCGATACCCAAGTGTACGCATCTAAGATGCAACTGATGGAAGCCTTTAGTAAGAGAGCGGATTACGCAGAGATGAAGCCTCTTTTAACACAACTTTTAAGTCTTTAATTAACGACACACATACGTAATCAAGTCTAACTCAATGGAACCAATCGTTGGTCTTGTCCATTGGGTTGGATTTGCTGTGTTAATCTCTTTGACGGATTTGACACTGGTTCCCATAGAGCGAATATACTTAGAGGGGCAGTTGATTTCTACTTTTCCATATAAAATCGTATCGTAACCCAAGCGTTTATAAGTCACTTGATAGATAGTAGCGTTTTTACTAGCTTCTAGAATATAATATTTGTAAATATCCTTATACGCTGTTCGAGGAATCTCTGTCTCTTGCGATTTTCTCGTGGCGGCATTGGCATTTAATGCCAATAAAAGAGATGCCAAACTGACCAAAATTTTTGATTTATTCATAGAATCTCCTTTGTTCAATTTAAAACGATTGTAGCAAAAGATGACTCAATCTGCGGTTATCCTCATAATTTTTTCGATTTTTCCAATCTTTCGATACAATATCGTTGTTAAGTTTTGGCGACTATTTATACAGAGGCATACACAATGGAAAAGAGTTTAGATAAAGAGCTTCGCCTCCAAGAGAAAATAAAATTTCTTTCTCGCGAACTTCGTATGGTTCAGCACAATCTTGTTGAACAATTTTATACAGACCCTCTCACGCGTCTACCCAACCTCTATAAATTACGCCATGACCTTGAAGAAACCAATCAATTTACCCTCATCCTTGCCAATATTGATAATTTCAAACTTTTGAATGACTTTTACGGTTTTGTTGTGGGTGATTTTATTTTAGAATCCTTTGCAAAGAGTCTAAAGCAGGAATTACCCGATATTTCCGTGTACCGAATCGCGGGCGATGAGTTTGCCATTTTACTCAAAGAGAAAATGAATTTTTATCTTTTAAAAAACTACCTAAGCCAGCTTTCAAAGCGTTTGACACACCTAAAATACGCCTATGCTCAAACGGAAATTTATGTGGATTGCACGCTTTCTTCCAATGCCAGTGACAACAATGAAGATATTTTCTCTAAAGTGAGTATGGCGTTGAAATATGCAAAAAATGCACAGCTTAAATATTGGATTTACGAAGAGTCGATGCATTTTCCACAAGAGTATGAAAGCAATCTCAAATATGCGACCAAAGTGCGTAAAGCCATTGTAGATTTTTCGGGCATCGTTCCTTATTTTCAGCCGATTATCGACAACCAAACCGATGAAATTATCAAATTTGAATCCCTTTCTCGTTTGATTGATGAAGAGGGTGTGATTCACTCACCGCATAATTTTATTCCTGTGGCGAAGATGATTAAAGTGTACGATAAAATCACAATTGCGATTATTGAAAAGACATTTGCCGTGTTTGAAAAAAACGCGTATGACTTTAGTATCAACCTCTCGTTTGAAGATATTATCAACCAAGATATTTACGATTTTATTATCGCAAAACTGCGTAATTCAAATATGGGTGAACGTGTTACATTTGAGCTTTTGGAGTCTGAGCGCGTCAATGACTTCAATAAAGTAGTGCGTTTTTTCAATGAAATTAAACGCTATGGCGCTAAAGTCGCTATAGATGATTTTGGAAGCGGTTTTTCCAACTTTTCGTATATCATCAAGCTCAATCCTGATTTTATTAAAATCGATGGTAGTCTCATCAAAGATATTGACAAAGATAAAAACGCACAAATCGTTGTGGAAACAATCGTTGATTTTTCCAAAAAAATGGGCATTCAAACGATTGCAGAGTTTGTGCATTCCAGTACCGTTCTCTCTACCGTGAAACAGTTAGGCATTGACTATTCGCAAGGCTATTTTATCGATATGCCGTCTCCTGAAATTACCGAATAGTTTTTACATGTAAAACGTTACGCAACCTCGCAGTCCCAAAGAATCGACACACCATATTCTGCATCGGGGACGATGTATTTAAAATATTCTCCCGTGCCTTTTCGCCCATGCAAACGCACCGTAATTTGCCCTTCACTGAGCAATTTTTTCATCTCATTTTCACTAAAACTGCGTTTGTTCCAACGTAAAAAAGCATTGGAATAGACCCGAAAACGACATGAAGAAGTAGCACTAAAGACCAAGTCATCGTTAATATCTCGCTCTTTTATGGCATGCTCACACGTGTAAAGATTGACCTTCTGCCCTTGAATCGTAAGCTTTTGCGATACAACTGTGCCACCGCAATACGGACATTTGCCAAGAACCATCATGCACCTCAATGTTGATTTATGGCGTTATGGTAGCAAAGGAAAAAAGGAAGGATTGAAAATATTTCAGAATGAAAGAAATAGGGTTTATTTTAAATGTAAAAATATGATGCTGTTTTGTATCTTTTTATTTTTGTGTACAATTTTATGAAGCATTAGAGCAAGAAAAATTAATTTTTAGGATGTGTGATAAGAATATGATGAAAAAAATTTTTTCTCGAAAACGTGATAAAGCATTGGGTCTTTTAGAGCTTATTGCTATTGCTCTTGGCGGAATGATAGGTGGTGGTATTTTTACAGTTTTGGGTATATCTGTTTCTATGATTGGTGTTTTTACCCCTGTCGCTTTTATTTTAGGGGGATTCCTTGCGCTGTTTGCTGCGTATTCGTATGTGAAGCTGGGTGTTTACTACAAAGACGAAGGCGCAACATATTCATTTTATAAGAAAACATTTCCCGAGTCACATTTTGCGGCATCTTTAGTGGGATGGTGGATTTCATTTGGTTATATCAGCACATTGGCATTGTACGCATATACATTTGCGTCTTATGCTATTAGTGGATTTTCATTTGCAGATAATGGATGGATTCGAAAGTTGGTGGCTGGAGGTATCATTTTAGTATATACGCTCATCAATGTTTGGAGTGTTAAGGGCATGGGCAAGATAGAAGATTTGATGGTTTATACAAAATTAGTTTTATTAACAATTATTTCTTTAGTATTAATGACGCATGCAAATACAACATTGCCTATACTTTTGCAAACAAGTGGTGATGCAACAGTTTTATCAGTCTTAATTGTTGCCTCACTTACCTTTGTTTCGTTCGAGGGGTTTCAGTTAGTCATTCATGCTGTAGATGAGATGGAAAATCCAGTGAAAAATATTCCAAGAGCTATTTACAGCGCTATTGTTATCGCAGCATTGGTCTATATCATTATTTCTTTAGGTGCTATTTTAGCAATACCTTTTGAAAATATTGTCAAAAATAAAGAGTATGCCCTCGCTTCTGGTGCAAAAGAGATATTAGGGCAGTTAGGATTTGATGTTGTTATTATGGGAGCATTACTTGCAACCAGTAGTGCAATCAGCGGGACACTTTTTGGTGCATCAAGACTGATGGCAGTTATTGCTGAGGATGGTTATTTACCAACATTTTTAATGACAAGAAGAGATAATATTCCTGTCTATGCTATTTTGATAATGGCAGCATTAGCATTTGTTTTGATTTTAGTAGGAAATTTAAAAGTCATTTTAGAGTTTGGCAGTGTCACTTTTTTGCTTGTGTCATTGTTGATGGCAATTGCCAATTTTAAAATACACACGCATACGCATTCGTCGCTACTTTTAACTTTGATTTCGATGATGGGTCTTATGGTCGGGATGAGTTTAATTCTCTATTATGAAGCTACTACACAAATGGAACAAGTCTTTTTTATCATAGGAATTTATACGATTTTAACGCTAGGTGCATGGGTGTTTTCTTCTGTGGTGCAGCGAAAGAAGAGTGAAGCGTAGTTCTGTTCTGAATGTAAAAATACTAAAACAAACACTTTACATGTAAGTTTAGAAACTTACATGTAAATTACAAAAACCTCTGAATAAACGCATCCAATCCTTCATCACTCATGGCTCCAGATACACGTTCAATCTCTTTGCCGTCTTTAAAAACAATCAAGGTCGGGATAGAGCGGATTTTAAAGCGAGAGGCTAAAAACTGCTCGGCTTCGGTATCGACTTTAGCAAAGAGAATGCGTAATGGATAGGCGCGTGCGGCTTGTTGAAAGGTGGGGGCAAAGGATTTGCACGGTCCACACCACGGCGCCCAAAAATCAACAATAACAGGAACGTCGGTACTCTCTAAGACCGCATCCAGTGTGTCACTAGTAAGTGCAATAGGATGCGGGTCAAGTAAGCTTTCTTTGCATTTACCGCAATTGGCTTTTTTATAGACTTCAAGTTTTGGGACATTATTGGTAGCCAAACAGTGTGAACAGATGACTTTCATGATTTATCCTTTTGTTGCATATTCTTTCAAAGCGCCTAGAATTTGTGGTTCTATCTCCCAGTCTTTACCATCGACTGACATCACAGATTCTCGTTTGATACCATCGACGGAACCTTTGGAAACGATGAACGCCAAGTATTTTTCGACCTCTTCAAACGAGGGCAAAAGATTTACATGTAAAACCCTTTCTAGCTCTGCTATGAAGCCATATCCGCCCCAGTTAGAGACTGATGCTATCATCGGATAATCGCAAGGAATGACACAGTAGTCATAAAAAAATTCTTTGTCTTTTAACACTTCGGCAAAGCTTCCCATCCCGACTTCATTGCCACCATCACCGATGCCAAAGCTAGGAGCGGTTTTGCTTCCAAGTTTGAAAAGTTCATCCACAGGAGCGGTAAATTCTTTGATGTCTACACCGCGTGAATTAAGATAACTGCCCTCTGCATTTTGACCACAGCGTTCAATTGAAAGGTGACAGATAGGTTTATACGTATTTAAAAGTAGCGTGCTTTCTGCTTCACTTAAACCTGTAAGCGGGATATAGAGTGTCTTCACATCGAAAAAATAATCTTCACAAAAATGATCGGTGATGATAACGGGGGTATAGCCCAGTTTTTCAAATGCTTTGGCCAAAAAGTAAGCGCCTAGCGGGCCATCGGTTTCAGCGTAGCCTGCGACATAAAAGCCAGTATAGATAAAAATAACCCCACGTTCAAGTTTTAAAAAAGCATCGACAGCCTTTTTAGTGTGTTCATAAGGAAAGTGGGCTTGGATTTTGTCCATGTGACGTGTTGAATGCTGAAGAGTAATCTCTTCGATTGAGCTAAAAGCGTACATAAATACCTTTACATGTAAAAAAGTTATTAAAAAAAATTGTATCTAAAAATTTGATACAATTCGATTAGTTTTTGATTAAAGGATAGTTATGTCACCAAAAGAATTACGCGCAAAAATAGCGAAAGGTGAATTTACACGACCAACAGCAGGCGAATGTCCTGGTTATATACAGATGAATATGGTAGCATTGCCTAAAGCGTATGCTAAAGGATTTGAGGCATTTGCTAAGGCGAACTCTAAAGCGATTCCTGTCCTTGAAGTGATTAGTGATGGACATATTTCACATGTTTTAGCACCCGGTGCTGACATCTTAAAAGAGATTCCAAAATACAATATTTTACGTGATGGCGTGGTTGTTGAAACCGTAACGGACATCACGCCTTATTATCAACCAGATTTAGTGTTTTTCTTGATTGGGTGCAGTTTTTCATTTGAAACCGCGCTCATCGAAAACGGTATGCCGCTTCGTCATGTTGATCAACAAAAAAATGTTGCGATGTATCGTACGAACATTACACTCAAACCTGTTGAAGGGTTTGAAGGTGAAATGGTGGTGAGTATGCGCCCGATCAAAAAAGAGAAAGTGGCAGATGCGTGTGTCGTGACCAGTCATTTTCCACGAATGCACGGCTCGCCGATACAAGTAGGATACCCCGAAATGATAGGCATTGGCGATGTTTCAAAGCCTGATTATGGCGACGCGATTGAAATCAAAGCCGATGAAATTCCACTCTTTTGGCCATGTGGGGTGACGCCTCAAAATGTCATCACAAAGATGAAACTGCCTTTTGCAATTACCCACGCGCCCGGACACATGTTTGTGACCGATAAAAAAGACAGCGAATACTACGAATAATCATTTTAACACCAAGCTTTTAAAGCTTGGTGTTAAACTACGGTACAAATGCCTCTTTAATCGCGTGAAATTGATACGCCTTTAAAATCTTCGGAAGTTTGGCTTCCAACAGCTTAATCCCTTGTGGCTCATTTTTATTGCCATGAACCAAAATAAAACTCCCCTCTTTGACAGGCTCATTTTTAGCAATCCACGCATTCGCAGAAAGCGGAATGAGAAAGTAAGTTTCTTTAAGTTCCTTCATCAGTGCTTTATCGGCAATGAGTCCTGGAAAACGAAAAAATACCGAAGGCGTAACGCCATGCTCTATCAAAGTTTGTTCAAGTCCTAAAATTTCTTGTTTGACATTGGTATTTGGATGCAACATAAAATTTTTGCTATTGGGAAGATGCGGGTCATAAAAATGGCTAAAGGTATGATTGACCCATGTAATGTCAAGACGAGGATTGTTTGCAAGTTCTTTAAAAGCACTTTCGTGGTGCGTTATCCATGCGGAACTCACGGCAATGGCGATAGGCGTTGTGCCATTTTTAGCAGTTAAATTCTCTAAAAAGGTATTTTCATATCCTTTTTTAGAAGAGGGGCATAAATCCATCGTAAGATAAATTGCGTGTGAAAGGGAAGTGAATGCTTTGGGTGTGCCGCCTTTTGAATCAAAGGAGGTAGATTGTTTGAGGAGCGATGCAAACGGTGTTGTTTTAAAACGCTCATCTAATGGTTGGAGCGCAACATGGTTAAGTTCTTGAATAGATGTTTCTAATGTATAAGGATTTAATGTCAGATAATACGTCTTCTCATGGTCTTTAAATTTACGCAACGTCATAAAAAAATTGCCCTCTTTTTGGTACGATGCAACAGAGACCTCATAGTGTTCTAACGCTAGTAATGGCAGCGTAAAACCAAGCCATAAAACGATAACTTTGAGCATGTAAACTCCTTTCAAAAGAATTTTAGCTATTTTTTGAAAAAATATGATTATAATTTCGCTAAATATTGCGTTGGCGGTGTTTGAGCATTCAAACGTTTTGTATGACTAAAAGTCTATTTTTTGTAATGAGAATTAAAGTATGACGGCTAATGAAGCAGTTTTAGAAATGCGTTACAGTGGAATCCCTGAAGAAGATATCGAAGAGATTCTAGAGGTGTGTAAGAAAAAAGGCCTTACGCCACAGAACATTGATGAAGAACTTGAAAAAAAAGGTTTAGACAAAGTTTTCGAGTTTGAATACGATGCGAGTGAAAGTTGGTTTGAAAGTGGTGCAAGTGCCCCTGCCCATAAGGTACCTGGAAAACAGGGGTCAGAAAAGGAAAAAAATTAGATGGCAAGGCAAATAAGGCAGATTATTGAAGAGTACTATGAGGTGCTTTGGAACGATAAAAAATTGGATCAAGCACATCGCTTTTTAGACCCTTCGTTAAATTTTAGAGGCTCTTTGGGTATGAGAGTCGATAGTATTAATGGTTTTTGTGACTACGCTAAGATGCTTTTTAGTGCTTTCCCAAATTTGTATCATGTGATTGAAGATATTGTCATCGAAGGTGATAAAGCGGCTGTAAGATTGGTTTATACGGGAACGCACTCGGGTAAACTGTTTGGATTTGAACCAACGGGCAATCGAATTCGCTATTCAGGTTCTTGCTTCTTTAAATTTGAAAATGAAAAAATTGTCGATGCTTGGGTTTTAGGCGACCTTAATGCGCTCTACGGACAGCTTAACGTTTCAAATCAATAATTTCTTTGCCTCTTTAATGCCATCATGGAATGAATGACTAAGGTTGTCACGATGATGGCTCCTCCAATAAGTGTGTTTATCAGCGGTTTTTCATCTAACAATATCCACACCCAAAACGGGGCTAACAGCGGTTCTATAATCGTCAGCAGTGCAACTTCAACGGATGATAAGACTTTCGTACCCACACCAATAAATGCTCTCGAAATCGGTGTTAAGATAATTCCCATAAACAAAATAATCCCTAATGAATAGGTATCGGGTAGGGCGATGGGAGCCGATAATGCCGCCAGTAAAGAAGCAATGAGTGTGCCCGTGCCAAAGCATGCTAAACGATTGACCTCTTTGTTACGCTCAAAAATAAACAGCATAGAAATAAACGCAAAAACGCACGCAAATGCGTAAAGATTCCCTTCCATATTGCCAAGACCTAAGTCATTAAATAAAATAATGAAGAGTCCCACAAAAACAAAAAAGATAGCGACGAAGGTACGAAAAGGTGTTTTGGTTTTAAAGAATAAAAAAGACATCAAGGCACTGATGAGAGGACCTGTGCTTAAGATAAAAACGGCACTGGCAACACTGGTATGTTTGACCGCAAGAATAAAGAAAAAATTACTCAGTCCCGTACACAAGGCACAGACTAAAATGGCGAGTATTTGATGACGATACAGCTCTATGATGCGCCAGCGATATTGGAGAAACAATGTGGCATTGAGACTGATAAACATGCAAATACCAAAATAAAATGTAAAGTTTTGAGCGATGACGTACGTCATCTTAATCAATGGAGATTCAAAACTCATTAAAATCATACCCAGGGTAGTAAACCCAAATGCTTTTGCGTATGTCATCAAAAATTACTTGGTGTGTGTCGCGCGGAAACTAAGATAAAGTTTTTCGAGTTTTTCTCTTGCCCAAGGGGTTTTTCGAAAAAATTTCAATGAAGAATTGATGCTAGGATTGACATGAAAACAGTTTACGCGCATAAGCTCATCCAGCTTCTCCCAGCCATAATGTGCGTGTAATTCCGTAATCATCTTTTCTAGAGTGATTCCATGAAGAGGGTTGTTAGTGTGTGTATCCATAATGACCTCAAAATAAAATTACATGTAAAGCATTACGCTTTACATGTAAAAAGAGTTTAATACTTTTCAACAACGAGTCCGCCGTAACTTTGTACCGTTGGCATAATCTCGATGGTATTGACATTGACATGGGCTGGAAGTTCTGCCAATGTGAAAATCGTATTGGCAATGTCTTCTTTTGATAGTGGCGTTGAATTGGCATACACTGCGTCCGCTTTTGCCTTGTCACCTTTGAAACGAATGTCGGAAAACTCCGTTTGCGCCATGCCGGGTTCAATATTGGTGACACGGACGTGTGTGCCTTTTAGGTCTGTGCGTAGGTTGAGCGAAAATTGTCTGACAAACGCTTTGGTTGCGCCATAGACGTTGCCACCTTGATACGGCCATGTACCTGCGGTTGAGCCAAGATTGAAAATATAACCGCTTTTACGTTCAACCATGATAGGTAAAACCGCTTTTGTTACGTAGAGTAAACCTTTGATGTTGGTATCAATCATCGTTTCCCAATCATCTAAATTGGCTTCATTCGCACACTCTAGTCCTAAGGCAAGACCTGCATTATTGACTAAAATATCGATGTTTTTGTACTCCTCTGGTAGGGATGCAATGGCTTGAAACACATCAGCTTTTTGTGTAACATCAAAGCATAATGGCAAAATATCACAGCCTGAAAGACGCGCTTTTAAGGCATTTAAGCGTTCACGTCTGCGACCAGTGACAATAACTTTATACCCTGCTTTAGCAAATTTTTCTGCCGTCGCTTCTCCAAATCCTGAAGTTGCACCTGTAATCAAAACAATTTTTGCCATAATGATCCTTTAGATGTTTTTTGTGATTATAGCTTATGGAGGTATAATGATACCTTTTGTAACTCATGTAAAAAAATTTTTTTTACCCTCAATTTCTAAATATAGCCTTAAAATGGCTCTTTTAAAGCACATAATTAAACTAATCACACACTTTGCGTAAAAATTCATCATCTCGATGTAGATAACTTTTCAAAAAATATACTAAGATTTCCTTGTTGGTCAAAAAGTACTACTTTTAGTATTCTTAATTTTTACTAAGGGAATAACGTGGCAAAGCAGAAATTTGGTCGTGATGTAATTCAAAGCGTGATAGAAAAGCATCAAACAAAAAAACGTGAAATTGCTCAATTGACGATTAAGATTGATGCAAATTTAGATATAGCACTCTCTAAGCTCGCCAATGCCCTTAACATCTCTAAAAACAGATTGATTGAAGATATATTGCTTGAAAGCGGTGTCATGCAAGAAGTTGAGGAGAACTATTATGAGTAATTTTCCTTCTCAAGCGATGGTTGTTCAAGCGACATTAGATGGCATTAAACAAGCCGAACGTAACTTCCTTTTTTGGACAAACAATCGCTTAACCCTTTCCGCAGGTCCTCAAAAAATTCTTTGTATTCATGTTGCGCAAGCATTAAGTTTGATTGAAAATGCCCCAGAAGTCTTCATTGATGCCACCGTTTCAGATATATTGCGCTGTTCACTTCCCAATCGAAAAGCATTTAAAACGTTTATGGAAAAAAATGCCCTTTCCCAAGGTGTTTTTAGCATCACTTTGGATGAGCGCTTTACCCACAGTAACCACAATGACTCTATTTCACGCGTGATTATGATGCTTAAAAATGGTGTTTGCAATGCAAAAGCGGAGTACAGTTTTGAAATTGAGAGGCTGTGCAAAATGTTGCAGAGAAAAAGTAAAGAAGAATCGATGCTGGATTATGGTATTTTTGCTTTCTATGCAGATATTTCAACGCAAGCGAGAAAAAAACTGACGAAGCGTGTTCCAGAAATCATTGCGAGTTTTGATGAAGTGGTGAGTCATTTCCCCTCTTTAAAAGCGAGTTTTCATGCCACAGCGATTCAACAGATTGAAGATGTAGGCGAGTGGATGGCAGGGTGTTACGTCATAGAACCCAAGTAGACGTTACATTCAAACATTTACATGTAAAAATGTTTGGGTGTGATTTCAAACTTTTAAAAGGAGATGGGATGAAAAAAATGTTACCAAAAATCGCTGCTTCGTTAGTGGCATGCTCAATGTTAGCGAGTGTAAGTGTCGCTGCTGATGTGATTAAAATTGGTGTTCAAGCTCCAATTACAGGTCAATACGCCAGTGAAGGCCAAAGCATAGATAACGGTGTTAAACTCATCGTTGATCAGTACAATGCAAAAGGCGGGGTGCTTGGCAAAAAAATCGAAGTCGTAACATGTGATGACCAAGGTGCTGCACAGCAAGCAGCTATTTGTGCTAAAAAATTGGTCAATGAAGGTGTCAAAGCGGTTATTGGTTCGTACACATCTGGTGCAACAGAAGCGGCTCAAACAACCTATAACAGAGCAGGCGTCCTTCAAACCAGCGATGGTACAAGTGACTCTTTGATCGCACACAAATACTGGACATTTTTCAGAAACTCTTTTCCAAACAGTGCTGAGGCTGACTTTACAGCCAAATATTTTGTTGATGGCAAAAAATACAAAAAAATTGTCATTCTCTCAGACTACTCAAGTTACTCAACCGATTTAGCAGACGCAACCTCTAAAGCGCTCAAAGCTAAAAATGCCAATATCATTTATGAAGGCAAAATCAAATCAGGTACACAAAACTTTACAGCGACTTTGACAAAAATCAAGTCAATGGAGCCCGATGTTATCTATTTTAGTGGTTACTATACCGATGGTGGACTCCTTCGTGCGCAACAAATGCAACTTGGCATTAAAGCAGACTTCGTTGGCGGTGACTCAAATGACAATCCAGACTATATGAAACTAGCAGGCGACAGTGCAAAAGGAACCTTCTTGATTAATGTTCCAACGCCAGATATCTTGCCTTATGACATTGCTAGAACATTCTTAGTCGATTACAAAGCAAAATACAACATGATGCCAGCTTCTATCTGGTCATTGATGAACGTCGATGGTCTTCGTGTCATTTTACATGCAATGGAAGAGACAAAATCAGAAGATACAAAAACCATTGCAGCGGCAATGCATAAACTCAAAGATTTTCCAGGCATCACAGGTCCTGTGACATTTAGAGAAGACGGTGAAAGAATTGGCGGTGGTTATATGACCTATGAAGTACAAGCCGATAAAAGCTATAAAATCGTTTACCAATAATCACAAAGGATAAAGTAAAGCCCATGGATATTTTCCTTCAACAAATGGTCAATGGTTTGACTATCGGAAGTTTGTATGCATTGGTCGCTTTAGGTTATACGATGGTCTACGGGGTGATGAGGTTAATTAACTTCGCCCACGGAGACCTCGTTGCCTTTTCGGCTTTTGTAGGACTCAGTGTGTATTCACAGATTTTTGGAGAGAGTGTTACTTCACTTGTCGCCGTCATAACCGTGTTCGTTTTTACAGCAGCAATTGTTGCTTTTGTAGGTGTTCTTCTTGAACGTCTTGCATACAGACCTTTACGAACAGCACCTAGACTTAGCGCGGTGGTATCAGCATTGGGTGCAGGACTTGTCATTCAAAACTCCGTGATGCTCATTTGGGGACCCAATATGAAAATATTTCCCTCAGACTTGTTCCCTTCAACATTGTGGACCGTGGGAGGTGTTGTGATTACCTTTACGCAAGTGATGATTTTAGGGCTCTCTTCTTTATTAATGATAGGGCTTTATTTCTTTATCAATCAAACAAAAATTGGTACAGCCATACGTGCCGTTGCCATTGACCAAGATGCTGCAAAATTGATGGGAATTAATGTCAATCGTATCATTATGATTATTTTCATCATTGGCTCAAGCCTCGGTGCCGTTGCAGGACTGTTTATTGGCGCTTATTATCGCGGTATCACTTTTGATATGGGTTGGATGTATGGACTGAATGCCTTTGTTGCTGCTATTATGGGTGGTATTGGTAATATTCCAGGTGCGATGCTTGGAGGTTTGTTATTGGGACTTTTTAATGCACTTATTACGGGGTATATCTCGACACAGTGGGCGGAAACTTTTACGTTTGTGCTTTTAATTGTCATTTTAGTGTTCCGACCAACGGGAATCCTCGGTGAAAAAGTAGCGGAGAAAGTATGATGAATAAAACAAGCATTATAGCCATTGCGCTACTGGTTTTTATGGGGTTTTATCCGCTGTTTGTTGATTCTGCGTGGTTAGCCATCGGTACGACGTTCTTGGTATTTTCCGTCGTTGCTCTTTCGCAAGACATCATCTTAGGACGTGCGGGTGTTTTTCATATGGGACATGCCATGTTCTTCGGTTTGGGTGCCTATACGACAGCCATTATGAATGTGCATTTTGGTCTTCCTATTCTTGCTTCATGGGCGCCGGCGGTTTTGATTCCTATGTTTTTTGCGTTTATCCTTGCTGCCCCCATTATTCATCTAAGAGGTGATTATCTTTTGGTTGCGACCATTGGATTTAATATCATCTTCATTCAAGTCTTGGAAAACGATGTTTTCGGACTCACAGGCGGTCCAAATGGAATTTTTGGTATCGATGTGGTGAAAGTATTTGGGTACGAGTTTGTAACGCAAACCCATATGTATTATATGGCGTTTATTCTTTTAGGTATCACGCTTTTTATTATGCGCAATTTAGATAGAAGTAAATTTGGGCGCGCGATGTTTTACATTCATAAAGATGAAATCGCGGCACAAAGCATGGGAATTAGTATTCGCTACTATAAACTCTATGCGTTTATTATCGGTGCAGGTATCGCTGGGGCGGCAGGTAGTATGTTCTCGGTTCAATACTCCGCCGTGAGTCCTGAAGCGTTTAATGTCACACAATCCATTATGTTCTTTACTATTGTCCTCGTAGGTGGCTCGGCTTCTCTGCCGGGTGTTTTAATCGGAACATTTGTGATGTTTGTATTGCCTGAAATGTTCAGAGAGTTTGAAACAGCACGTTATTTGGTCTTTGGTGTGGCGATGATTTTGACGATGATTCTAAGACCTCGCGGTATTTGGCCTGTTAAGTTTGGCAATATCCCAAACTTCCTTAAAAAGGAGGTCAAATGAGCGAGTATATCTTAGAGATTAAAAATGTGAGTAAGTTATTTCAAGGATTGGTTGCTATTAATGACCTCTCAATGAAAGTCAAAAAAGGGCAAATTTATGGCATTATCGGACCAAACGGTGCAGGCAAAACGACACTGTTTAACTGTATTACAGGGATTTATACGCCTGAAATCGGTCAAATCCTCTGGAAGGGAAAAGAGATTAAAGGTGTCAGTCCTTATAAAATTGCAGAGCTTGGCATCTTGCGTACCTTTCAAACAATTCGCCTTTTTGCTGAGATGAGTGTTGCCGAAAACATTATGTCAGGACGCCATATCAAATCAAAACAGCGATGGTATAACGGCATTATTCCTACACCTGCGTATTATAAAGATGAAAAAGAAAATTGGGAAAAAGTCGGAGAGTTGATGGCATTTTTCAATTTGTCTCAATATGCAACGACTCCAGCGGGTGACCTCTCGTATGGAATTCAAAGGCGCATCGAGATGGCGCGTGCTTTAGCGGCGGAACCAGAGCTACTTATTTTGGATGAACCCGCGGCAGGTTTAAATGAAAATGAGACGTTAGAGCTCACACAAACCATACGCAAAATTCAAGCGATGGGTGTGACTATCATGATGATTGAGCACGATATGGAGATGGTAATGAGTCTTTCTGAGTACATTACCGTTATCAATTTTGGTGCGAAGATCAGTGAAGGTGTGCCATCCTTTGTTCAAGATGACCCTGTGGTTGTTGAAGCGTATATTGGTAGCGATGAGGATGACGAAGATGAGTGAAAAATTATTGGAAATTAAAAATTTACATGTCAATTATGGCGCCATTGAAGCGATTAAAGGCATTGACTTGTATGTCAATAAAGGCGAAGTCGTCACCATTTTGGGTGCTAATGGTGCAGGTAAAACGACAACCCTTCGTACCATCAGCGGTCTTTTAAAATCCGTATCGGGAAGTATTTTTTTCGATGGCAAAGAGATTACGCAGGTTCCCGCGCATGAAATCGTAGGTCTTGGAATGAGCCATTCTCCTGAAGGCCGTCGTGTTTTTGGAACACTCAGCGTTGAGGAAAACTTGATGATGGGTGCGTATAGTCTTAAAAAATACGATGCAAAAACACTTGAATGGATTTATGAGATTTTACCCAGACTCAAAGAGCGACACAAACAACTTGCAGGAACCCTAAGCGGTGGCGAACAGCAGATGTTAGCCATTGGAAGGGCTATTATGAGTAAGCCAAAACTGTTGATTTTAGATGAACCTAGTCTTGGACTGGCGCCTGTTTTGGTGAAAGTTATTTTTAAAGCGATTAAACAAATCAGCCAATCCGGCGTGACGGTTTTATTGGTAGAGCAAAACGCAAAGGCCGCTTTAAAACTTGCCAATCGTGGTTATGTATTGGAGCTTGGAAAGATTACTCATACAGGAAGCAGTGAAGAGCTTTTAAATTCTGAAGTGATTCAAGAGGCCTATTTAGGTAAGAAAAAGTAGATTTACATGTAAAACCGTTTGCCTTTTGGCAGGCGGTTTTTTTTGCCCAATTTTTATATTACAAAAAAAGTACTACTTTTAGTACTACTAAATATAAAAAAGTGCCAGAGGTGCGCGGGCACTCCGTCGAGGAGAACTCAGCGATAGCGTAACTTTTAGAGCTTTGCTTTAAAAGTGTAATAACTTTAAAAATACAATAATCCGCTAAAGGAGCGAAAATGCAACAACATACCGAAGTGATGAATCGAGCGATTAAGCTTGCTGAAACATGGCAAAACCGTGCAACAGAACTTGTCAGTGAATTTGACCGCAAGTTTCATATTAAAATGAATAAGATGCTTAGCCATCCAAAAGACAAAGTCTTTTTAATTGAGCTTATGGATCAGAGTTTTAGAAGCAGCAATCCTGCTCGTGTCGCTAATCAAATAGAGTATCTTTTCTCCAAATACGAAATGGCATCATTTTTTACTTCAAGTGAGCGATTTTTGGTCTTTTTATTTCTCAATGCAGGTATCTATTTGCCTCAAATTTCCGTACCTCTTTTTGTTAAAAACGTACGCGAAGATACAAAAACCGTTGTTTTAAAAGGCGAAGATGATATGCTCAATGCCCATCTTGAAAAACGCCACAAAGAGGGAACACGCGTTAATATCAATCTAATCGGCGAAATTGTTCTCGGTGAAGATGAAGCGGAAGAGCGCATCGAAAAATATCTGAAAGTCCTTGAAAATCCGAATATTGATTATATTTCCATCAAAATTTCGACGATTTTTTCTCAAATCAACGCACTTTCATTTGAAGACACGATTGAAGAGTTAGTGAAACGACTTACACGTATTTATGCACAAGCAAAAAAATACAGTTTCGTGAATGCCAAAGGTGAAAAAGAGAATAAATTTATTAACCTCGATATGGAGGAGTACCGTGATTTGGCATTGACGTTTATGGCGTTTACCAAAACATTGGAACAAGAAGAGTTTAAAGATTTCCGTGCCGGTATCGTTCTTCAAGCGTACCTCCCCGATTCTCATTTATGGCAACAAAAACTTGTTGAATGGGCGAAAAAGAGAGTTGAAAGCGGTGGAGCGCCTATTAAGATGCGTTTGGTGAAGGGTGCGAATATGGAGATGGAAGAGACAGAATCTGCGCTTCGCCATTGGGAAATGGTAACCTTTACTCAAAAAGTGGACACCGATAGTAACTATAAAATCATGGCTGAATACGCTTTACGCCCTGAAAATGCTCCGTATGTCAATATCGGCATGGCATCACACAACCTTTTTGAACACGCATATGGGTATGAATTGGCACGTGAATATGGCACGAGTGAGTATTTTAGTATGGAAATGTTAGAAGGCATGAGTGAATCTGCCCGTCTTGCTATTAAAGAACTCAGCGGCGAGATTATCTTGTATGCCCCAACCGCGAAAAAAGAACAGTTTACCAATGCTATAGGCTATTTAGTACGAAGACTTGATGAAAATACGGGTGTCGATAATTTTATACGTTACTCTTTTGGATTAAAAACAGGTACGCCAGAGTGGGAAGCACAAAAACAAAAATTTATCGCTTCCTTTGAAAATGCAGAGCATATTGTCATAGGTCCTAAACGTAAACAAAATCGTTTGGAAGAAAAATGGGATGATTATGAAGGTGGGACCTATTATACGGGTAAGTATCATGGCGAAGCTGATACCGATTTCATTTTACCTGCCAATAAAGAGTGGGCGAAAGAGATTCGCGCACGTTGGATGAAAAAAGCAGAGGATGATGTTCGTGTCGTTCCTGTGGTTGTCGGTGGCGAAGAGATTGTTCAAAGAGATGTCAAAGAGGTCATCGATAAATCTCAACTAAAAGAAGGCGTTATTTGCGGAAAATTTGCACTAGCAACCAAAGAAGATTTAGAAAAAGCGGTTGAAGTTGCCGATGCCGATAAGGATGGATGGAGAGCGTTAAGCACGGCAGAGCGTCAAAAAATTCTTTGTGGCGTGGCAAATGAAGTGCGTAAAAAAAGAGGAGACCTTATCGGTGTAGCGGCGGCAGAAGTTGGTAAAGTATTTGGTGAAACCGACGTAGAAGTCAGTGAAGCAATTGACTTTTTGGAATTTTACGGTTATGCCGCGCGCTATTTTGATGATTATAAAAACATTACATGTAAAGGCAAAGGCGTAGGTGTTATCACCCCTCCATGGAACTTCCCGATAGCTATTCCTGTTGGCGGTATTACCGCCGCCTTAGCCGCAGGCAATTGTGTGATTATAAAACCCGCAAGTGCGGCAGCCCTTTGTGCTTATGAGCTATGCCAATGTTTTTGGAATGCAGGTATTAGTAAAAACACACTCCAATATGTCCCTTGTTCTGGAAGTTTGGCAGGAGAGTATTTGATTAAAAATGAAAAAGTAGATTTTGTTATCTTAACAGGTGGTGAAGAGACCGCTTATAAAATGCTCGAAACACGTCCAAATCTCTTTTTAAGCGCTGAAACAGGTGGTAAAGATGCAACCATTGTAACTGCCATGAGTGACCGTGACCAAGCGATTAAAAATGTGATTCATTCTGCTTTCTCAAACAGCGGTCAAAAATGTTCTGCGACATCACTGTTGGTTTTGGAAGAAGAGGTGTATAACGATCCGCACTTTAAAAAAGGGTTAATTGACGCTGCTAAAAGTTTACATGTTGGTTCTGTATGGGATTTTAAAAACCGACTGGGAACGCTTGCAAACAAAGTGGATGGGGCACTAAAACATGCGCTAGAAACATTAGAAGCAGGAGAGAGTTGGGCATTGGCGCCAACGTACAGTGAAGAGAATGAGTATATGTTAAAGCCGGCAATTAAATGGGGTGTGAAAGAGGGTAGCTTTTGCCATATGAATGAGCTGTTTGGGCCTGTACTCTCCGTCATGTGTGCGAAAGATTTGAAACATGCTATTGAGATTGTTAATGCGACAGGATATGGCTTAACGTCAGGGATTGAATCGCTAGATGAACGAGAAGTGGCATATTGGAGAAAACATCTCAAAGCAGGCAATCTGTATATCAACCGTGGAACAACGGGCGCAATTGTCCTTCGCCAGCCTTTTGGTGGTATGGGAAAATCTGCTATCGGTGCGGGTCGAAAAGCAGGTGTGCATAACTATGTGACGCTGTTTATGGATATTGAGGATGCTGGGACACCGCGTGTGAATCATAGCGTCAAACATGCATTTATCTCTTTAATCAATGAATGGTTAGAAATGAGCCATCAAGGAACGCATGCACTCTTTAAAGAGTCATTTGAAAAACTTTCCATGGCGGTGGCAAGTTATCTTGAAAATTATGAAGAAGTCTTTAGTAAAGAGAAAGATTTTGCTAATGTCAGAGGTGAGGACAATATTTTCAAATATTTACCTCTGAAAAAAATTGCTTTGCGTGTTAATCAAGACGATACACTCTTTGATGTTCTGAGTCGCATTATGGCTGCAAAAATTGCTAAAGTCGCTTTACATGTCAGTATTGCCGCGGATATTGAAAGCAATGTGGTTTCATTTATTTATGAAAACAAAGAACATCTTTTATCACAAGAGGATGTTTTGGTACGTGAAAGTGAAGCTGCTTTTACTCAATGTTTTAAAGACGTCCAAAAAATCATCTATGCCAATGAAGCGTTGATAACAGCAAACGTATTTGAAGCAGCAGCTAAAAGTGCAACATTTATTGAGCGTTCCAAACCGTTGATGGAAGGACGTTTAGAATTGTTACATTATTTTATGGAGCAAAGTATTTCACACAGCTACCACCGTTATGGCAACCTTGGTGCACGAGGAATTAAAAAATAAGAAAGAAGTGGGCATTCCGTTGAAGAGAAAGCGAAGGCTTTGAAGCTTTGCTTTGATGGTGTGTCCAAGAGCTTTGGTGTCGTGTAATTAGGGGCGAATACTATCGCCCCAAAGATTATTTAAGTTTTTCGATAATAGCTTGATTAAGATTGAGTTTCTCTTTGTTAAGAGCAACGCCTTCAGCATTTTTAGCAATGCTTTCTTTATTTTTATTAATCTCTTCACGATTAAGCTCAATAAGACGTGTGAGTTCGTTCACTCTTTGTTCGTATTTGTTGATAAGGTAATAGATGACATAAACAAGTACACCAATCACAATCCATTGTAAAATATCCATGAGCGCTTCCTTTGTGTTTATAGATTTTAGGCTTATTGTATCTTTTTTAATCTAAATCAATCAATAATTTCATAGACGTATTCGTGTTTTAGGTTCTTATGTAGAATTTCAACAATTTTAAGCCCCTTAAAACAAATTTTTTGAAGCTCAACTTCATCTCGTGGCATTTGCTGTGCTAAATGGCGCAAAACATTGCCGCGGTAAGCTTTGGCAAAGTGGCTTACTACTTTGCTATTTTTAAGAAACTTCATTGAAATAGTAGGGACTTTAGGGGTATAAAACTTTTCATAAAAACCCGCACGTAGATCAATGAGCGTGTCATTGCCTATCCAATCATCAATGGCATTGCTAAAATGGGTTTTATAAAAATTTTCTGGTTTAAAGCCTTGGAGACTTTCGCCTTGTTGCAATTTATATTCTGGAATAAAATCACCTGCTAAAAGTGGGCCAAAAAGATTGGAAAAGATCATCACATTGTTTTCTATAAAGTGTTTTGCATGAGGCGTGAGTGAAGCGTAATCTAGATGGTCATACGCAATACCGCTATAGCGTTCAATGACTTTACATGTAAAAGATGAAAAGATGTTTTCATCTAAATAGGGTTTTACTTTAGCGCTATCTTTGAAGCCAAATAATTTTGAAAGAACCACGGGGTCTTTTTCGTCTAAAATGTGCTGATAGTGCCTTAAAACTTCTGAGCGTTTTTCAAAAAGTTTTGGGAAAATAAAGCTACGAGATGTAATCGAAGAAGCATCTTTTAATGTTGTTTTTGTCTCACTGGGTGAAAAAAGAATTTTCATATAAACCCTTCATAGAAGAAAATTGAGAACTATTTTAGCAAACTTGTGTAAAATACGGTTGAAAAGTATTGACTTTGGAATTCTTTTAAGATATACTTTCACCTCACAATCAAGGATGCTGGTGTAGCTCAGTTGGTAGAGCAACTGCCTTGTAAGCAGTAGGTCGGCGGTTCGACTCCGTTCACCAGCTCCATTTTTATATTGTGAAAGACAGTGTTTGACCAGAAATGAAAATGGTATAGATACGGTGAGATACTCAAGTGGCCAACGAGGGCAGACTGTAAATCTGCTGACTATGTCTTCGAAGGTTCGAATCCTTCTCTCACCACCATTTGCGGGAGTAGCTCAGTTGGCTAGAGCATTAGCCTTCCAAGCTGGGGGTCGCGGGTTCGAGTCCCGTCTCCCGCTCCAACGATTTTATTATATAAACTGGGAGCTGTTGAATTTTTTCTGCTTAAATGCACTACAGAACAAGTTCAGTAGTCTTACTTTTATCAATTAAAATCAAATCGTTACTATTTTTAGGTACAATGTCGGTTCCCCTTTTGTAGTCGGCTCATATGGCTCAGGGGTAGAGCACTTCCTTGGTAAGGAAGAGGTCGAGGGTTCAAGTCCCTCTATGAGCTCCATCACCAAAAAGTTTTTGAAACTTTAAAATTGAAAATGTACTAAAAAACACAAACTCATTACGGAGGAAAAAATGGCAAAAGAAAAGTTCTCTAGAACCAAGCCACACGTTAACATCGGAACTATTGGTCACGTTGATCATGGTAAAACTACGCTTACAGCTGCAATCTCAGCAGTTTTAGCGACAAAAGGTCTTTGTGAATTTAAAGATTATGATGGTATTGATAACGCCCCTGAAGAGAGAGAGCGTGGTATTACCATTGCAACTTCACACATTGAATATGAAACAGAAAATCGTCACTATGCTCACGTAGACTGCCCAGGCCACGCCGACTATGTTAAAAACATGATTACAGGTGCTGCTCAAATGGACGGTGCGATTCTTGTTGTTTCTGCAGCAGATGGTCCTATGCCACAAACGCGTGAGCATATCCTCCTTTCTCGCCAAGTAGGTGTTCCATATATCGTTGTTTTCATGAACAAAGCAGATATGGTTGATGATGAAGAACTTCTTGAGCTTGTTGAAATGGAAATTAGAGAACTTCTTAGTTCATATGATTTCCCAGGTGACGATACTCCAATCGTAGCTGGTTCAGCGCTTAAAGCACTTGAAGAAGCAAAAGCTGGCACTGTTGGACCATGGGGTGAGAAAATTCTTGCACTTATGGCTGAAGTTGATGCTTATATCCCTACTCCAATTCGTGAAACAGATAAAGACTTCTTGATGCCAATCGAAGACGTATTCTCTATTTCAGGTCGTGGTACCGTTGTTACAGGTAAAATCGAAAGAGGTGCTGTAAAAATTGGTGAGACTATCGAAATCGTAGGTATCAAAGATACAAAAACTACAACTGTAACTGGTGTTGAAATGTTCCGTAAAGAGATGGAGCGTGGTGAAGCTGGTGATAACTGTGGTATTCTACTCCGTGGTATCAAAAAAGAAGAAGTTGAGCGTGGTATGGTTCTTTGTAAACCAAAATCAATCACTCCACACACTGACTTTGAAGCTGAAATCTATGTTCTTTCAAAAGAAGAGGGTGGTAGACATACTCCATTCTTTAATAACTATAGACCACAATTTTATGTACGTACAACAGACGTAACAGGTTCTATCACATTACCAGAAGGTACTGAGATGGTTATGCCTGGTGATAACGTAAAAATTAAAGTAGCACTTATTGCTCCAATCGCTCTTGAAGAGGGTACACGTTTTGCGATCCGTGAGGGCGGTAGAACAGTTGGTGCGGGTGTTGTTTCAACAATCATCAAGTAATTTTAACATGTAAGGGTTTTCCCTTACATGTAATTTAGTCAAGGAAATATTATGACCGTTAAATTCGGACTAAAATGTAGTGAATGTGGTGATATCAATTACACTACAACCAAAAATAGTAAGACAGTTACTGAGAAAGTCGAACTCAGTAAATATTGTCCAAGATTGAAAAAACATACCGTTCACAAAGAAGTGAAATTAAAAAGTTAAGTCGATTTTTTGACTTAACTTTACATGTAGGGTAGTAGCTCCAACGGTAGAGCGTCGGTCTCCAAAACCGCAGGTTGGGGGTTCGAGTCCCTCCTACCCTGCCACTAGTCGAGGTAATGCAATGGAAAAATTAAGAGCTTATTATCATCATTCTAAAGCTGAATTGTCAAAGGTTATATTTCCAATTAAAGAGCAGATTCGAAATGCTTTCATTTCTGTTTTTGTTGTTGTAACCGTCATTTCACTTTTTTTAGCATTGATTGACGCGATTATGTCTTTTTCTTTGTCCTCTTTAATTTAAGGAGAAAGAATGGCACATAAATGGTATGCAATTCAAACTTATGCTGGGAGTGAGCAAGCAGTTAAAAAAGCGATTATTAATCTTGTCAACGATCATGGTATTGCTGATAAGTTGGAACAAATTCTTGTCCCAACGGAAGATGTAATCGAAGTTAAGAATGGTAAAAAAAAGATTAGTGAGAGAAGTCTTTATCCTGGTTATGCTTTTGCAAAACTGGATTTAGATACAGCACTGTGGCATCTTATTCAATCATTGCCAAAAGTCGGAAGATTTATCGGTGAGGCAAAAAATCCTACACCTTTAATGGAAAAAGACATTGCACTGATTTTAGAAAAAGCCGAGAAAAAAGGTGCGCCAAAACCAAAAATATTCTTCGAAACAGGAGAAAGTGTCAGGATTACAGAAGGTCCTTTCGCAAACTTCACAGGTTCTGTTGAAGAGTACGATATGGTTCATGGCAAACTCACACTCAATGTTTCAATCTTTGGTAGAAGTACACCTGTTGAGATTCTCTATTCTCAAGTTGAAAAAATAGTTTAAGCGTAAAGGAAAAGAAATGGCAAAAAAAGTCATTGGCGAAATTAAATTGCAAATTGAAGCTGCTAAAGCAAACCCATCACCTCCAGTTGGTCCAGCTTTGGGTCAAAGAGGCGTTAATATTATGGAGTTTTGTAAAGCTTTTAATGAAAAAACAAAAGATTTAGCAGGTTATAGAATTCCTGTTGTAATCACTGTATATGCAGACAAAAGTTTTACATTTGTTACAAAACAACCACCTGCAACTGATCTTATTAAAAAAGCAGCAGGTCTTAAAAGTGGTTCAAGCAACCCTTTGAAAAATAAAGTTGGAACTCTCACAAAAGCTCAAATCCTTGAGATTGTTGAGAAAAAAATTGCTGACCTTAATACAACGGATCGTGAGCAAGCAGCAAAAATTATTGCAGGCTCTGCAAGAAGTATCGGTATTAACGTCGTCGATTAATTTCCACCCTTTACCGTCAGGGTTAATGAAGGCGGAAGCAAAATTATGCGGAGATAAAAATGGCAAAAAAAGTAAATAAACGTTTTCAAGAGCTTTTAAAAAAAGTTGATAAAGAAAAAAAATACTCAGTTGATGAAGCCCTAGCAAATATTAAAAACCTAGCTTCAGCAAAATTTGACGAAACAATCGAAATCGCACTTAAACTTAACGTTGATCCAAGACATGCAGATCAAATGGTAAGAGGTTCAGTTGTTTTACCAGCGGGTACAGGTAAAACAGTTCGCGTTGCTGTTATTGCAAAAGACGAAAAAGCAGATGAAGCAAAAGCTGCTGGTGCTGATATCGTTGGTAGTGATGATTTGATTGAAGAGATTCAAGCAGGCCGTATCAATTTTGATGTTCTTATCGCAACGCCAAACATGATGGGACTTGTGGGTAAAGTAGGTCGTATTCTTGGACCAAAAGGTATTATGCCAAACCCAAAAACAGGTACTGTAACAATGGATGTAGCAAAAGCTGTTGAAAACAATAAGGGTGGTCAAGTTAATTTCCGTGTTGATAAACAAGGAAATATCCATGCTGGTATTGGTAAAATTAGTTTTTCAGAAACACAAATTCGCGAAAACTTTGAAGCATTTGTTAAAGCAATTAATAAACATAAACCTTCTGCTTCAAAAGGTAAATATATTAAAAGTGCGGCTCTTTCATTAACAATGAGCCCATCAATGAATCTAGAAAACCAAGAGTTAATCGACCTTAGATAACTCTTTTATTTTATAAAGAAACTATGTAAATCTTTGATTGGAGAGAGTAGAGGCGCAAGCTTAATTTGAGACATCTCAGCTCTACTTGAAATCACCAGTTGGAAAGGAGAAAAATTGACAAGAACAGAAAAAGCTGAATTTATTAGTTCACTTACTGAAGAGTTTAAAGCTTCCGACGGTTTGATTGTTTGTGACTACAAAGGTCTTAATACAAAAGCTATCGAAGCATTAAGAAATGCTTCAAGACCAGAAGCGATTAATGTTAAAGTAATTAAAAATACTTTAGCGTCTATTGCAATGAAAAACGCTGGTTTAGAAGGACTTGACCTTAAAGAGAGTAACATCTTTATTTGGGGACAAGATCAGTTAGCTGTGACTAAAGTTGTAGCAAACTTCGCTAAATCAAATCCTAACTTTGTTATCAAAACAGGTTTTGCAGGTGGCGAAATTGTTGATGCTGCTAAAGTTGAAGCACTTTCTAAAATGCCATCTCGTAATGAGCTTATTGGAATGCTTCTTTCAACTTGGATGGCACCAATTACCAACTTTACAATCGGTCTTGATGCACTTCGTGCTAAAAAACAAGAGTCAGAATAATCAAGCAAATGTAAGATTGAGTTCTTACATGTAAACATAAGAGCATTAGCTCTTCTTTAAAAATAATTAAAAAAATGAGGAGATTTGAAATGGCAATTTCAAAAGAAGACGTATTAGAGTATATTTCAGGTCTTAGCGTACTTGAATTAAGCCAATTGGTTAAAGATTTCGAAGAAAAATTCGGTGTATCTGCTGCTCCAGTTATGGTTGCAGGCGCTGGTGTTGCTGCTGCTGGTGGCGAGGCTGCTGAAGAGAAAACAGAATTCGACGTTATCCTTAAAGATGGTGGCGAGAAGAAAATTAACGCTATTAAAGTCGTAAGAGAAATTACTGGTCTTGGTCTTAAAGAGGCTAAAGATGCAGTTGAAGGTGCACCAACAACTCTTAAAGAGGGTGTATCTAAAGAACTTGCTGAAGAAATCAAAAAGAAACTTGAAGAAGCTGGCGCTGTCGCTGAAATTAAGTAATTTTGTTGTGAAGAGTAGCCCTGTGCTCTCTTCACAAAACTTTTTCCCTGGAAATTATTAGTCGTTACAAATTCTATCATTTGATAGATGAACCTACTGCCCTTTTTTCAAACAACTACACGAGGTAGACTCATGTTAAATAGCCTAAAATCTGGAAATCGCTTAAGAGTTGATTTTTCCAAAGTCCCAAAAAAAATTGATGTACCAAATCTACTACAACTTCAACAAAAGAGTTACGAACAGTTTTTAAATGTTGAAAACCTTCAAGAAGAGAGCGGTGTAGAGAAGGTTTTTAAATCCATTTTCCCAATCCATGATCCACAAAATAGACTTACTTTAGAATACGTTGGATCAGAAGTAGGCAAACCTAGATACACCGTTAGAGAGTGTATGGAGAGAGGTCTTACTTATTCTGTTAGTTTAAAAATGAACATTCGCCTTATCCTTTGGGATAAAGATGAAAAAACCGGTGAAAAAACTGGTGTGAAAGATATTAAAGAACAAGCCATTTTTATTCGAGAAATTCCATTAATGACCGATAGAACATCGTTTATTATTAATGGTGTTGAAAGAGTTGTTGTTAATCAACTTCATAGAAGCCCTGGTGTTATCTTCAAAGAGGAAGAGAGCCCAACGGTTGCTAACAAACTTATCTACAATGCACAAATCATCCCTGATCGTGGTTCATGGTTGTACTTTGAATACGATGCAAAAGATACATTGTTCGTACGTATTAATAAGCGTAGAAAAGTACCTATTACGATTCTTTTTAGAGCGTTAGGCTATAGTAAGCAAGACATTTTAAAACTTTTCTATCCTGTCCTTAATATTCTCATCAAAGACAATAAATTTTTAATTGAATTTTCTGCTGACAATTTCTTAGGTCGTGTTGATTTTGACATGAAAGATGAGCACGGTAATCTTCTTTTAGCAGCAGGAAAACGTCTTGCTCGTAAAAAAGCGGAAAAATTTATTGAAGATGGTGTTAAATTTATTGAATATCCTGTTGAGATTTTAGTTAATCGTTTCTTGTCTTCACCTATTATAGACCAAGAGAGTGGTGAAGTTCTCTATGATACGCTCACACAATTGGATGAAGGTAAACTTGCAAAAATTATTGAACAAAAATGTGAAACCATTGAAATAGCCAATGACCTCGCAAGTGGTGTTGATGATGCTATCATTAACTCTTTTATTGCTGATAATGAAACATTAAAACTTCTACGTCAAACAGAGAGCATTGAAGATGAAAATGATTTAGCCGCTATTCGTATTTATAAAGTTATGAGACCTGGTGAGCCTGTAACGAAAGAAGCTGCCAAGCTTTTCGTTAAAGACTTATTTTTCAACTCAGAGCGTTATGACCTTACAAAAGTTGGTCGTATGAAAATGAATCATAAACTAGGCCTTAGCGTACCTGAGTATGTGACGATTATGACCAGTGAAGATATTATCAAAACGGCAAAATACTTAATCAAAGTTAAAAATGGTCAAGGCCATATCGATGATCGTGACCACTTGGGTAATAGAAGAATTAGAGCGATTGGTGAGCTTTTAGCCAATGAATTACACTCTGGTCTCATCAAAATGCAAAAAGCGATTCGTGATAAATTTACAGCACTTAGCGGTAGTGTTGAAGAGTTGATGCCACATGATTTGATTAACTCTAAAATGATTACATCTGCTATTGCAGAATTTTTCTCAAGTGGACAATTATCACAATTTATGGATCAAACCAATCCTCTAAGTGAAATTACTCACAAAAGAAGACTTTCAGCTCTTGGTGAGGGTGGTTTGGTGAAAGAGCGTGCAGGCTTTGAAGTTCGTGACGTTCACCCAACGCATTACGGTCGTATTTGTCCTGTTGAAACCCCAGAGGGTCAAAACATTGGTTTGATCAATACGCTTTCCATGTATGCAAAAGTAAACGACCTTGGTTTTGTGGAAGCACCGTATCGTAAAGTTGAGAATGCAACCATTACCGATGAGATTATCTATATCACTGCAACGCAAGAAGAGGGTTTAGTTATTGCTCCTGCTAGTACAAAAATCAATGAAAACAATGAAATTATTGAAGATTTGATTGAGGTTAGGGTTGATGGTGAAACAGTACTTATTGAAAAAGAAAAAGTAGATTTAATTGACCTTTCTTCTATGATGATTGCGGGTGTTGCTGCTTCTTTGATTCCATTCTTGGAACACGATGATGCGAACCGTGCGTTAATGGGTTCAAACATGCAACGTCAAGCGGTACCTTTAGTGAAATCAGACGCTCCAATTGTAGGAACAGGTGTTGAAAAAATTGCAGCACGTGATTCATGGGAAGCGATTAAAGCAAAACGTGCAGGTATCGTTGAAAAAGTAGATAATAAAAATGTCTACATTCTTGGTGAAGATGAAGGCGGTGCTTTTATTGACCATTATGCACTTCAAAAAAACCTTAGAACCAACCAAAATACAACGTTTACGCAAAAAGTCATTGTAAGACGTGGTGACGTTGTTGAAAAAGGAACCGTCCTTGCGGATGGTCCAAGCATGGATCAAGGTGAGCTTGCGATTGGTAAGAATGCAATGGTTGCCTTTATGCCTTGGAACGGTTATAACTATGAGGATGCGATTGTTATCAGTGAACGTATGATTCGTGAAGATGCATTTACAAGCGTTCATATCTATGAAAAAGAGATTGAAGCACGCGAACTTAAAGACGGCGTAGAGGAAATTACAAAAGATATTCCTAACGTTAAAGAAGAAGAACTTGCACACCTTGATGACAGTGGTATTGTTAAAATTGGTACCTATGTGACTCCAGGTATGATTTTGGTGGGTAAAGTTTCTCCAAAAGGTGAAGTAAAACCAACACCTGAAGAGAGACTCCTTCGTGCAATTTTTGGTGAAAAAGCAGGACACGTTGTTAATAAATCACTCTATGCGACACCATCGCTAGAAGGTATTGTCGTAGATGTTAAAATCTTCACCAAAAAAGGGTATGACAAAGACCCACGTGCCGTTCAAGCGTATGAGCAAGAAAAAGAGATTTTGGACCGCGAACATCACGATAAACTCTTGATGTTAGATAGAGAAGAGATGCTGCGTATCAATGCAATGCTTCTTAGAAATCCATTAGAAGAAGATCAAGAAATTAGTAAAAACAGCTACAAAAAAGGTGATTTTATTAAAGCGGAGGACCTTCACAACGTCAATCGTTTCTCAATCAATTCTATTGTAAAAGCATTCTCTAACGAAGTACAAGATGATTACAAAGATTTAAAAGTTTACTTCCAAAATGAGAAGAAAAAACTCAAAGAAGAGCATGATGAAAAACTCAATATCATCGAAAAAGATGATATCTTGCCAAGTGGTGTTGTAAAGCTTGTAAAAGTGTATGTAGCAACAAAACGTAAGCTCAAAGTGGGTGATAAAATGGCGGGACGTCACGGAAATAAAGGTATTGTTTCTAATATCGTCCGTGAAGTTGATATGCCTTACCTTAAAAATGGCGAGATTGTTGATATTGTCCTCAATCCACTGGGCGTTCCAAGTCGTATGAACATTGGACAAATTCTAGAGGTCCATTTAGGTTTAGCAGGTAAACGTCTTGGTAATCAAATTGAAGAGATTTTCAAAGAGAAACAAGGTGATTGGATTAAAACCCTTCGCGAAAAAATGATTAGTATTGCGGATGTTGCTAAATTGATGGATGCTAAAAACTTTATTGACAAATTGGATGATGAACAACTTTTAACCTATGCTCGTGATTGGAGTAAAGGTGTTAAATTCGCAACACCAATTTTTGAAGGTGTCAATACAGAAGAGTTTGCAAAACTTTTTGAGATGGCCAAAATTGATTTAGACGGAAAGACAGATTTATACGATGGTATGACAGGTCAAAAAATGCATGAAAAAGTCAATGTGGGTTACATGTATATGTTAAAACTCCACCACTTGGTTGATGAAAAAGTGCATGCAAGAAGTACCGGACCATACTCACTGGTCACACAACAACCCGTTGGTGGTAAAGCACTCTTTGGTGGACAAAGATTTGGTGAGATGGAGGTATGGGCACTTGAAGCATACGGTGCAGCCTATACTCTACGAGAGATGTTGACAGTTAAATCAGATGACGTTGAAGGAAGAATTCTTGCGTACAAAGCTCTTACAAGAGGCGAAAATGTACCACAAACAGGTATTCCTGAAACATTCTACGTTTTAACTAATGAGTTGAAGTCTTTGGCTTTAGATGTTGAGATATATGATGAGGTAGAAGAAGATGAAGCGACTAGAACCAATTGAGATTCACGAAGAAAGCCGTCCTAGAGACTTTCAAGCATTCCAACTTAGACTTGCAAGTCCTGAGAAAATTCGCTCATGGAGTCATGGTGAGGTAAAGAAACCAGAAACTATTAATTATCGTACATTAAAGCCAGAGCGAGACGGTCTCTTTTGTGCGAAAATTTTTGGACCTGTCCGTGATTATGAGTGTCTTTGTGGTAAATACAAAAAGATGCGTTATAAAGGCATCAAATGTGAAAAATGTGGTGTTGAAGTTACCAGCACTAAAGTAAGACGTTCACGCATGGGACACATTGAACTCGTAACGCCTGTGGCACACATTTGGTATGTCAATTCTCTCCCAAGCCGTGTTGGAACACTTCTTGGCGTTAAGATGAAAGATTTAGAGCGCGTACTCTATTACGAAGCATACATTGTTGAACAAGCGGGTGAAGCATTTTACGATGCTGAAAACAAGAACAAAGTTGCTTTATATGATGTCTTAAATGAAGAGCAATATCAAGCGCTCCAACAAAAATTTGGAGATACTGGTTTTGTGGCTAAAATGGGCGGTGAAGTTATTCGTGACCTTTTAGCGAGCCTTGATCTTGTTGAAGTTCTTGGTCAATTGAAAGAAGACATTAATCAAACCAGTTCTGAAGCAAAGAAAAAAACAATTGTTAAGCGTCTTAAAGTTGTTGAAGCATTTTTAAATAGCGGTAATCGTCCTGAATGGATGATGATTACGATGTTGCCAGTTCTTCCGCCAGATCTTAGACCACTTGTAGCGCTTGATGGCGGAAAATTTGCGGTCAGTGACGTAAACGACTTGTATCGTCGTGTTATCAACAGAAACGCTCGTTTGAAACGTTTGATGGAACTTGATGCTCCTGAAATCATTATTCGCAACGAAAAACGTATGCTTCAAGAAGCGGTTGATGCACTTTTCGACAACGGACGTAGAGCCAATGCGGTTAAAGGTGCTAACAAACGTCCTTTAAAATCACTTTCAGAGATTATCAAAGGTAAGCAAGGACGTTTCCGTCAGAACCTACTTGGTAAAAGGGTTGACTTTTCGGGTCGTTCGGTTATCGTTGTTGGACCAAACTTGAAAATGGATCAGTGTGGTCTTCCAAAACAGATGGCTCTTGAATTGTTTAAACCGCATTTGTTAGCGCGTCTTGAAGAAAAAGGTTATGCAACAACGGTCAAGCAAGCGAAAAAAATGATTGATATGAAGACCAACGAAGTATGGGAATGCCTAGCGGAAGTAGTTAAAGGTCATCCTATTATGCTTAACCGTGCACCAACACTTCACAAACTCTCAATCCAGGCGTTTCACCCTGTTTTGATTGATGGTAAAGCGATTCGTTTGCATCCTCTCGTTTGTTCTGCCTTTAACGCGGACTTCGACGGTGACCAGATGGCGGTTCACGTTCCATTGTCACAAGAGGCGATTGCTGAGTGTAAGATTTTGATGCTTAGTTCTATGAATATCTTGCTTCCAGCTTCAGGTAAAGCGGTCACCGTTCCAACACAAGATATGGTCTTGGGTCTTTATTATTTAACGTTAGAAAAACCGCATGCACAAGGCAGCAATAAAATTTTTGCTAATGTGGATGAAGTTCATATTGCTATTGATGCAGGATTTTTGGATATTCATGCCAAAATTAAAACGCGTATCAATGACAGAATTCTTTTTACAACAGCAGGTCGTTTAATTTTAAAATCGATTTTACCAGAATTCGTTCCTGAAGAGTTATGGAATAGAGTCTTGAAAAAGAAAAATATTGGTGGTTTGGTTGATTTTATTTTTAAAGAGGGTGGTATTGGTATCACCGCAGGATTTTTGGATAATCTTAAAAATCTTGGTTTTAAATACGCAACACAAGCGGGTATTTCTGTTTCGATTGATGATATTCGTGTCCCTGAAGCGAAAGTGAAAAAGATTAAAGAAGCGAAGAAAAAAGTACGTGAAATTCAAAAACAATTTAGTTCAGGTCTTTTAACCGAGCAAGAGCGTTACAATAAAATTATTGATATCTGGACGGATACGAACAACGAAGTAGCATCAGAGATGATGAAACTGACTGAAAGTCATAAAGGCGGCTTTAACTCTATTTACATGATGGCTGACTCTGGTGCGAGGGGTTCTGCCGCACAGATTAGACAGTTAGCAGGTATGAGGGGTCTTATGGCAAAACCGGATGGAAGTATTATTGAAACACCAATTATTTCTAACTTCCGTGAAGGTCTAAACGTTCTTGAGTACTTTATTTCAACCCACGGTGCACGTAAAGGTTTGGCCGATACCGCACTTAAAACAGCGAACGCAGGTTACTTAACCAGAAAACTGATCGACGTTGCACAAAACGTTAAAGTGACTATGGATGATTGTGGAACGCATGAAGGTGTTGAGATTACAGAAATCAGTGAAAGTGGTGAGTTGGTCGAATCATTGTATGAGAGAGCAACAGGTCGTGTTTTAGCAGAAGATGTTATTGATACGATTACCAACGAAGTACTTTTTACCGAAGGTACGCTCATTGATGAGAAAAAAGCTCAAGCGCTGAAAGAAGCAAGCATCAAGTCTGTTGTGATTCGTACTCCGATTACATGTAAAGCTAAAAAAGGTGTGTGTGCCAAATGTTATGGTACCAACTTGGCTGAAGGTACATTGGTTCGCCCAGGTGAAGCCGTGGGTATTATTTCAGCACAATCTATTGGTGAGCCAGGTACGCAGCTAACACTTCGTACATTCCACATCGGTGGTACGGCATCAACGGAATCGCAAGACCGTCAAGTTATTGCGCAAAAAGAGGGTTTTATTCGTTATTACAACGTAAAAACGTATGTAACAAAAGAAGGTAAAAACATCGTAGCCAATCGTAGAAATGCGGCTGTTTTACTTGTTGAACCAAAAATTAAAGCGCCATTTAAAGGCAAAATTGAAATCGATACAGCACACGAAGAGACTGCAATTACCATTACGGGTGCAAGCGAAAATATTCGCTATACCTTGCGTAAAAGTGACTTTGCAAAACCAAATGAGCTTGCAGGCGTTAGCGGTAAAATCGAAGGTAAATTCTACATTCCTTACAACAGCGGTGATGTTGTAGAAGAAAATGAAAGTATTGTCGAGGTTATCCGTGAGGGGTGGAACGTACCAAGTCGTATCCCGTATGCCAGTGAGCTTAAAGTTAAAAACGGTGAGCCGATTATTCAAAAAATCCATGCAGATGCAAAAGGTGCTGTGAAGTATTATAAACTTCATGGTGATTATTTGGATCGTATCCATGACATTGAAAAAGGGCACGTGGTTAAAGAAAAAGGTATTTTTGCGGTTGTTGCGGACAATGATGATAGAGAAGCAATTCGTCATTATATCCCACGCGATTCTATTATTGATGTGCCAGATAACAGTATTGTAGAGTCTAAAACGTTGATTGCGTATCCTTCAACCAGTGAGCAAATTACGATTGCTGAATGGGATCCATACTCAACACCAATTATTGCAGAAGATGCAGGTACGGTTACCTTTGAAGATATTGAACCTGGCATTAGTGCAACAGAACAATTTGATGACATGACAGGTCAAAGTAGACTTGTGATTAATGAGTATTTACCAAGCGGTATGAAGCCTACAATTATTATTGCTAATAAAAATGGCGAAATTATTAAATACCAACTTGAGCCAAAAACAGCGATTTTCGTTCAAAATGGCGTTACAGTTGGTCTGGCCGATTTAATTGGTAGAACACCAAAAGCGATTGCAAAATCAAAGGATATCACCGGTGGTCTTCCACGTATTAGTGAACTTTTCGAAGCACGTCGTCCTAAAAATGCAACGGTTATTGCTGAAATTGATGGAACCATTCGTTTTGGCAAACCACTACGTTCGAAAGAGCGCATCATTATTGATGCAAACGATGGTACAAGCGTAGAGTATCTTGTGGATAAAAATACACAAATTCACGTTCAAGCGGGCGAGTTTGTGCATGCGGGCGAGCGTTTGACCGATGGTGTTATTTCAAGTCATGATATTTTACGTATTATGGGTGAGAAAGCACTTCATTATTATCTTATCAGCGAGATTCAACAAGTTTACCGTGGTCAAGGCGTTGCGATTAACGATAAACATATCGAAGTCATCGTTTCTCAGATGTTACGTCAAGTCCGTATCGTTGATAGTGGTGATACGAAGTTTATCATGGGTGATTTAATCAGTCGTAGACGTTTTAGAGAAGAAAATGAAGCTGTCTTGAAAATGGGTGGAGAACCGGCAATTGCTGAGCCAACACTCCTTGGTGTAACACGTGCTGCTATCGGTAGTGATAGTGTTATCTCTGCAGCGTCATTCCAAGAGACAACCAAAGTTCTTACAGAAGCAAGTATCGCCGGCAAAATGGATATGCTTGAAGATCTTAAAGAAAACGTTATCTTAGGTCGTATGATTCCAGTTGGAACAGGTTTATATCAAAACAAACAATTTAATATCGAACTCAATCCAAACAGAGGTTAAGTTAAGGTTCCCTTAACTTAACCTTTTTTTAAGCTATTTTTAAATAAAATTAGCACCTATTTTTTACAAAATAAAGGAAATAATGTGCCAACCATTAACCAACTCGTCAGAAATGAGAGAAAAAAGGTGATAAAAAAATCAAAATCACCTGCACTTGATAAGTGCCCTCAAAGAAGAGGCGTTTGTACAAGAGTTTATACTACAACTCCTAAAAAACCAAACTCTGCTTTGAGAAAAGTTGCCAAAGTCAAATTGACTAGCGGTTTTGAAGTCATTAGCTACATCGGTGGCGAGGGACATAACCTTCAAGAACACTCTATTGTTTTAGTTCGTGGCGGAAGGGTAAAAGACTTACCGGGTGTTAAGTATCATATTGTTCGTGGTGCTTTAGATACATCAGGTGTTGCAAAAAGAACAGTTTCTAGAAGTAAGTACGGTACTAAAAAACCTAAATCTAAATAAATTTAACCACAGGTAGTGTCCTTGATTTGACACTATTTGAGTAAAATTTTTCAAAAATTTGAAGGAAATATCATGAGAAGAAGAAAAGCTCCTGTTAGAGAAGTATTAGCAGATCCAATCTACAATAGCAAAATCATCACAAAGTTTATCAATGCGTTGATGCTTGACGGTAAAAAAAGTGTTGCAACCAAAGTATTTTATGGTGCATTAGAGTTAGCTGAAAAAAGAAGCGGAAGTCAAAAAGGTATTGAAATTTTTAATGCAGCTATCGACAATGTAAAACCTGTCATGGAAGTTAAAAGCAGACGTGTGGGTGGTGCAACATACCAAGTTCCCGTTGAAGTTAGAGCAGCTCGTCAACAAGCATTGGCTCTTAGATGGTTGGTCTCTTTTGCTCGTAAAAGAAGTGAAAGAACAATGATCGAGAGGTTGGCCAATGAACTTTTAGATGCGGCTAATAGTAGAGGCGCTACCTTTAAGAAAAAAGAAGATACTTATAAAATGGCAGAAGCAAACAAAGCGTTTGCTCACTATCGCTGGTAGAATGATGATGAGAGCGTTTAGATTTAAACTGCTCTCTCTCATTTCTCAATTTTTACTCCTAACATATTTAAGGAAACGATAATGGCAAGAAATACCCCCATAAGCATGGTACGAAACATTGGTATTGCTGCGCATATTGATGCGGGTAAGACCACAACAACTGAAAGAATTCTTTTTTACACCGGTATCTCTCATAAAATTGGTGAGGTACATGATGGTGCTGCAACAATGGACTGGATGGAACAAGAAAAAGAGAGAGGTATTACCATTACTTCTGCTGCAACAACTTGTTCATGGAAAGATCATCAAATTAATATCATCGACACTCCGGGCCACGTTGACTTCACGATTGAAGTTGAGCGTTCTATGCGTGTTCTTGATGGTGCTGTCGCTGTTTTTTGTGCGGTAGGTGGTGTACAACCTCAATCAGAAACCGTATGGAGACAAGCAAACCGTTACCAAGTTCCAAGAATGGTGTTTGTTAATAAAATGGACCGTGTTGGTGCGGATTTTTATAACGTAGAAAAACAGATTAAAAATCGTCTAAAAGCAAACCCAGTGCCTATTCAAATTCCAATCGGTGCAGAAGATACTTTTAAAGGTGTGATTGACCTTGTAGAGATGAAAGCTCTTATCTGGGATGATGATGCTGCTATGGGTTCAAACTATAAAGTTGTTGAAATTCCAGCAGAACTTGCGGACAAAGCAAAAGAATACCGTGAAAAAATGGTAGAAGCTGTTTCTGAGACAAGTGATGCATTAATGGAAAAATACCTTGGTGGTGAAGAACTAAGCAAAGAAGAGATTAAAGCAGGTATTAAAGCAGGATGTCTTGCAATGACATTCATCCCAATGATTTGTGGTACAGCTTTCAAAAATAAAGGTGTTCAACCTTTACTTGATGCTGTTGTTGATTATATGCCATCTCCTACAGAAGTTCACGCAATCAAAGGTGAATATGAAGATGGACACGAGTGTGTTGTTGATTCAACCGATGAAGGTGAATTTGCTGCACTTGCGTTTAAAATTATGACAGATCCATTTGTTGGACAATTAACATTCGTTCGTGTTTACCGTGGTTCATTAGAGAGCGGTAGTTATGCGTACAATACAACAAAAGACAAAAAAGAGAGAATTGGCCGTCTTCTTAAAATGCATGCGAACAAAAGAGAAGAGATTAAAGTGCTTCACTCTGGTGAAATCGGCGCGGTTGTTGGTCTTAAAGACACATTGACCGGCGATACACTTGCGAGCGAAAAAGACCCAGTAATTCTAGAGAGAATGGTATTCCCCGATCCTGTTATCTCTGTTGCGGTTGAGCCTAAAACGAAAGCGGATCAAGAGAAAATGGGTATTGCCCTTCAAAAATTGGCTCAAGAAGATCCAAGCTTTAGAGTTGAAACCGATGAAGAGAGTGGTCAAACCATTATTTCAGGTATGGGTGAGCTTCACTTAGAAATTCTTGTTGATCGTATGCTTAGAGAGTTTAAAGTAAGTGCCGAAGTTGGACAACCACAAGTTGCTTACCGTGAAACCATTCGCCAAGCGGTTAATCAAGAGTACAAATACGCAAAACAATCTGGTGGTCGTGGTCAATACGGTCACGTATATCTTAAAATTGAACCACAAGAGCCAGGTGCAGGTTATGAATTTGTGAATGATATCAAAGGTGGTTCTGTTCCTAAAGAATATATTCCAGCGGTTGATAAAGGTATCAAAGAAGCACTTCAAAGCGGTGTACTTGCAGGTTATAAAGTGGAAGACGTTAAAGTCACATTGTACGATGGAAGCTACCATGAGGTCGATTCATCTGAGATGGCATTTAAACTCGCTGCTTCAATGGGCTTTAAAGAGGGTGCAAAAAAAGCAAAACCTGTTATTCTTGAGCCAATCATGAAAGTCGAAGTTGAAACACCTGAGGACTTTATGGGTGATGTTATCGGCGATCTTAATAGACGTCGTGGTCAAATCAACTCTATGGATGATAGAAGCGGTAACAAAATTGTTAATGCATTTTGTCCTCTTGCAGAGATGTTTGGTTACTCAACTGACCTTAGATCTCAAACACAAGGTCGTGCGTCTTACTCTATGGAATTTGATCATTACGATGAAGTTCCTAGAAACGTTGCTGAAGAGATTATCAAAAAACGTAACGGCTAAAAAGCCACGCTTAGAAGCCGAATGTGTTTTCACACATTCGGCTTTTTTTTTACTTCATTTTTTGCCCTTGGTCCCGATAGCTCAGCAGGATAGAGCATCAAATTCCTAATTTGAAGGCCATGCGTTCGAATCGCATTCGGGACACCAAAATTTTAAACACATCGTTTTATTTTCCCCTCTTTTAGACCACAAAATTGACTAAACGTTATTAATTTACTGTTAAAATTTTCTATATGTCGTAATTTTAGATTATCTAAGACGATTCGTTCTAAAATATCCCAAAACAGTTATACTTTTGCAGGAGAAAATAATGGATGAGATTGACTTAGAGATTTTAAAATTACTGGAACACAATGGCAGGCTTTCTCACGAAGAGATTGGGAAGCTTGTGCATATCTCAAGGCCCGCTGTGCATCAACGGGTAGCGAAATTAGAGAAGAGTGGTGTGATTAAAGGGTATCATGCCATTATTGATTGGAAAATGTTGGAGCAAAAAATTCAAGCATTTATCTTTGTCAAAGTGAAATGCCAGTCGTTTAAAGAGATCACTTCCAAAATCCTCAATCTCAAAACAGAGCATACCACGATTTTAGAGTGCCAACGTTTAGCTGGCGAGTGGTGTATGGTGTTAAAAGTACGTGTGAATTCTCCCGATGATATTACGCACTTTTTGGATGAACTTGTAAAGTTTCCTGAAATCTATGAGACTTCAACCACCTTTGTTCTCTCCACACTATATGAAAATGGCTTTAGTGAATACTAAAAATCAAAGAGGAAAAAAGAAATGAACGCTTTACATGTAAAGGCTAATGCATCTGTGGAATTTAAACGAATGGCTAGTGTTGTGATCGCTTTAGTGTCTGTTTATATTATTTGGGGCAGCACCTATTTAGGGATCAAAATTGCCATCGAAACCTTTCCACCTTTTTTAATGGCAGGGATTCGGTTTCTCATCGCTGGCGTACTGTTGTATGGCTTTGTCTTTTACAAAGAGCGGAAGCATCCTAAGCTCATTGAGTGGCGAGATACGACCATCATTGGTACATTACTGCTTTTGGGCGGTAACGGGCTTGTGGTGATTGCTGAGGGGAGTATTCCTAGCTCGATTGCTGCCATTATTATTGCAACGGTACCTTTATGGATGATTGTGATGGGGTGGTTGATGAAAATTCAATCTAAGCCCAATATGAGTACACTCTTTGGAACGCTGATTGGCTTTTTAGGCGTGGCGATTTTGATGTATCCTTCACATCAAGACACATTGCATGTTGATACTTTTGGATTGCTACTCACACTTTTCGCAGCGATATTATGGTCATTAGGCTCTATTTATTCTCAAAAAGCGACGTTACCTTCTTCTTCAATGCTTTCTACGGCAATGCAAATGATATCAGGAGGAGTTGTGTTAATCATCGTAGCAACCCTGTTTGGTGAATGGCATCACTTTAACCCTGAAGCGTTCTCTTCTCGTTCACTTTTAGCGCTGCTTTATCTGATTTTTATTGGTTCATTACTTGGCTTTAGCGCGTATGTGTGGCTTTTAAGAAATGTATCGCCGTATTTGGCTTCAACGTATGCGTTTGTCAATCCTCTGGTCGCCCTTTGTTTAGGGTATTTTTTTGCCAATGAAGTCTTAAGTTTCAAAGCATTGATTGCGACCGTATTGATTATTAGCGCTGTTGTGATGATTACCCTTTTTAAAGCCAAAAAGAAATTAAACAAGTAAGGTATCAATGTGTGTTATCTCATCAGGATTTAATGAAAATTCAAAAATAGTTAAATCCTCTTTCATATGTTTTTGCGATGTTGTTCCATTGAGGGGGATAATGTCTTTATGGATTAAATAACGGTAAAAAATCTGTTCGGTAGATTTTTGGTAATGTCTAGCAATCGCATGCATGATGTCACTTTGAAGGATGTGTGGATTGGCAGTGAGCGACCAAAAACTCTGATAAATAATGCCTACATCGTTACACCATGCACGAAGTGATTTATCGTAATCACTCTCTTGATAAAAGCGATTCTGAACAACAGAGGGTTTAATAGTAGCATCGGCAAAAAGGTGTTGTAACAAAGTGATATCATAACAGTTACTGATACCAATTTGACGTACCTCTTCTTTTTCAACCAGACTTTCAAAACTCTTCCATGCTTTTAGAAGATTTGCATAAGAGAATAGAGGAGAATGAAGTAACAGTGAATCAAGATATGTGGTGCGTAGATTGCGTTTTGAAACGTCACAAGAGTATAAAATTTGCTCTTCAAGCGTTGCTTTTGGATCATACGGAACGCGCATTGGGTCTTGACCATTAAGCGGCGTAAATTTAGTTTGAATAAAAAGCGCTTCACGCTGACCACCTTCTGCAAAAAAACGCGAGATACCTTCTCCCACCAATGCCTCTTCATAGTGCTTAGGCTGACAAGCGGTATCGATGCCTCTAAAACCGTTTTTTAACGCTAATGATACTAAATCAGCGGTGCGCTCTTTTTTCCATGCTGTACCATACAGCATACATGGAATTTGGACATTTCGATTGCTTTGTTTATACTCCATGGTTTCTCCTTTTTGGCATTATAAAGTAATGGCCGTTGGGGTTGGATTAAACTTTACATGTAAAAGCGATTTTTGAGCTAAGGCGTACATGATTTGGAGTAAGATTTTGCCAAAGGAGAAGTGATGTTAGCCTATCATGCCAAAACCATGCACTCATACCAATCGGTTCGCGATGGAAGTCATTTTATGGATTGGGACCATCAGCCCAGTAGTTTTAAAATTTATCCTGAACACTTTACGCGTATTCCTCTTCATAAAACCAATCCTCTGCATCGTTTTTTTATCTTAATTGGTGGCTTGAGTGCTCAAAAAAGCTATCCAGGTGTGACGTATTCGCTTCGAACAAATCCTAGTGCAGGAGCCTTATACCCCACAGAAGTGTATATACAAATCAAAGAAGTGGAAGGCTTTGAAGATGGCATCTATCATTTAAATCCCAAAGAGCAGGCTTTGGTTCTTTTGTCTTCACTTAAAGCGGATGAAGGGCTAGAACCGCTTTTACATGTAAAAAAAATCACAGGATTTTTATTTTTATTTTCAACACTTTATTACCGCTCTTCATGGAAATACCGCAATCGTGCGTTTCGATATTGTTTGCAAGATACAGGCCATATGTTAGGTACTCTTGAAGCATCATGTTATCTTTTAGACAAATCGTATCACATTTTATATGATGGCGATAAACAAGCGCTCAACCAATTTTTTGGTTTTGGCAAAGAGGAATTTTTTCTCTCCTTTGCTTGTGTAGGCGACGAACAACCTTTTACATGTAAATTGCCTGCCGCGCATTTTGATAGCTGTGATGGCACGCACACGTTTGAATCAAATATTCTCGTAGAGCGTGCTTATGAGAGTACGCTTAGTTTGAAAAAACAACCTCAAATGAAAATGCCTCATTGTACGCTGGATAAAGATAGTTATCTCAAAACGATTTGGAACAGACGCTCTATTCGTGACTTTAATCCCTCAAGCGCTATTTCGCAGGAGCACTTTCAAACGATTATGGAGTTTATTACCCAGCCTATTCCTAGCGATTGTGATACACGTGTAGACATCTACGCAGTTATTAATAGAGTTGAGGGCTTGTGGCGAGGATTATGGAAAGAGGGAGCCTATCTCAAATCCGGTGATTTTGCCAATTTGGCAGGGTATTTGTGTTTGGAACAAGCGTTAGGTGCACAAAGTGCGGTGACATTTTTCTTGGTTGGTGATGAGAGCGAGAATTATCAAGCTTTGATGCAAAAAGCGGGCATTATAGGACATCGGTTGTATCTTATTTCAAATTATTTAGGCATTGGATGCAGTGGCATTGGTGCGTATTACGATGAAGAAGTGGCGACATTTTTAGAAACAGAGGGCATGATCTTGTATGCCCTTGTGATTGGGAAATAAGCTATTTCCCAAGAAGTGAGTGTTTAAGGCTCTCTTGAACGGGTGCATCCCCTAGCCAAATACCAAAAAGAGCCTCTTTAAACGCCAACCCTTCAATACGCTGTTTTAAAACTCCATTTTTGAAAATGCTGACGCCATGCTGCGGAAGATAGAAAAATTCATACACATCCTTCTGAACAATAGGCTCTTTAAAAACGGCAATAAAGGTATCAATAGCGCTTTGAAGTGGCTTTGTGGCGTGATGCGTGGATGCATCAAACCCTTCACGCGTTGCCTCTTCCATCTTTTGACTGGTAATCAAAGAAGAGGTGATGTGTAACGTCATGCTCATCGGAACATCATCGTGCAGAAGTGTAGCAGAGGGTTTTTCTGTGTAAAGTCCTGCAACATAAAGGTCAAGGAACAATTTATCGCGAACGCCCACACCTTGTAAGGTGAGCGTTAATGTGTCATGACTTAAGTGTTCTGGCAGTGTTACACCGGCAATTTCTTTGGCATTTAGGAACGATAAGCAGAGCAATACGGCAACACACAAAACAGAAAGACGTTTCATTGAATTCCTTTTACATGTAAAAGATGATTGACTTTTTTAAGCGTATAGAATAGCAAAAAAAGTGCCGAACTGTAAACAATCACTCCCAGTCCTACCCACATCCAGATAAAAGAGAGTTTGAGATACGTGACAAGCAAGAGATAAACGATGGTGGGAGCAAGCAGTTGGCGTGATAAGCCGATGTAAAAAATCATCGCAGGCTGTTTGATACCTTGCAGTGTAGAAACACAGACAAAATGGGTGACATAGCCACAGAAGAGAAAAAGCATAACATGAATGTAACTACTACCAAAAAAGATAACATCTGCGTCATTATCAAATTGTGAGACAATCCATGTGCTAAAACTGAGCATAATAACCATACCAAGTAATGCGATGGTGTAACCATATTTTAGAGCAGAAATTAAAATTTCTTTGACACGAAGCAGTTTTCCAGCTCCCATATTGTTTGAAACTAAGCTCAGTGTTGCACTGCTGATACCAAGAGCTGGAAGAAGCATAAGTTGTTCAACCCGATATCCAATACCATACCCCGCAACGGCTTTGTACCCATAGGTCGTCACAAAATGAAGGGCAATGAGAGAGCCTAGAGAAATCATCAGCATATTAAGACCAGGGGGCGTGGCTTGGGCAAAAAATTGTTTATAGATGCGCCAATTTGGGTAAAAATGGTTTTTACATGTAAAATCAAAAAGTCCTGTTTTTAGGACTTTTATCAGTAGATATACGGCTGTTAATACTTGAATCAAAACCGTTGAAAAAGCAATACCCCCAATGCCCATAGCAGGGATGAATGCCAAACCATAAATAAACAAAGGGTTGAGAACTAAATTGGCAAAAAAACCAAAAATGAGCGTGTTTCGGTAGCTTTTGGTATCACCTGTGGCGACAAGGACACTGTTAAGAGCGAAGTTGGCAAAAAAGAAAATCGTACCGAGTAAAATAATACGCATATACGCGGTTGCTAAAGATTTGTAAGCATCCTCTGTTCCGATAAGGTCAAGTAAAAGCGCCAAGTTGAAGTACCCAAGAGCCCCGAGCAATAATCCTAAAATCATCACAAGCGTTACCCCTTTTTTACTAAGCAGTGCCGCATACACAAGATGTCGTCTGCCATATGCATGCCCTATCAATGCACTCAGCGCGGTTGTTCCGCCATATGCAAGCCCAATAATAAAGAAAAATAAAAAGGAGCTAGAAGACAAAGCGGCGAGGGCTTGGGTTGAAATAAGACCTGCATAATAGGTATCAACGACATTATAGAGTGTATTAAAAATCATTCCTAAACTTGCAGGAATGGCAAGCTGACGAATGAGCGAAGGAATGGGATATGTCGTCAGTGTTTGTGCGTCCATAAAAGCTCTTTTTTTCTGTTTATCATAACCGCAATAGACTTTAAAGTAGCTCTTTTTTTACATGTAAAAATTTTATCACATATCATGTATGCCTCATTAATTACTCATTTTTTTTCGTTAAGCTTCAGTTATAAAAATAGAAAATTACAGATTTTATGTAATTTTTATTTAAGAATAATACGGGAGTTTGGAATGAGAGAGATGGCGGTAACACTGGGTATTTTAGTTTCATTGGTTGGTGTCAGTGCAAATGCAACACCCCTTTACAGTAAATGCATCGCATGTCATGGTGCGCAAGGTGAAAAAGCGGCCCTTGGTAAAAGCGCCATCATCAAAGATATGAGCAAAGCAGATTTTATAGCAGCGCTCAAAGGCTACAAAGATGGCAGTTACGGTAAAGCTTTAAAAGCGACAATGAAGCCTCAAGTGGCAACGCTCAGTGATGCTCAAATGGAAGAAATTGCTGAGTTTATTGCAAAAAAATAAGGTATGAAGCTAATGGAAAATTCGATCAATCGTCGCGATTTTATTGGTCTAACCTTGGGCGGATTTGCTGCTGTGGGTACGGGCGCGACGCTTCTTGCAATGAAAGGGGCTTGGGACCCACTTCCCAGTGTCATCTCATCAGGTTTTACAACCGTGGATATTAGTAGTTTGAAAGAAGGTGAATGCAAAACCGTTGAGTGGCGTGGCAAACCGGTGTATATTATCAAAAAATCTGCTTCAATGCCTATCAACCTTAAACGCGATGTCGTTGTTGAAGGTGCGTCTTACTCTTTAGGTGTTCAAATTTGCACGCATTTAGGATGCATCCCCAGTTATGAGAGTAAAACACAGATGTTCAAATGTGCCTGTCATGGTGGTGAGTTTGATGTCAATGGCATCAATACATTTGGACCACCACCTCGTCCTATGGAAATTCCTCCATTTAACATTAATGGAACAACGCTCGTTTTAGGCGAAGAGGGCGAGATGTACAAAAAAATGATGGCAAAGGTGTAAGGTATGGCACGTATTCGAAAATCAGAGGGCCTTATCGATTGGCTTGACCAACGCATTGCCATCAAAGCAGTCACCAAAGTGCTTTTGACAGAGTATTGGATTCCTAAAAATATCAATTTTCTCTGGGCGATGGGTGTTGTTTTAACGGTTTTATTTATGATTTTACTCATCAGCGGTGTGTTTTTATTGATGTACTACAAACCAGACATTCATTTGGCGTATGACAGCGTGAATTACACCATCATGCAAGAGGTCAAATACGGCTGGCTCTGGCGACATCTGCATGCCGTGGGTGCATCGTTAGTCTTTTTAGTCATTTATATTCATATGTTTGTCGGTATCTATTATGGCTCATACAAACAAGGCCGTGAGATGATTTGGATAGGCGGTATGATTTTATTTGTGCTCTTCTCCGCCGAAGCATTTAGCGGTTATATGTTGCCATGGGGACAGATGAGTTATTGGGCAGCGGCAGTTATTACCAACCTTTTTGGTGGCATTCCTGTGATTGGTGCTGATTTGGTCATTTGGATTCGCGGTAATTTTACTGTAGCCGATGCGACACTCACGCGCTTTTTTATGTTGCATGTTTTACTGCTACCCATGCTCATTTTAGTGTTTATCGCCATTCATTTTTTTACCCTTCGTTTCCCACACGTCAATAACCAAAAAGGCGAAGAGCTTGATTTTGATGTGGAAGCAAAAAAATACCTAGAAGGTGATAAAAAAAGTTCTAAAGTTATTCCTTTTTGGCCGGTGTTCCTCTCCAAAGATATTTTTGTCGTGTGTGTTTTTATGGTAGGGTATTTTTTCCTCACATTTTACCACTATGACTTTGCGATGGATCCGATTAACTTTGAACCAGCCGATGCAATGAAAACACCGCTTCATATCTACCCTGAGTGGTATTTTTTATGGAGTTATGAAGTGCTTCGTGGTTTTTTCTTTAGCGCTGATTTGGGCTTTTTAGCTTTCATGGTCGCCAATGTTATTTTTATAGCACTGCCTTTCTTAGATAGAAGTGAGGTTGTGGCTCCTGCGCATGAACGCAAAGGATTTCGTGTTTGGTTTTGGCTTTTAATGGCAGATATGATGCTCTTAACGTTGTATGGCAAATTACCGCCAACAGGTATTAATGCCTATATCGGTTTTGCCGCATCGCTTCTTTTTTTAACACTTTTTGTAGCCTTGCCTATTATCACAAAACGTGAAAAAATAGGAGATGTTGCATGAAAAGTTTAGCAATCGTGCTTATTCTGAGTGCTCTTTTATACATCGGTGTTGAACCTTTAGCACACCATGTGATGCACCCAAGCGTTGCTCCTGCGGATTACAGTTTCAAAGATGTTGGAACCATTAGTTCTAAAGGGAATATTGAAAAAGGAAAAGCCGCTGTTGAAGCCAATTGTATTGCATGCCATGCACTCAGTTCACAAGGGTTTGCCGCTGTTATGAGCAATCAAGACGCTGGCGCGGCTTATGGGGTTGTCGTTCCTGATTTATCAACGGCTGGTGTGTTGTATGACAGAAATTATTTGGCGGCTTTTATTAAAAATCCTGTAAAAACAGCTAAGTTGAGTCATAAATTTAACGATGAAAATCCGCATCCTATGCCAAGTTTTGAAGGTTTGGGCGATGAGACGATTGCTGATATGGTGGCATATTTTACATTTATTGCTCCAAAAGAGATCAGTGGAAAAGCTATCTTTGCCGATGCGTGTGAGAGATGCCATAGTATGAAATATGACACACTTCAAGCCTTTACCTCTGCGGAAGATTTGAAGCGTTATATGGGGGCGAAAATTCCTGATTTATCGATGATTATTCGCAGCAAAGATGCACTCTATCTTCATACATTTATCAATGACCCACAAAAATTATTGGCAGGAACTTCCATGCCACGGGTCGGTTTAACACAAGAATCAGAAACAAAACTTATCTCTTACTTTGAGAAGATTGGTGATAGCAAAAAAGAGGAACGCGAACAACTAGGGCTTATTGCGATTCTCTTTATGACGGTTATGTCTGTGGTTGCCTATCTTTGGAAAGTTAAGATTTGGCGGGAGGTGGAGTAAAGACGATGAAAAAGTTTTTACATGTAAAACTGCATGTAGGGTTGAGCTCGTAGGTTTTTAAAACAAGAAACAAGGAGTACATGATGACAAGAAAAATGGACAGAAGATCGTTTTTGAAAGTAAGTGGTGCAGCAACAGGTGCTGCTGTCGCGGCAGTCAATGCAGAAGCAATTCCTTTAGTCGGAGATTCTTTATTTAATGATAAAGCAGAAGGATGCAGTGCTTCACACTTTGGTGCCTTTAAAACAGGTGTAAGAAATTCTCGTTTAGAGCAAGTCACACCCATAGAGGGTGATGAATATCCTTCAACGCTTGTGCAAGCGATTCCTGCTCGTACGTATGCGGAAGATCGTATTTTATATCCATGCGTTCGTGAGGGTTATCTCAAAAATGGCCACAAAAGCGATAAAAGCAAACGTGGGTCTGATAAATTTGTGCGCGTCTCTTGGGAAACAGCGTTTGATTTAGTAGCAAATGAAATCAAGCGTGTGCATAAAGATTACGGTCCAGATGCTATTTATGGTGGTAGTTATGGATGGTTTTGTGTAGGAAGTCTTGGTAATCCACAAGCGCTTTTGGGCAGAATGTTAGGCATCTCTGGTGGTTATACTTCTCGTACATGCACCTATTCAACCCATGCGATTCGTCAAATCACGCCATACATTACAGGAAGCGATGAATCCACAGCGCAACAAACGGTTTATCCAGTGTTGATTGAAAACAGCGAATGTGTTGTTTTTTGGGGATGTGACCCAGTCAATACCAATCAAATCGCTTGGGGTGTTCCAACCCATGAAGTTTATTCTTATTTGAAGGAACTCAAAGCGCAAGCGAAAAAACGTGGTGTAAAATTTTACATCATTGACCCAGTGTACAATAATACAGGTATGTATTTTGAAGCAGAGCACATCCAAATCAGACCAACAACCGATGTTGCAATGATGCTCGGTATGGCACATTATCTCTACACCGAAAAACTCCATAGTGAAGATTTTATCAAAAAATACACCTATGGTTTTGACGAATTTAAAAAATACTTGCTCGGTGAAAGTGAAGACATGGTGGCAAAAACACCAGAATGGGCTTCTAAAATTTGTGGCGTTCCAGCAGATGTGATTAAAATGCTTGCCAAAGAGTTCGTCTCAAAACGTACAATGCTCATGGGCGGTTGGGCAACACAACGTGCGCACCATGGCGAACAACCAAACTGGATGATGATTACGCTTGCGAGTATGATTGGACAAATCGGTCTTCCTGGTGGAGGATATGGATTAAATTACCACTACTCAAACGGTGGTGTGCCAATGCCTGCTGCTGCAACAGGTAATGCACTCAGCGAAAAACCACTCAATGGTTCAACCGGTCTTGCGGCAGATGCCAATAACAAAGCGGCTTCTCCAGGACTTTCAGGTATTAGCATCAAAACAAAAGTCAAAGGTCCATGGCAAGATGCGAAAATGGAACTCATTCCTGTATCTCGTATTGTTGAATGTTTGGAAAATGCGGGTAAAGAGTACAACTTTGATGGCAAAACACTCAAATGGCCTGATTTGAAAATGGCGTATTGGGCTGGCGGTAATCCATTCCACCACCATCAAGACCGTAACCGTATGATTAAAGCGTGGAAAAAGTTCGAGACCTTTATCGTTCAAGATAACTTCTGGACAGCCAGTGCGAGAATGGCGGACATCGTTTTGCCTGCAACCACAGAGCAAGAGCGTAACGATATTACCAAAGCACACAGCAATACCTATATCTTCGCGATGAAACAAGCCGTACAGCCTGCGGGTGAAGCGATGGACGATTTTGATATTTTTGTCAATATCTTACGCCGTTTTACTGCTGAACAAGTGCTTGCGTTTACTGAAGGCAAAACGAAAATGGAATGGATCAAATCATTCTATCAAGCCTCTTACGACAAAGCAACCAAATCAGGCGTTACCATGCCTACCTTTGATGAGTTCTGGGAAAAAGGCTATGTGAAGTTTGAAACACCTGAAAGTGCGAAAAAATTCATTAAAATGGGTGACTTTAGAAAAAATCCAATCGTACACCGTTTGGGTACACCTTCGGGTAAAATCGAAATTTTCTCTAAGAAAATTGCGGGCTATAACTATAAAGAGTGTAAAGGTCATCCAATGTGGTTTGAGCCAATGGAATGGCTTGGCTCACCAGTAGCAAAAGAGTATCCACTCAACTTAATCAGTCCACATCCAAAATATCGCCTTCACTCACAACTCAACAATACATGGATTCGCCACCTTGAAGAGGTTGATGGACGTGAGCCAATTTGGATGAACCCAAAAGACGCTCTCTCTCGCGGTATCAAAAACGGTGATGTCGTAAGAGTTTTCAATAAACGTGGTCAAGTTCTTGCTGGTGCCGTGGTAACCGAAGCAATGATGCCAGGTGCGGTGAGAATGCAAGAGGGTGCTTGGTATGACCCAACTGAGCCCGGAAAACCAGGAACACTTTGCCGTCATGGAGATGTGAATGTTCTGACTCCTGATGTTGGAACATCAGAACTTGCACAAGGTAACCAAGCAACCGCATTGGTTCAAATTGAAAAATACAAAGGTGAAGTTCCAGAAATTGGAATCTTTAAAGCTCCACATATTAAAGGCGTATAATGAAATTAATGAAATTGATAGCACCGTTATGTGTCGCATCAACGATGCTATTTGCACAAAGTGCGTTTTTGACAAAAAACGCACCTTTGTATGCAGAAGCAAGCGAAGGATCAGCTCTTGGAGAGCTGGTCATTGCTTCGGAAGTGAAGACACTTTCAACGAGTGGTGAATACAGCGAAGTCGAGTTTCAAGGTTTTATGCCAGAAGGCAGTACGATTGCGTACGAAAAAGCTGGTGTATTAATGGTGGGTTTCCAAGCGCAAAGCCCATCGGCTTACAAAATTATTGGTCAGAAAAAAGACGAATACGATACCGTATGGCTCAATGTTTCTGTCAAAGGTTTTGTCAAAACAGCGGTATTAGACGCTGATAAAAACAAAATTTTAAATGTGGGTAAAGCTATGTTTCAAGCTAAATGTGGAACATGTCACGCACTGCATCCTGAAGATGAATTTGATGCCAATGTGTGGCCGTCTATCTTAGATGCGATGAGTGCACAAGCAGGTTTGAGTGGTAGTGAACGCTACACGATTGAAAAATACCTCCAAAATTACACAAAGTAGTACACCTCTTCTCTCCGCTTTTTAGACAAGCGGAGAGAACTTTCACCTCATTTTTTTCTCATATTTTGGTGTTATAGTAATTTTAGCTATCCTAGAAGAATTTTTTCGTTAAAATCTTTACATGTAAAGTTTATGCAAAAGGCAAAAGAATGGAACTTTGGCTTGAAAAACTCAAAAATATGACGCTATTGTATGCCGAAGATGAAGAAGGCATACGCAAACCTATGGCGAATTCACTTTCGTATTATCTTAAAGAGGTCATTGAAGCTAAAAACGGCGAAGAGGGACTGGAGATGTATTATGCGAAACGTCCCGATATTATCTTAACCGACCTTCGTATGCCTGTACGTGATGGTTTGTACATGGTCAAAGAGATTCGTCAAGTCGATAAAAAAACACCGATTTTGATGATAACCGCACACACTGATAAAGAGTACCTCTTAAGTGCCATTGAGCTTAAAATTGAAAAATACATCATCAAACCCGTGGCTCTGGATGAACTCTTAAGCGCACTTCGTTTATGTATTGAAGAAATTGAATCGGACCGTTCCGTCTTTTTTGAATGCGGTGGATGCAAATTTGATTTTAAAAACCGTATTTTGGTGCATAACGATGGCGAAGAAATTGATTTGACCCATAAAGAGTCAGATTTCTTAGAATTATTGCTCCGTAAAAAAGGGATGGTCGTAAGTTACGATGAAATTGAGATGAGCGTTTGGAAAGAAGAGTTCATGAGTATCGCGGCTCTTCGTACGCTGGTTAAAACGTTGCGTAAAAAATTGCGCAGTAACCTTATCAAAAATCATTCACTGGCAGGATACAGTTTTGAAGCATAGCCTTTTATGGCTTTTTTTATCGCTATTATTATGCGCCGATACTGTAACGTATCGTGATGATGACAGTAGTTCTCGGGTTTTACATGTAAAAGACCCGCGCTCGCACATTAAAGTTTTTTTGCCTTCCATGCCTTATAATTATGTGTCTCGTTTAGTCAATGAAGGATTAGTGCGCTTGGCTGAAAACGACTTAGGTTGGGAGTACTCGCTCGCAACAAAGAGCACGAAACTCTCTCCCACGCTTTATGAATTTGAATTGCGTCACGGTGTGCGATTTCAAGATGGGACTCCGTTTAACGCGGATTCTGTGGTGCATAATTTTTCGTATTTTCTCAAACAACCTTTTAACTATACCGACATTCACCATTCGCTCAAATCCATTGAAAAAGTCTCAGAATATAAAATACGCCTGCATCTTTTTAAGCCGTATGGTATGCTGTTTCGTGATTTAGCCCGCATCTATTGTTATTCTGAAGCGTATTTAAAAAAGTATGGCTGGGGTGGTGCGGAAACGGGTGCAAATATCAAAGCCTCAGGTCCTTATGGATTGGGCCCTTACATTTTGGTTGAAGGTATGATTACGGGCAGAAAACAGACACCGCTCGTCATTCTTGAAGCCAATCCTTACTATTGGGAAAAAGAGTACCCAAGTATCCAAAAAATTACATTTTACACAGAACTTGAGAGTCAAAAGGCTCTTGATATGACTCTCTTTCACGATGGACAGCTTGATTTTATGCAGATTCCTTTTAATAAAAAAATTGAGAGTATGCTCTCGCCTTATGCGAAATTGGTCTCTATGCCGTCTTCCAATAATTTTACGATTTATTTTAATCTGATTAAAAAAGGCTCGCCGATTTATCGTAAGGAGATACGCCAAGCACTCAATTGTGCCATCAATCAGCAAAATTTATTGGATTTTACGTATAAAAAAGAGGGCGTGCTCAATCCGTATGCATTTAAAAAAAGTGAATGTAGTATGAGTCCTCAAAAACTCTACCAGCTCTTAAATGGTGTCACCCTCAATGTCGCTACGCAAGACTCCTTGATGTTTTTATGGAAAGGCATCGAATACCAGCTGGCACAGTACGGTGTCACACTGCACTACCAAGTTACGACCAGTGAGAAAGAGATTTACAATCTCGTTCAAAAAAACCATAGCCACGTTCAAACGTGGGATATGCTGATTCAAGGAACACAAGATTATTACGGCAGACATCCTTGGCCCATTTTCATTCGCTACCAAGAGAACAATCCTTGGAGCTTTGTTTACGGTGATTCAGTGATGAAAGGGTTGATAGAGCAGTTTTTCTTGGTGGAACAAGATGACCCAAAATTTATAATATTATGCAATAAAATTAAAGAACGTGCCAAAGAAGAGGCGTATATGCTCTTTGTTCCAACGCCCAATGTCGTGTTTGCGATGAACAAAGAGTTGGTGTTTGAGCCATTAGGTATCGGCATGCAGCCGTTTTGGAAAGCGAAAATTACGAGCGAGCATTGGTCTGTAAGAGGCGATAAGCCTTATCCAAAAGAGCTTCAAACCCCTATTTTACCTAAGCGGTTGCCATGATGAAACTGTGCTTTTTGCTTTTGGTGGCTACTGCTATCTTTGCCGAGTCAATGCCTGAAATCAACTACCGCGTCGATGATAGCACTTCACGGGTTTTACATGTAAAAGACCCAAGATCGCATATAAAAGTCTTTTTGCCTGCACTTCCTTATGTAACCGTGTCGCGTATGATAAATGAAGGATTGGTTCGTTTGGCGGATAATGACAATGGTTGGGAATACTCTTTGGCAACACGATGTACACATCCTCGTGAACTTATTTATGAATGCGATTTACGCAAAGGAGTTCGCTTTCAAGATGGCACGCCTTTTAACGCAGACTCCGTCGTTCATAATTTTGATTATTTTCAGAAACAGCCCATCAATTATACGGACATAAAAAATTCGCTTCAAAAAGTCGAGAAAATCAATGCTTTTAAAATTCGCATTCTTTTGAAAAAGCCTTACGGTATGCTGTTTCGCGACCTTGCACGTATTAATTTTTATACCGAAACCTACCTTGAAAAATTTGCGTGGAGAGGGGCGGCAACAGGTCCTAATATCGAAGAGGCAGGACCGTATGGGCTAGGACCTTATATTCTTGTCGATGGTGTTATCACCGGGCGCAAACAGACCCCAGAAGCTACGCTCAAAGCCAATCCGTACTATTGGGAAAAAGGCTCGCCTAAAATCGAGACGATTACCGTTTATACTGAGCTAGAAACAGATGAGGCATTACGCCGCATTACATCTGAGGAGGGCACGCTTGATTTTATGCCCATTCCGTTTAATAAAAAAATTGAGACGATGTTATCTTCTTACTCAAAACTCGTTATTTTACCTTCGACCAATAATTTTGCGCTCTATTTTAATTTACTGAAAAAAGATTCACCCGTGTATAATAAAAAAGTGCGACAAGCCCTAAATTGCGCATTAAATCAACATAATCTTCTCATGTTTACCTATAAACAAGAAGGGGCAATCAATCAAGAAGCGTTGCAATCGCAAGAGTGTCCGTTAAGCCCTAAAGAGGTGCATGATGCGTTGGATAATAAAACCTTTAAAGTGGTAACGCAAGATTCACTGCTTTTCTTGTGGAAAGGCATTGAGTATCAACTCTCACAGTACAATATCACCTTGCGTTATACCATTACTACCGATGAAAAAAAGGTGTATGATTTGCTTTTATCCAATAACCAAACGATACAAGATTGGGATATTCTAAGCCAAAATTCAATCGACTGGTATGGCAGGCATCCTTGGCTGACTTTTTTTAATTACCAAGAGGGCAATCCGTGGAGTTTTGTACGAGATGACGCTGTGATGCAGACGTATATTTCACAGTTTTTCCGACTGGAACAGGGCAGTGAAGCCTTTAACGTTTTATGTCGGAAAATCCGCCAACGTGCTAAAGAGGAGGCGTATATGTTGTTTGTTCCCATTCCCAATAATGTCTTTGCGATGAATAAAGAGTTGGTTTTTAAGCCACTGGGGATTGGTATGCAACCGTTTTGGAAAGCGTCTGTTACCAATCAACATTGGTCGATACGAGGGGACAAGCCTTACCCTAAGGAGCTTCAAGCGCCTATTTTACCTAAGAGAATTCCATGAAAAAAATACAAATCAAATACAAACTCTTTTTGCTGTTTAGTTTTTCCTTTATCGGAATGTTGATTTTGGCAGAGCGCTCTTTTAAACTGAGCCAAGAGAATATCCACAATGCGACCACCATTTTTGAAAATTCGCAAAGTACGCAAAGTTTGCAAGAAAACTATATTGAGCCTTTGAATGTTTTGCGCGAAATGAGCCTTTCGCTTGTGATGTCTCCGAATGATGATTATCGAAAAAGTATTGAAGTGGATTTGGAAGCTCAGATAAAATTGTTAGAAGAGCATTTTGGAGCTTTAGACCAGACCACGTATGGCATTTGGCATAGTTATGTGGAAGCGGTCAATAAAACACACCAGTATCTCTCGGCGCGGTTTGAAGAGGGTGCTTATGTGAATGTCAATACCACAGAGCGAGAACGATATTATAGTCTTTTAGGGCGGTTGAAAAAATTACAGCATGATGCTGTCGCACAAGCTGAGAAAAACTTTTCAGACATCAAAATAAGTGCTAATGCACTCAAATATGAATTAGGCGTGATTGTTTTACTGCTTTCTACGTTAGTATTTATTGCGGGGTATTTACTCTCTAGTCATATTGTCTCGTCTATATTAAAACTGCAAGAAGGGCTTAAAGAGTTCTTCCGTTATTTGGAGACCAAAAGTACTCAACCCAAAGCCATTACACTCAACAGCAAAGACGAGCTTGAAGATATGGCAAAACTCCTCAACCGAAGTATTGCCAAAGCATCGGCAAATATCGAACAAGATATCGTTCTTGTCGAAGATGCCATCCATGTTGTTAATGACCTTAAAAGCGGTAAGCTCTCCTCCAGATTGCATGCTACCGCACAAGCGCATGAATTGCAGTTACTCAAAGACGTGATTAATACCATGATTGATAACCTAGAATCTAAAATAAACGAAGAGATTTTCAAACGAAGCGAGCAGGAAAAATTACTCATTCAACAAAGTAAGCTCGCCAGTATGGGCGAGATGATCGGAAACATTGCGCATCAATGGCGCCAACCTTTAGGCGAGCTCAGTGCCATTTTAATGAATTTGCAAGTGAAGCATGAATTTAATGACCTTGATGGAACGTTTCTCATTCAAAGTATTCAGCAATGCAATAAAATTAATGCGTATATGTCCAACACCATTAGTGATTTTCAAAACTTTTTTAAACCCTCCAAAGACAAAGAGGTTTTTGAAATCTCAGAAGCCTGCCAAAGGGCGATTGCTATTTTGCAAGCCTCTTTAAAATATCATGGCATTGAATTTCATTTTGATATTTCTGAGAGTATGCAAGTATTAGGCTATCCCAATGAATTTGCGCAAGCGCTTTTGAACATTCTTTCAAATGCCAAAGATGTTTTAAGGGACAGAGAAGTGAGCAACCCTTTTATACGGTTACAGCTTAAAAAAGGGTATCGTTATATTTTGATTATTATCGAAGATAACGGTAGAGGCATCGCGCCTGAGCATATGGACCGCATCTTTGAGCCGTATTTTACAACGAAGTACGCCAAACAAGGTACCGACATTGGACTGTATATGACCAAGATGATTATTGAAAATAATATGAACGGCATTATTGAAGTTAAAAATACAGAACAAGGCGCTTTGTTTACGATTAAATTGCCCAGTGTTCCGGATGATTTAGTGATGGAGTATGTGTGAGAATTACATGTAAAACTTTTACATGTAATTCTTCTTTTGAATCTTTATGAAGCGCGTGAATTTTTCTCTGCAATCATAGCATCAAGCGTTACGAAAAGAATTTTACTCTCTCGCTCTACCTCTTTAAAGTAGTTGATAATTTGCTCTTTTTCATCCAAGAGATTTGACCCGGTGGTGCGAATCAGTTTTGCAACCTCTAAGACATGATTGTGGAAACTTTGATGCGGTTTATAGAGTGCTTTAAAGCTTTGAGTATCACCAAAAATCGCTTGACCATCGTGATGATACCATTCACCAAGGCTGCATTGTTCATGGTTTTGAAACGATGCATTGGTATCATTGACGTACACAGCGCTGTAAGCGTTGGATTTAAAAATCGCATGATTCATTTTCGCTAATGTCACGAAGATGGTTTGTTGAATGGTATTGATATTATTCGACGTGGTATCTGAGTGCATGATAAGGCTATTAAACGTTGTACTGAGTGTATCGAGAGTTTTGGTCGATGCATCGGCATTTTGCTTCATAGACTCTGCATTGGTTTCAAGGCCTGAGGTCTCTTGTTGAAGCATTTTGATGGAAATGGCAATCTCAGCAGTTGCTTTTTGCGTTGTTTCTGCGAGTTTTCGTACTTCATCCGCAACAACGGCAAAACCACGTCCATGTTCGCCTGCACGCGCCGCTTCAATGGCGGCATTGAGTGCGAGTAAGTTGGTTTTATCGGCAATATCATTAATCATATCCACCACATTGCTAATGTCTCGTGTCCGTTGGGCTAAAACACCGATACTTTGCTCATTTTGATTGACAAATTCGATTAATGACGTAATCTTATCAATCGTATCGCGAAGATTTTGGTAACTCCCTTTGGTCTCTTCCGCATAGACTTCGCCATCTTTAGCGGTCTCTTTTAAGCGTTCAACGATGTTGGTTAGATTTGCTTGCACGGTTGAAAAGTCATTGGAACCACTGCTAATTTGCGCCAATTCGGCATTAAGTGTATTGCGAGCGATAAATTCGTGCGTTTGTTGCATCGCATGAACAGCTTGGTTAATCATTTTGGTCTGTTCTTTAAATTCACCATGCATGCCTTTTTGAAGAATTTTACGACTAAAATCTTCTTGGGATGCTGCGAGAATCGTTGCTTTAATCTCTTTGGTAATGAGTTCAAAGTTATCCAGCAATGAGTTCATATTAGAACACAATGTTTTGAGTTCTCCGCCATCTTTAACATTGACGATTCTGCCATGAAGCTGTCCTCGTGAACTTTCGTGTACGATATCTGCTAGCGCATGGATGGTCTTTTGCACTTTACGAATATTGATAAACATAAACCAACCCAATGCAAAATTGCTGAGGTTAATGATCTGAATCCAATGAAAACCATTGACAGAGACTTCGATACAAAAAGAGATGAAAAAGATGACCAACGAAATAAGATTGGCATCTTGTACTTTGGCAAGAGAAGATCTATTCATAAGAGAGGATAAATTCTGCATAACTAACCTTTAAGTCTGAGAGCGTATTTTCAAGAAGCGAAAGTGAGTTTTGGATGCCACCGTTTTTTTCTGCATCAACCATTTTGCGATACAGCGGTTCAATAACAGCAATTCCTTTAGGATTTGGGGCACGTCTTACGGAATGATACCCGATAGTAGAACCTGTTTTCGTGTCGATAATGGGCGTAATATAAGCATGTACCCAGTAAAAGTAACCCGATTTTGTGCGGTTTTTAACATAAGCAAAGATTTCGTCGCCTCTTTGGACCTTATCCCATAAGAGTTTAAAAACGGCACGAGGCATGTCAGGATGACGTAAAATATTGTGTGGAGTTCCAATAAGTTCTTCTTCACTATAACCAGAAATCTTTATAAAAAGGTCATTGGCGTAGGTAATTTTACCTTTGAGGTCTGTTTTAGAGACGATAAATTGGTTCTCGTCAAAACAAAGCTCTTCGCCTCGTTGCGTAATGGACACGGTGCATCTCCTCAAAATCACTTGCATATAAATTAAAGTAACAAGTATAGCTAAAATTGCAAGACTCATTCCGTTCACCATAGATGAATATTCATTCAGTTTTCAAAAGATTACCTTTTGTAACGAAACTAAAATGAGAATTTTATTTATCTGTTTTGAACGAAAAAATTGCCCCTAGACTTTTGGTTTTTTCATTTAAAATAACATTGGCTTGCCAGTTCATATCACCCACCATACACGTTGGTAAAACGCCTTCGCCTTCATACACACCCGTTGATGTCGGCTTGAGTGTCACGGAGTGGAAACCCATATTCATATTGGTAGCAAAAAGCTTCAGTTCAATATAGGCAAGATTCGTAGTTGTCGTAACTTTAAAATGCAATGGTTGCATCAAAGGTATGTTTTTAGGCTCAATATCAAAGCTAAGGACTGTACCATCGTTAAGGGTTACTTTACAGGTACTTTGATGTAAATCGCATGGAGTTAATGAATAAGCAAAATCAGTATCTCCAACCCACCACTCATAAACGTCACTTGCGTCAATGAAAATATACGCCGTAATTAAAAGAACAGCAATAATTTCAGCCGCCAACCACTTAAGCAAACGAGGTGTGAACATAAGGCTCCTTTCAGAAAAAACGGTAGAGTTTAACATCTCTTTATTAAAAATTTAGTAAACCAGAAGTGACAGCAACTTTAAAGTTTTTGCAAGATAGAATGAGAAAATTCGTCACAGCAAGGATAAAGAAGGTTTATGGCGCATATTACGGTAGATGGAATGATTTTAGAGGTGAAAGAAGGTGCTTTACTGATTGAAGAGCTTTTAGCGCATCAGATTAACATCCCTCACTTTTGTTACCATCCGTCTTTGGGAAAAGATGGGAATTGCCGAATGTGTATGGTCGAAATCGAAGGACAAAAACGTCCGCAAATCGCCTGTGATACGCCGATTAAAGAAGGCATGATTGTTCGCACCAAAGGTGCCAATATTGACCGCGTCAAACGCTCTATCTTAGAGATGGAGCTCATCAATCATCCCATTGATTGCCCTATTTGCGATCAAGCGGGCGAATGCTCTTTGCAAAATTACTATATGGATGTTGGGTTGTATGAAAGTAGGCTTTCTACCCCTAAAGTTCGCGGACTTAAACGGGTTGATTTAGGAGCCAATGTTGTCCTTGACCAAGAGCGTTGTGTGCTCTGTACCCGTTGCGTACGTTTTACGGAAAAAATTACTAAAAGCAATGAGCTAGGAGTGCTTTCCAGAGGCGACCACTCCGTCATTAGCACCTTTCCGGGTGAAAAACTGCATAATCCTTATGCCATGAATGTGGTGGATCTCTGTCCCGTTGGTGCACTAACTAGCCAAGATTTTCGGTTTCATAAACGAGTGTGGTTTTTAAAAAGTGAAGAGGCGATTTGCAATCATTGTGCGCGAGGGTGCTCCATTTATGTCGATCATCATAAAGAAAAATACAAAGATGAGATGATTTATCGCTATCGACCACGGCTCAATGATAAAATCAATGGCTATTTTATTTGTGATGCGGGAAGACTCAGTTATCAACAAGAGAATGCTTCGCAAGAATCTCAAGCACTGATTAGAGGACGTGTTAGCGAATATGAGTATGCTGAAGGGAAACTCTTACGTCTTTTAAAACGACATTTAGGCAAAACACTCTTTCTGCTTTCTTCTTCGCTTGCTTTAGAAGAGATGGTGCGTCTTCAAAAGTTGGCTAAATTGTATGAAATTGCCATCAATGCGTATGAACCAGACCGTATTGATGAAGGGTTTGGCGATGATTTTCTTAAATGTGCTGATCGCTCTTGCAATGCGCGTGCCCTCAAACTTTTAGAAATAGATGATACGCTTGCATCCCTTCAAAAGCATCTTGAAACTGCTGAGTTGGTCGTCTTCATTGGACGACACGATGTTTCTGTCATTAAAACGATGCATTACGCTCAAAACATCGCTGTTTTAAGCCCAACCGATGAAATGACGTGTCAAGAAGTCGAACTCGTTTTACCGATTGCTTCGCATACGAAACGTTCAGGAACATTTATCAATATTGACGGGTATTTCCAATACAGCGCCTGTGCTATTCACAGTGATAAACCGCATAAAACAGTGCTGGAAATTGTCGGTACTATCTTAGGGGACGGGCTTTTTACATGTAAAGAAGTTTGGGATGAAGAAATTATTCAAAACAAAGCCTTTGAAGGCATCACGTTTGAGATGCTCAAACAAACGCCAAAGAGTGTTTTATGAGTACACTGAGCATCAGCGTTGTTGTTATCAATGTGATTTTAGCCTTACTTTTTTCGTTGGGTGCCGCACCGATTTTAGTCTGGATTGAGCGACGCGTCGCAGGTCTGATTCAAGACAGATTAGGACCCAATCGTTGTCATATTGCAGGAATAAGACTTGGAGGCTTAGTGCAATCGTTTGCCGATATGCTCAAACTGGTTTTCAAAGAGGATTTTAAAGCCAAAGCCATTACGGAGAAATTTTTATTTTCTCTCGCGCCAGTGCTTGTTTTCGCATCGGCATTTTTAAGCTTTATGGTCATGCCTTTTGCCGATGACTTAATCGTAAATGGAAAACGCTTTATCATGCAAGGCTTACCGATGGATTTAGGTGTGCTATGGTTTTTAGCGCTTGCGGGATTAAGCGTGTATGGCATCATGATAGGCGGATGGGCCAGCCATAACAAATACTCACTTCTAGGCTCTATGCGTGCGGGTGCGCAAGTCATTAGCTACGAGGCTGCGATGGGACTTTCACTGGTGTCAGTGCTCATAACGTATGGGTCAGTGCATTTGGGCGATATCGTGACCTATCAAGGAAATTTGATTGGTGGAATTTTGCCAGCATGGGGTATTGTTTTACAACCGATTGCCGCACTTATTTTTATTGTCACCGCTTTTGCCGAAGCCAACCGTACTCCTTTTGATTTAGCCGAAGGTGAAAGTGAAATTGTCGGCGGTTTTCACACGGAGTATAGCGCGATGCGCTTTGGACTCTTTTTTGTGGGCGAATATGTTGCGATGAGCGCATCAAGTGCATTGATCGTGACACTTTTCTTAGGTGGATATCACTTACCGTATCTAAATACCCACAGTTTACAAATGCATATGCCTACGCTTTTAATGGCCATAATGGTGTTATTGCCTTTAGGTAGTTTTGGCTTTGTACGCTGGATGAAAAAGCATAACCGCTGGATTGAACATACAGATAAGCGAAACCTTGAGACAAAAACACTTACCAATCTTTTGATCATTCTGAATCTTTTTGTCATTGCCGCGCTTGGAATGTTGTTACTCTCTGGCTTGACGCAAACGTCAATCAATGTTGCCGTAGCGGTTATTCAGATTATGACGTTTGCCGTCAAACTTCTCATGATTAATTTTGTCTTTGTGTGGGTCAGATGGACACTACCTCGTTTTCGTTACGATCAGCTTCAAACATTGGGGTGGAAAGTACTGATGCCTTTGGCGATTGCTAACATCGTTGTTACGGCGACATTTATCGTCGTGAAAGGGTTGTAAGATGGGCATTAAAATCGTTCCAAGACATGGCAATACTTTCAAAGAAAAGCTCTATCTTCCTGCCATCTTTGGCGGTATGAAAACGACCTTGTCGCATTTTATCACCAACTTAAGCGATACACCGCAGATTAAAACGCTCAATTACCCTGAAGAAAATCCAAAAGATATTACGGAGCGCTATCGAGGGGTACACCGCTTGACAAAGCGAGAAGATGGAAGTGTTCGATGTGTTGCTTGTTTTATGTGTGCAACCGCATGTCCTGCTGAATGCATTTTTATTGAGGCAGAAGAGCGAAACGATGATGTCGATGAAAAGATGCCAAAACGGTTTGATATTGATTTATTAGAATGTGTTTTTTGCGGCGCTTGTGTGGAGGCGTGTCCCTGTGATGCTATTCGAATGGACAGTGGGATTTTTAGTTTTATTGGCAAAAAGCGTGAAGATTTTGTCCTCACAAAAGAGCAACTCTTAGCCAATAAAAAGATGGGAGAAGAGTCATGATGGACATTCTTTTTTTACTGCTCTCTTTTTTCGCTATTTTAGGGGCCGTGGGCATGGTTGTTTTTCATCAACCTGTTCACAGTGCGCTAGGACTTATTTTAACGATTATTGCGATGGCGGGACTATTTGCGCTTCTTAGCGCTTCCTTTTTATTCATGGTGCAAATTATTGTGTACGCGGGTGCGATTATCACACTTTTTATTTTTATCATTATGTTTTTAAACGTGAAAGAAGCCAATTTACCCAAAGAGCCCAATAAAAACATCACGCTTTTTTTAGGTTCCATTGCACTGTTGCCTCTTAATTTTTTAATTTTACGGGCTTTTTATAAGATGCCCTTAGACATTCCTTCTTTGCAAGAGAATTTTGGAAAAATTAAACCGTTGGGAATAGAGCTTTTTACGAAATGGCTTTTGCCGTTTGAGCTTATTTCTATTTTACTTTTAGTGGCACTTTTGGGTGCCGTGGTATTTGGCAGAAAGGATGAAGCATGATAGCAGATACTATTTTTGCTTATATTGTCGTGGCGATGATCCTTTTCTCAATAGGTCTTTTAGGTGTTATCAGCCGTAAAAATATCTTTATTATTTACATGTCCATTGAGCTGATGCTCAACGCGATTAACTTAATCTTTGTTGCGTTAAGCAATTACCACCATTCCATGGCATCCCAAGTGATGGCAATGATGGTCATAGCCGTCGCAGCAGCAGAAGCCGCCGTCTTTTTGGCGCTCATTGTCGTACTGTATAAGCGTAAAAAATCACTTGATTCTGATATCTTTCGCACGCTTTCGCAAAAGGAGGCTGTATGAATAGTGCCATTTTAGCCTGGATTGTTCTTGCTCCTTTACTCTCTTCTGTGTTGATTGGCGCGCTCTATCTTTATTCTATTACACAAAAAAAACTTGCTCAAAAATGGTTTAGCATTCCAGCCCTTCTCTCTCCTGCCATTAGTTTTATTTTAGGTGTGAGTGCGTTTGTGCATGTTGCTCGTTATGACACCCCTTTACATTATCAGCCTTATTTGTGGCTCAGTGTGGGTGAATACAACATTATGATGGGCTTTTTAGGCGATAAGCTTTCGTTGTTTATGGTCTTGTTTATCACTTTTGTGGGCTGGTTGATTCATGTATATGCTATGGCGTATATGCGTGAAGATGCAGGGTATGGCAAATTTTTCTTCTACTTTAACCTCTTTTTAGCGTCCATGCTTTTACTTGTGCTTGCGGATGGTCCTTTGATTATGTTCATTGGCTGGGAAGGCGTGGGACTTTGCTCATACTTACTGATTAGCTTTTATTTTCAAGATAATGCTAACGTGGTTGCTGGCAATAAAGCTTTTATTGTCAATCGCGTGGGTGACCTTGGCTTTTTAATCGGTCTAGCCATTCTCTTTTTTTATTGCGGAAAAATAGGCTTTAGTTATGAAGCGATTGCTTCGATAATGACCACAATACCTTTATCTATCATCAGTTTAGTTGGGATAGCTTTGTTCATTGGTGCGATGGGAAAGTCTGCTCAAATTCCTTTGTATGTTTGGCTCCCCGATGCCATGGCAGGACCAACGCCTGTTTCAGCGCTCATTCATGCGGCAACAATGGTTACAGCGGGTGTTTACATGGTGGCGCGTTTTTCATTTTTGTATGAACTGATTCCTCATGTGGGGCATTTTATCGCGTATATTGGCGCTTTGAGTGCTTTTTTTGCTGCGATTATTGCGACCAAGCAAAGCGATATTAAAAAAATTCTTGCCTACTCGACCATGTCTCAATTGGGGTATATGTTTATAGCCGTTGGGTTGGGTGCTTATAGCAGTGCGCTTTTTCACGTTTTCACCCATGCTTTTTTCAAAGCGCTTTTATTTATGGGGGCGGGGGCTGTGATTGTGAGTTTGCATCACGAACAAAATATTTTCAAGATGGGCGGTATGCGTCAGATTACCCCCGTTGTCTATATGACAATGCTCATAGCCACGCTTGCGATTTGTGGTATTCCTCCTTTTGCGGGATTTTTTAGCAAAGATGAGATTTTATTGGTTGCATTTAGCAGCGGTGATTATCTTATTTGGGGACTCAGTGTTATCAGTGCGGTTCTAACATCGTACTATATGTTTCGACTCTTTTTTGTCGTATTTGAAGGAAAACACGCTTTACATGTAAAAGCGCACGATGTTGGCTGGAGCATGAAAGCGCCTCTAGTCGTTTTGGCTATCGGCGCAGCATTTGCAGGTTTTTTGGGCTTGCCCGAGCTGTTAGGCGGAGAGCATCTCATTGGGCATTGGCTTGAGGCATGGGGTATGCGAGCTTTACATGTAAAGCATTCAACCGAGTGGTTACTCTTGGGTGTGAATATCTTAGCCGCTACGCTGGGCATCGCCATTGCATACCAAAAGTTTCGTTATTATGATTTACGTGTCCCTTATGAACCACACGGTGTGGTTTATCATAAATTTTATGTGGATGAAATTTACGATGCGCTTTTAGTTCAGCCTATAAAACGTTTAAGCTCTTTTATTGCTGTGGCACTGGATATCAATATCGTGGATCGCATTGTTATGGGGCTGAGTCGCGGATTTGTCAAGGTAGGCCACGTGGTTGCCATTATGCAAAATGCACATGTGCGTTTTTATGCTCTCATCATGCTATTAGGTGTGAGCGTGGCATCGTGTTATTTGATTGTGATATTGGGGTAGGCATGTCAGTAGGAATTTTATCATTTATTATTTTTTTACCAATGGTCGTTGCGTTTATTGTTCTTGTTTTACCTCTGAACTCTAAGATGACGCGCAATATCGCGTTTGGTGTTTCCTTGGTGATTTTTGCAATGGCTCTTTATATCTATACGCATTTTGAACTCTCAGGTGCCATTCAATTTAGAGAAAATTACGCATGGATTCAAAGTTATGGAATCTCTTACAGTGTCGGAATTGATGGTTTTTCTCTCATCGTTTTAATGCTTATTGCGACTCTAATTCCAAGTGCATATCTTCTTTTATGGCACAATTCTCGCTCAAAAAGTTATTGGGTCAGCATGTTACTCATACAATCAGGTATTAGTGGAACGCTTTTTTCGTTAGACCTCTTTTTGTTTTATTTCTTTTGGGAAGCGATGCTTCTGCCCGTTTTTATGATTATAGGTCTTTTTGGTTCTGGGAACCGCGTTTTCTCGACACTCAAAGTCACGATTTATACGATTATGGGTTCTTTGTTTATGTTTGTGAGTATTTTGTACTTGGGTGTGGCACATTACTATGAGTTTGGCTCATGGAGTTTTGCATTGTCAGATTTAGTGCATATCAGCACTTTAACATACATGCAAAAGACACTTCTTTTTGCGGGGTTTATGCTGGCATTTGCCATTAAAATTCCTCTTTTCCCTTTTCATACATGGTTACTTGAAACGTATTCTAATTCACCAACCGGTGGTGTTTTTTTACTCTCATCCATTATGGCAAAGTTAGGCGTTTATGCCCTTGTTCGATTTATGATGCCACTGTTTCCCGAACAATTTGTCTCTTTTTCGGCATTTTTTATTGCTTTGGGTATTTTTGGACTGATCTATTTTGGTATAGCGGCTATTAGCCAATATAACATCAAAAAGATGTTTGCGTATTCATCCGCCTCTCATCTAGGTTTTATCACCGCCGGTGTTTTTGCGCTCAATATTCAAGGGATGATGGGAAGTGCTTTTTTAATGGTAGCACACGCGATTGCGACAGGGGGACTTTTCTTGCTTGTGGGAGTGATGGAACGTCACCTTGGCATCAGGTCTTTAAGTGCTCTAGGTGGTATTGCTTCTAAAGCGCCTTGGTTTACACTCTTTTTTGCCATTATGCTCTTTTGTACTGTGGGCATTCCTGGAACAAATGGGTTTGTTGCAGAACTTCTCATCGTCTTGGGTATTTTTCATTATAATCCTATTTTAGGCGTGTTAGCTGCCTTAACGGTTTTAGTGGCGGCAAGTTACATGTTTTGGGTTTTCCAAAAGGCTATTTTAGTCAAAAGTGAGAATGACATCTCTAAGATGCGTGATTTAAGCTTCAATGAGATTTTAGGTTTGATTCCTTTGGCGGTGCTGATTATTGCCATGGGCGTTTATCCTGATCTGTTTTTATATAAAATTGAACCGACCTTGCAACACTATTTGCTTGATATTTTACATGTAGGGAGCAAATAATGTTAGAGACACAACTCCTTTATCTTTTGCCACTGATCATTGTTGGTGGTGGTGGCGTTCTGTTGATGCTGTTATCACCCCTCCAAAGTCTCTCTATGGAACGCTTCTCATTTTTTACGTTTGTTATCTTGCTGTGCGCATTAGGTACGGATTTGATGTACTTTGGCAAACTCTTTACGCTTTTTCCTTTTGAAAACGTCTTCTCAAAAATGCTGATTATTGACAGCTATTCGGTCTATTTTGATGCTATTTTACTTGCGGGTGCACTTGTCACTTCTTTGATTGGTACACACTATTTTCAAGCCAAACGCCATTTTAAAAAAGAGTTTTTTGCACTCTTTTTGTTCTCTTTATTTGGGATGATGTTACTCGTACATGCCAATGAACTTATCACAGCTTTTATCGCTTTAGAGATTGCTTCTTTGGCATTGTATGTCATGATTGGTTTTCAAAAAATCCATGATAAACGAGTAGAAGCCAGTTATCAATACCTTGTCTTAGGGTCACTTTCGGGTGCCTTTTTTCTTTTAGGAACCGCTTTTATCTATGCAGGACTTGGGACGACTATTTTAGGTGAAATGGGCGATAAACTGGATAGTTTAATGGGAAAAGATGTCTCTGTTATTGTGATTGGAGCCACATTGATTCTTGTGACTTTCTTATTTAAAATTTCCGCATTTCCGTTTCAAAACTGGACCATTGATGTGTATGATGGCTCGCCCCTTCCTGTAACGGCATTTATGGCCGCTACGTTTAAAGTCGCCATTTTTGGATTTGTGTTACGTGTGATGTTAGTTGATTTTGACCCAATTCGCGATATGTGGGACACCCTTTTTATCGTAATTATCATCGCAACACTTCTGTATGGTACATTTTTAGCAATTGTACAAGAGAGTTTAAAACGAATGCTTGCGGCTTCTAGCATCGTGCATACGGGGTATTTACTCATCGCATTTGTTTCCATCGGTTATGCAGGCGAGAGTGCTTCTTCGTCTATCATCTACTATTTGGTTGCGTATTTTCTTTCCGCCATGGGTGCGTTTGGGCTTATCTCTTACATCGCGGCGGATGAACATGTGCGTGTTACCTATGAAGATTTTAGAGGGTTTGCGCATGTCCATCCTTATATGGCAGCGATGCTCAGTGTGTTTATGCTTTCATTAGCTGGTATTCCTAGTACCATTGGATTTGTCGGTAAATTTTATATTTTTACAGGGGCCATCGAAGCAGGGTACACGTTTTTAGCCGTATGCGGTATCATTGCGACGTTTATTTCGATTTATTACTATTTTAAAGTGATTGCATTGATGTATTTTTATCCTGCGTGTGATTCTGAATGGGACCATGTTCCTCCCCTTCGTGGCATCTCAGCACTGACGATAGGGTTTATTGCGGTAGCTGTCATTTGGGGCGGTATCGGTAATACGTTTGTTGCCTATTTCCCAGGTGTAGACTTCTTAATTGAAACCGCAAGGCTATCGTATATGTCACTTTTTATTAAATAACCATGCATGAACGTTTTGCCGAAGCGATTTATACTATTGGACATTCGACTCACCCTATCGAAGTGTTTATAGACTTAGTGCACAAAAATGCTCTGACAACCATTGTCGATGTACGCAGTTCTCCGTATAGCTCTTTTGCTCCTCAGTACAATAAAGAAACACTATGTCATACCCTGAAATCTCAAAATATAGATTATCTCTACATGGGCGATTTGCTTGGAGCACGGTATGACGATAAGAAGGTATTGTTTGAGGATGGCAAAGTTAATTTTAAAAAAGTGCAAGAAACAAAAGGCTTTCAAAAAGGTATTTTGCGATTAGAAAAAGGATTAGGCAAAGGATACCGTATTGCACTGATGTGTTCAGAAAAAGAAGCGTTTGATTGTCACCGCTTTGGACTGATTTCGGAGTATTTAACTCATCAAAAAATACGCGTAGAACACATTTACCCAGATGCTTTAAAATCGCAAGCATCCTTGGAACAGCGACTTCTGAAAAAATACGAACATAAACTCCCACAAGATGACCTTTTCACCCCTTCTATACATACCGCTCAACGGCTCACGTATGCTTATGAATTAAGAAATAAAGATATCGCATACAATGCTTTTTTACAAGACACCAATGCCTCATCATTTTTACATGTAAAATAAAACATACTTCTTAGCCCTCCATCTAAGTATCACTACCTATATTATAAAGAGATGCTTTTAGAAAGATATTTTTTTCATAATCGGTTATATTCCTTCTAAATATTTGTATTTTCTAATTAAAATTTTTTATTAAAAAAATAGCCATACTAACGGCTTTTATCGTCATTTGTTCATTTTTATAGCGCTCAAATCGTAATTTATCTCCTATTCTAAGCATATTTTTCATCACTATTTCCATCAAAAGTTACATTAGATTTGCTTCATAATGATTTCATAGGAATCTCACATTAAATATCACAGTTAGTCGTTAAAATTAAGTTACAAATAAAATATTACTTCAAAAGGAGAAAGAAATGAAAAAAGAGACTATGTCTAGAAGAGACGCTCTTAAGTTGGGTGCTCTTGGTACAGCAGGTTTAGCAATGCTTAGCGCAAGTAATGCAATGGCGGCAGCTCCAACAGAAAAAGAGGTTAAATTTGATGAAGAATACGATGTTATCGTAGTTGGTACAGGTTTCGCAGGTCTTGCTGCCGCAGCAAAATCAGTAGAACGTGGTTATAAAGTTTTAGTGGTTGAAAAAATGGGACGTGTAGGTGGTAACTCTGTTATTAATGGTGGCGGTATGGCCGTTCCTAACAGCGCTGCACAAAAAAAATACGGTATTCAAGACTCTGGTGAGCTTTTTATCGCCGATTGTTTAAAAGCAGGGCTTGGTATCAATCACGTTGAATTATTGGAGACAATTGTTAAACGATCCAATGATGCTTTGAACTTTGCCGTAAAATGTGGTGCAAAATTCCAAGATGTAAAACCTGCGTGGTTTGGTGGTCACTCTGTTCCTAGATCATTGGTCACTGATAATATGAGTGGTTCAGGCATTATCAAACCAATGAGTGCATTTGTTGAAAAACTTCCTGGTTGTAAAATCATGACTCGTACAAAATTTGATGATTTTGTGATGAGTGCGGATGGTACCAGTGTTGTAGGTGTTGTCATCAGAACCAATTATCGATTCGATAATAAACTGTTTAGTGATGACCTTGAAAATAAATCTGGCGAGAAAAAAGTCATTAAAGCGAAAAAAGGTGTTGTCCTTGCAAGTGGTGGTTTCTCTATGGATAAAATGTACAGACAACTCCAAGATCCTCGTATCGCTCCGGATCAAGATGCTACAAACCACGAAGGAGCAACGGCTGGGGCACTACTTAAAGCATTCCAAATTGGTGCAATTCCTGTACATGTTTCATGGATTCAACAAGGACCATGGGCAAGTCCAGATGAGAGAGGTTTTGGTGTAGCTCCACTTTTAACACAACAAGGACTCTTTAGACTTGGTGCTGCAATTGATGTTAGAAACGGTAAACGTTTCATGAATGAAATGGCAGATCGTAAAACAAGAGCAGATGCTGAGTATGTCATTTTAAGAAAAGATCCAAAAGCATACCCTGTTGTTATTGGTACGTACAATACATTTGACCCGCAAATCCATCCAATCATTGAAAAAGGTATCACGGGTGGTGTAATGAAAAAATTTGATACGCTTGACGCTGTTGCGGCAAACTATAAGATCCCTGCAGATGCATTAAAAGAGACGATTAAAAAATACAATGAAACAGCAATGGCAGGTAAAGAAGATGAGTTTAAAAAACAAACACTCAAAGACGTGAAAAGTGAGCCAATCGAAATGAAAGGACCATTCTACGCGATTCGTTTAATGCCAAAACCTCACCATACAATGGGTGGTTTACAAATCAATACGAAAGCACAAGTCATTTCAGCCAATACCAATAAACCAATTCCAGGTCTTTTTGCGGCAGGTGAAGTGACAGGTGGAACACATGGCGCAAGTCGTTTAGGTACTGTTGCTGTAACAGATTGTTTAACCTTTGGTTTGATTGCAGGAGAGAATATCTAATCATGTGTAGCAAAAAAACTCTTTTAGCAATAGGGTTTTTTCTTTTGATGGGGATGGTCTCTTTAGTCGGGAGTGAGTCAAAGGTGGCTCCTCCTATCAAAGTTTCGCCTGAACTGGAAAAGAAGTTTCCTTTAAAACCCCACCATGCCAAGCTGTCGTTTAAATGTACAGATTGTCATGAGGGACAAGGAGACAACCCTGAAAATTTTAAACTGATTGGCGATGAAGGTTGTTTGTCTTGCCATAAAACCAAGCAGTATTTGGCAGACAGGCTTAAATTTATGGATGCATTACATGTCAATCCACATAACTCGATTCATGATGGTCCAAAGCTGTATTGTGATGAATGTCATAATGAGCATAAACCGTCGGACAATATGTGTTTGCAATGTCATAGTAATGATGTAAAAATTTGGATGAGGCCGACACCATGATAAAAAAACTCATCTCATTTATAAAAAGTAAAATTTTTATTATTGGCTTGGCAGGCGTATTTATAGGTCTTCTTCTCTCTTTAGGAACCTATGAAGGACTTCATAGAACCAGCAATGATAAATTTTGTGTCATTTGTCATGAAATGGATCCTATGGTTGCAGCATACCAGAATGATGTTCATGGTGGTAAGGGTAAAACGGGTATCCGGGTGAATTGTGTTGATTGTCACTTGCCTCATGATAATGTTCTAAGTTACATCATGACGAAAGCAAGGAACGGTGTTGTTGAGGGCGCAATCCATTTCTTTGGAAATCCCAAAGATATAGATTGGTACAAAAATCGTGAAAACAGACAACATTTTGTGAAAGATGAAGGGTGTATTAGTTGTCATCCAAATTTTGAAACAAATGGGCATATCAGTAAGAAAGGCCATGAAATGCATGAGCATTATGCAATCCTTAAAGGTACTGATAAAGAAATCGGATGTGCATCTTGTCATAATGAAATCGGGCATAAAGGGCTTCGAAGTATGCTGAACTATTATAAACCTGAGTATGAGTTTTATAACGGGAAGTTAGACAAGAAAAAAGAAGAAGTCCAAAAACAGTTACTGGAAGATTTGAAACATAAATAAAGGGCTCCTTTAGGATTAAGTGGCAGGCTTAATCCTAATAGGATTGGGATTGCGAGTGCATTGTTTTATTTTAGAATAGGACAATGTACCAAGATAACTAAAGGAAGAAATAATGAAATTAGCAAAATTATCTTTAGTGGCAATGATGGCAATGGGTACGGTAGCATACGCAAACAGCGATGCACTTGCAGATGCCTTCAAAAATGGAACAGTAAGTGGTCAATTAAGATTTGAATATACAGGCGGCAGTAACTCTGATGCTTTGATTCAAACTGCCCCCGTAAATAACGTCAATGTTGGTTCTATTGGCGCTGAATTGAGATATGTGACAGATTCTTTTAAAGGATTTAAATTAGGTCTTGGTTTTCAAACAGCCCATGATTTAGATTGGCAAAAGAGTGATGCTACGAGCCCTTATCAGCCAGAAAGGGAAGATGACCCTCGTAACTCAGTCAGTACAACACTCCTTTCAGAAGCATATATTCAATACTCATTCTTGAAATCTGATATCAAAGTAGGTCGCCAAAAAATTAAAACACCTCTTATTATGACCAGCACGGCATTTGTTCTCGAAGATTCCTTTGATGCGGCAGTCTTAACCCTCAATGAAATTCCTGACACGATGATTAAACTGATCTATATCCAAGAGTGGCAAATGCGATATGGTAGTGATGCCGTAGGCAATTCTCAACAAGATGAACATTTTAGTGACGGCATGTACTCTGTCTTTTTTGTGAATAAAAGTATTAAAGGGTTGAAAGTAGATGGTCAATACCTTACAACCAATCAAGATCGAAAGTATGGTGCGGCTCCTTATTCAATATGGGATGCGCCTATTTTTATCAAGGCAGGAGGCTATGATGAGTATTACCTCCAAGCAGAGTATAAATTACCCATTGATTTTCCTCTCTCTTTAGCTATGACCTATGCGGGTGCACATTATGATAATCCGTTAATTACAGGAAAAGATAACGCAACGCTTTATGGATTTAAAGCTGGAACAGAAATAAGTGGTGTTAAAATCAATGCTGCTTATACCACAATGGATGAGGAAGCAAACTTCCCTGGAACTTTCGGGCATGTACCTGATACTATTGCTTATACCGATATGCTCACCAATAATGCAATTTTTGCAGGCGTTGATGCTTATTCTATTGAAGCAATCTATGGTTTTGGAATTCCAGGATTTAGCTCAGCTCTTAAATACGCCTACTACACGCAAAGCGATGAAGGCTATATGAATAGCGGTACATCCTCTTCCGATAGAATGTACCTTGATGGCGCTAGTGAAATTGATCTTGATCTAAAATATAAATTTAGTGGTGCTTTAAAAGGTTTTGCAACCAGACTTTGGGCAGGATACGGTACGTATGATCATGTCAGTGGAGAAGATAGCTTTACGTATGCACGTTTTTATTTATCCTATAGTTTCTAATTACACTTAGCAATACGTTCTTTTAAAATATCAATTTAGGGATTTATACCTATGTTATAAATCCCTTGTTTTTTGAGTCTAGTATGGTTCTTATAATAAATAGATGATGTACTTTTCACCTTTTAGGCATGGCTACTATAGCTATAACTTAGAAAAATATTAATTTAAAATGTTATAATTATATGCTAGATAGAAAAGAACAAGAGGAAGAAATCAAAGAAAATAAGGAGCAAAAATGAAAATTTTCCTTCTTGAACCAGATAGAGAATTAGCAAATGAAATTGATAAAGCCTTAAATCGGCTACGATTGAAAATGGATGTAAAAAAAGTACAAAATGAAGAAGATCTTTTTAACGAAGATGCAGTTACTTTGGCCTCCTATAACCTTTTCATCCTCAATCTTAAAAATCCAACAGATGTATGCACCATGAAATTTCTAAGAGAGCATGGAAGTGATGCTCCAATATTACTTATTTTAGAGCCAAACCCTGAGCCTACTATTTTTAAAACTCTCTATTATCTCTCTTACGAAAGCGTAATTGTTAAAGATTTCTTGCCAGAGGAGATTATTTTTAGCATTTACAAGCTATGTGATATTTGGAATGATGATAATTTCTTTTTATCAAAAGATGTCTATTTTGATTTTCAGCATTGCAAATTTATTAATCATGAGGAAGAGGTGATTTTAGGAAAAAAAGAAGCGTTATTGCTTAAATTATTGTCTATTAAATCGCCGCACGTTACTTCATTTAACGATATTGCTTGCTATGTTTATCAAGGCGAGATTGCAAGTGAGGAGCGAATTAGGTCATTGGTTCGACAATTAAGGGCAAAAATTCCACTGGATTTTATAGAAACCCATAAAGGAGAAGGGTATAAGATAGTGCATAAAGTGGTAGATGAACCAAGAGAATTAGCGCCCCTTGTCAATACAGCTTTGCTGTTTTTATCCTCTTATTATCCTATGTTCCCGCTCTTGGAGCAGTTCTAAAAAGAGCTTGATTTAGAGACACTGTGCGTGATTCCAATATAATGTGGAATCACACACGCTCCAATGACTTTTAATAAAAAAATAGACATTTATGCCAATAACGCTTTAAATTCTTCTGGAAACTTTTTGAGATAGCTTTGGGCGATAAATGCGACTGAAGGAGCAAAGACACAAATCGTTTTACCATTCATTATATCACAGGCATCAAGAATCGTTTGAAAATCATCTTGGACACCTTTGCCTTCCAATATTTTGGCTAAGATACTATCGACCCAGCCTGTCCCTTCTCGACATGGTGTGCATTGACCGCATGATTCGTGATGATAAAAGGCAAAAAGGTTTTTCATGGCTTCTGGAATACTCACACTTTCATCAAGAACAATCATACCCCCTGTTCCTAAAGCAGAGCCATGCGCTTTAAGGCATTCGTAATCCAGTGTGATGTCTTCAATTTCATCGGCACGCAAAATTTGCACCGATGAACCACCGGGAATGATGGCTTTAAGTTTTTTACCCTCTTTAATGCCGCCGCATAAGTTATAAATCACCTCTTTCATTGGTGTTCCATAGGCAAGTTCATACACACCAGGGCGCTCAACGTGCCCACTGATACCAAAGAGCATTGTTCCCGGAGATTCGTGTGTTCCATGCATTCGATACGCTCCATACCCTTCTGCGATAATGTACGGCACACTTGCGATAGTCTCGACATTATTGACGACAGTAGGATTTCCAAAAAACCATTCTGGCTCTTTACCTTTTGGTTTTAATCTAGGATGCCCTCGCTTACCTTCCAATGATTCTAAAAGAGCTGTTTTTTCGCCACATATATAAGCGCCTGCTCCTTGATGAATCGTTACATGTAAACAGTAATCATGCCCTAAAATAGACTCACCCAAAAGGCCAGCCTCATATGCTTCATTGAGAGCATTTTGCAAACGATTCATCCAAAAGACATACTCGCCTCGAATATAAACATAAGCATGATGCGCGTTAATAGCATACGAAGCACAGATAATGCCTTCGATCAACAAATGAGGGTCAAACTCTAAAATTTGACGGTCTTTAAAGGTTCCGGGTTCTCCTTCATCTGCATTGATGACGAGGTAAACAGGCTTATCGCTTTGAGGGGGAATAAGACGCCATTTTTCACCTGTATGTGCGCCACCGCCCCCTTTCCCACGAAGGCCGCTTTGTTCAACTTCCGTAATGACTTCATCAGGGCTCATTTTAAAAAGAGTGTGCAGGGAATCATACCGACCATTTGTACGTGCAACTTCTAGTGTATGAGAATTTGGAATGTCAAAATTACGACTCACAAGCTTAACAATCATTTTTCAAGCTCATCTAAAATTTCATCGAGTTTTTCAATGCTCAGATGCTCAATATAATCATCATTGAGTCTCATACAAGGCGCTGTTCCACACGAGCCGAGGCATTCAACCAAGGAGAGGGTGAATTTACCATCTTTTGTGGTTTCGCCTGCTTTGATATGAAGACGGTTTTGTAAGTGATCTTGTAACGATTTTGAACCGCACAACATGCATGAAAGTGTACGACAAATTTGAATATGGTATTGACCAATGGGTTTGAGATTGAACATGGTATAAAAAGAGGCAACGGAGTAAACTTCCATAGGAGCACACTCCAATTTTTCTGCGATAAAACGCATGGCTTCTAAACTAATCCAGCCTTCTTGATATTGCACCATCCACAAGGAAGGAAGCATCAGAGAGCTTTTGTTTGGGTAGCGTTCAAGGAGGGAATTAAACTTGGTTTCATTCTCTTTATTAAACGTAAAATGACTCATCGATCTAACTCTCCTGCTATGATATTTAAACTTCCCAAGGTCAAAACAGCATCCGCAATCATACTTCCTTCAATGATACGAGGGTAAGCTGCCATTGCGTAAAAGCAAGGAGGTCTAACTTTCACTTTATAAGGCGTTCCACTGCCATCACTGACAATAAAAAATCCAAGCTCACCGTTTCCTCCTTCAATCGCACGATAATATTCTCGTGGAGGAACTTTTACCCCTTCATAAATCAATTTAAACTGGTTCATCAATCCTTCAATATTATGATAGACATCTTTTTTTTGCGGGAGTGAAATAGCATGGTTATCCACACAAATGGCTCCATCAGGAAGTCGGAGCATTGCTTGCTCAATAATGCGTTTACTTTGTCTTATCTCTTCAAAGCGAACCATCATACGATCATACACATCGCCCACGCTCCCAAGTGCCATATCAAAGTCAAATGTTTCGTAATGATAATAAGGTGCAGTGACTCGTAAATCGTAAGGTACACCACATGCACGAAGATTTGGACCACTAAGCCCTCGGTTAATGGCTTCTTCTTTAGTGATGATTCCTACATTTTGGGTTCTATCATGAAAAATGCGGTTGTGCTCAATAAGCTTTAAAGTCTCACCTACGCCGTGTTCAATCTCTTGAAGGCATACTTTTAAATCTTCTGCAAAGCCATCGTATAAATCATGACTCATGCCGCCAATTCGCATGTAAGAGTTGGTCAGACGTGCGCCTGTAAGTTTTGAGAGTAAATCATAAACCTTTTCTCTGGGATTGTACAAATACCAATAATTGGTTAATGCTCCCATATCGACTAAAATAGCAGCCAAGCAGACAAGATGGTCAATGATGCGTGAAAGTTCTCCGATGATAACACGAATAAATTTAGCGCGCTCAGGCAAATCAACACCCAAAATACCCTCAACGGCATGGGCAAAAGCAATATTATTTAAAATGGCAGAACAGTAATTGAGTCTATCGGTATAAGGGATAATTTGATTGTAGGTATGATTTTCGCAGGATTTCTCAAATCCACGGTGTAAATAGCCTATCTCACTCACGGCACAGGTGATGTTCTCACCATCCAGTGCGACAAAAGTGCGAATGGTTCCATGGCTTGCTGGATGCGCGGGACCGAGATTTAGGAACATGAGTTCTTCGTGCGAGGTATAGCCTTTGGTCTTAAGGCGCGGCGTCATCTCATCCATCAAATCATCACTGCGGTGACAGACTTGTCCCTCTGTAATAGGATAATCTTTACGCAACGGATGTCCTATGAACTCTTTATGGTTCAAAATACGTTTGAGATTGGGATGGTTGATAAAATGAATGCCGTATTGGTCCCAAATTTCCCGCTCTGACCAATTGGCACTTTTAAAAAGCGGTGTAATACTTTGTGTTGCCATCGCGCTATTGATATATGTTTTGAGTGTGATGAGGTTGGAAAAATTCTTGTCTCTCAAGAGATAAACAATGGCAAAACGTTCACGTTGGCTTTTTACATGTAAATAATCAATGGCGGTCATATCGACTAAAAAAGTGTATCCATCATCGTGTGATAATACATGTAATGCTTTGAGAATAAGCTCTTTATCAAGGATAATAGACCCAAAAGAGTCAATTTCGTATTGGTTTTCAAACGTCTGTTTAAAGAATTTAGACATCTAGCAATCCTTTAAAAAGTCGCTTTGCACGATCTTCCAACAGACTTTCATTGGCTTGAATTTTTTGAATTTCCAAAAGAGCGTCTAAAAAAGCTTCAGGGCGAGGAGGGCAACCTGCGACATAAACATCCACAGGGATGAGTGCATCAATACCTTGCAGCGTTGTGTAATTGTCATAAAATCCACCACTGCATGCACACGCACCTGCACTAATGACCCATTTTGGTTCGCTCATTTGATCATAGATTTGTTTTAAAATAGGAGCTTGTTTGTAACTGACCGTGCCTGCTACGATTAATAAATCAGCTTGGCGTGGAGAAAATCGGACGACTTCTGCTCCAAAGCGCGCAATATCGTATTTGCTGCTAGCAACACTCATAAACTCAATGGCACAACACGCCGTTCCAAATACATAAGGCCACATTGAAGATTCTCTTGCCCAATGAATCGCACTCTCTAAAGTTGTGGTAATGGCGCTATCGCCAAAAATCGCTTCTGCACCTACTGCCATGAAAGTGCCTTAATACGATAAATATAGATGAGCCCTACTAACAGCAGTGCAATAAACGTAAACATTTCAAAAAGGCCAAAAAGGCTGAGTTCGCGTACATTTACCGCCCATGGAAACATGAAAATAATTTCCACGTCAAATAAAACAAACAAAATGGCGACCAAATAAAACTTAGCACTGATGCGACTTTCACTTGTCCCAATAGGAGAGGCGATACCGCTTTCATAGACGCTATTTTTGGCTTTATTTTTTCGGTTTCGAGGACCTAGCTTTTGGCTGAGTAAGAAAAGGGTAGGCAATACAATAACGAGTAGGGCAACGATACTAGAAGCTAACATAAGTTCAAACGACATTTTGCATCCTCGTTATTAAGTCAGGATTGATAATAACGAAAGAAGTTTAAAAGATACGTAAAAAAAGAAAATCAATTTTGTTTTTGAAACAGAGGAGGTCTTAAGAGATTTTTTTATAAAATAGCAATCAAAAATTGTTATCCTGAGAGGAATGTATGCGTTATCTTGTCTTATTATCGGTTTTTGCCTTAGCCTTATATGCTGCAACGGCAGAAGATATCTATCGTATTTACAAAACCAAAGGTATTAATGCTGTTGAGGATTTCCTCAAAAAAGAGTTTGAATCTAAAGAGGTTGTGAAAGAAACAGCCAAAGAAACTAGAGAAACGACTAAAGAAGCGAGAGAAACTAGAGAAAGAGAGCCTTTTAGGTCAAGCAAAGTTAAAGCACCCGCTAAAACAAAAGCTCCAACTGAAAAAGAGATGATGTCTAAAGAGTATTGGGCAAAACAACTCAAAGGGATGGATGTCTCTTATGGTTTTTACGATGATGTTGATTCTGTGATCGTCTGTGAAAAAGATAAAAAACGTTGTGAAGTTTTCCGTGTCAATGATGATGGGCTGAAGCTTGTGAAAACACATGATGACGTGATTATGGGTAAAAGTGGTCCCAAAGTAAAACGTGGTGATTTGAAAACACCTGTGGGCGTTTATGAAATTACCAAACGGTTTAAACCAACCAACCAATTTTATGGACCATTGGCTTTTTCACTCTCTTACCCAAATTTATTTGATGTTTTAAGAGGACGAAGTGGCGATGGGATTTGGATTCATGGTATGCCACTTGATGGAAAAGACCGCGATGATTTGAGTAAAGGGTGTGTGGTCATGGAAAACAATGCTATTTTAAATCTTGATACAGAGATCAATGCACAAAAAACGGTGACGATTATTGGTGAGTCAAAAGTGCCTAAGATGTCGAGAGAAAACGTTGCTGTGATTTTAAGTGAAGTGTATAAATGGCAACATGCTTGGAAAATTAACGATATTAATACCTATTTAAATTTTTACTCCAATGATTTTAAAAAATCCGATGGTTCAGGAAAAGTTGCTTTTTCAAATATGAAAAAACAGATTTTTTCACGTAAAGAGAATAAAACAATTATTTTTGACAATATGAGCATTTCACCTTATCCTTCAACTGACGATAGCAAACTCTTCAAAGTTTCATTTTATCAAACATATAAAAGTCCATCGTTTGCATCTAAAGGTGAGAAAGAACTCTATTTTGAAATGATTGGTGATAAAATGCATATTCTAGCAGAAAAATAAGGGAACGTATATGAGTGAAAATGAGATGATTGAAAAAGAGTTAGCAAAGTTACTCGATGCAAGAGAGGCATTTTTGGCGTTTATAGATGCAAATGTTCCTAAAGACAAGCATGGGATTACTTTTGATTTTTCCAATCATCCGACACTTGATGCCCAAAGCGTGTACGAACATTTTTACAAACTTGATTATCAAGCCCGCAAATTACGTGGGTTTGTGATGGGTAAACTTAATACAAAGTCTTAATCATGGCATTCATTACAATTAATAAAGCGCATTTCTTTCATAATCTTGATCTTTTATCGGCAAAAGCAGGTGGCAAACATAAGCTAATGGCGGTATTGAAAGATAATGCGTATGGGCATGACCTTCTAACGATGGCACGTTTGGCTTCTGAATATGGGCTTCAAAGAGCCGCTGTCAAAAATATAGAGGAAGCTAAAAGCATCGCTTCTTTGTTTGAAGAGGTCCTTGTACTAGTGGATCATCCAACGCAAGAAAATCTTCCTTCATCTATTTCACTGGCGACACATTCGTATGAAGCGTTAGAAGCACTTCCGAGCGGTACGCGTATTCATTTGAGCCTTGATACGGGAATGCATAGAAACGGTATTAAAGAAGAGAATATTGATGCGGCCATGGCGTTGATTGTACAAAAAGGATTGGTTTTAAAAGGGGTTTTTACCCATTTTAGAAGTGCTGATGAGTTTAACAGTGAATTTTTTTGGCAAAGAAGTAATTTTGAACGTGGCAAACAGCGTATAAAAGCACTGATTAAAAGCTATGGACTTCCCATGGCAAATTTTCATTGCTGTAATTCTGCCGGTCTTTTGCGCGTGGATTCTTTGGGGGATGATGACTTTGCTCGTACAGGAATTGCGATGTATGGTTATACGACGCTCGATGCTCTCATTGCAACGTATGATTTAAAACCGGTTTTAGCTCTATGGGCTGAAAAACTCAGTACTCGTATCCTAAAAAAAGGGGAACGTGTTGGATATGGCGGCACGTATGAAGCACCTCAGGATGAAGTAATTTCTACTTATGATATTGGTTATGGAGATGGATTTTTCCGCTTTGATGGTTATAGGTCTGTTTTAATGGCAAACAATGCACCTACATTAGGTCGAATGTCTATGGATAGCTTTTGTTTAAGAGGTGATGCCAAAGAAGTCTGTATGTTTGATGATGCCAATCCGCTAGCAGAGTATTTTAAAACGATTAGCTACGAAATCACAACAAAACTCTCTCCAACGTTAAAACGCATTGTCATTTAATGCTCTGCGTGAAGTTTGACTTCAATTGCATTATTACTCTCGCGTGAGGCAGCGACAACCAAAGCACTTTCTGCTCGTGCTCTAAATGTTGCGATGGTGTCTTTTGGAACAAGTGATGTAATGCCAAAGTTACACGATAGATTTCCAATACGTGCGAATTTTGTTTCGGCTAAAATCGCTTGTAGTTTTTTTGCAACACCTTGTCCGGCTCTAAAATCGACATTGGGTAATAAAAGCGCGTATTGATCCGTATTCCACTTTGCAAAAATATCAACATCCCGCGTATTTTTTTTCATGAGCTGTATAAAATCTTTTTTAAGAGTTGTAATAACATCGGTTGGAAAGATATTGGTCATATTTTTAAACAGATTGATTTCTATAAGAACCAATGTCAAAGGCGTATGGTAGCGCTTATGGCGCTTGAATTCATGCTCAATGTGCTCTTGCATTTTGGGATAATTCATAATATCCAATATTTTGTCATAGCTGCTACTTTCGCTTGAATACTGAACATTTAACCCTTGCAAAAGTTCTTTTTTGATAGCAAGTGAGAGGACAAACGTCAGCATTTGGAGATAGCGCTGAATCAAGCTTTTATGTGTTTCAATTGTTTGCGGTGCATAGGTTGCGATCATTAAACTACCCAGTGCTTTTTCACTGCGATCTTCTTTAAGTTCAAAGCTAAAGAGTGTTAGGTGCTTATGGCCCCATTTGATAGTGTCTTTGGACGCAGGGCGCTTTTCGACATAGCAACTGATGGCAATCTCTTCAATTTCACTGCGATTAGGGTTGGCTCGAAGCGGCGTAATCTCTTTTGAACGAAAGGCAGATTTGATAAAGTCATTTTCATTGTACAACGAGAAAGTCTCTTTATCATAAATGAAGAGAATGGCTGATTCTAAATGCAACGCCTCTTCAAATATCTCAAGTGATTTAATCGTATTAATTTTGGTTGAAAGAGATGAAAAGAGAATATCTGCCATACGTTGTAGCTCTGTGAACTCATTGAGCGGCGGTTCTACGGAATGGGCAGTACTCTTTTGTTTTAAGACTAAAGGAATAAGGCTGAGTGCAAAAAGAAGCAGTGCCGTAAAAAACTTCATAAAGACAATACTATGCGGTGTTTGTAATAAGACCTCATTGATAAAGGACGTATCATACAACGATGCATTGGTGTATGCATCTAAAAGCCAATAAAAAACCGAAACAAAGGACGCTAAAATAAAATAATGACTTTTATGCATTCATGTTCTTTATGAAAGTGAGGTAAAACCATGTTCAAAAATAATGCCATCAATGGAATGAATTGCAGCAAATTCAATTTCCGTATTGTCATTGCTTTTTAGTAATACTTTTCCATCAAAAAGATAATCATCGGCAATTTTTTGAGCTTGCAATGCTAACGATTTATCCACTAAAAAATAAGAAGCGCCTAGTGCATGCGCTAAAATAAGCTCTTCAATGTTTTTTACATGTAAAGCAAAAGAAATATTTTGTGCCTTACAATACTCTGCAAGCGATGCGTTAAATGTAAAACTGACGGTTGCATTTGCAGGTGTTTGTGCAATTTGGGTTTTTGTCTCAATTTGGTAAAAAGGCTCACTAGGGATTAATGTGTGACCAATGAGTATCATTACGGTAACCTCGCGCATTCTTTTGAGCAAAAGTAGTGACCATCTTTAATAATGGCTTCATCATGGCTAACGAATGTAGAACAAGCATGGCACTCTACCATCGTATCGCCCTCTATAACTTTTTTGGAGTGTGATTTTTGTTTTGATATCTCTTCTTTACGTTGTGTTTTAAAAAAGAAAATGTAAATTAAAAAAACAATAGCAATAAAAATCAATAATTTAATAAGCATGAATATCCTTCATAACAAGATAATAGCGTTTGTCTCTTTGATACACTTGACAATTTTGAAGTCCTTGTATCTCTTCTGCAACAAGTTCTCCTTTGTAAAAAAGCAAAGTGGTTTGAACATGAATAAACTTTTTACATAAGTTTATCAGCATTTTTGTATTGGTCACGGCACGTGAGCAGATTAAATCAACATCAAACGGTGCAACTTTTTCTACTCTATTAGAGCTAATAGTAACATTTTTGATACCTAACGTTGATTTTGCCAAATGTAAAAAAGCACTTTTTTTACCAATAGGCTCAAATAACGTAAACTGAACATGCGGTAAAGCCAATGCGAGTAAAAAACCAGGAAACCCAGCTCCCGTTCCAACGTCAATGGCATTGTGAAGATGTTCGAGCTCTAAATATTCGATAGGATAGATACTATCTTCAACATTCTTCATAACGGCTTCTTTTGTCTTTGCGCCTGTGATATTGTGCGTTTGGTTGTATTGTAGCAAGAGTGTTGTAAAAACATCCACTTGCTGCCAAAAAGAAGAGGGTAATTCAAATGTTGCCATACCTACAGACCTTTTCTATGCTAAATAAAGAATATATCCTATCGAAAGAGGGATTAATGATGTATTAATATTTTTTATAAAATGTGCAGAACCCCTTTTTTCCTAGGCCGACATCCTTCTAATGGATACGAAATTGTTTTAACTCGATATTGGCACTTTCAGCTTTAAAGGAAAGATGTTTTGATATCTCTTCAACATTTTCACCTAAGGCATTATTTTGTTCTGAAAGAAGCGTTACTTCATCAATATGTTGTCGAAATGTCTCAACGGTTTGTGCAATCATATGATGTTGAGACGTTTGTTGCTCGGAAATTTTTACGGTATGGCTTAGTTTATTAGACGTGTGATTGGATTGGTCGATGAGTGTTGTCGCTTCTTGCGAGAGATGATAAAACGATTGTGAAATTGTTTCTGTTTCGGTTGTAACTGTATGAATCGTTTGTACGATCACATTGGTCATAGCACTAATTTCAAGCAGCGAGCTTTGTGTCCGCTCGGCCAATTTTCGTACTTCATCGGCGACGACGGCAAACCCTCGCCCATGCTCTCCCGCGCGTGCTGCTTCTATGGCTGCATTGAGCGCTAAAAGGTTGGTTTGGTCGGCAATATCACCAATGATTTCGAGAACACCTTTTATTTGTGTCGCTTGCTTTGATAATGAATCGACTTGCTCTCCTAAATCATGCTGTTTTTGTGCTCCTTGTGAAATCATCGAGACAACTTTACTCATATTGGCAACAAAGGATTCGAGTGTTTTTTTTGTTTCTTGTAAGTCAAGCGTTGTTGTAGAAGACATCTGTTGCATGGTATTTTCTTTCTCTTTCAGTGATGCCATCTCTTGTTGGATTGAATGAATAAAATGATTTTGTTTGGTGATGTTTTGGGCTAAATTGGATGAGACGTTTCCTAAACTGGTACTGGCTTCCACACTTTGATTGGAAGAATCAATGGCTTTGGTAATCGCCATACGAAAGTTATGAATGAGTTTTTGAACTTGTCCTAAAGTGTCGGAAATCTCATTGTCTCGGTTGAGTTCGAGTGAAAGTGTCAAATCAAGATTTGAGGCGATGGTTTCTAGTTTCTTTTGTGATAATTGAATGGTTTGAATAATATCTTTAAACGTGGCGTACAATAAAAGCATCACAAACAGCGTTACAAGGAATAAGCCACCACTGTGAAGGGTCATATTGTATTTTGTGTCGTGATGCAGCGTGTCTAACGCTGTTAAAACCTCTTTGGAGAGTGCATCATCCACCTCTTTTAAGAGATTGATTTTTTTAGTGATTGTGTCAAACCAATAGGTAGCATCAACCCCAAAATCACCGCTTTGCGCTTTTTCAATAGCAACATTGCGCATTTTTTCTACGTCGGCAACAATAGGAGATTGCATGGTTTTTTCATATAAATTTGTAGCTGTAAGAGATGCTGTTCCTATAAAAGAGTCAATATAGGAGCTTTGTTCCGATATGAGTGTAATAAGTTTTTCAAACATATGCGGTGCAAATTTCCCTGCGGCAAAAGTATTGGATAGTACGGCTCTTTCGATTCCTGAACGCTCTTTTGCTTTTAAAAAATTGGCATAGGCTGAGAGTTGTTTAACGATTTCATGGTTAGAGGAAAGAACGGCGGTTGATGCCACAATGTCTAAGAGGTGTTTATTAAGGAGTGTGTAATAGTTCACTTCATCTTGGACACTGATTTGCAAGGTATCGATACGTTTACGTATGGAAGGCAATTCTTTTAATAGGGTATCGATTTTTGCGATTTTATCAAGAAGGGACTTAGAATAATTTGCTTTTTCTAGGGAAATGAGTGCGTTTTGATAGCCGCGTTGGTATTGGTCAGTCAATGCACGTTGCGGTGGAAGTTTGTCGGCAAATTTTTTACCAGAAGAGCCTAAAAAGCCAGCACTTGCACCTCTTTCTTTTTGTGTCTCATGAACAAAAAGGCTGATACTGGTTGAGAGTTGAACCAGGGATTGGAGTTGATTAAGTTCATTCAGTTGCTCTTTTCCATCATAAAGCGATTTAAATCCTAAAGCGAGTGCCGCAGTAATAACAATAAAAGAGACTAAAGCTAATTGTAATTTAATGGTTCGTCGCATCTGTATTCCCTTTTGGTAATTTTCTATATTATCTCAAGGATAGAAGGCAAAATGCAATGACATAGGTCAAAAAAATCAAGAGCAACCATTGCTCTTGATTTGAAATAAAATGCGATTTAAGAAAGTTTGGCAGTTGTGGTGTATTCGCCGTGAATATTACATTTAGAAATAGCCGTTACCATTTTGACTTCTTTGGCATTGACTCTAGCCGCTAAATAACCACGTGAAATGACAGGCTCTAATGCAACACTGGCAATTTTTTTGCCATCTGCTTGAAGCTCAATTTCATAAATCCAGTGTTTTTCATCACTGGGGTGGAGAATCCCTTTTTGTCCGATATTGACTTCGACTAATGCATATCCTTTTGCATCGGTTGCGCCAATAGTGATTTCAGGAGAGTGTTTGAGCTCTGCTTCTGTAGGATGTGCAGGATCTTTGATCGAGACCATTTGTTTATTGACGATGAGTTTTGAGTCATATGCTGATGCATAAGTGGTAGCTAAAGCTGCAAGTGCAGCAACTTTTAAGGCGTCTCTTCGTTTCATGTTGTCTCCTTAGAATCAAAAGATAAGATTAATTGTATATTAAAATGTTAAATATTTGTTTAATAATAAAGAGTAAAATGAAAGCCACAAAACCAACAATCATAAGGAGGAGAAATGAAACAGTTATCCCAGTTTTTTACCCCTGAAATAGCACATGCGCATTGTGATATTCCTTGCGGTATTTATGATCCTATTGTTGCTCAAATTGCAGCGCTAAGTGTGGTTCGTATGGTCGATCAGATTACAGCTTTACCTGTGAGCAATGATGCTCAATATTTTAATACACTAAACCGCTATATCGCCGTTAAAGAGAGCGAAGCCGTGAAATGCAAAGAAGAAATCCGTGTAATTTGGGGTGATTTTATTAAGCCTGCCCATGTTGAAAAATACCCAAATATCCATACCCTCGTACATACGATTATGGGTTTGAGTGGGGCAGCTAAACAACATGTCTCTCGTGAAAAAGCGATGGCTTTATTAGATGCTGTCAATGAATTTGCGGCTATTTTCTGGGAAATTAAAGGTGTTGCAACCAAAAAGGCAAAAGCGCCTTACTTACCGAATGAGGAGTTGGTGTATCCTGTCCTATGATGAAGATTTTTAAAGTTGAGGGTGATTCCATGTACCCTCTTGCAAAGGAAGGCGATTGGATAATCGCCTTTCGACCACTGTCGTTAAAGCTAGGTGATTTGGTTCTGTTTTATTATGAGGGCGTGGGTATGATGCTTAAACAGATTACTCGCATTGAAAAAACAGGTGTTTTTGTCGAAGGTAAAGATGCCATGAGTGTTGATAGTCGAGTGTTTGGCTTGATAGACTCTCGCAAAATTGATTATAAAGTTTGGAAGATTCTTTAAATTACATGTAAAGCTTTGAGACTTTACATGTAAAAGACTTTATGCTTGCTCAATGCCACAATAAGGGCATTTTTTAGCGGCAACAGGAATGCTCATTGCACACTCTGGGCATGCTTTTGTTGTTGGTGCTGCTACCTCTTTTGGCATGATTTTCGTGTACGCTTTTATCATCATAAACATCACAAATCCCAAAATAATAAAAGAGGTTAAATCATTAAAAAAGACACCCAGTTTAATGGCAGGTGCTCCCGCTTTTTCCAAATCGGCCAAGGATGCATAGGTTTTGCCATCGAGTGCGATAAACAACGATGAAAAATCAACATTTCCTAATAATAATCCAATCGGAGGCATAATGACATTGGAGACAAGGGATTTTACGATGGTCGCAAATGCCGCACCAAAAATAAAACCAACCGCCATATCAACAACATTGCCTTTAATCAAAAAATTGCGAAACTCTTTTAACATCTCAACTCCTTTTTAGTCATTTTGAATCTCTTTTACATAATAGCGTGGTGATTGTAAATAGCCTTGTCGTTCATAAAAACGATGTGCATCAATGCGTCTGCTATGGCAATGCACTTCAATGCGATCACAGTTGTTTTCTTTAGCAATCTGCGTTGCGTATGCTTCCAGTTCTGCACCAATGTGCACATTGCGTGCGGATTCGTCCACAACAAAATAACTGATGCGCAAAAAAGCGCCCAAAAGGGCAATTTGTGGAATGATATGTAAAGAAAGCAGCGCTAAGACTTTTCTTTCTTTTTCATAAACGAAGAGCATTGCATCGGGGTGGGTTAGTAATGTCTCGATGCGTTCACCCAGAAAAGAAGCGGTATTGGGATATTCCAACTGGGTGAGAAGTGCTTGGATGGCGTCACAGTCTTGTATCGTAGCACTTCGTATCATAAGATTTCTCCTAAAATAGGTGTCCCATTTGTTCTTTTTTGGTTTTTAGATAACCTGCGTTATAAACATTGGACTCGATGATAACAGGCACGCGCTCAACAATGTCGATTCCCTTGAGGCTCTCTAGTTTTCGAGGATTATTGGTTAAGAGTTTGATGCGAGGGATGGCATAGTAGTTCAAAATAAACTCAACCACTTCATACGTTCGCTCATCGGCTTTGAAGCCTAATTGATGATTGGCTTCAATCGTATCGTAGCCTTTATCTTGAAGTGCATAGGCATTGACTTTATTGAGCAGTCCAATGTTACGACCCTCTTGACGTAAATAAATCACCATTCCTCCCTCTTTTTCAATCATTTTAAGGGCGTATTCAAGCTGATCTCTGCAATCGCATTTGAGACTACCGATGGTATCTCCGGTTAAACATTCGCTGTGAATTCTAACTAAAGGAATCTCTCCTAAGGGCTCTTTTAAGATAACTAAATGCTCTTTGATACCTTCTTTGAAGGATTGAATTTTGAAGGTTCCAAAGCGAGAAGGGAGGTTTGCAACCTCGGAAATTTCTATTTTCATCTTTTTTTATATCCAATTATGCTAAAATCGTATCTTTTTATAAGAAGACATAATTTTAACAAAGATAAGGCAAAAGAATGTTTAAGAGATTTAGAAGACTTAGAATGAACGCGACCCTTCGTTCCTTGGTTCGCGAAACCACTCTTAGTTTGGACGATTTTATCTATCCGTTGTTTGTAAGAAATGGTGAAAATATTAAAAAAGAGATTGGTTCAATGCCGGGTGTTTACCAAATGAGCATTGATGAAATTTTAAAAGAGTGCCAAACACTCCAAGATTTAGGCTTGAACTCAATTATTCTTTTTGGTATTCCAGAAGTAAAAGACAGTATCGGAAGCGATGCATTGTGTGAGCATGGTATCATTGCAAGTGCTATTCGCGCGATTAAAAAAAGCTTTCCGCAGATGTATATTGTGACAGACCTTTGCTTTTGTGAATTTACAGATCACGGCCATTGCGGTATTTTAGATATAGAACATGAGAGTGTTGATAACGATGCCACGCTTGAAATTTTAGCCAAACAAGCATTGGTTCATGCGCATGCAGGTGCCGATATGATAGCCCCCTCAGGCATGATGGACGGTATGATTGAGACATTGCGTGCGGCACTTGATGGCGAAGGATTTATCAACCTGCCGATTATGAGTTACTCAACGAAATTTGCCAGCGCGTATTATGGACCATTCCGTGATGTCGCAGAATCGGCTCCTTCTTTTGGTGACCGAAAAACGTATCAAATGGACCCAGCAAATCGCAGAGAAGCTATCGCCGAATCGGTAGAAGATGAGAAACAAGGTGCCGATATTTTAATGGTAAAACCAGCACTTGCTTATTTAGACATTATACGAGATGTGCGTAATGCAACAACCACACCTTTGTGTATTTATAATGTGAGTGGTGAATATGCGCTTTTAAAAGCAGCCGCACAAGCAGGCGTGATAGATTATGACCGTGTGATGATGGAAACGATGGTCGCGTTCAAGCGTGCAGGCGCAGATATTATCATCAGCTACCATGCTAAAGAAGTGGCTGAAATTTTAAACCGACACTAGTATTGAAATACTTTGTATATGGCTTAAGCAGTCATCTACAAAGTAAATGAAAGGGGATAACGAAATAATGAGACATTTTTTAACACTCAAAGATTATAGCAAGCAAGAAATTTTAGAGATTATTGATCTAGCCCTTGCTATTAAAAAAGAGGCAAAAGCAAAAAATTATGTGCCTTATTTAAAAGACCAAACACTGGGTATGATTTTTGAAAAAAGCAGTACCAGAACCAGAGTGAGCTTTGAAGTGGGTATGCATCAATTGGGTGGCAAAGGATTATTTCTCTCTTCCAACGATTTGCAATTAGGACGAGGCGAGCCGATGAAAGACACTGCGCGTGTGATTAGCCGTATGGTGGATATGGTCATGATCCGAACGTTCGCGCAAAGCACGCTTGAAGAGTTTGCGGCGTACTCTAAAGTACCTGTGATTAGTGGTCTGAGTGATTCGTATCATCCAGTGCAATTGATGGCAGATTATATGACTATGGTTGAATATAAAAAAGATAAAAACCCAATCGTTGCTTATGTCGGAGATGGCAATAACATGACCCACTCATGGTTGATGATGGCATCTAAACTTGGTTTCGAACTTCGCATTGCAACCCCTAAAGGGTATGAGGTTGATGCTAACATTTTAGAAGATGCGCTTGGCTTTGCTAAAGAGAGTGGTGCGGTTATCACAATTGGCAATGACCCTAAAGAGGCTATTGCAGGCGCAACCGTGGTAACAACGGATACTTGGGTTTCGATGGGACAAGAGAGTGAAAAAGCAAAACGCGTAAGCGATTTTCAAGGGTATATGGTTGATGATGCCATGATGGCTTTGGCAAAAGAAGATGCGATGTTTTTGCACTGTTTACCAGCCTACAGAGACTATGAAGTCAGTGAGAGTGTCTTTGAAGCACATGCAGATGAGATTTTTGATGAGGCAGAAAATAGACTTCATGCCCAAAAAGCAGTCATGGTATGGCTCGATAGGCATAGAAATAACTAATGGATTTTACACGAAAAAAAGAGTTTAAGATGATAGAAAAAATTTCAAAAGGTCTTAACCTAAGCAAACAGAAAGAGCAAACGGTTTTGGAGATTGTGCCAAGTGAAGAAGAAAATACTAAGCTTCTTCGTCTTAAAAATGGCTCATGGGACAATACCAAAGAGCCATGGTTAGTGTATGATGAACAGCAAAAACTGCACGCATTACTCTCCATTGAAACACTCAGTAAGATGATAGAACATTTTAAAAAAGCAGAGCAAGAGACACTTTTTCTCAAGCTTGAAAAAAGTATTTTGCAACACTTACCTCTTGATTTTCAAGATGTTTGGACCGTTGCAATGGAAGAGATAAACAAAAGTAAAAAACGTGAGATCGACTTTGATAAATTGATTAAAAAAATCAAGAAAGAGCACCCCAATCTCTTTTTAGACCTCAAAGATCTCTATATACCTGAAGGGGCAAGTATTATCAGTGCTATTGAGCGTTAGGAATAATGTATGATTGATTTTGATAAGTTCGCGAAGTATTCAAAACCAGGGCCTAGGTACACGAGTTATCCTACGGCTCCTGAGTTTCATGAGGGTTTTACAGCACAGAGTTATGAGAGTATTTTGGCGAAGCAAGACAAAAATCGCAAACTTTCATTGTATTTTCATCTCCCATTTTGTAGAAGTGCCTGTTATTTTTGTGGTTGTAACGTTGTTTACACCAGCAAAGAAGATAAAAAAGAGCGCTATATTGACTATTTAGAGAGAGAATTAGAACTGCTTTCTCATCATCTTGATACCTCACGCGAAGTCATTCAAATGCACTTTGGCGGTGGTACGCCAACGTTTTTTAATACGACACAATTAGAGCGCATTATCGGTGCGATTAAACGATACTTCAAAAATTTTGCAAACGATGCTGAAATCAGTTGCGAGATTGACCCACGCTTTTTAACCAAAGAGCAGTTAGACGTGCTGACTCGTAATGGGTTTAACCGCATTAGTTATGGGGTTCAAGATTTTAACGATGAGGTTCAAAAAGCGATTCATCGCATTCAGCCCTATGATGTAACGGGTAACGCCGTTAAGATAGCCAAAGAAGCAGGGATTAAATCAATTAACATGGATTTGATTTATGGACTTCCGTATCAAACCTTTGAAAGTTTTCAAGAAACGCTTCGCTTAGCCGTTTCACTTGATCCGACACGTTTGGCTGTTTTTAACTACGCACATGTACCTTGGATGAAAAAGTCGATGCGTAAAATTGATGAGACCACACTGCCGCATCCAAGTGTCAAGCTTGCTATTATGCGTTATACCATTGATTATTTAGCGGCTAATGGCTATCAAATGATTGGTATGGACCATTTTGCCAAACCCAATGATGAACTGTTCTTGGCGATTGAAAAAGGAGAGTTGCATCGTAACTTTCAAGGCTATACAACCAAAGGCGGTGCGGACTTAATTGGTATAGGTTTAACCAGTATCGGTGAAGGATTGACGCATTATGTTCAAAACTTCAAAGAGATGGACGAGTATGAAAAAGCAATTGACGCAGGCATTTTACCGGTACATCGAGGTTTGACTCTAAGTGCGGATGATGTGCTTCGAAAAGCCGTTATTATGGAAATGATGAGCAACTTCAAGCTTAACATCGCTGGCATTGAAACGCAGTTTGGCATCGACTTCTTTGATTATTTTGCCGATGCCGTGTCGGCTCTTTCTCCTTTTGTAGAAGAAGAGCTTGTCAGCATTGATAAAGAGGGCAAAAAGATTTTGGTGAATACAACAGGTACCCTGCTGATTCGTAATATCGTAATGCCTTTTGATGCGTATTTGAAAAAAATCCCTGAAGAGTTACGACGCTTCAGTAAAACGGTGTAACAGATGTTTAAATTTAATGTAACGAGCGATGCGTGTGTTAAGTGCGGTAAGTGTATTCCTGTATGTACGATTCACGAGGTCAATCGCGATGAAGTTACCAGTCCTAGAGGCTTTTTAGACCTTTTGGGTGCGTACCAACGCGGTGAATTAGAACTCGATAAAAATGCGAAAAGTATCTTTGAAAGCTGTTTCTTATGCACCAACTGTGTGGATGTTTGTCCGAATGATTTGCCTGTGGATATGCTTATCGAACAAGCGCGTAATGATATTCGTAAAAAATTTGGATTGGCGTGGTATAAAAAACTCGCTTTCTTCTTACTGCGCAACCGTAACATCATGGATGTGCTTGCACGCTTTGGTTACATGTTTCAAACCTGTGGGTTTAAGATGGTGGAAAAGCAAAGCTCGATGTATCTTCGAAACTTCCCTATCATTAAGATGGATAGACTCTTTCCTAGTTTAAAGAAAAAAACATTTTTAAACGCACACCCTGATGTCATTCATAACGGTGGCAAAGGCAAAGTGGGCATTTTCATCGGCTGTTTAGCCAATTACATGTACACCGATATTGGCAAAGCGTTACTTGAAATTTTAAAAGAATTGCAAATAGACGCGTATCTGATTAAACAGCAAAAATGCTGTGGTGCACCTCAGTACTTCACAGGTGATTTTGACAGTGTCGATTATTTGGCAAAGTTTAATATCGAATACATTGAAGGCTTTGTCAATGAACTGGATGCCATCATCATTCCTGAAGCGACATGTAGTGCAATGATTAAAGCTGATTATGTGCATTTCTTCCATGACCAACCTGAATGGCAAGCCAGAGCCAAAGCGATTGCACCCCATATCTTTATGGCAACGGAATATTTAGAGAAGAAGACCAATTTAGCTGAAATCTTAGCCAGTAAATCACGCAGAAGTGAAACCATTACTTACCATGACCCATGCCATGCCAGAAAGATGCAAGGTGTTTGGAAAGAACCACGTAACTTACTTTCACAAAATTATGTGATGAAAGAGATGAGTGACCCAAATCGCTGTTGTGGATTTGGTGGTGTTACCATGCAAACAGGAAATTACCGTTTTGCCAAAGCCGCAGGACTCCCCAAGGCAGCGATGATTAAAGCAACGGGTGCAGAGTATGTTAGTGCAGAGTGTAGTGCCTGTCGAATGCAACTGAGCGATGCGATGCACGGTCAAAAGGTGGATGTCATCTTCAAAAACCCAATAGAATTGATTGCTAAAGCCCTTCGTGAAGGCTAAATGAAACATTTACATGTAAAGCGCTTTAGCTTTACATGTAAATACTCCTCCTCTTCTAACTTTAGCAAGGTGTTGCCTAACTTTTTAATATCAACTGTTTTAAAGAAAAATTGACTACGATACATACATTATTTTTGGAAATCGTAATACAAACATAAAATCGCCTTAATCTAAATAGTACGACACTTTAGTTTCATGAGGTGTGATATGGCAGCACTAGCAAAGATAGTTTTCATTGTTTTATCATTGTTAAGTTGCTTGAGTGCGCTCTCTTCTATCACCATAACACCTTTAGAACAAGCTTGGCTCAATCATACCAAAACACTCAGGGTGAGAATTACCAAAGACCTTCCTCCTTATCAATACATGCAAGATGGTCAATACACGGGTATTAGTGTTGAGTACATCAAATTTTTCGCTTCGATGTTCAATCTCAAAATAGAGTATGTCAGTGATGGCACATGGACAGAAGCGTTGCAAAACATCACAACACGCAAAAATATTGACATCATTTTAAAGGCAACTCCCGATGCCGTGCGTATTAAAAATATGCTTTTTACGAAGCCGTATTGTGCGTTTCCTTTTTCTCTTTTAAGCAATAAAACGACAAATCCCAATACGTTTTTTGAATCATCGTCTAAAAAAATAGCGATTGTTCCTCATTATGTGATTAATGAAAAATTGAAGCGTGATTATCCATACATTACGTACATTACGTATCCCAATAGTCTTGAAGCGATGAAGGCGGTTGATGCCAATGTGGTTGATGGTTTTGTCGGTGACATCGCGATTATGAGTCTGTTTGTTAAGGTCTATCATCTGCAAAATGTCATCGTGTCCAATTTTCCAAAGTATCCTGCGGAAGAGCAGTCTATGGTAACGGCAACGGATTGGCCTGAGTTCATCTCGTTGTTCAATAAAATGCTAGAGTCCATGCCTTCTGATTTACATGTAAAGATAAAACGTAAATATTTGCCTTTAGGTACAGAAGCGCAAACAACTCAGAAAATTCAAAAAATAGAGCTGAGCGAAAGTGAAAAGGCATACATCCGTGAGCATCCTGTTTTAAGCGTTACGAATGAGCTGGATTGGTATCCGTATGATTTTAATGAAAACGGTGAAGCCAAAGGGTATGCGGTTGATTATATGAAACTTTTAGCGGATAAAATGGGTGTACGTTTGAATTTTATTAGCGATACATGGCCCAACTTATACGAGAAATTCAAGAACAATGAAATCACTATGGCGCAGCCTTTAATCCCCTCTGCGGAGCGACGCAAAAATTTTCTCTTCAGCGATAAATTTATCACGATGGATTTGGCTCTTGTTGCGCAAACCAAGCGGCAAGATATCTATTCTATGGATGATTTGAAGGGCAAAACCATCGGAGCAGGTAAAGGATGGCCTACCACAAAATACCTCAAAGAAGAGTACCCATCCCTTAAAGTGGTGGAGTATGAGACGACCAAAGAGATGCTTGAAGCGATAGCCTTTGGACTCATTGATGCGGGGATAGATGACTTTTTTACATCGCAATATATCATCAATAAAGAGATGCTTGCGAATCTACATATCGTCTCAAAAGTTGAGTTGCAAAAATTAAAAGATAAAAATCTCTATATCGTGATGCACCATGACGATACCACGTTACAATCACTCATCAATAAAGCATTGCAAAATGTGACGGCAGAAGAGCTAGAGAGATTAAAAGAGAAATGGTCAAAAAACATTTTACCTAAAGAAGCGAGGTTGGCATTTACGTTGGACGAGCAGATGTATCTTTCGAGAAAACAGACGATTAAGATGTGTATTGACCCAGATTGGATGCCTCTGGAGATGAATCAAAACGGTAAGCATGTCGGTATTGCGGCAGATTATATTCATGAGATGGAACATTTTATTGGCATACCGATTGTTCTGGTTCCTACGCGGACATGGTTAGAATCCATGATATATGCCAAGGAGCGAAAATGTGACATCTTTTCTCTTGCTATGCCGACACCAGAGCGAAGAATGTATATGAATTTTACGCATCCTTATTTGCATATACCCCTTGTGCTTGTCTCGAAATTTGATAAGGTGTTTTATTCGGATTTAAGTTCGTTGGTCGATAAGCCGATTGGGATTGCAAAAGGGTATGCTTACGGTGAAATTTTAAGAGTGCGGTATCCTAATATGCAACTGGTCGAAGTCGATAATGATGCGGATGGGTTAAAGAAAGTAGAGCAAAAAAAGCTTTTTGGCTACATTGGGACACTGGCCACGGTGGCGTATCAGATTCAAAAAGAGTATTACGGTTCTTTGAAAATCGTAGGTAAATTTGATGAAAAATGGGAACTCGGAGTCGCAACACGCAATGATGAACCCTTATTGCTCTCCATTTTTGAAAAAGCAATTGACTCGCTTGATACAACGAAAAACCAAGCTATCTTAAATAAATGGATATCGGTCAATTATGAAGAGCGCATGGATTATACCTATCTTTATATGGTCGCGACGATTATTGGCGTTATTATTTTAATTGTACTTGTGAGGCAATATCAGTTGAAAAAATATAACACGCAACTGGAAATTCTCTCCAATACCGACAAATTGACAGGTATTCATAACCGTTTAAAGCTGGATGATATTTTAGAGTATGAAAAAAAGATGTTTGATAGAGACCAATTACCACTTTCCATCATCATGTTCGATTTGGATTATTTCAAACATGTGAATGATAATTATGGGCACAAAAGAGGCGACGAAGTTTTAAAAAGCGTTGCTCGAATCGTAACATATACCAAACGCGAGACTGATATTTTTGGGCGATGGGGAGGCGAAGAATTTTTACTGATTTGTCGCGATACCGACATTGAAGGCGCACGTGTGTTAGCGGAGAAAATACGCGTTGCCATAGAGTCGTATGAATTTCCTGAAATAGTCTCACTGACGGCCAGTTTTGGAACCGCCCAGTTTGAAAAGTACGATAGCATCATTAAAATTTTTGATAAAGCCGACAAAGCGCTGTATGAAGCCAAAGAAAAAGGGCGTAACAAAGTTGTTTGAGTGGTCACAAAACACTTTAAATCTTTACATGTAAAGTGATTTCGCGCGTCGATAGCTCCGTTTATGCGTGCGGTTTTGCTTTTAAAAATTTTGTCCAAATCACAATGCATAATATCAATGCAAGACTTCCAAAAAATGCACCCACGACTCCTACCTCTGACATAGAATGGTGCAAGATAACGAGACTTCCTACAAAAGCCCCTCCACCGATACCAATGTTGTAGATACCAGAAAAAAGTGACATCGCCACATCCGTTGCATCAGGGGCAAGTTCTAAGACCGTGACTTGAAGCATAAGGCTAATAAGGCATATCGTGATGCCCCACACAAAACACATCAGACTAAAAGAGAGCATATGTGGCGCTAAAGGAAGCATCAACAGCAGGCACACGATTAATCCGCCCAATGCTCCTGAAATGAGAACAAAGGGGTATTTGCTTTTGAAATACGCGAAAATAGCACTTCCTAAAAATCCAGCCAGTCCAAAGATAAACAGTATCATCGTCGCAAAGTCGGCACTGAAAAAAGAAACTTGTTGCACAAAAGGTTCGATATACGAGTAAGCCGTGAAGTGTGCGGTAATGGCCAAGGCTAATAGGACATAAATACCCATCAGTGCAGGACGTTTTGCAAGCAGTGGTAAGCTGTTAATCGAACCTGCATTGATGCTTGGAAGCAGTGGCAAGACTTTCATCAAAACAAAAAGCATCAAAAATGCCAAGAAACCGATAATGCCAAATGTGGCTCGCCATCCAAGTGCTTGACCGATGATGCGTCCAAGCGGTAAGCCTAAAACGATGGCTAAGGAGGTGCCCGTTGCTAAAATACCAAGTGCGCGTGTTTTTTTACCTTCGGGTGCTAAACGATAGGTTAAAGAAGCAGTAATCGACCAAAATACGGCGTGTGACAGAGCAATTCCAATGCGTGAGAGCATTAAAATCCAAAAATTCCAAGCAACAGAGGAGAGAATATGACTGGCAATAAAGAGGATGAAGAGCCATAAAAGCAGGCGACGACGCTCCATTGTTTTGGTGAAGAGCATCAATGGCAAAGAAAGGCTTGCCACGACCCACGCATACACGGTCATCATAATTCCAGCATGTGCTTCACTGATGTTCAAATCACTGGCAATATTGGTGAGCAAACTAATGGGCGCAAATTCTGTGGTATTGAAAATAAACGCAGAAATGGTTAAACCAACAACCGGAAACCATGGTTTCCATGATGTAAAAAGAGAAAAAAGTATCAACAAAAGGCCTCGTTATTCAAGTATGAAAGTGTACCGTATCTAAGAATATACGAAGTTGAAGGTATCAGATTAGATGATGAAATACACTAGCATAGAAGAAGCGATTTACATAAAAATCAGTATAATTCTTCTTCCATCACTTAATGAAAGAAGCGCTATGAATGAACGTGACTTATGCCCTTGTGGCAGTTTAAAACCTTATGAAATTTGCTGTGAACCGTATCATAAAAAGGGGAATGCCCCCACGGCGGTTGCACTGATGCGTTCACGTTACAGCGCTTTTGTCTTTTCCTTGGTGGATTATTTGTATGAAACGACGCATCCGAACAACCGAGCTAAACATCTCAAAGAAGAAATTGCTTTTACATGTAAAGGTTTAGCATGGATGGGACTTGAAGTCTTAGAGACGTGGCAAGGTGAGGAAAAAGACACTGTTGGCAAAGTCACGTTTCGTGCCAGTTTTATACAAAATGGCGCTCAAGGCGTTCATGAAGAGCAGTCTCGCTTTAAACGTTATGGTAAAGCATGGATGTATGTGGATGGAGAGGTGAAATAATTATGTACGCATTAGAGGTCATACAACAAGAGCTTCACGAAGATATCGCCCGTTTTGGGCGGATAACCTATGTCAAAAAAGGTGAAATCTTGATGCGACCTGAGGAGTGTATGGAGCACTTTTTTATCATTTTAGAAGGGCGTGTCAAAATTTCGCAAATTAACTTTGAAAACGGCAAAGAGCAGATTTTGTATCTTTTATCCAAAGGCGATATGTACGATGTGGTAAGTCTCTTAGACGGCAAAGCGCATGAAAATATGGCGATGGCGTTAGACGATGTAAAACTGCTGGTATTTCCCATTGAGCTCTTTCGTGAGTGGATAGAAACGAAGCCCTCGTTTAACAAACTCTTTTTCCCTTATGTCGCTAAGCAGTTGCGTGATGTTGAGACATTGGCAACAGACCTCTCTTTGTACGATACGACCACACGGTTGGTGAAGCTCATTGCGAAAAACATTGAAAAAGAGGGCGACAAACAAACCCTCAAACTCATCAACAACCTTTCTCACGATGAACTTGCCAACCTTATAGGCACGGTTCGTAAAGTGCTCAATCGAAACCTCCAATCGCTTAAAAAAGAGGGGCTTATTGATATTAAGCGTAAAGAGATTTACATTAAAGATTCTCAAAACCTGCTGGAGCATCTCCCTTTAGAGTAACTCTGCTACTTAAGTGGCAGACATATTTTTTTACATGTAATAGACTTCTGCTATCAAAAAAAATAAAGGAGTCCATTATGTTAGTCACACGTTATAATCCCTTTAAAGAGTTACGAGAACTTGAAAGTAGGCTTTTTAATTACTACCCGAGCGCTCAAAGTGAAGAGGGTGACATCTCTGCGTTTCGTCCCAGTGTCAGTACCCGTGAGGGTGAGTTTGCCTACCATATTGAGGTGGATTTACCAGGGGTGAAAAAAGAGGATATTCACATTGACCTCAAAGAAAATCAGATTATTATCTCAGGGGAGCGAAGCTTCAAAGAGGAGCGCAAAGAGAATGACTACTACAAAGTAGAAAGCAGTTATGGAAAATTCCAACGCTCGTTTGCTCTGCCTGAAAATGTGGATGTGGAAAACATTGAAGCCAGCAGTGAAAATGGCGTGCTAGAAGTTGTGCTGCCTAAACTTAAAATTGAAAAAAGTGAAGTGAAAAAAATTCAGGTTAAATAACTTTACATGTAAGGAGCTTCTAACGCTCCTTACACCTCTTTGCTGCGTTATTTTTCTTCTTTTGTGCTACAATCGCTTAATAGACTTTTGAGGAGCGATGGTGCACGTATTAAGGCGTTTGTATACTTTTTCATTTTTACCTTTAGTGGTCTTATTTGTGGGTGTGCTTTTTTCCATGTTGATGGCATGGAAGAGTTATCAATGGATTGAAAATGTTGAAGCGATACGGTTTGATGCTGCCTCTAAAGAGATAACCGCTTTAATTCAAAAAGAACTCGACTCCCATGTACAACTTTTAAACAGCAGTGCTGCGTTTATTTTTGCTTCAGAAACTATTACCCGCAATGAGTGGCATACTTTTGCAAAGATGCATGACTTAGCCATTAATTTTCCAAGCCTTTATGCTTTAGGGTATGTGCCTTTGGTGGAAGCTTCGAAGAGAGAAGCCTATGAAAAAAAGATGGCAGAAGACAGTGCTATGGCACAGTATAAGATTTTCCCCTCATCTTCTTCTCATTCAACACTCTTTCCCATTACGTATATTGAGCCTTTTACAGAACAAACTGTACAGATTTTAGGGTATGACATGGGTTCTGAAGCGATGCGCAGGCAAAACATCGAAAAGGCTTTAAAAAAAGGCTCTGTAACCATTACGCCAAAAATTGAATTTGTGAAACAAGCGCAAGCTTCCGAAAAAAAAGGGTTTATTATTTACATGCCTTTTTATTATCGTCATCATTCACTTCAAAATGAGGCAGAGCGTTTAGCTGCTGCAAAAGGGGTTGTTTACAGCGCCATAAAAGTCAATACCTTTTTTGAAAATATTTTAAAAGCGAATGATGGGTTAGTGAGTTTTGAAGTGTATGATTGTGAATCTTTAAGCGAGGAGACACTGTTATATAATTCCAATTCACAATTAACCAAGCCTCGATTAGAGCGTTCCGTTGTATTTACGTCATATGATACTCATTGGACACTCTATTTTAAAGCCAATAGCGTATTGCATAATCAATTAAATCATTATTTCCCTCATATTCAAGTCTTTATTGGCATACTTTTTTCCATACTATTGAGTGGATGGATGTATGCTTTGCAACGTACACGTAGCCGTGCGTATGAGATTGCGGAAGAAAAAACAAAACAGCTTTCCGAATCTGAGGCATGGGTGCGTCTTCTTTTTAAAACGATGCAAGAAGGCGTTATGGTGATTAATCGTGAAGGGGTCATAACAGAGTGCAACGATACTGCAAAAAAGATATTACCTTCTTTTAATAAGACGCTGATTGGAACACTTAATAGTGATCTTCCATGGAAAGCCCTTCATGAAGATGGTTCTTCTTTTTTACCAGAAGAGCTTCCTTTTATGAAGGTTTTGAGATCGGGTGAGTCACAAAATGGTATTATTATGGGGATTCAAAGAGAGGATTATCCTCTTGTATGGATTCAAATGAATGCGGCACCTATTTATTTACATGATAACGATAATGTCAGTGCGGTAGTTTTAACCTTGAGAGATATTACCAACTATCGAAAATCAAAATATAAATTGGAAGAATATTTAAGTATTATTGATAAACATGTGATTATTTCGACCACCGATTTAAAGGGTGTGATTACCGAGGTCAGTGAGGCGTTTTGTAAGATTTCAGGATACTCTAAAGAAGAACTCATTGGTGCCAATCATTCGATTGTACGTCATGCGGATGTTCCTTCCTCGGTGTATGAGCAGATGTGGAAGGCGATTAAAAGTGGTTTGATTTGGAGAGGTGAGCTTAAAAATAGACATAAAGATGGCAGTGCGTATTGGGTGGAGACGATTATTGCGCCACTGTACGATGAAGATTACTCTTTAATTGGATATACCGCCATTCGAACGGATATTACCGATAAAAAACGGGTCGAAGAACTCTCTATCACCGATAGACTCACAGGACTTTACAATCGTTTAAAATTGGATGAAGTCTTTGCGCACCATCTTTCGATTGCAAGGCGACATCACACGCCTTTTTCAATTATCTTGCTTGATATTGATAAATTTAAATCGGTCAATGATATCTATGGGCATCAAGTGGGAGACACGATTTTGCAAGAGTTTGCTTTATGCGTTAAAGCACAGATTCGCTCTGAAGATATTTTTGGGCGTTGGGGTGGGGAGGAGTTTTTACTTTTATTGCCCAACAGTACCCTTGAAAATGCTTCTTTACTAGCAGAAAAATTGCGTCTATGCGTTGCATCGTTTTCCTTTTCACAGGTTGGAATGAAAACAGCCAGTTTTGGGGTGGCAACCTTTCATGAGGGAGATGATGAAAAGAGCATGATGGTACGTGTGGATGAGGCATTGTACCGTGCTAAAGAGAATGGGCGTAATCAGGTCGTATGTGAGCAATTGAGCTTCTAAAGACTTTCTCAACCTTCTTCGGGTAGACTTTTCTTTTTACATGTAAGGATTTTTATGCTTTTTTGGAATGAAATTTATTCGCATTTTGACCCTGTCGCCTTCAAGTTAGGCCCTATAGCCGTTCATTGGTATGGCATTATGTATATTTGTGCGCTTTTAGGAGCATTGTATGCCGCTAAATGGTTTGTAAAAAAAGACAATTTAGGGTTTAGCAATCAAGTGTTAGAAAACTATTTCATCTGGATAGAAATCGGCATTATTTTGGGAGCGCGTATAGGGTATATCTTCTTTTATGATCCGCATGTTGATTACTATTTGACACATCCGTGGCAAATGTTTAATCCTTTTATGGATGGAACATTCGTCGGCATACGTGGAATGAGCTATCATGGTGCTATCGTAGGCTTTTTGCTTGGAACATGGTTTTTTAGTCTTAGGCATAAGATGAAGATATGGGGCCTTTTAGATGTTGTAGCCCTCAGTGTTCCTGTGGGGTATATCTTCGGACGCATTGGAAACTTTTTAAATCAAGAATTAGTTGGTAGACCTACCGATGTGGCATGGGGAATTTATGTGGACGGTGTTTTACGCCATCCTTCTCAGCTCTATGAGGCACTCCTTGAAGGATTGGTTGTTTTTCTTATCCTCTATTGGTATCGTTTGCATAAGCGATACGATGGAGAATTAATCGCTTTATACGGTGCTTTTTACTCCATAGCACGTTTTGTCGCAGAGTTTTACCGAGAACCTGATTTTCAAATCGGTTTTGTCTATGGTGGGTGGATGAGTAAGGGACAAGCGCTCTCTTTAGCCATGGTCGTGGCCTCGTTACTATTATATGGTGTTATAATTTGGCGAGGAAAAAAGGGATAAAAAAATCCCTTTTAAATCCCCTTTGCTATATTATAATTTCAGCAGTTGTGTGCAAAACGGCATAATTATGGCTTGTTAGCTTTAGGGCTTAAGAAAGCTTTTACAAAAGATAATAAGACGTCACTGTGGCGTTTTGCACATTAATGCGTGTTTATCAAACTTCACAAAAAGGATGAGATGTGAGTGACCTACTTGAAGGTTTTCTAGGTACTAGTATTGAGGGAAAAAAAAGTAGACTTCCAGCGAAACTTGATTATATTCAAAGTGCGACGGGTCTATTTTTAGGTTTGTTTATGTGGGGACATATGTTCTTTGTTTCAACAATCTTGATTAGCAAAGATTTTATGTACACCATAACCAAAATGTTTGAAGGCAGTATGTTCTTAAGTGAGCCACAGCCTGTAATTGTTTCTGCAATCGTCTTATTCGTTTTTGCAGTATTTATTGTCCATGCAATGCTTGGAATGCGTAAATTGCCTATTAACTTTAGACAATACCAAGCATATAAAACACATATGGGCATGATGAAACATGATGATACAACGATGTGGTTTACACAAGCGTTTACTGGTTTCGCGATGTTCTTCTTAGGTTCTGCTCACTTGTTTACAATGGCGACTAAAGCAGATGAAATCGGACCATTTGGTTCAGCTGATAGAATGTACTCTGATTATATGTGGCCATTTTATCTTCTTCTTCTTTTAGCAGTAGAATTCCATGGTGGTATCGGCCTTTATCGTCTTTGTGTTAAATGGGGATGGTTTGAAGGTGCAGATGCAAAAGCATCTCGTAAAAATCTTAAAAAAGTAAAATGGGCTGTCACAACATTTTTCCTTGCACTTGGTCTTTTGACTCTTGCAGCGTATGTAAAAATTGGATACGAACACAGACACAATGTAGGTGAAAGATTTCAGCCAACTGCACAAGTAGAAGTAAGATATGATGTGAAGGTTAGGGCGTAAACATGAACGTAAAATATTGTGATGCACTGGTTATCGGTGGTGGTTTAGCAGGTTTAAGAGCGGCGATTGCAGCGCAATCTAAAGGTCTTAGTACAACAGTTTTAAGTCTTTGTCCCGTAAAGAGATCACACTCTGCTGCGGCACAAGGTGGTATGCAAGCAAGTCTTGGTAACTCAAAAATGAGTCGTGGTGACAACGAAGATGTTCACTTTGCCGATACTGTAAAAGGTAGCGACTGGGGTTGTGACCAAGAAGTTGCTCGTATGTTCGTAACCGTTGCTCCTAAAGCGATCCGCGAATTAGCGGGTTGGGGTGTGCCTTGGACACGAATTCAAAAAGGTCCTCGTGAGGCGATTATGAATGCTGAGAGAACAACCATTGTTGAAGATGATGAAGTACATGGTTACATTCACTCTCGTGACTTTGGTGGTACCAAAAAATGGAGAACCTGTTATACAGCGGATGCTACAGGACATACCATGCTTTTTGGTGTTGCGAATGAAGCATTAAAACATAATGTTAATATTGAAGATAGAAAAGAAGCGATTGCTTTAATTCACGAAAACAACCGCTGTTACGGTGCTGTTGTCAGAGACCTTGTTACAGGTGAGCTTTGGGCATATGTGGCTAAAGGTACATTGATCGCAACGGGTGGTTATGGAAGACTTTACAAACAAACAACCAACGCGGTTATTTGTGATGGTATCGGTGCTGCTATTGCTCTTGAAACAGGTATTGCAAAACTTGGTAATATGGAAGCAGTACAATTTCACCCGACCCCAATCGTCCCATCAGGTATCCTTTTAACAGAGGGCTGTAGAGGAGATGGTGGTATCTTACGTGACGTTGATGGTCACCGTTTTATGCCAGACTACGAGCCAGAGAAAAAAGAACTCGCAAGTCGTGACGTTGTAAGTCGTCGTATGATGGAACACATCCGTAAAGGTAAAGGTGTTAAATCTCCGTATGGCGAGCACTTGTGGTTAGATATCTCTATTCTTGGTCGTGCACACATTGAGCGAAACCTAAGAGATGTACAAGAAATTTGTCAAATCTTTAACGGTATTGACCCTGCGGATGAAGGTCCAAAAGGTTGGGCACCTGTTCTTCCAATGCAACACTACTCAATGGGTGGTATTAGAACCAAACCAACCGGTGAGTCTCCAACACTTTCAGGTCTTTTCTCTGCAGGTGAAGCAGCATGTTGGGATATGCACGGATTTAACCGTCTTGGTGGTAACTCAGTCAGTGAGACCGTTGTTGCTGGTATGATTGTGGGTGATTATTTCGCAGATTTCTGTCTATCTCATGAAATTGATGTTAATACAACAGCGATTGAGAGAGCACTTAAAAAACAAAGCGATTTCATTAATCATCTATTGACCAACAAAGGTAAATACAACATTTTTGAAATCAAAAACAAAATGCGTGATATTATGTGGGAAAAAGTTGCGATTTTCCGTGATGGCAAAGGACTTGCAGAAGCGGTTAATGAACTTGAAGACCTTCTTAAAAAATCTCACGATGTTACTGTTAAATCAAAAACAACCTCTGCTAACCCAGAGTTAGAAGAAGCGTACCGTGTTCCTATGATGCTTAAACTTGCACTCTGTGTTGCTGTGGGTGCACGTGATAGAACAGAAAGTCGTGGTGCACACTATAGAGAAGATTATCTTAAACGTGATGATGTTAATTGGTTGAAGAGAACACTTACTTCATGGAAAGATGGTGAGACATTACCAACAGTAACTTATGAAGAACTTGACATTATGAAAATGGAAATGCCACCAGCATTCCGTGGATATGGTGTTAAAGGTAATATTATCGAAAACCCAATTAGTACACAAAGACAAGAGCAAGTGGATAAAATTCGTGAAGAGATGGAAGCAGCAGGCAAAGATAGACATGAAATCCAAGATGCATTGATGCCATTTGAATTGCAACCATACTATAAAGCTAAAAATGAGAGATTTGGAGATACAAAATGAGTAGAACTATTACGATCAGGGCTATGAAATATAACCCACAATCAAAACTTTCTAAAGCACATTTTGCAGAGTATAAACTTGAAGAGACAGATGGTATGACTCTGTTTATTGCTTTGACAAAAATTCGTGAAACTTTAGATGCAGACCTCTCATTTGACTTTGTATGCCGTGCAGGTATCTGCGGAAGTTGTGGTATGATGGTGAATGGTACTCCAAGACTCGCATGCCGAACTTTAACGAAAGATTTCAAAGATGGTATTATTCAGTTAATGCCTATGCCAGCATTCAAACTCATTAAAGACCTTTCTGTTGATACCGGTAACTGGATGAACGGAATGAGTAAACGTGTTGAGAGTTGGATTCATACCAATCATAAACCTGATATTTCTAAACTCGAAGCACCAATGGATCCAAAACTCGCTGATGAGACATTTGAACTTGATCGTTGTATCGAATGTGGTATTTGTGTTGCTGCATGTGGAACAAAATTGATGAGACCAAACTTTATCGGTGCGGTTGGTATCAACAGAGTTGCACGTTTTGCAATGGATCCACATGATGATAGAACCGATGAAGATTTCTATGAACTCATTGGTGATGATGATGGTATTTTTGGATGTATGAGCCTTGTTGCTTGTGAAGACAACTGTCCAAAACACTTACCACTTCAATCAAAAATTGCCTATATGAGAAGAAAACTCGTAGCACTTCGCTAACATTCAAATTGATAAAGGGTGGGGCACTTGTCCCATCCTTTTTTTGCCTTAATCAGAATGGTTAATCCAACATTTTTGTTTCTATTATAAGAAATATTGATATAATAAATACCGTAAGAAATCTCATTAAAAAATTTTAAAGATAGCCCTGTATGCATGTTGTCAATGACTTTTTTTTGCTTGTTTGGAATGAGAAAATAACCCAACAAGTTGTTTTAGAAGAAAAACAAAAATCTCAACTCAGTCACACGTTATCCAACACTTTCGATGATTTTTGCGATAGCATTGCTATTTTATTGATCATCAATCCGCAAAATATGGCGAATATGGGCATGCTTGAAGCTCCTAAAGTAGTCCTACAGACACTTTTTTCAACTCCTTTCACGAAAGAGTCTGTTCAATACGCGCAAATACAAGTATTACTTTTTCTCATGGATATTGGCAATGTGCAGATTAATGCGACCATTATCAAGCGATTAGAAATCTTACGCAAAGAAGAGGTCATCTCTTATGATGGTTTGCGAACGCTCAGTACGTTGATTTCGCTTATTGAAGAGAAAAAAATAGAAAAAATTAATTTACATGTAAAAAGTGCAACCGTCCAAGAAAACCATTATAAAACAGCACTTAACATCCTAATGACAGCGATTGATAATCTCAAACAGAGTATTGAAGTTCCTTTATTGAATGAGAAATTGGACGCGATGCTTCTAAGACTCCAAAACCAACGTTTTTCGATTGGTATTACGGGTGTCATGAATGCTGGAAAATCTACGATGCTCAATGCACTCTTAGGGCAAGAAGTTCTTGGGACGTCTGTTGTTCCTGAAACCGCGAATCTCACATTGATTAAATATGCCAAAAAGCCATATGCCGTTGTCAATTTTTGGAATGCTAAAGAGTGGCATAAAATAGAAGAGGGTGCTAAAAGTCTTAAAAGTTTAGAAGCCTTTGTCGCAGAGAGTAAGGCACATTTTGGAACACAGTTTTCAACATGGATTACTCCACAAGGCGAGAGTCAAACGATTGCTGTGAATGATTTAGCGCTTTACACTTCCGCAAAACATTCCGATAAAAAATGCAATCTCGTTAAAAGCGTAGAGCTTTATACCGACCTAAAATTTGTCCAAGATGGCGTACAAATTGTCGATACTCCAGGTCTTGATGACCCTGTCGTTCAGCGTGAAGAGATTACTTTAGAGTACTTAAGTGAATGTGATTTAATGATTCATCTGATGAATGCAGCACAAGCGGCAACACAAAAAGATGTTGATTTTATCATTGATGCCTTGCTTTATCGTCATGTTGCGCAACTGCTGATTGTCATTACACGGATTGATGCGATTAAAGAAAAAGAGCTAGAAGAAGTCATTGCTTATACGAAGCGTAGTATTGAAGCCCGTTTAAAAGAACAAAACAAGGGTGCAAAACTTGATGAAGTAATTGCGAAAATTGTTTTTATTCCGATTGCGGGAAAACTAGCTTTAATGCACAAACTAGGCAAAAGCAATGAAGCAAATGCGCTTGGATACGATATGCAAAGAACGGGCCTTCCATTGGTTGAAGCGTATCTCGAAGAGGTGCTTTTTGGTGAAAATAGTCAAAAAGCTAATTTGATTATTACCGCAAATCGCAATGAAATTGAATCTATTGTAGAAGAATCCCTTTCAATTTTTGAACAAGAGATGCATTTACTCTCTATTTCACAAGAAGAGATAGAACAAGCGTATGCTAAACATCAAGAAAATAAACAGAGTATTTTAAACTTTTTAGAGCAAATCAATCAAGCGATTGCGCAGAGTCAGTTAGAAATGCAACACTATTTTACCACGTTGCATAAATTTGCCTATAACCGCCTGGATACATTACAATCTGTTGTAAAACGCCGCATTATGGATGATGTTAGCTATGAGTTTACGAAAAATAAAAAGGCACCCAAAGAAGAGCGAATTTCTTCTATTATACAAACCGCTATCAAAGATGGTATGGTTGATTTTATTCGTGATTATCGCTATGAATTTGAAAAGAAAATGCAAAGTATGCTTGAGTTTATGGATGCAAAATACGGTGAATTCAAACATGAAGATGCTAAAGTTCACTTTGATGCCAAAACATTTTGTGAAGAGCATTTGGGTTCTATTTTGGTGTTTAAAAATAGTATGGCGATTATTGCCAGTGTCAATGAAGCCATCCGAAAATACGGTAAAAATGAACAAAGCCAACTCTCAAGTATTTGCGATTCACTGTTTGGTGCAGAATTTGACACGATTAAAGAGATGTTAGAGAGTAAACTCGAACGCGTGAATGCAGAATTGCTCAATGCTTTTGTCGTCTTATGCAAAGCTCCTGCTAAAGAGATTGAGGAGCGCTTTGGTCATGAAGAAGCAACGCTTGAAAAAGCCATGAAACAGATGAAAGATCAAAGCTTTCAAAAAGATGCAAGAATTTTGGAAATCAAAGAAAAAGAGCGCGTTATGCACATCGTGCTTAAAGATTTAAATGGTACAAAGGAAGCAAAATGAGTCTATTAGAAAATTTTATCGCTTCTTATAAAGCCGAATTTTTAAAAGTAACCCCAACGTTTGATGCGACGCTCTTAGGAGCTCTTAAAAAAATCCAGTACATCCTTTTAGACGACAAACATTCGCCTTCAACCCAACTCAAAGAAGCACTCTATCGCCTGCAAATGCGTTCTGAGGAGCCAATGAAAGTGGCAATTACGGGGCAGTTTTCCAGTGGTAAATCAACATTTCTCAATGCCCTATTAGCTAAGAGTATTTTACCCACGGGTATTACACCTGTCACCTCTAAAGTAAATTACATTCGTTACGGCGATGCGTTTAAAATTCGTGTGCGTTACAAAGATGGAAGGGACGAATACCACGATATCAGTTCCATTGCTAATTTTACCGACCAACGTGAACATGTCGAAGATATTGCTTATTTGGTTTTGTATGCACCTCTCAATATCCTCAAAGATATTGTTTTTGTCGATACTCCCGGACTCAATTCTCAAGCAGCAAGCGATACGCAAACCACGGAGAAAGTACTCAAAGAAGTAGATGGTATCATTTGGCTGACGCTTATCGATAATGCGGGTAAGATGAGTGAGCTTCAAGTCTTAGAAGAGTACTTAGGCAAATATCAAAACAAGTCACTGTGTGTCTTAAATCAAAAAGATAAATTTACGCCCACACAAGTTGAAGAGACAACCACTTATGTCAAAACGGCTTTTAAAGAGTTCTTTAGCGATGTCATTCCCATCTCAGCTCGCCAAGCCTTAGAGTCACGCAGTCATGATAAAAAAGTCATGATGGAAGAACGACTCGAACTCTTTATGCATGAATTACATGTAAAACTACAAAACAGTGGCGAAAAGATTGATTTTAAAGCAATAGATTCTGAATTTAAAGCGTATCAAAAAGAGTTAGACGCTATTTTAGAGGGTGATTTAAGTTCAAATATCCAGTTATTGGAAGATTCTAATATCGACAAAGTCCTTACGTTTATACGTCAAGAAATACAACCCAAAGCGACGCAAGCTAAAGAGTTTGCTATTAGCAAAGAGATTAAAGATATTGCTTCAAAATTGATTGCACAGCACCAACTTTTTTTAACGATTTACGATGAACTCTTAGATGAAATCGTTCGCTTTGAAATGCAGTCAAAAGGTCTGTTTACGGACCTTAAAAGCAAATTTTCGCATGACCTGAAAAGTGCATTTATGCGCATTGAGCAAATTATTGAAACCATCTCAGATGCGATTTATAATCAAATGACAACACAAAAGCAGGTTCGTTATGAAGCGCAGAAAAAAAGTTTTTTAAGTAAAGAGACGCACTACTTACCTTTTGAATACCAAGCGCCCAAAATCAATTCTGATGTTATCTATAAAAGTCTATTTTATGAAGACAATTTGATTGGCAAGATGTTTAAACAGTACGTGAGAAATTTGAGTGCTATTCAAAACGAGGTCAATGAAAAAAATCGTTTAGTCTATAAGTCTTTGGAACAAGGTATCTTAAAATGGCAAGCTCCGTACGAAGTCATTCGCAAAAGCGAAGAGTTGCATTCAGACATAGAGTTTGCCAATATGCGCCGTTTTGCCTCTAAAGTGTATGAAAATATTTTAAAGCCATTTAATGACGAAATAGCAGACTCTTACGCCAAGATTAGCTCGGAGTTCAATCACCTAAGCAGTGCCGTAAGCTTCAACTATCAAAACGCAACTGAAGTGTGTGTGGCGTTTTTAGAAAACAAGATTGAAAAATCTGTCAAACTTTATGAAGAAAACCCAACAAAGTTTTCACTGTATCAGCCTAAGATTGATGAGATTCAAGAGCGTTTACGCACATCATTTCACCTTTATGAACTTGAAAATATGATGAATACACGCCATACCTTTCTCAGCAAAGATTATGACAGGCTCATTAGTCAGTTTGCAGCGTTAAAAGAGGAAAAAGTTCAATTTATTGAAGAGCGCAAAGCCCGTCATCATAAGATTATAGAGCAAATAGAAGCGTTGGTAAAAGAGGTGGAATAGTCCCACCTCTTTTTTACATGTAATGTTGTTCTTTGAGAACTTTATAGAGTTTTAAAATAGAAATAAACAGCGTGGTAATCGCAGGCCCTAGTATCATTCCCCAAAATCCAAACGTTGTTAAGCCTGCAAAGATAGCAAAGAAAATCAAGAGTTCATTTACGGTTGTCGGCGTTTTAACCAATGTGTCATTAATGTATTTGATAATCAGTGGTTTGATAAAGGTATCGGCAATGATAGAGATAACAATAATAGAATAAAGCGCAATCGTAACAGCTGTGGCAACATTACCGTGTGCTAATTCTAAAGAACACAACGGTACCCACATTAAAGCGCCGCCAATGATAGGTATTAACGAAGCAAATCCATAGAAAATACCAAGCAATAATCCATCGTATCCAAATACCATCCCAATAATAGCAAACAACGCACCTTGAAAAATGGCACTGAGTAAAATCGAATAAAAGACAACACTCATAACATTGGTGACTTCGGAGAAAACGACATTAACCTCTTTTGCATCCATTGGCATCACACTTTTAAAATAATCCAGTAAATCTTTACCATTTAAAAGAGCAAAAAAGAAAAAGACGACGATAAGAAGCATATCTTTTAAAAATCCCGCACTATTTTTACCGATGGCACCTAAGTAAGAGAGTGCTTTTGTTGAGATTTGTGCAATATTGAGAGTGCTGATAAAATCATCTAAATTAGGTTGCAAAAATGCAATAGGAGCAGGCAATTGATAGTTCATATTGCGTAAATATGTTTGAACTTTTTCAATCATGGACACATCAAAACTATTGACAATACTGCCTACCGATGTAATCGTATAAACGATAGGACCGAACAAGAGAACAGACAAGAGTAACGTAGAAAGAAGTGCTGCAATGTGCTTGTTTCTAAAGGTAGTATAGAGTTTGAAATTGACATTGTACGTTGCCATTGCAAGGAGTGAAGCAATGGTTATAATCATCAAAAACGGTTCATATAATTTGAAAATCGAATAGACAACGGCTAGAAAGATGGCTGTTAGGAAAAAGCGATGTTCGTTCATAAAGTTTCCTCAAATAATCCACCGTGTAAAACAGGAGGTGTTAGTCTAAAAAGTTCATACGTCTTAGGGCTCGCAATGCGTCCACGCGCCGTTCGTTCGATGTAGTTATTGGCAAGCAAATAAGGTTCAATCACATCTTCAATGGTTCCCTCATCTTCACTCAGTGCTGCTGCAATGGTACTTAGACCCAAAGGGCGTCCTTTGGTTTGCAAAAGCAGTTCTAAGTATTTTAAATCGAGTTCATCAAATCCCAAATCATTCACACCTAATTCATTCAATCCGTACTGTGCGCGCGTTTTGTTAATCGTCTCTTCATCGGCAACATCAGCATAATCACGGATACGTTTTAAAAGACGCAAAGCAATTCTGGGGGTTCCCCGTGAGCGTCGTGCCATTTCAACAGCGGCATCTTGAAGGCATATTTTTTCCAATTTATGAGATGCTTTGGTGATAATAAGTGAGAGTTCATCTTTGGTATAGAACTGTAAACGAAAGTGCATACCAAAACGATCTCTTAAGGGAGAGCTTATCATACCTGCTCTTGTGGTTGCTCCAATTAGCGTAAATTTGGGTAAATCAATTTTAATGGTCTGAGCTGCTGGACCAGAGCCGATGATGATATCCAAACGGTAATCTTCCATCGCAGGATAGAGTATCTCTTCGATGGCAGGTGAGAGACGATGTATTTCATCGATGAATAAAATATCTCCTTCTTGCAAATTCGTAAGAATGGCTGCCAAATCGCCACTCTTTTCAATCATTGGTGCAGCTGTAATTTTAATATTTGCACGCATTTCATTTGAAATGATATGTGCCAAGGTGGTTTTCCCAAGACCTGGAGGTCCAAAAAAGAGAATATGATCTAAACATTCTGAGCGTTTTTGTGCCGCTTGGATAAAAACTTGTAGATTCTTTTTAATTTTTTCTTGCCCAATATAATCTTCAAATGAAGTAGGGCGAAGACTCTTTTCATATTCGCTTTCAAAAGAGATTTTTTCGATTTCGACAACGCGTTCCATAAGCCTACTTTGTATAGGTGTATTGCGTTTCAGGAAAAGTGCGTTCTTGAACTTCTTTTACATACGCTTCAACCGCATTTTGTACCAAAGTAGCACCGTCTAAGTAGCGTTTAACAAATTTGGGTTGAAAGGCTTGAAAAAAGCCTAACATATCGCTCCATACCAAGACTTGACCGTCCGTGTATTTGCCAGCACCTATACCAATCGTTGGAATTGAAATGGATTCGGAGATACGACGTGCCGCTTCTTCAACGACTCCTTCAATCACCAAGCTAAACGCACCTGCTTGCTCAATAGCTTTGGCATCTTCAATAAGAGCGCGTACATCTTCTTCAATGCGTCCACGTACTTTATATCCGCCTTCACTTCTAACGTATTGAGGCATAAGTCCGATGTGTCCCATCACGGCAATAGAGTTTTGTGTTAAAGCTTTGACAATAGGTGCTCGACTGACTCCGCCTTCGATTTTGATGGCATGTGCATTGGTTTGGCTGTAAACAAGGGAAGCATTTAACAGAGCCGTTTTTTCATCGGTATAGGTTCCAAAGGGCATATCACATACGATAAACGTATCTTTTGCCCCTGCACATACGGCTTTTGTATGGTACAGCATCACTTCCATAGAAGCAGAAAGTGTATCGGGCTTGGCATTAAAACTCATATTGAGGCTATCGCCCACTAAAATAATATCCACTTTGGTATCAAATAAAGAAGCAAAGAGGGCATCATAGGCTGTGATGACTGTTAAAGGAGTCGTTCCTTTGTTTTTTTGAATAGATGTAATTGTTTTCATGGAAGAATTATACCCAATTTTAAGATAAGAAAATTTTAGATTAAAAATGGTACAATTGAAAACTTCGGAGGTATGCACAATGGGTATTTTGGCACAATTGGAAGTTGATTTTGACATCGAAATTGTTGAAGATTTTGTCTCCCACTATGCAATCATGTGTGAAAACATGGAGCCTCTCATCATTGGGTTGAATCGAGTCGATAAGTATAGTGATAATATTGGAGACCTCTTTCGGATATTTCATAATATGAAATCAGCCGCTGGTTTTTTAAAACTCGACCCTATTATTAAACTTGCTGTTTTATGTGAAGATATCGTTGAAGAAGCAAGGATGTTAAAAGGGCCTGCCAGTGAAGAATTTATTGATTGGTTGTTACTTGTGAGCGATCAATTTGAAAAATACCGTAGAGATGTCGAAAATGATGCATCGTTTTTTACGGTTTTAAATCCGTTAATAATTAAAGTACCTCATATGTTGGAGAAAGAGTGAAGCAATTAGTTGCCTATATTACTGCTGGGTTTCCGGATAGACAATTTTCGTTAGATTTAGCGTGTGCACTTAAAGAAGCAGGTGTTGATAAACTTGAGCTTGGTATTCCATTTTCAGATCCTGTCGCGGATGGACCTATCATTGAAGCTGCTAATTTACAAGCCTTACAACATGGCTTTAAAATGGAGACGTTATTAGATATCTCTTCCATTATCGCCCCACAAATTGAGACATACTGGATGGGTTATTTTAATCCTTTCTATCATAAAGGTATCGAGTATTTTGCACAAAAAGCAGCAGAATTTGGTGTGAAGGGATTTATTATCCCTGATTTGCCTCATGAAGAAGCTTTACCTTATCTACCTCTTATGGAGCAATATGCGCTTTCTATGGTCAGTTTTGTAGCCCCTACAGATTCTAAAGAACGTATCGCTCAAATTGTTAAAAACGCAAAAGGGTTTATTTATCTTGTCGCTTATGCGGGTATTACGGGTGCACATGCCAGTGAAGACCTGACTAAAACGATTGAAGCGATTAAAGAAAAAAGTTCAACACCTCTGTTTGTAGGGTTTGGCGTGAATGAAAAAACAGCCAAAGAGAGAGCCCGTGGTGTTGATGGCGTCATTGTTGGAAGTGCTTTTGTGGAAGTGCTTTTAAATGATACTCTAAGTGCAACAGAAAAAATTGAAACGATTGCTCAAAAAGCAAAAATCATCAAAGAAAAAATTAACGCGTAACACGCTCTCTTACGTTTACGATTGCGCTTGAATAGGCTCAAGTTGTTTGAGCCTATCGAGCAACTTGTCAAACGACTCTTTAGCAAGAATTTCGGCAAACTGTGTTCGATACGTTTGAATAATACTTACACCTAAAATATCAACATCATAAATCATCCAATTGTTATTGGCATCTTTATAAAACTTGTAAATAATCTCATACACTTCACCATTTCGCATTAAGTGCGTTGTGAGGTGTATGCGTGCATCTTTTATCTTTTCAAGGTTCTTCATGACAATTTTTTCATCGGTGTAAAGGTCAAGTTTTTCCATATAGGAGTTTTTGAGTTTCATTTCAAACAATTTTGTAAATTCTACTTGCTTGTCGTGGTTGAGCGATTCCCATTGTTTTCCACCAATCGCCAATCTTGCCATCAATGTATAATCAAAAACAGAATCAAAAATAGCATATAATTGCGCTGTTCTCTCAGGTTTTGCTAGCTTAGAATTGCGTAAAATAGAGGTTGCAAGATCAATATTGGTGCGCATAAAAGAGCTGATTTCACTCTCTTGAAGCGCCATGGCCGATTGTGCATATAACAGCATACCTATCAATAAAATCAGTAATTTTTTTATCATTATTTATTCGCTTATTAATTTATTTCTTCGTGATTCATACAAGCTGCGTAAGAACGGATAGAGTTCAATCGCATCTTTTTTAATATTTTCATACTCTTTTACATGTAAAGATGTTTCGTTGATGGTATAGTACGCTGTTACATAGAAAGATTCTTCTGTACTATCGAGTAAATTAGCATCACGTGATTCAATATAGTTGATTGGATTGAGCCAATAATCACCGGCTAAACCGACGATGTCGCGGACATTGGATGGTCCAAGAATCGGAAGTACTACATGAAAGCCACTGCCAACTCCGTAAAATCCAAGTGTTTGACCAAAATCTTCTTTATGCTCTTTAATGCCTAGCTCTTCATCTGCAACATCTCGAAACCCTAAAATACCCATGGTTGAGTTCAAGACAAATCGCTCCGTCTCTTCTAAAGAGTTTTTGAATTTGAATTGTAAAAGATTATTGACAAGACGAATAGGGAAAAAGAGGTTGTCAAAAAAGTTTGAAACGCCATTACGTGCCATTTCGGGTACAATATAACTATACCCTTCAGCCGTAGGTCTCAAAATATATTCATAAAAATTATCGTTAAAAGAAGTCATTATTTCATTATAACCACTTAACGGATCAAAGATTTTTTCGGATTTGGTGTTGAATTCAGTTTCTAAATCTTCATTGCCATTCGATCCTGTAGTGCTGGTTTGAGCAGCAACAAGAAATGAAAAGCTCAAAAGACAAGCCAATAATAAACGCACGGCATGACCTTTTTGTTATAAATTTAAATGTGCGCAATTATAGAGTTTTTTTGATTTAATGTAAATTAAAGTAAACAATTTTGCTTATATTTTCATTAAAAAAAGCAAAATTTAATCTTGTTTTTACTATAATCACACTCCAAATCTCACACACACCAATCCTTTACGGTTGCAGTTTTACTGTTGCATGGGTGTGGAGGCTAAACCAAAAAAACATAAGGAGCGCTTCATGGTAACCATGAAAGACCTATTAGAGTGTGGTGTACACTTCGGACACCAAACAAGACGTTGGAATCCAAAGATGAAAAAATTCATCTTCGGCGAGAGAAAAAATATCTATATCGTAGATTTACAAAAAACACTACGTTATTTCAGATATACCTACAATGTTGTTAAAGATGCAGCAGCTGAAGGTAAAACAATGTTGTTCGTTGGAACAAAAAAACAAGCAAGCCAAGCCATTAAAGAATACGCAGAAAAATGCGGTATGCCATATGTGAATCACAGATGGTTAGGCGGTATGCTTACTAACTACCAAACCATCAGACAATCTATCCGTAAGCTTGACATCATCGAGAAAATGGAAGAAGATGGACAAATTGACCTTCTTACTAAAAAAGAAGCGTTAATGCTTAGAAGAAAAAAAGAGAAACTTCTTGATTACCTTGGTGGTATCAGAAATATGAAAAACTTACCCGATATGATTTTTGTTATTGACACCGTTAAAGAGAAAATTGCAGTTCAAGAAGCAAGAAGACTTGGAATTACTGTTGTAGCTCCACTTGATACCAACTGTGATCCAGACGTTGTTGATCTTCCAATCCCAGGAAACGATGATGCGATTCGCTCAATTCAACTTTTCTGTAAAGAGATGTGTGAAGCAATGACTGAGGGTTATGAAATCCGTTCAAAAGATGCTCCTGCAACGGAAGAAGTCGCTGAAATTAGTGAAGACGAGAAAAAAGAGTTGATCGAAGAAGTGGTCAGCGAAGAAGAATTTGCAGTAGAGGAAGGCGAATAATGGCTGAAATTACTGCTGCTTTAGTAAAAGAATTACGCGAGTCCACAGGGGCTGGCATGATGGATTGTAAGAAAGCATTGGTGGATACAGACGGAGATTTTGAAGCGGCAACCACACTTTTAAGAGAAAAAGGTCTTGGTAAAGCTGCTAAAAAAGCGGACAGATTAGCAAGTGAAGGTTTGGTCAATGTTTTTGTTGATGCAAGCCTTAAACTAGCAACTGTAAGCGAGATCAATGCAGAGACAGACTTTGTTGCTAAAAATGAAGGATTTATTAATCTCACTAAAGAGACAACCGCTCACATCCAAACAACCAATGTTGAAACAACTGAAGAGTTGATGAAAACAACCATTAACGGTACTGTGTTTGAAGAGTATTTCGCAACAAAAGTCGCAACGATTGGTGAAAACCTTGTTGTCAGACGTTTTGCTACGTTAAAAGCGGGTGCCAATGGCGTTGTCAATGGATACGTTCACTCAAACGGCCGTGTAGGTGTTCTTATCGCTGCTAATTGTGATAGTGAAAAAACGGCAATGGCTGCAGGCGAATTTATTCGTAACCTTTGTATGCATGCCGCAGCTATGAAACCAACTTTTTTAAGTTATACAGAACTTGATCCAGCGTTTGTTGAGCAAGAGACTATTGGTATCAAAGCCGACATTGAAAAAGAGAACGAAGAGTTAAGTCGTCTTAAAAAACCTCTTAAACGTATGCCTTTGTTCGTTTCTCGTGTACAATTGACAGATGAAGTGTTAGAAAACGCGAAAAAAGAGATGCAAGCAGAACTTAAAGCACAAGGTAAACCTGAGCAAATCTGGGACAAAATTATTCCTGGACAACTCGAGCGCTTTATCGCTGATAATACACAGCTTGACCAACAATACACACTTTTAAGCCAATTCTACGTTATGGATGATAAAAAAACTATCGCACAAGTTGTTGAAGAAAAAAGTAAAGAGCTTGGCGGTAAAATTGAACTTGTAGGCTATGTTCGTTTTGAACTAGGCGAAGGTTTAGAGAAAAAAGCATGCGACTTTGCTAGCGAAGTCGCTGAACAACTTAAGTAATTTCCTGAGGTGAAGGAATTTTCCTTCACCTCATTCTTCTTTCCAAAGGACACTCATGTCTTTGCTTGATGCACGTAATATTTCCCATGCATTTGATTATCCTCTATTTGAAAATATTAATTTTTCACTTGCTCCCAAAGAGTCCATGGCGATATTAGGTGTCAGCGGCAGTGGTAAATCAACGCTTCTTCATATTTGTTCTACTTTATTAACGCCAAACCAAGGAGAGGTGATTTTGTGTGATCATAATATCTATCAAGATAATGATGATGCAAGGCTCACGTTAAGACGTTATGATGTTGGTATCATTTTTCAGTCGCATTATCTTTTTAAAGGTTTTTTTGCAAATGAAAATGTCGAATTAGCTTCTTTAATCAGTGATAAAACAATGGATGATGCATTGCTTAAACGATTGGGAATAGCTGATTTTATGCATTATAGAGTAGGAGATCTTTCCGGTGGTCAGCAACAAAGAGTTTCCATTGCACGTGTATTAGCAAAAAGACCAAAAATTATCTTTGCGGATGAGCCTACCGGTAATTTGGATGATAAGACGGCTCAAGAAGTGATGAACGTCCTTTTTGAGTATATAGAACATGAAAATGCTGCTCTTTTATTGGTAACACACAATCAGCAACTTGCAAAACAATGCACTTATGTACGACATTTGCATTTGGATGGATTGAAAGAAGAGGCATAATATGGAATCACTGATTAAGCTTTTTAGTGAACATCAAGTGATTTTATTTCTTCTTTTGTTTGCAAGACTTAGCGGACTATTTGCCTTTTTCCCTTTTTTTTCACATGCAACAATTCCTCTATCGATTAAAACATCCATTACGCTCTTTATGGTCGTTTTTCTTTTTCCTCTATTGCCGCCTTTACATGTAATGCCTACGCTGATCAATCTTTTGCTTGCCATTTTAAGTGAATTGTTGATTGGACTTATTGGAGGACTTTTTCTAACAATAGCACTCTCAATTTTACAAATGGCAGGGATGCAAGTCTCATTTGTTATGGGATTTACAATGGCGAGTGTTATGGACCCACAAACGAGTACGTCTATTCCTGTGTTATCTCAACTGTTAGCATTGATTGGGTTAATGGTTATTTTAGCATTTAACGGACATCATCAAATGCTTTTATTTATTGCCGATTCTCTGACTTTGATGCCCTTAGGTACCTTTTACCCTCACATGAATATTTTGACGTATTTATTAAAAGCTACGACAGGAATATTTGTTTACGGCTTTATACTCTCTTTTCCGGTGGTTGCCTTCTCTTTGCTCTTGGATGTTGTCTTTGGGATGCTTATGAAAACAATGCCGCAGTTTAACTTACTGGTTGTAGGCTTTCCGATTAGAATTGCCGTTTCTCTCGTAGTTTTAATAGCAACGTTGGCTTCTGTCATGCTGCTTTTTAAACGAGAATTTTTAGAAGCTATCAATCATTTGACACTTCTTTTTGTACGTTAAAGCAATCATAAATTTTTTTATACTACAATGAGAGCTAATAATTCTCATTCAGGAGTGAGCATGCGCCTGTTACTACTCAATAACAATCCCGCTGTTTCAAGATTAATCAAACTTAGTGCTGATAAAGCAGGGTATGAACTAGACGAATTTGACGATTACGGTTTAGTTCCATTGGTTAATTATGATGTAGTAATGGTTGATAACGAACTCTACGACGAAGAAGCATTACAAGGGCTCTGTGAGCACACAGGATGCAATTATGTCATCTCCATTTGCCAAAGAGGTGCCCAAAAACCTGAAAGTGCCAATGTTGTTTTAGAAAAACCGTTTCTCCCAACCGATTTTTTATTATTGCTTGATAAAGTCAAAAATGTATTAAGTAGCCTGAAAAGCGAAGATGAAATAGATGGCAATGATGATGCCACATCACAAGATGCATTGCTTGAAGACTCAGTAGCCTTCGATATCGACCAAATTGATACACTAGACGATGATGAAAAAAATGAGATACCGCTTGGCAATGCAGCACCAAAAGAGGATGAAGAGGGCAGCAATGAGAATGACGTGGATGATCTCTCTCTTGCCTCGCTTAACTTTGAAGACTTAAGCCTTGATGACGATGATCTCCTTGATATGCCAAAAGAAGAGCTAACGGCACAAAGTAATGGTGAAGACCTTGACGTAAATGAGACCTTGGATGAACCATTAGAAAAAGCTCAAGAAGAAGATTTTAATTTTGATGAAGAGCCTGAAGAAAAATTATTAGAGAATGATGAAACTCAAGAAGCCTTGGATGAAGAAGTCTTGCATACGCCATGTGTCCTTGACAAAGATGATATCAATGAAGTGAAACAACTCCTTGATGATAATGATGCAGAAGAAGAACGTGAAGAACAAGAAGAGATCGTAGAGATGGCAGCACGTGCCAATGAAGATGACGATAAAGAGTTTTTCTTTAATGAGGTACCTGACGAAAACGATGAAATAGACAGTCTAGAGCTTCCAAGCTTTGAAGATAGTTTATTACTGGGTGATGATGAACAAGAAGATGCCCTAGATCTTCCAAGTTTGGAAGAATCTTTGTTAGATGAGGATAAATCATTAGACCTATCTTTAGAATCAGAAGATATAAATGTCACTGGAACGGCGGAAGCAGATGTGCAAGAAGATATGATTGATGCATTCGAAGATATTTTAAATGAAAAACCTAGTGAGGACGATGAGGATGAAGATTTGAGTTTTGGAGACGATGACCTTTTAATCCCTCAAGTTGATGTCGCAATGGAACTTCCTGCGGTAGAAGAAGAAATGACAATTCCACAAGTCGATGTTGCAGCAAGCAAAATTTTATCCGATACCTCTATTGATTCTTTAGATGATTTAAATGAAAATCTACTCAAAAGTGCTTTTGGTGAAGAGGTCGAAGAAGAATGCATTGATGTTGCTCCAGCATCAGTAGAGAAGAAACAAAATGAAGAGATAGAAGTGATTCGCGGTGAGATTGAAAGCAGTGTTGCGAGAAGCATTTCAGGGCTTGCTCAAAGTGATATTTTACGCGATGCCCTCAAAGGAATGCGCATCAACATCTCTATTACGTTTGATGATAAAGAGTAGAAACGCGTGAAAGGAAATATTTTAGTTATTTCAGGTCCAAGCGGAGCCGGAAAAAGCTCTTTAATGAAAGAGGTCCTGAAAACGATTCATGATTCGTATTTTTCTATTTCAAGTACAACGCGCGCAGTAAGAGAAGGTGAAAAAGATGGCGTGAATTACCATTTTATTACCAAAGATGAGTTTGAACAAGATATTGAAGCAGGCTTCTTTTTAGAGTGGGCAAAAGTGCACGATAACTATTATGGTACTTCATTAAAGCCTATTTTAAAAGAGTTGCATGAAGGAAAGTTGGTTATTTGTGATATTGATGTCCAAGGGCATAAAATAGCACGTGAAAAATTTGGTGATATGATTACATCGGTTTTTATAACAACACCCGATCAGAAATGTTTACAAGAAAGATTGATTAATCGTGGCACTGATCCAACAGAGGTTATTACCAAAAGATTAGCGAATGCGGTATCGGAAATGACACGCATTCGAGAGTATGACTATTTATTGATTAATGACGATTTAACGACAACGCTGCATGATTTGACTGCTATTGCGCTTGCTTCTCGAAAGAAAAGAGCTCTAATGGATTTAGGCGAATTTATTAACAACTGGGCAAATATCGATTAAGTCTTAGCATCTCATTTTTAGTTTATAAAAAAATGCTATAATGCCCGAACTTAAAGTTTACATGTAATTTCTTATAAGGAGAAAAAATGGGTCCAAGTGTTCAGCAATTGCTGATTGTTTTATTGATTGTTGTTTTGCTTTTTGGGGCAAAAAAAATTCCAGAACTTGCCAAAGGATTAGGTTCAGGTATCAAAAACTTTAAAAAAGCAATCAAAGAAGATGAAGAAGTGACAACAACTACGACAGATAAAGTTGAATCAAAACCTGATGTAACGGTAACAACGACAACAACAGACGAAAAAAAATCTGTATAAGGTTGGGTGTTGAAAAAATCGGTTACACGCGTTATTAAAGAGACACTACAAAGAGAGTTTATTTTAGAAAAGCCAAGTAATCTCTCTTTTGGCCACTATGCAACTCCCATAGCTTTTTCGCTCGCTAAAGAGCTCAAAAAATCACCTATCGCGATTGCAGAAGAGATTTGTACAAAGTTTGATACGAACTCTATTTTTCAAGCAGTGACGCCTATTAAAGGGTATATTAATTTTAAGCTGAGTGAAGCTTTTTTAGATCAATATGCCACATGGGCGATACAGCATGAATCTGAGTTCGGACGTGATGAATATCATGAAAGTATTTTACTAGAGTACGTGAGTGCAAATCCGACAGGACCATTACATATTGGTCATGCCAGAGGTGCCGTTATGGGCGATGCTTTGTATCGCATTGGTACACATTTAGGCTATAAAATTACCAGTGAATATTATGTCAATGATGCAGGTAATCAGGTCGATCTTTTAGGACTCTCTCTTTATTTATCGGGTCGAGAAAACATCCTTGGGTTAGAAGTTGCTTGGCCTGAAGAGTTTTATCGAGGTGAATATATTATCGATTTAGCACATGTCGCTAAGTCAGAGCTTGGTGAAGCCATTTTCCTGAGTGAAGAAAATATTAAAACACTCTCCGTTTGGGGTAAAGATAAAATGCTTGAGCTTATTCGCTCAAACTTAGCCGATGTGGGTATTGAGTTTGAACAGTTTGTCAGCGAAAAATCACTGTATGACAAATGGGATGAAAGCTTCAAAAAATTGCAAGAGAGTCACAAAACGTACGAAGAAGGCGGAAAAATTTGGATTCGCTCAACGGAGCTTGGCGATGAAAAAGATCGTGTCGTTGTGCGTGAAGATGGAAGACCAACCTATCTAGCGGGCGATATTATCTATCACGATAATAAATTCCAACGAGGGTATGATCATTATATCAATATTTGGGGAGCGGACCATCACGGGTATATTACACGTGTTAAAGCTGCGATCAATTTTCTCGGATACGATGAAACAAAACTAGAAGTTTTGCTTGCTCAAATGGTTTCACTGCTCAAAGGTGGTGAGCCTTATAAGATGAGTAAACGTGCGGGTAATTTTATTTTGATGAGTGATGTTGTGAGTGAAATCGGAAGCGATGCATTGCGCTTTGTATTTTTAAGTAAAAAATCAGACACGCATTTAGAATTTGATGTGGATGTTTTCAAACAAGAAGACAGCAACAATCCAATTTTTTATATCAATTACGCGCATGCTCGAATTAACCAAATTTTTGCAAAAGCAGAAAAAAATATTAGCGATGTTATCCATGTGAAACTTGAAAATATGAGTGAAGATGCGCAAAATCTTCTTTTCAGTGCGTTGCTTTTGCCTGAAGTCCTTGAAGATGCTTTTCAATCAAGACAAGTCCAAAAGGTGACAGAATATCTAAAAAATCTAGCGGCATCATTGCATAAGTTTTACAACGAAAATCGTGTTGTTGGTACGAATGAAGAAGCTAAATACCTTAAATTATTTGCTACTGTAGCGCTCTCATTACGTTTGGGATTAAAGTTGATAGGTATTACTGCTAAAGAAAAAATGTAAAAGCGTATGCGAAACTCATTACGTTTGAACATTGCCTTCATTACTTTTTTGATAAAAAACCCTAAAATATTTTTACTAGCTCTTCTTTTAGGAGGGCTAGTTTACTCCTACGAATTTTTTATTGCCAGAGACACCATGTCTTATATGGGAGTACCAAAGGCAACGGACTCCACAATAAAACATGCAACGCGCATTTTCCGAAATGAAGCTTACATGGTTGGATACTCTGATATAAAAGGCAATCCTTTATGGGTTGTGTACCAACTAAAACCCACACCAAAGGGTGCACACTCTCTGAAACGACCCGATAGTTTTAGTACTGATTGGCGAAATTTAGGCTTGGTAACACCGCAAGATTATACGAATAGTGGATATGACAGAGGTCACATGGCTCCCAATCATGCAATGGCAATGCTGCATGGCAAACAGGCACAAGAAGAAACGTTTTTAATGACAAATATAACGCCTCAAAAACCCTCTTTAAACCAGAAATTATGGCAGCAACTTGAAGTGATAGAATTAGAACAGTTCGCTCCAAAATTTAACGTGCTATGGGTGTATACTGGCCCACTTTTCACTACCAATCGTTCCTACCTTAAAAGCTCTTTTCATATTGAAATCCCTGAAGCCTTTTACAAAATATATCTTGGAATTGAAGACAATGGTTCGATAAAAGCATTAGCGTTCATTATTCCTCAAAAAGCTAAAATGCGAGATGCGTTGGAGAAGTATGTTGTCAGTATTGATGAAGTAGAACGACGCAGTGGATTTGACTTTTTTTATCGGTTAGATGATACCATTGAAGACGCACTTGAAAAAGAAGTTAATACAAAGAGCTGGTTTTGATTTTTACATGTAATGCTGTTAATCGTCTATTGAAGGGCTAGGAATTGAGAAGAAGACGCCTTGTGCATACTCAATCCCTAAAGACTGAATCATCTCATAAATCTTCTCATCGCTGACATATTCTGCAATCACTTTAATGTGTGCCTCTTTGGCAAATGCAACAATATTTTTTACCAATGAAAAAGAGATTTTATCGTCTAGAATTTTTTGAATGATCGTGCCATCAATTTTAATAAAATCCGTTTTAATCTCTGCAAGATAGATAAAATTGGAATAACCACTCCCAAAATCATCAATATAAATGGTGTAGCCTAGCTGTTTTAACATCAAAAGATTATTTTTTGCATCTTCTCTGCTGGTAATATCTTCTGTCTCAATGATTTCCAATCCCAGTCTAGGCGCAATATTCTTTTCTGCTGCGTAGCTCTTTAAAATGGAGAGAATGGATTCATCGATAACATCATGAGGATTGAGATTGACGCTAATATTAACATTTGGATGTGCTAATAATTGAAGATAGCAAATGTTCAAAACTTCTTTAGAAATATTGCGTAAAATAAACGTACCTTTAATGGTTGGGAGAATGCGATTGGGCAAAATCACATCGCCATTTTTATCAATAATACGAAGGAGTGCTTCATAATGGGAAAGCTCTTGCGTTTGAGAATGGATAATTTTTTGATAATAACACTGAATGCGATGATCTTCAATAGACTCTTTAATTTCATTGAGTGACATCGAAGTATTGTGCGTATTCTCATTTTCATCGTAGATTTCTATTCTGTTTCGCCCTTTTGTTTTAGCATTATAGAGTGCAATATCGGCTAGTTTAAAAGCTTCTTGGAAGGTCCGTGATTTGTGTGGCACAAGATTAATACCAATGGAAACGGTGACACGGATGGTTTCGGTTGGGGAGATCAAAAATTTATTTTCCTGAACAGCATAAAAAATGCGTTCGATGACATTTAAAGCGCTCAACTGGTCATCTCTATGGATTTTGGCTAAGATCAGGAACTCTTCACCTCCATAGCGTATGACCATATCATCTTTATGACGGATCGTAAGTAACATAGTACTGGCAATTTGTTTTAAAACGTGATCTCCCGTATCATGCCCGTAAGTATCATTGATTTTTTTGAAGTAATCAATGTCCAAGGTTGCGAGGATATAATCATTCAGGTTAATAAAATCTTCATATTTATGAAGGTAATTACGATTGTAAACACTGGTGAGTTTGTCGATAAAGGCACTTTTCCGAACAGCACTAAAACGCCTTGTCTGGATGATGACAAAGATAAGTATGGCAAAAATAACACACATCGCTCCCACAATGCCACTTTTGATCATATGAATGATTTGATTGATCTCTTCAATTTTGTGGATAGAAAAATCAATGGCTAAAATGAGTTCAACATTTCCTTGGCTTAAAATAGGTACCAAATAACTGATGGAGAGTTGTTGTAGAAGTGTGTGGCGAATAACAAGCGGCTCTTTTTTAACATAGATTTGCAGCCATTCAGGACTATCCACATCTAACTTTTGATCCAGCGCTGCCTTCTCTTCAGAAGTCGAAGCGTCGCTTAAAAATCGAAAAATGCCTCTGTCATCACGGTATAAAAGGTAAGCGTATTTAATGTGGGGCGTTAATAATGTTTTTAAACTCACTTCAATTTTATGCTGAATGAACTCATTGTTTTTAATATCGTCAATATAATTGGTCTGACCTTGAAAGAGGGATTCTATATAGCGTGCACTGTTATTGGTAATCGAGAAGACATCGGATGTTGAGATTTCGAAAATTTTGGCTTCAATACTCTTTTCAAGTCTAAGCGTTACCAGGAGTAAAAAAAATAAAATAGAGGTAATCACCACAATGGGGATGAGCAGATAAAAAGGATTTTTAAAAAGAGACTTCATGCGCATTAAAAATTCTCAACAAACTGGTCAAACGTTTTGGGTAGCTCGATTGCTTTTTCATCAAGTCTTTTTTGAATAAAAACAATGTTTGGTCTACTCTTATTCCAAAAAAGTGCTCCAAAATACTTATCATTTGTGAGAAGTTTGCGGTAGTTGTTGGTAAAGAAAAGGCGGTTCGCATTATCGCATAAGGACTCATTTTCAACATTTTTATTGACAAAAACGAAGTTGGCTGTTTCACATTTTGGACTGAGTGTAAAATATTTTGAATAGACTTTCTCTTCCATTTTTGAGATATGAGGAATAAAGAGTTTAATTTTCTCATGCAATGAAGCCGTAGCCACTTCAGCAATAATTTTTGCTTCCAATTCAACCTCTTTGCTATAAGGTTGAACCAAGAACGTATAATTTTCTGCAACTAAGAAGCTTAGAAGGGTGAATAAAAGGATAAACACTCTCATTAGAATACCCATCTTATAGAGAAAGTAACGCTTCGGTCGTTATCGTCCAAAGCAAAAAAGTGGGTTCCTAAATTGGTAAAATAAAGCGACTGCGTGGAGCGATCAAAAATATTATTCGCTTTAAGGCTGTAGCTCAAATCCTTTGTGGCATGATAGGTCACACCAAGGCTCATATCGAAGCTATCAGGAATGCTCAGTCCAAGGTAGTCATATCCATTGCGGCAAATAACAGAGGTAAAGTAATCAAACTTTTGGTACCCTCCCATGTATTTAATGTAGCCACCTTTGGTAGCGTTACTGAGGGTCTCACTAAGGTTTGAAGCATAATAATTAAGATGGATTTTGTCTCTATCGTTAAAGCTGTATTCGTAGTCAAAAAGAATGCCATTAGTTGTAATGGTATGATCAACATTGATGAAGCCAACGGGTGTGAGATAGATAAAATCATCAATGTTTACATGGTCGTAAGTGATACCAAATTTTGAATTACCTTCGGTATAAACGCCTTCAAGTGTGTAAAATCGGTATTGTTGTGATTTAAGTTTTGGCTTATTTTCATCGGCATAATCAACATTGTAAAACGAAGGCGCTAGGGCTGTTTGGGTATAAAAACTTTTAAATCCCCAATGTTCGGTAGGCGTATAGATAGCACCTACGCGTAACAAGGTTTCTGAACTGTCTTTTAAATAAGCATTTCGGTCATAGTAATCAAGCTTTGTGTTGGCAACTAAAATAAGATCGTCTCTGAGTTTATAACTGTCTTGTAACAATAAAGAAGAGATGGTCTCCTCATCAAAAGGACTAAAACGTCCTATATGACTGTTCGTATCACTTTCTCTGTTTTGGACATCGTACGTTTTATTTTTAACGTTAATGGCCGTAATAAAAGAGTTGTTTTCGACATCAAATGATTTTGAAAGATAGGCGTTGGTTTTGATAAAACGCAAATCCTCACTGTAACTTTTCGGACCATTAGGCCCATATTGAGAAAAGGTAATTAATGGAACAACAGCAATACCTTGGGTATTGGCTTCATCGTAACTGCGATCATTCACATCAACGGAGAGATTCGCTTTAAGCGATTTGTCGTCTAAAAAATAGTGGGTGTAGTTGATAAAAAAGTCTTTTGAGAGGCTTTTACCGCTGTTAGGGGTTGCATCAAATGCAAGACCCGTATAATTATTTTGAGAAATATCGGTATAGCCCATGTTAATTTTGGTGGTGTCGTTGCTAATATCCATATACACATAGTGCTTTGTGCCGTTACTGTTCAGTTTTTGGTCATTGTAGATGGTTGTTTTCTTGACTTTCTCTTGGTTGAGAAACATCAGGTAAGACCAGCCATTTTCAAAACTGGACGAGTTTGTAAAACTTTGGGAGTTTGCCCCTTTGGAAGTGATCCAGCTATTAATCTCTGAACTATTCTCTTTGAGCGCTGATTTGGTATAAATTCGTACAAAATAGATGCCTGTTTCATTGCCAAATGAAAAAGAACTCTCTCCATAATAAATCTCAACATGATCGACAAAATCTAACGGCAAATCGCCCCAAGAGAGCGATGTGGATTGATCGTAGCCTGAACTGATCTCATGATCATTAATAAAAAAACGGAAAAAACCGCTGGTAGTGGTTTTCGAACCGGTTAAGGAGTAATTTGTCAGTCCAAATTGGTTGGTATTGATGTTAAATAAGGGAAGTTCTTTTAAAATATCGTTGAGCTTGGTGTACTGCATCAGGCGAATCTCTTTTTGAGAATAGATGACCACATGCCCAATTTTTTCATTTACTGTTTGAAGAGAATTATCCGAAGTTGATTTATATTCTTGTAAGAGTGCATCAAGGGAGTCTGAAAAGAGAAGACTACTAACGAGCCCAAGCAGCAAAATAATCTTCATGACTGAATATAAAATCCTTACATGTAATTTATGAGAAATATTAGTATAGAAAAGTAGAGCTTAATAATCTCTATTGCTAGCAAACTCTAGATAGAGCGTATTTAGTATTTTAAAATAGTATATTACCAGAACTCTTTTGAGAGCATTTTTCACAAATACCATTCATAACGATAAAACTATGATTGATATGAAAACCACTCTGTGAATGGATTGCCTCCATAAGTGCTTTTGTTTCCACAAACATATCTTCAACACTGCCACATTCTGAACAAAGAAGATGGATGTGTGGCACTTTTTTAATTTCATACTGTTGTTTTTGATGTGGGAGTTTGACTTCTTCTAAAATATGAAAAGAGATTAAGTCGTTGATATTGCGGTAGAGGGTTGCTTTGGACATGGTAGGGTATTTGCGAATGATGGCGTCAAAAAGAGTGTCGATATCAATATGACCAAATGTCTCGATACAATTTAAAATTGCTAAACGTTGATGCGTTGATTTGAGATTACTTGCTTTTAAAACATCTTTAAACTTTTCCATAGCCCACAATCCTTCTTACATGTAAATAAGAATTTTATAGGAGCCGAACTTAATAAGATATTAACTATCCTATTTGAAAATATTTTATAATAGAAATAAATTCTAAATAGTATTAATTATTAATTAAGATAAAAATGCATATAATCTTTTTACAATCTTAAAAAGGAGAAGAAATGAAAATTTCTAAGGCAATTGGTCTTTGTATTGTGAGTACAACAGTCTTATTCGGTGCAAATAGCTTGGTGGATAAAGTGAAGCAAAATGCGATTGAAGCAATTCCTTCAAGTCAGTTAGAGGTTTTAAAATTAATAGATGACCCTAAGAATCCTATGACGGAAGCGAAAATTGAGTTGGGCAAAAAACTCTATTTTGACCCTCGTATGTCAAAAAGTGAGCTCATCAGTTGTAATACCTGTCATAACTTGGCACTTGGAGGAACCGATGGTATTAGTGCCGCAATTGGACATGGATGGACAGCCAATCCACACCATTTAAATTCTCCAACCGTTTACAATTCAGTTTTTTTTAAAGCGCAGTTTTGGGATGGCAGAAGTCCTCATCTAGCCGATCAAGCACAAGGCCCTGTTCAAGCAGGACCAGAGATGGCAGCGCCGCCTAAATTAGTTGAAGAGCGTATTAATTCTATTCCTGAGTACGTTGCAGCGTTTAAACATGCGTATGGCGACAGTGTCAAAATTACATTTGAGACAATTACCGCAACGATTGCTATTTTTGAAAAAACATTGATTACCCCTTCTCGTTTTGATGACTTTATGCATGGTAATGAAAATGCACTCAGTAAAGCAGAAAAAGAGGGCTTAGAATTGTTCATGGATAAAGGATGCGCAAGTTGTCATAATGGCATTGCTTTAGGCGGTACGATGCAACCGTTTCAAGTGGCAGGTAAATACAAATTCGCACAAGTGGGTGATTTTAAAGGGGATAAGAACGGTATGGTCAAAACCCCTACCTTACGAAATATCAGCGAAACAGCACCGTATTTTCACAATGGTGCTATTTGGACACTCAAAGATGCCATTAAAGAGATGGGAAGTGTTCAACTTGGGATTAGCATCAGTGATACAGAAAGTGCAAAGATTGAGACATTCTTGAAAGCATTAAAGGGAAGAAAGCCGGTTATTGTTTATCCTGAGCTTCCTGAAAGTACAGAAAAAACACCAAAACCAGACGCTAAGCTTTAGTGTATAGCGTAGCGTAGGCTCTTAGGCTTTGCCTAAGAGCCGTTATCAAATAAGGTTACTCTACGCCTCTTACTTTTTTCATCTCATCTTCTCGCTCTTTGAGGAAAAGTTCAAGATTGTATTTTTGGCGATATTGCGGTGTCATAAGATGAATAAGGATGTCTCCCATATCAATCACGGTCCAGTTATCATCAGCATCTACATTTAAAAAAGTTTCACCAGCACCTTTGAGTTCTGTTTTAAGATGGTCGAGTAATGAAAGACCATGTCTCTCACCCATTGTTGTGGCGATAATGACAGTGTTTACAAAATAGTCTTTACCACTCATATCAAATACTTGTACGTCTTCTGCTTTTTTATCACTTAAAGCAGTGACAATTCTTTCAATTCTATTATCCATTGGATTCCTTGTATAAAACGCTATCACTTCATTTTCGATGGCTTTGGGAAGAAATCTTCTATCTAAAAATGAGCGGAGCTTTGAAGAGCTGATATTAACATTAATTGGTAAAATTTTCAAGTCCTTTGGCGGAACAAAATCGCCGCGTCTTGCAACAACGATTTGAACCAAAGCGCTCAACTCATCGTATCGATTCCATTTGGGTAATGTTGCGTAACTATCGCTGCCGATGATTAAAGAAATCTTGGCACTTGGGTAGAGCTTTTTTACATGTAAAACCGTTTCAATCGTTGGAATTGGGCGTTTTTTGGCAATTTCATACGATGAGACTTCGACGTGGGGTACATGTTCAAACATTGCTTGTAGCCAACGGAAGCGTAGCAGAGCCGGTGCGCAAAAGTTCTCTTTAAATGGGCTAAGATAGGTTGGTACGACAATGAGTTTATCAATATCCAAGATTTTGAGTGCTTCATAGACTATTTTTTCATGACCTATGTGTGGTGGGTCAAACGAACCACCAAAAATCGCAATATGCAATGTGGATTCTCCAGTGCTTTAAACTTTTTTATACATCATTTTTGTTAAAATATTTTGCTTTTCTAAAACAGAAGCAAATAGACTAAAATGATTATTATATCAAAAGGAAAACCTATGGCACTCAAAATTGCTATAAATGGATTTGGTCGCATTGGAAGATGCGTTGCTAGAATTATTGATTCACGCGATGATGTTGAGTTGGTATGTGTCAATGATACAGCAGAACGCGCCACAACAAAACAGTTACTCAAATACGATAGTGTACATGGAATTTTCCAAGGAAATGTGGAATTACTCGAAAATGATTATATGCAAATGGGAAAAGCAAAGGTAAAAATGTTTTCAACACGTGATGCAAAAGAACTTAATTTTGCAGATTATGGTGTGGATGTTGTTCTTGAATGTACAGGAGCGCTTTTAACTCAAAAAGACATGCAAGTGTTTATTGACAATGGTATCAAAAAAGTCGTTCTTTCCGCTCCTGCAAAAGATGACACTCCAACGTTTGTCCTTGGCGTCAATGAAGATAAATACGCAGGTCAAACCATCATCTCGAATGCAAGTTGTACCACAAACTGCTTAGGACCAGTGGCTAAAATCTTAGATGATGCCTTTGGTATCGACAAAGGCTTGATGACCACCGTACACTCTTACACAAATGACCAAAATATTTTAGATGTAAAACATAGAAAAAATGATTTACGCCGTGCACGCGCTGCTGCTATCAATATGATTCCAACAACTACAGGTGCTGCAAAAGCAATTGGATTGGTTCTTCCTCATCTTAAAGGAAGACTCCACGGACAAAGTGTACGTGTTCCAACGCCTAATGTTTCTATGGTTGATTTAAACGTGCTTATCAAAAAGCAAACAACCAAAGAAGAAATTAACGCAATTTTGATGGAAAAAGCGCAAGGTGCTTTAAAAGGTATTTTAGAAGTAGATATTGAGCAAAGAGTTTCTCAAGATTTTGTTACCAGTTCATGGAGTTCTGTTGTTGCTGCTGATTTAACACAAGTCATTTGTGGCGACATGGTAAAAATTATGGCATGGTATGATAATGAATGGGGCTATTCGACACGTTTGATCGATATGGCTTTACATGTAAGTAAATAAAAGAAGGACAGGGAATGATTCGCTCTATTAGAGACCTCGATATTGCAGGTAAAAAAGTTTTTATTCGTTGTGATTTCAATGTGCCTTTAGATGAGTTTGCCAATATCACGGATGATAGACGTGTACGCTCAGCGATCCCTACGATTCGTTATTGTTTGGACCATGGTTGTGCTGTTATTTTAGCAAGCCATTTAGGTCGTCCCAAAGGTGTCGTGGATGAAAAATATTCACTCGCGCCCGTTCAAATGAGACTTAAACGTCTTTTGGACAAAGAAGTGGTTTTGAGCTCAGATGTCATTGGTAAAGATGCAACCGAAAAAGCAGAAGCTTTACAACCAGGAGAAATTTTACTGTTGGAAAATCTTCGTTTCAACAAAGGAGAAACCGCCAATGATGAAGATTTTGCAAAAGCACTTGCAGATATGGCAGAAGTGTATATTAACGATGCATTTGGTGTTTGCCATAGAGCCCATGCCTCAGTAGAAGCTATCACGCACTATTTTAATGAAAAAAGCTCTGCGGCTGGATTTTTACTTCAAAAAGAAGTTGAGTTTTCCAAAAACCTTCTTCGCCGTCCAACCCGTCCGTTTGCGGCAGTTGTTGGTGGTAGTAAAGTCAGCGGTAAACTTCAAGCCCTCATCAATTTATTGCCACGTGTTGATAAACTCGTCATTGGTGGCGGTATGGCGTTCACCTTTTTAAAAGCGCAAGGACTTGATATCGGTAATTCGTTGGTTGAAGATGAACTCTTAGATGAAGCCAATCGCGTCATGGAAGAGGCAAAACGCTTGGGCGTTAAACTCTATTTGCCGGTAGATGTCGTAGCGGCGCAAACCTGCTCACAAGATGCTACTATCAAATTTGTCACGGTTCAAGAAATCCCCAAAGGCTGGATGGGACTGGATATTGGACCTGCGACATCACGTCTTTTTAGAGAAGCCCTTGCCGATACCCAAACAATTCTTTGGAATGGTCCAATGGGCGTTTTTGAATTGGAAAAATTTTCCAAAGGCAGCTTTAAAATGTCTCACGACATTGCGCAAGCGCATGCAACCACCGTTGTAGGTGGTGGCGATACTGCTGATGTGGTCGCTCGTGCAGGCGATGCCGATGAGATGACGTTTATCTCAACAGGTGGCGGTGCTAGTTTAGAGCTCATTGAAGGAAAAGAACTTCCAGGTGTTAAAGTCTTAAGTAAAAGTGAGACTGAGTAAGCATGATTGTTGCTTCAAACTTTAAAACCAATTACACTAGGGGCAGAGCACGTACGTTTATACAGAGTGTTCAAGCGTATATGCACCAACACACCATTCATTCAGAAGTACGCATTTTTGCTCCGTTTACGGCGTTAGATAGCTATCCTGAAATTCGTTCTCTCAAAGTCGGTGCACAAAATTTCTACCCTGTACAGAACGGTTCATTTACCGGTGAAATAGGTTTTGAACAACTCGAAGAGTTTGGCATCAGTAGCGTTTTGATTGGACACAGCGAACGTCGCCATATTTTAGGAGAAAGTCAAAACTTTATCGCACAAAAATATGATTTCGCCAAAGCCAGAGAGACAGAGATTATCTACTGCATTGGCGAACCGCAAGAGATACGAGTGCAAGGCATCGATGCTGTTATGAGTTACCTGTGGGAGCAACTTGAAGGCATTGATATTCACTATGAAAAAATGGTGATAGCGTATGAACCTGTATGGGCGATTGGCACGGGTTTGACAGCGAGTTTGGAAGATATCGAAGAAGTGTTGGTACAACTTCGTTCTAAACTCAGTGCGCCTTTGTTGTATGGGGGAAGTGTTAAAGTTGATAATATTGAAGCAATTTTACATGTAAAAGCGTGCGATGGTGTTTTAGTTGGAACAGCAAGCTGGAATGAAGAAGCGTTTTGTAGCATGATTCAAATCGCGGATAGCGTTAAAAAATAAGGAGAGAAATTATGATTATGAAGGGCAAAAAAGGCCTCATCGTTGGTATTGCAAATAATAAATCCATTGCTTACGGCATTGCTAAAGCATGCATAGAACAAGGTGCAGAACTTGCATTTACGTATTTGAATGAACAACTCGAAAAAAGAGTTAGACCGATAGCGGAAGAGTTTGGATGCGATAAAGTGTATGAGCTTGATATTAATAATCCAGTCCACTTAGAAGCATTGACAGCCTCTTTAGAAAAAGATTTCGGCAAAATTGATTTCGTGGTTCACTCTGTTGCTTACGCACCGAAAGAAGCATTGACGGGCAAATTTGTTGATACCACCAAAGAAGCATTTGATATTGCTCTTGGCACATCTGCATACTCTCTAGTTGCATTATCACGTGCATGTTTACCTGTGATGAACGACAATGGCTCTATTCTTACCTTGACGTATTTAGGAGGACCTCGTTATGTACCTCATTATAATGTCATGGGTGTAGCAAAAGCAGCCTTAGAAGCATGTGTACGCTACCTTGCTGTTGATCTTGGAAGCAGAGGTATTCGTGTGAATGCCATTAGTGCAGGACCGATTAAAACTCTTGCAGCAAGTGGCATCGGCGATTTTAGAATGATTTTAAATTGGAATGAAGTGAACTCACCACTTCGCAAAAATGTAACAACCGATGAAGTTGGTAACAGCGGAATGTATCTTTTAAGTGACCTCTCTTCGTGCGTCACAGGCGAAGTTCACTACGTCGATGCTGGTTATAGCATTATGGGTATGGGTATGGACGAAACAGACGCAGAAGGACATACTGTACTTGCTTGGGATATGCGAAAATAAGGAATACAATGAGAGTAGTACTGCAAAAACTAGGTTATGTAGTACTGATGCTCTGCATTATTTCTCTGATCTCGTTTGGAGCGATTCATTTGGCTCCAAACTCTTTCTTTGCAAGCGGTGAACTCAACCCTAACATCACCCCTGAAGCACTTGAACAGCTCAAACACGTTTATGGACTCGACCAATCTTTAAGTATGCAATTTTTTGCATGGTTAAAAGCGATACTGCAACTTGATTTTGGCATCTCCTTTGCGAGTGGAAAAACGGTACGTACTGAGATACTACAGCGATTGCCTATTACACTTTTGATGAATGTTATTAGTATGGTTTTTGTATTTTTTCTTTCGATCTATTTTGGCGTCAAATCCGCGATGAAGCAATCTTTGACATACGATAAAAGCATTAAGCAAGTGGCTTTAATCAGTTATGCCATGCCATCGTTTTATCTTTCGTTGCTCTTGGTGCTTTTTTTTGCAGTTCAGTGGAAAATCTTTCCGATATCGGGGCTGCATTCTAATGACATAGCGCAAGGCAGTTATCGATACATCGTCGATATGGCATGGCATTTAGTGCTTCCTATTTTTGTTATGGTCTTTGGTGGGCTTGGGAGTTTGACATTGTATGTGCGAAGTTTAACGCTCAATATTCTTAAAAGTGACTATATCTTTTTTGCTAAGAGCAGAGGCATTGAAGGGAAAGCGCTTTTAATGCGGTTTATTCTTCCCAACCTCTCTCCTCCGATTATTACTATTTTAGGGCTTTCTCTACCAGGGCTTATCGGCGGTAGTGTTATTTTAGAGTCTATCTTCGCCATTAATGGTATGGGATTACTTTTCTACCAAAGCGCTTTAAGTCGTGACTATCCTGTGATCATGGGGATTCTTATTATCTCCTCTTTTCTCACTTTACTTGGCAATATGATTGCCGATTTGGTACTGAGTAAACTCAATCCTCACTTTAAACGAAGAGGATAAATCATTTTAAAAGGACACAATAATGAAAAATATTCTTTTAGCTTTAGTCACAATCTTGTTGATGAGTGGATGCGCAACATGGGGTGGCATTAAAAAAGATGCTAAAGATAGCGCTGAATGGACAAAAGAGAAGATTAATCATGGGGCGGAATACGTTAAAGAAAAGACAGAGTAAAATCAATCTGTAGAGCCTTATAAAGGGCATGAAGAAAATTTACATGTAAAGCGGAAGCTTTACATGTAAAAAGGTTTTATAGTCCGCCAAAAAGGTTTTTTAACGCATTTGGATTGCGTTCAATCTCTTCTTTAACTTGTGCTTCGTTAGTAGCGGTTGTATTTGCCGTAGCAGCTCCTGATTCATGAAGCTCAATCTCAACACCACACAGCATTGAGGTTAAACGAATGTTAATACCATTTTTACCAATTGCTTTTGATTTTTGATCACTTGGTAGCGTGACGATGGCTTTACCGTTTTGAAGTTTAACATTGGAAATAATCGCGGGAGCTAAAGCACGTGCGATGAAAATTTCAGGGACATTAGAGTATTCAATACAGTCGATATTTTCATTGTGTAACTCTTTGCTCACGGCATTAATACGTACACCTTTGGTACCAACGGTAGCGCCAACGGCGTCGATATTAGGATGCAATGAACTCAGGGCAATTTTTGCTCGCTCACCAGGAATTCTAGCGCTTCCGACAATTTTGATCATGCCATCTTTGATTTCAGGGACTTCAAGTTCTAAAAGAGATTCTAAAAATTTTGGACTGGTACGTGAGAGTTCAACATACATTCCTTGCGTTTTATCAATCATCACTTTACGAATCACACTTTTAACCACGTTGCCGACTTTAAATTTTTCACCTTTAATGCGGTTTTTACGTGGTAAAACAGCTCTGATTTCATCAATTTCTATATACGTCGTTTCATCATTGTCGATACGAACAACCGTTCCAAAAACTGTTTTACCAATAAGTTTTTGGTATTTTTCAAAAATATTGTTTTCTAGAAGGCGTTGAATATGATACTCTAGCTCTTTTTGAAGAGTTGCAGCGGCTGTTCTTCCCAAATTATCCAGTGGCAATTCATAAGTCAGCTCATCGCCGATTTCTACATCAGGGTCAATCTCTTTGGCTTCTTTAACAGCAATAAAATTTTCGTTTCCTTCTTGAAGCCTTATATCATCAGGTGTAACGACAATAACTTTTTGATAGAGTTTTAGTGTTTTAGTTGCAGGGTCGATTTCAGCATCGTATTCATACTCTGATCCATAGATTTTTTTAGCTGTTTTTACGAGCGCTAAAGTGACGGTGTTACGCACTTCATTGATATCTAACCCCTTTTCATGGGCAATGGATTCTATAATGTCTACAATTCTTTCCATAGGTGTCCTTAAAAAATTTAACGTATTTTATCTCAATTTAGATAGGTGTCGCAATGATGAAAATATCAAATACAAATCATGGAAATTTAAACGATTGCGAGATGAGGAAAGAGGATTATAGCCAAAATCTTCTTTTATTTTTCTTTATAAAGATGCAATTGTGTGGTTTTAATGAGGAATTTATCGAAAATAAAGTATACTTCGCGATATATCTTTGTGCATGTTGGGCACATAACGATAATTTTTTCGACAGAAAAGAGGTTTACAATGGAAATTAAATTAGCCAGAAATGAAATTAATGGAAAACCAAAGACAATTACATTGGATAAAGTAACTGAGATTATTGAAAAAGATGGACAGAAAATTTTTTACTTTGACAAAGAAAATTCTCATAAAGACTTGGTCGCTTTAGTAGAGCATTTCGAAGAAAAAGGTTTTAGTGTTTACCTGCGCGATATTCGTTATGGTCTAGGAGAGAGCGATTACATGTACGAAGTACATATTCTTTAAGGCTTTATTTTGGGTATAAAAGAGGAAAAAAAGCTTTATATAGAGACCTTAGGTTGTGCGATGAATGTGCGAGACTCGGAGCACATTATCGCAGAACTAGGGGATAAAGAAAATTATGTTTTAACCAATAACGTCCAAGACGCTGATCTTATTTTGGTCAATACGTGTAGTGTACGTGAAAAACCCGTTAGTAAACTTTTTTCAGAAATTGGAAAATACAACCTTCAAAAAAAAGATGGCGCAAAAATTGGCGTGTGCGGATGTACAGCAAGCCATTTAGGAAAAGAGATATTTAAACGTGCCCCTTATGTCAGTTTTGTAATTGGCGCACGTAATGTTTCAAAAATTTCTACCGCTGTTAATACCGAAAAATTTTTAAGTGTCGATACAGATTATGACGAAAGTGCTTATGCTTTTGGCGAGTACCGAAATAGTCTTTATAAAGCGTACGTTAATATTTCCATCGGATGCGATAAAAAATGTACGTATTGCATTGTACCGCATACACGTGGCGAAGAGATATCTATTCCTGCTGAGTTGATTATCAATGAAGCACGAAAAGCTGCTCTTAGTGGAGCCAAAGAGATTTTTTTATTGGGGCAAAATGTCAATAACTATGGCAAGCGTTTTAGTGCTTCCGTAAAATATTCCATGGATTTTTCTGACCTTTTAAATCAAATAAGTGAGATTCCCGAAGTACAACGCATTCGTTTTACGTCACCTCACCCGCTTCATATGGATGATAAATTTTTAGAAACATTTGCCAATAATCCAAAAGTGTGTAAGTCCATGCACATGCCATTGCAAAGCGGCTCAACACATATTTTAGAGCAAATGCGTCGAGGTTATAGCAAAGAGTGGTTTTTAAACAGGGCTTTAAAACTAAGAGCGATGATTCCTGATGTATCGATTAGCACAGATATTATCGTCGGATTTCCTGGTGAAAGCGATGCCGATTTTGAAGATACGTTAGATGTCGTAAGGCAAGTCAAATTTGAGCAAATTTTTGCATTTAAATATTCCCCTAGACCTTTGACCAAAGCGGCAGAGTTTACCAATCAAGTAGATTCTGAAGTTGCTGCTAGAAGGCTTGAGCAACTACAATTGATTCAAGACGAAATCTTAGATGAAATTGCGGAAAGTAAACGCGATAAAGTCTATACCGTTTATATCGACGAACTTCGTAATAGCGGTTTTTTAGCAGGCAGAAGCGATAACAATGCGCTGGTGCAGATTAAAGGTGATGAGAGTTTGTTGGGTCAGAATGTTGATATTAAAATCACTAATCCAAAACGTCTTTCGTTATATGGCGAAATTGTTCTCTAAAAAAAACCGACGCAAAATCCTCGTCTGGATTTTGCCTCCACTCGTTTTTGTTTTTCTCAAACTTCTATACTTTACATGTAAAAAAAAGTTCCACATTACCACCAACGGCTCTTCAACACCAAGCCTCTATGCGATGTGGCACGGTGAGCTTTTAATGATGCCTTTTGCCTATTGGCACTATGCGCATCGAAAGAATGTCGACGCAATGATTAGTCGCCATTCTGATGGTGAAATGATAGCCAGACTCATCAAAATATTTGGCGGAAGTACAGTGCGAGGCAGCACATCCAAAGGTGGAAGCAGTGTCCTTCGTAGCGCATTAAAATCTTTAAAAGCGGGACGTGATATTGCGCTAACACCTGATGGACCACGTGGTCCTAGGCACAGTGTTGCCGATGGCATTGTCAATTTGGCGCAAATGCGCCATATCCCTATTATCACAATGAATTGCAAAGCCTCATCTTTTTGGCGTATGAAGAGTTGGGATGCCTTTTGTCTCCCTAAACCTTTTTGTACGTTAGAGTTCTATTTTGGAGAACCTTTTTATGTAGATGGTTTGAGTATGGAAGAAGCCAAAACACTGATACAAAAACAGCTTCAAGAACACGCGATTTAGCCTAAAAACAGCAAAATGGTACTGCTTTTGCTTCGTATTCTAGAAAACTTAAGCAAGATTAGTCTAATATATATCCTAAATTTACATAAGAGTAGCGACGTGAACAAAGAGTCTATGGCATGAGCATTAAAACAGTTCTTCAGAAAAAATTTCAGAACCTTTTTGTTGCTATTATGTTTAATGAAGCGGAGTGTCTGCTTCGTTGCAAAGTCTTAAAAGACGGCGCTCTTCAAAAAACATTTACCAAAGTTTTTCCTTTAAGTCTCCCTGTTGAAGCTCTCGATAAAAGTATTGAAAATTATTTAATGTCTCTCCAAGATGAATACCAGTTTGTCTATATCGCTTTTTTACTTGATTCAATGGGACAAGGTGCTATTGAAGGCGTAGGAAACAACAGTTTTAGCAAATACAGTGTTGATATGCATAATGTCCATCATGTCGCAATTTCGAATCAATGGAGTGCATATGCATCTTACATTGAAATCAAATGGGTTAAAAACCTCTTTTCAGAAGTCGGTGTGGACCTTATCTACTCGCCTTTCATCATTCTCAGCGATTTTATCGTTTCTCAAAAACTCAAAAGCAAACCTACCTGTTATATGCTTAATTGCCAAAATTTCTTTATTATTGCTGTTTTTAAAGAAAAACAGTTACTTTTTGGCGCCTTTTTTAAAACACAAAATGAATCTTCGTTTACCCATAACGCAAATGTGGATGATTGGGAAAATGAGCAAAAAGAAGAAGAGATTGTTTCTGAAAGTGAGATGCCAGAACTTGCCCAAGATGATAATGACAATTTAGATGACCTGAATGAACTAGGCGAATTAACGGATTTAGAAGATATTGATGACCTGCGTTCAGCAGACTCTTTTTCAGACATTGATGATAGAACTATTGGCCATTTTAAAGGCATGAGTGATGTCAAAGAAGAAGATATGAGTTTAGAGCTTTATGGCCGTGATTTGATGGTCTATAAGTATCTTAAATCGTCTTTAGAAGAGTATTATCATAATCCTTTGTATGTTAGTGAATTCATTGAAGAGATTATTATTTTCGATGGGTATGAAATCAGTTCGGATTTGATTCATCAGCTTGAAGATGAATTGATGATGGATGTTGAAATCCATAAAGTTGATGTGTGTGATCGTATGTGCGATATTGCAATGCAAGAGGTTTTTAAATGAGATACAGCTTTATAGCCCCTCGTCCAAAGCCTTTTTTATCACTCTTTAGCAAGATGTGGGTTATCTTTATTGCCCTTATGTCTGCATTTATGCTCATTTTCAATTTTTATATCGTGTATGAAGTACGGTCCTTTAAAACGGGTATCGTTGAATTGACCCAAGAACGTCAGATGCTAGAGACTAAAATCGATGAAGATGATGAATCTATCGGATTAATTTTACGCCAAAAAGCACTTTCTGAGGAGATTTTTTCCAACAACACATTGCTCAAAGAGAGTATGAAAAATCTTTTTGATTTAGTACCTGATCAAATAACGTTAAAAAAAGTACAAATGGAGCGTAATTCACTCATTTTATACGGTGTAACCCCCACCCAAGATACCTTTAATTTTTTATTAGCAGCGCCTCTGAAATCTATTTTTCATACCAGTAATACAACGTTTTATTTGACAAAAGAGGGATGGTACAATTTTGTGAGTGTGAACAAAATTCTTAGCGAGGATGGACTTGGTGAGTAGTTTTGATCGCAGCTTAGAAAAAATTGATTTAATGAAGCTGTTGCTTTTTTTAATGACGTTTATCATTATTACTTTTGCCTTTGTTTTTTTACTCATCATTCCCAATGTCAAAGACCATCGTGTTTTACAAGCAGAGCATAAGCGTGTATTGGTGCATAAAACGCGCGTTGAAAATCTTTTTTTAGAGCGTGAATCAGAACTCTCAAAACTCAAAGCCGAGAATGTGCATATTATCGGAGCGTTTAAACACCCTTTTACGCAAGAGGAGTTCATTCGTTATGCGGCTAAATTTTTTACACAAGTTTCATTGGTTGAGGTTACAAAATCAGATTATAAAAAAGAGTTTGTCGAATATGAGCTCAATGTGACATCCACACTAAAAACCCCTAAGAACTTCTATAACTTTTTAGAAGGGTTGAATCAATACAGCAATATTGTTCAAGCAGACTTTCCTATCCATCTTGAATCCAATGCTCAAAATATCTCATCCACCTTTAAAATTAAAGTGTATGATCTTAACGCAACGCGTGAGGTTCCAACTGTGAAGAAAAAAGGTAAGGGCGAATCTTCGAAGGAATTTTAGCTTTACGGCATGCTTCTTTAAATACTTTTGGCATCGCTTCTTTTACATAAGGAGCGATAAAAATAGTTTCTTCTTGAAAACAAACAGCAATCTTTCCTGCTATGACACACTCTTTGGTACGTAAAATTTCTTGACGTTCATCTTTGGAAAGAAGTTTTCCTAGGAGCTTTAAAATTTTATCAATTTGACGAATATTCAAAAGGTCATCGGTTTCTCTTTGAAGGATAAAAAGGTCTTTGATACGTTTGTAAGAGGTTTGAGGTAGCAAGCGTTTGACATCTTCTTGCAGATACACAAAACTTTGAGCGATACCGTTTTCATACTGCTCTAATAATGGCGTAGCAAAATGATGGCGAAAATGGTTGCGTAAGTGTTCCATGCTTGCATTACTTTCATCATTAAAGTAGCGATGATTGTGCGCTTGTAAAAAATCAAGAAGCGATGATTTTGTTACATGTAAAAGTGGCCTGATAAGTGTGTAGTGCTCTCTTTTTTCCATCTCTTGCATGCCTAGCATCTCTATCAATCCTGCACCACGGCTGAGCTGCATTAAAAACCACTCTAAGCGGTCTCCTAAATGGTGCGCACATAAAAGATTGGTATAGTGGTAAATCTCAATCAGCGTTTCAAAAAAAGCATATCGTTTTGTACGTGCATGGTGTTCAAAATTGGAAGCTTCTAATTTACATGTAAAAATAAAATAGTGTTTATGGTAGCGCTGACAGAGCTCTTTAGCATAAGCTTCTTCTTCATCGCTTTGCTCTCTTGTTTTATAATTAACAAACGCAACATCAAACGTAATGTTCTGTTCTAGAAGTAAAAAGAAGAGGGCAGTGGAATCTCCACCGCCTGAAAATGCTAAAAGATTTTTTTGATGAGAAAGCGTGTTAAGTGTTGCTTCATGCAACGGAAGTAATGGTTGCAATGAGCTTATCTCCAGCACGTTCACTGATGGTGGCTTTGTAGCACTTCCCAATGGCAATAGCCCCAATATCAGAATCATTGACTAAGATTTCGCCATCAATCGTTGGCGCCCAAAGCAGTTCTCTTGCTCCCATGAAAAATTCATGTTCACTGCTTTCACCTTCAATGAGAATACTCATCTCTTTACCTACTTCGCGTTCAAGGCTTTTAATAGTCTGTTTCGATACTAATTTATCCAGTTTTTTGATACGTTTATTAATCGTTTTAACATCAATTTTATCTTCCATTTCGTATGCGGAAGTGTCTTCTTCATCCGAATAGGCAAATATATTGACACGATCAAACTCAAATGTCTGCATGAAGCTCAAGAGCTCTTCAAACTCCGCTTCACTTTCTCCTGGATGTCCCACGATAAAGCTGGTGCGAATAAAACTGTTGGGTGCTTGGCGCATGAGCGTGAGTTGTTCAATAATACGCTCACGTCCCGCGCCTCGTTTCATGCGTTTGAGCATACTGTCGCTGATATGTTGAATCGGCATGTCAAAATAGTTATGAAACAAAGGCGAAGCGATAATGCGCTCAATGAGTGCATTAGACGTGGTGGTAGGATAAAGGTATAAGATGCGCGCACTTTTGACACCCTCAATAGCTTCAATGGCGTCTATGAGCTTGATAAGCCCCTCTTTTTCCCCTTGGTCCCTTAAATAAGAACTGCTGTCTTGTGAAATAAAACTAAAATCAAAAAATCCTTTGGCAACCAGTGCTTTAACCTCTTTAACCAAAGATTCGAGCGTGCGTGAAAAAAGTTTGCCTTTAAACCCTGGAATAGCGCAAAAACTGCACGCTTGATTGCAGCCTTCTGAGAGTTTGACGTACGCATGTGCGTTGGAGCCTGTAATGATGCGCTCTTCCTCATTAAGAAGATAAGTAGCAGGACTAAAACGATTTTGGCGTAAAGAGATAATTTCATCAATTTTATCGTAATCGCCAACACCGGTAAACAAATCGACTTCTTTGAGCTCTTTCGTCAAATCTTCTTTGTAACGCTCCGTTAAACACCCTGCCATGACTAAGAGTGAATTTTTTTTACGTGCTTCGTGTAAAGAAAAAATAGTATTTAAACTCTCTTCTTTCGCAGGTCCGATAAACCCACAGGTATTGACGATAAGTACGTCAGCCTGACTGGGGTCATCGCACAATTCGTACGCTTGGAGTTTTCCTAACATCACTTCGCTATCGACGAGATTTTTATTGCATCCTAATGAAACAAGATGTAGTTTTTTCAATGGTATCCTTAAAAAAGTTCTTGTGAACTTGATTCTATGCTTTCTGGCATTGCCAAAAAGCTACGTTAGCCGCATGGGCGCTGAAATTTACTTCCAATGAAGCAGAAAAAGGTGATTTAAACCCAAAGATTATCAATAAGACGCGTTGTACCGACTTTTGCACAAACTAAAATAATAGCGTTGCCTATTTCAAGTGTCGTTATTGTATCAAAATCACGATTTAAAATTTCCACGTATTCTACATGTAATGGTGCTAAAGCCTTTAACATTTCAGCTTGAATATTTGGGATATGGCGTTCGCCTTTGATAACTAAACGTGTCGCAACTTTGAGAGATTCGCACAGCTTGAGTGCTTCTTTACGTTCGGTGGGATTTAGATAAACATTGCGACTGGAAAGCGCAAGACCGTCATCTTCACGAACAATTTCGCATGGGACTATTTTTATATCTAAGAAAAGCGATTGCACCATATTTTGAATCATATAAAGTTGTTGGGCATCTTTTTTCCCAAAATAGGCACGTGTAGGTTTTGTAAGATTGAAAAGTTTTAAAACGACACGTAAGACACCATTGAAATGCCCAGGTCTTGTAAATCCTTCTAAAATATACGATTTTGAAGAAGGTGCTAAAATTGAAGGCTCAATAGACGCATACATCACTTCAGATGAGGGCATAAATAAAATAGCCACACCTGCAAATTCACAAATCTTGATATCGGCTTCGGGTTTTTTAGGGTATTTATCCAAATCCTCACCCTCTAAAAATTGGGTAGGATTGACAAAGATAGAGACAATAGTGTGGTCATTTTCAGCGGTAGATTGTTGAATTAATGAGAGATGACCATTGTGTAACGCTCCCATGGTAGGGACTAAACCAACTGAGCCTCTAAGCTCAGCTCTAGCCGCTTGAAGTTCATCAATTGTTTTTACTATTTTCATTTTAGGCACTTTTGAGTAAAATATCTTCTTAATGAAAGGTGCACATTCAAAGTGTTTGCTCTTCATTAGGAAACAAGAAAGCGTATTATAGCAAAAGGAATATATTTGGATAATTACGAATATACAGAACTTCTCAAAAAACTAACGATAAAAGTTGAAAATATCGCACAGATTATCAAACCTGATGATATTACGCAACGATTGCAAGAGATAGAAGCCATAGAGCAAAACCCAGAATTTTGGAATGATGCGAAGAGGGCCGCTGTGTTGCAAAAAGAGAAAACCTCCATTAGTTCATTGCTGAACCGCTACACCAAAGCCAAAAATGTTGTCTTTGATGCCCATGACCTTTATGAAATGGCCAATGCAGAAAATGATGAAGCAACGATTGATGAGTTGTTTAAGGATGCGGAACATTTAGAAGATCATATTACCAATCTTGAAATTGCCATGATGCTTAGTGGTGAGAATGATACGAAAGATGCCATTATCTCGATTCACCCAGGTGCGGGTGGAACGGAGAGCCAAGATTGGGCAAGCATTTTGTACCGTATGTATCTTAGATGGGCGGAACGCTGTGGATTTAAAGTCGAAGTGATGGACTATCAAGAGGGTGAAGAAGCGGGACTCAAAGATGTAACGTTTATCATCCGCGGTGAAAATGCGTACGGTTACCTCAAAGTCGAAAATGGGATTCATAGGCTTGTGCGTATCAGCCCGTTTGATGCCAATGCCAAACGTCATACTTCGTTTAGCTCGGTTATGGTCTCTCCCGAAGTGGATGATGACATTGATATCGTGATTGAAGACCGTGATTTAAAAGTCGATACGTACCGCTCAGGTGGCGCGGGTGGACAGCACGTCAATAAAACCGATAGTGCGATTAGAATTACACATATTCCAACAGGAATTGTAGTGCAATGCCAAAACGATAGGTCTCAGCACAAAAACAGAGCCACGGCAATGAAGATGTTAAAATCTCGCCTCTATGAATTTGAACTTGAAAAACAACAAGCGGAGAAAGACGGTGTTGAAAAAAGTGAAATTGGCTGGGGACATCAGATACGCAGTTATGTTTTAGCGCCGTATCAGCAAGTCAAAGACAATCGTAGCAATATCGCCTATTCACAGGTTAATACTATCTTAGATGGCGATATCTCAAAAATGATCGAAGATGTGCTCATCGCACAAAAGCGTTAAACGTGTTTAAAGGTGGTCTTTTGACCCAAAAGAATCAATTTATAGAAGGAAAGACATGGAAAAACAAGCTATTTTAACACAACTTGGATACAGTATCACCCCTAGTGTAGAAGCACAACTAACACGCGTTATTGCCAATACTATTGGTTTTGAAAATGTTGAAAAACATTTGATTGCACTCCACGATGCGCTTAAAACACATCACTCGTTTGTGGCACTTTCTAGCAATAAAGATTACTTTAAAATCAAAAATGAAGCTCTTGGTGAAGACATGATTGCATCTGTCAATGATATGATTGCGAAATGGTCGGAAAAATATAAAATTACGGTGGAAAAAGTTCCTAACAAAAATACCTATTATGTCATAGGTTATAAATCTTAAAAGGCTCTTTATGGCTAACGCGAAATACCTTATTGGTGCATCTATCGTAGCTGCTGCTATTGTTGCTACACCTTTAGTCATCTCAAAACAGATTGATTCCAAACTGGAAGAGAATCAGCGCCTTCTTGAAAAAAATGGCTTTAAACAAGAGATTATCAGTAAAAGCGGTTATCTCACAGGGAAACGAACGTTTACACTTGAAATAAGCGATGCTAAAAAAGCACGTGATTTCATGCTCAATGCATTAGTAGCTAAAAATGCTCAATATAAACTTTTCGCACAAAGTCTTAAAGACGAAACCAATGAAGGTATCAATGAAGCGTTTAACGGTCTTGGGTTTAAAGGAGAGATGATTACCTCTCATCTGTTCCCAAGCGAAGCCAAAGTCTCATTGACATTAGCAAAATTACCACAAGTCACTCAAGAAGAGATTGCCAAAGACCCTAAGGCATCAGGTGTTGTATTGCCTCTTCTGGAAAAAGGTATTTTTGGTGTCGATATGACCTTTAGTAGCGATGAAAAACTCAAAGCATTAAAACTCAAAGATATTAAAGAGAGTATTAATGTCGAAGAGGGAACCATTGATGTGGATACGCAAGGGCATACATTGACTTTAAATGAACGTGCGGGTATTGTTCATGGTGTCGTGGGCATTCAAAAGCAAAATCTAGGAGTGAAAGCCGCAGATTTTACGGTTCAGAGTAATCTTGAAAACTTCTTATATACGTTTGATTATCAAGATGATTTGAACAATAAAGGCGAACTCTCTTTGGAGCATTATGCGTTTGATACCAAAGATGCGTACTCAGCTGTTTCTTTTTCAATGGGTGCTATGAAAGTGACCAGTAGTGCGGAAGATGTTCGTAAAGAGTGGAGCTTAAAAGCAGATTACGCTTTAAACAATCTTTCGTTTACCAATGCCCTTGCTGAAGAGGTCAAGCTGAATACATTGTTAGCAAACCTTTCTCTTAAAGGATTGCAAAGTGAGAGTATTAAAAAAATCCAAGCTGACTACAATGCAATGGTGCTTGCTCCTGAAAGTGGCGGTGAAAAAGCGTTGATTGATGATTTTGTTGCGCTTGTAAGACACGGAATGGTTTTTGATTTTAACATTGGACTCAAAGCACTTTCCGGCACACTAGCGCTGAAAGATGTCTCTATCAATACGACATTGCAAATCGCAAAAAATGATTTTAGCGACCAACAAAGTCCTCTTGCCTTAATAGGATTATTGGATGTAACGTCTAAAGTGAAAATCCATAAAGAGGACCGTGCGACACTTGAAGCATTGCAATTAACCGCTCCACAAGATTTTGAGCTTGGTCGTGCTGATGGAGATTATTTTGTGTACGATGTGACCTTTAAACAAGGGGTCATAAGCGTTAATGGCCAAATAATCCAATAAAATGATGGCACCTCAATCTTCTTTTCAAACCAACATCTTCACACAGGCTCTTGGAGATACACTCTCTCCAAGAGTTCTTTTTGTCTCTTTGCTCTCTTTTATCCTAACGATTGCCTTTTTTATTGGCGCTATATGGTTAATGTTTGGAGGCATCGGTGCTCTTAGCCTCTGGATAACCCAGTGGCTTCAAGGCTTTGAAGGTAATTTAGAGCAAACGTGGCTTTTTAGCCTTGTTTCACTTTTCTTAATTACAAAAACAATTGTCGGTATTTTGCTTTTTCTAACATCGGCGATTGTGATTTATTATCTTTTTTTGATGGTCTATTCGGTCATCGTGGGGCTGTTTGCAGGCTATTTTATCAAAGAGATTGGAACGCGCTATTATCCTAGCGTGCATGTCAAAGGGATTGACCTTATTAGTTATTTATGGTTTGTACTTAAAACCATTTTGATTACGGTGATTTTATTTATTTTACTCTTGCCGTTGGCTTTTGTTCCTTTACTCAATTTTGGACTGTTATTTCCTGTTTATTATATGTTTCATAAACTCTTGGTGTTAGATGTCTCTTCGATGCTCAATTCAAAAGAAGAGTATCTTAGATTAAAAAAAGAGTGTTCAGGACAGTTAAGAGGTATATCGCTTGTCTGTTTTGCGCTAACGCTTATCCCTTTTTTAGGAGTGGTGATTTATCCGTATTATGTGATTGTGATGAGCCACTTTATCTTTCGAAGAACCAAAGAGATTCGAGCCGTTTAATAAGCAGGCTCGAAAATCCCTTTTTGTCTGTTTTTGTAGATTTTGCTGTGCGTTGCTACCATGCCATGCATTGCAATGTAAACGCCTGCTGTATCGTTATTGCTTAGATGACCTAATGCCATCATAAAATTAGCCGTTGCTTCAATCCCATCAATGCTAAAAGGCACCATCGCTCCTGTGAGTGTGATGACTTTTTCTTTTACATGTAATGCTAAAAATGTTGCTGTTACATCCATCGTATCGGTACCATGAATGATAAGTACTTTTGCATGAGAAGACTGCTGAATCGTTTTTGCGATAAGTTCACGGTCTGCTTCATTCATCTCAAGACTGTCTTTGTGAACGATGTTGATTAGCTCATAAGGAGTATTGTAGCAGTAACGCAAAATTGCCTCAACGGCGATACCGTCTTTGGGAACTTCAAGTTCTCCTTTAAGAGGATTGTAGCGTTTATTAAATGTTCCGCCGGTATTGATGATAAGAATTTTATCCATAATTATACTTTCTGCCTTATTTGAATTTTTTGTGGGTCAAACAGTTCTGTTGCGCGTTGCACAAAAGGCGTATTTAAAATCTCTTTAGCATCGACTTCACGCTGTTGTGCCATCATTGCTCCTGTTGCGCAACTCTCGCTTTGCGGAGATTCGTCAAACGTGGAGTTTTCAACCATTGAGTAACTCTCTTCATTGGCGCTGAGTTCTGCATCGTGAAATTGTTGCTCTAATGTTGGTTGAGGCTCAGGTTCAGGTTCAGGAGTGACTTTATTGATTTTAATTTTGGTCTCAAGCCCAAAAAGCTCTTGTACAAAATGTTTGATAATTCCATAATGCGTGTTAAGTGTTTTTGCATTTTCATCTTCGGCACTGGAATTGAGCGTGAGCGTGTTTTCGTCAAAACTAACAAAACGAATGTGTGTTTTAAAACATTCGCCGAGTTCCACGTTACGGTCTAACAATTTGTCGCAAAGACGCGTAAAAAGCTGTGCCGTCGTTACGCCTTGGTCTTTTACATGTAAAACTTCTTCGCTTGGAATCTCTTCTTCTTGTGGTTGCGGTTGCGCAGGAGTCGGGAGACGAAATTTTTCATGTTCGAGTGAGTCTATCATCTCTTCAATCGTTTTAATATTGGTTGCTTCCACCATTTTAAAGAAGACCAATGAAAGCACAAAACCATTGTTAGCGTTGATGTACAAAAGGCTTTTGGATTCACTTAAGATTTTGAAAAAGCGCTCGTATAACAGTGTTGAAAATCTTCGATCTTGCTCAAAAAAGGCATTTTTCAGATACGCGATAAGTTCGTCAATGACGATTTCACACTCATAGGCTTCAAACTCTTTGATGAGGTGCAATAATTCGTTTTTATTGCCATTTAAAATGGCGGTGAAAATCGTTTCAAGTTGGGTTGGGTCTAACAGCCCTAACATTGAAGCCACATTTTGAGGTGTGATATAACCTTTAGAATAGATAATCGCTTGGTCAAGTAGCGTCAGTGTGTCACGCAAAGAGCCGTTACCTGCTCTACTGAGCATCTCTAGGGCTTCTTTTTCATACTCGATATTTTCAAGATTTAAAATATGACACAGGTGATTGACCACATCGGCAGTTTTAATTTGTTTAAAACGAAAATGTTGCGCTCGCGATAAAATCGTAGCTGGCAGTTTCAATGGGTCTGTTGTTGCAAGAATAAACTTAACATACGGTGGTGGCTCTTCAAGGGTTTTTAACAGTGCGTTAAATGCTTGCGTTGTGAGCATATGAACTTCGTCAATAATGAAGATTTTAAAACGCGCACTGCTGGGTTTGTATTTGGTACTTTCAATGAGCTCGCGAATGTCATCAATACCACGATTGGACGCAGCGTCCATCTCGATAATGTCAATATGGCGGTTTTCGTTGGCACTGAGACAATGATCGCACGTCTCGCAAGGTGTTGCCGTTGGGCCTTGTTCACACACAAGCGCTTTTGCAAAGATACGTGCAGTTGAAGTTTTACCACTTCCCCGTAGACCGGAGAAAAGATAGGCGTGTGAGAGCCTATCTTGGTTGAGCGCAAGTGAAAGTGTTTGCGTAATGGATTCTTGACCTATCAGCTTGTCGAAAGAAGAAGGTCGGTATTTTAGGGCAAGTACTTGTGACACAGCGCTACCTTTGTAAGAAAATTTTATTCATTCATAATGGACAGGAGTTCTTCGTTATCCTTTGTTTTAAGCATTTTAGCGTAAAGGAATTTAAGGGCTTCTACATCATCCATTTGGTTGATAGCACTTCGAAGTGCCCATACTTTTTGAAGTCTATCTGGCGTAAGAAGGAGTTCTTCTTTTCTTGTACCAGATTTCATGATATTCACCGCAGGGTAGATTCTTCTATCAGAGATATTTCTATCGAGAACGATTTCACTGTTACCTGTACCTTTAAACTCTTCAAAGATAACTTCATCCATTCTACTTCCCGTTTCAATCAAAGCTGTTGAAATAATCGTGAGGCTACCGCCATCTTCGATATTACGTGCTGCACCAAAGAAACGTTTTGGTTTATGAAGAGCATTGGCATCCACACCACCACTGAGTACTTTACCGCTTGAAGGTGTAACGGTGTTGTACGCACGTGCTAAACGGGTGATAGAATCTAGAAGAATGATAACATCTTTGCCCATTTCCACACGACGTTTTGCTTTTTCAATCACAAGGTTTGCTACGCGAACGTGATTTGATGCTGGCATATCAAACGTTGAGCTATAGACTTCACCTTGCACACAACGTTGCATATCGGTTACCTCTTCAGGTCTTTCATCAACCAGTAAAACGATCAGTTCAGCTTCGGGATGATTGCGTGCGATGCCGTGAGCAAGCTCTTTCATAAGCTCAGTTTTACCACTACGTGGCGGTGCTACGATCAAACCACGCTGACCTTTTCCGATAGGCGTAAAGAGGTCAAGTACACGTCCTGTGATTTTCATCGGGTCGTATTCGAGTTTGATTTTTTCTGTTGGATAAAGAGGCGTCAGGTTTTCAAAAAGAGGTCTTTTTTTACTCTCTGCAAGAGGAAGGTAATTAATCGCTTCGATTTTTAAAAGCGCGTAGTAACGCTCTTGATCTTTGGGTGGGCGCACTTGTCCTGTAACGATGTCACCCGTACGAAGCGCAAATTTCTTTACTTGTGTGCTACTGACATACGCATCATTGGCACTGTCTGAGAAGTTTGCATCCATCGCACGTAAAAAGCCATACCCTTCTCCAGCGATTTCTAAAATGCCCGTAAAAAGAATAAATCCGCCTTGATTAACCTGTGATTTTAAAATCTCAAACATCAAATCTTGACGTTTTAATTCGTTTGGATTTTCAATCCCCAGTTCCGTAGCGATTTCTAAAAGTTTTTCGAGTGGGGTTGTTCTAAGACTTTCGATTTTGTAGCCATCAACGGGGACGTGAGTACGTGATTTTGTATGATGATTTGGTTTTGTTTGTCCGTTAGTTGGGGCTGGGGTGGCGCAGGGCTGTGCCGTTGAGGATGGAGTGTTTCCGCTCATTGTACCTTCTTATTGTTATTTTGATCGTTCATGAAGCTAGAGTCTCTCGATGTGAAAAAGTCCACTAAGATAGAGTTGCTTGAGTCGATTTTAATGAGACTACTTTGTGAGAATTCTAAAAAGTAGCGATGGTGTAATTTTAGTCAAAGTGGCAAGATTTGTCAAGGTGGGCTAAAGAGAAAAAAGATAAAATGGCGCTCATAAATTGTAAGCTCAAAAGAAGTAAAGAATGAATGATTTAGTGCATTTAGCGATTATTATGGATGGGAATGGCAGATGGGCACAACGTCAAGGTAAAGAGCGCTCCTTTGGTCATAAAGTGGGTGCAAAAAAAGTGCGCGAAATTACGAAATATGCCGCCAAAATGGGCATAAAATACCTCACGCTTTATGCCTTTAGCACCGAAAACTGGAATCGTCCTAAGGCTGAAGTCAGTGTTTTAATGAAACTACTTTCTAAGTATTTGCACAGTGAAATTCCTACACTTCTTGAAAACAATATCTGTTTTGATGTCATCGGCGACGTGAGTAAGTTTTCTGTCGCTCTTCAAAAAGAGATTGCTTATGCCAAAGAGGCGACACAGCACTGTACGGGGCTCAGGCAAATTCTTGCGATTAATTATGGCGCTCAAGATGAAATTCTTCGCGCGATGAATAAATGTTTACATGTAAAAGGTGAAATCACCAAAGAAATTTTAGAATCCAACCTTGACACGGCTGGCATTCCTCCTGTGGACCTTCTGCTTCGAACAGGCGGTGATTACCGACTTTCAAACTTCTTGCTTTGGCAATCTGCATATGCGGAACTTTTTTTTACAAAAACCTTATGGCCTGAGTTTTCTATGGGAGAATTAGAAGCCATTATCTCCGAGTACACCTCCACTGAAAGACGTTACGGCAAAATTTGACAAAGAAACAAAAGCATGACAATTTAAATTTTGGTATAATAAAAAAGAATTACAAATATCATTAAACAGAATAGTGCTATACTGTGTGTTGGAAGTTTTGATAATTCGTCAATAAAAGAGTGAGTTATCATGAAAAAGTATTTTGTCATTGTTCTATTTTGTTTATGTCAATTTTTAAGTGCAGAAGAAGCTCTTCGCCTTGGAATCTTAGCATTTCGCCCCAAAGAGCAGGCCATACAACAGTGGCAGCCTTTTGCAACTTATCTTCAAAATACGATAGGGAAACCTATTGCGCTTCATATTTACAATTACCCAGAATTCACACAAGCCGTTGCCAATCATGAAGTCGATATTATTTTAACCAACCCCGGTCATTACATTGTTTTGAAACATAAATTTAAACTCTCCGCACCACTTGTCACTCAAATCACCCAAAAAGAGCATGTCATACTCACCCAATTTGCAGGGGTGATGTTTACGCGCAAAGACTCACCTATCTCAACGCTACGCGATATGGAAGATAAACATATCGCGGTTACCAATACCAATTCCTTAGGTGGGTATCAGATGCAGGCATATGAATTGGCACTTCATAACATTTATCCCAAGGACACACACCTTATCATAACAGGAATGCCCCACGATAAAGTCATTCAAGCCGTATTGTCTTCGGAAGCAGATGTAGGATTTGTTCGAACCAATGTCTTAGAGGACATGGTGCATGAGGGAAAACTAAACGTATCGGATATTAAAATTATCAATGAGCAAAAAAACCCCAATTTCCCGTTTCTTCACTCCACAAGGCTTTATCCAGAATGGCCTTTGGTCGTTGTGCCAAGCTTTGATGAGCATATCGCACGCGCTTTAACCGTTGCTCTTTTAGCCCTTCCTTCGCAGAGCGATGTGGCTAAGAGCGCTCAGATTTATGGCTTTACCGTTCCCTCTGATTACAAAGGGGTAGAAGATGCACTGCGAATGCTTCGTGTACCGCCTTTCGAAGAAGCACCTAAATTTACACTTGGGGATTTTTGGGCACGTTATTTCAAACATATTACGCTCATCTTAGTTGGGTTTCTTTTGTTCGTGTTAGGTGTTGGCATACAGCTATTTCGTCAAAATAGGCGCATAAGGCGCAATGAAAGACACTTGCTTTCCGTACAAGATAGTTTGCAAAGTACTCTTGATGCTATTCCTGATGCATTGTTTGAAATGAGCCTTGATGGGATTTATTTTAGTGTGAGAAGAGCACCTATGCATACGGGTTTAGCCGCTCAAAGTCTTATTGGTAAGAAGGTGTACGAAATTTACCCGCAGTCTGTTGCAGATGTCTTTATGGAAGCTCTTCAAGAGGCCAATAGAGAAGGGCATGCTTTTGGGTATCAATTTTCATTGAATTTAAACTCTAACATACGTTGGTTTGAGCTTTCTGTTTCCAAGAAAAAAGAGATGCATACCGTAGCACATTTTATTGTCTTGTCCCATGATGTTACGGATCGTAAAGAGTCAGAAGCGAAACTCAAACTTGCTGCAAGCGTTTTTACGTATGCAAGAGAAGGCATTATGATTACCAATGCTTCGGGTGAGATTGTGGATGTCAATGAAACGTTTACGAGCATTACAGGTTTTACACATGAAGAGGTCATTGGGCAAAATCCGCGTTTCCTAAAATCGGGTAGGCAAGGAGAGGCGTTTTATCAACAAATGTGGCAATCTTTGATTGAGAAAGGGCATTGGTATGGCGAAATTTCCAATCGCAACAAATCGGGTCAAGTCTATATCCAAATGACCAGCATCAGTGCCATTTATGATGAAAACGGAAATGTACAGTCTTACGTTGCGCTTTTTACAGACATCACAACGATGAAAGAGCATGAAAAACAGCTTGAATATATCGCTCACTACGATGCGCTCACCTCTCTTCCCAATCGTGTTTTATTTGCAGATCGCCTCAGGCAAGCGATGGCGCAAACGGAGCGCAGAAAAAAAGAGTTGGCGGTAGTTTATTTGGATTTGGATGGGTTTAAAGTGATTAATGATCAATACGGACACCATGTGGGCGATGAGCTTTTAGTCATCATTGCAGGACGCATGGAAGAAGCACTGCGCCAAGGCGATACCATCTCAAGGCTCGGGGGCGATGAGTTTGTCGCTGTTTTAAGTGATCTTAAAAGCCAAGAGGAGTGTACGCCCATCTTGGAACGATTGCTTCTTGCCAGTTCAGAACCGGTTGTGATTAATGACACTATTATACAAGTTTCCAGCAGTATTGGTGTCACGCTTTACCCTAGAGATGGCGTGGATGCAGAACAGCTTTTAAGACACGCAGACCTTGCCATGTACCAATCCAAACAAAGCGGAAAGAACCGCTACCACTTTTTTGACGTCGAGTATGACAGGTCTGTAAAAGAGCAAAATGAGAGCCTTGAAAGCATTCTTTCTGCCATTAATAATAATGAATTTGTCCTTTACTATCAGCCTAAAGTGAACCTTAGAACGCATAAACTCGTGAGTGTTGAAGCGTTGATTCGGTGGAGACATCCTGAAAAAGGATTTTTACTTCCACATGCTTTTTTACCGATTGTAGAAGATCACATACTAAGCATCAAACTGGGGGAATGGGTCATCGAGCGAGCTTTTCAACAGATGAGTGCGTGGATAAAAGAGGGGGTGTATCTATCGGTGAGTATTAACGTTGGTGCGCGACAACTTCAAGATGCAAACTTTACAGATTACTTGCAAAGCATGTTACTTCGCTATCCTGATGTTCCAGCACACCTTGTGGAATTAGAAATTTTAGAAACCAGCGCACTAGAAGATATGGCGCATGTCTCACACATTATGCATGCGTGTAAAACGTTAGGCGTTCGCTTTGCCTTGGATGATTTTGGTACGGGGTATTCGTCACTGAGTTATCTAAGAAAATTACCGATTGATATTTTAAAAATAGACCAAAGTTTCATCTTCAATCTTCTTAATGACCGTGATGACCTTGCCATCGTTGAGGCGGTTGTGGGGCTCAGTAAAGCGTTTGATCTCAGCGTTATCGCCGAAGGCGTTGAAACGCAAGAACATGCGGAGTTGCTTTTAAAACACGGATGTGAGCTAGCGCAAGGCTATGGCATCGCACGCCCGATGCACCCAGATACCATCATCGCTTGGAGCCATTCTTCTTTTTACATGTAAAAGTCTTGATTGAGATCAATCAATGACATAAAACGATCCTCTTGATAAGATTCTGTCAAATTTTAATTAGGAGAGTTTATGTCTTTAAACATGTTATGTGATCAATGCTCTATGAGTGCAATCGGTGGCTGTGGTTCTAAAGGTCAAGAGGTAGGAACGTGTGGCAAAGATGCCAACTTGGCGAAACTTCAAGATATCATGATTTACGGTCTTAAAGGGCTCAGTGCGTATAGAACCCACGCGAATGAATTTGGTGCAGACACTAAAGAAGTCGATGACGTCATCGCTCAAACACTTTACTTCACCCTTACCAACGTAAACTTCAACTTTGACGACCACATCGCTCAACTGATGAAAATCGGCTCTGCGGGTGTTAAAATGATGGACATTCTTACTGAAGCACACACTTCTCACCTTGGCATTCCAACACCTGTTCGCATCTCTCAAAACAAAGCAGAAGGCAAAGCGATCTTGGTCAGCGGACATAATCTTGATATGCTCTTAGAACTTCTCAAACAAACCGAAGGTAAAGGCATCAACATCTACACGCATTCTGAGATGATCCCAGCGCACGGTTACCCAGAACTTCGAAAATACGCACACCTTAAAGGTAACATCGGTAAATCATGGTTTGACCAAACCAAACTCTTCGAGCAATGGGGCGGAACCATCATCGTGAACACGAACTGTATCGTGCCTCCAAAATCAAACTCAACCTATGTTGATAGACTCTACACATACGACATCGTAGGCATCAAAGAGGGCAAAAAAATTCACAATAACGACTTTAGCGAAATCATCGCTCAAACATTAGCACTCCCCGATGTCACAGGTTTTGATAGTGAAGAGACACTCATAACGGGTCACCACTATAAAACCATCTTAGGTCTTGCTCCACAAATCTTAGAAGCGGTTAAAGCAGGCAAAATCAGCCAGTTTTTCGTTATCGCGGGTTGTGATGCCCCAGGAAGTGGCGGGGAATACTACCGAAAAATGGCAGAGAGTTTACCGAACGACTGTGTGATTTTAACATCAAGCTGTGGTAAATTTAGATTTAACGACATCGACTTTGGCACGGTGGCAGACACAGGCATACCTCGTTACCTCGACCTTGGTCAATGCAACGACAGCAACGGTGCAGTACACATTGCCCTTGCCCTTGCTGGCGCACTGGGTGTTACGGTGCATGATTTACCAGTCTCTATCGTTCTAAGTTGGATGGAGCAAAAAGCAGTTCTTATTCTTCTAGGACTCTTTAGCCTTGGTATCAAAAACATCTATCTTGGACCAAAACCACCACAATTTGTGAACGACGACATCTTCTCTTTCTTGCAAGAGAACTTTAACTTGCATTTGACCGATGATGCGGCATCTGACACTGAAAAATTACTGCTTAAAAAACCTGCGTAAATCGTTACATGTAAAATAAGGAAGCTTCGTTAGAGGCTTCCTTCGCCTCTCAATTTTATGCCAAATATTAAACGCATAGATTAGATTTAAGATCAGCATCAAAAGAGCCTTTTTTGAGTGTATACTTTTACCATTACTCAAAAAGGAGTCTCTATGTTCAAAATGTTCATCACTTTTATCTGCTCCTTTCTTTTTCTAGGCTGTGCCAAACACTACGCACCGCTTCCAACGGTTGAAAAAGTGGATCTAAGCCGATACCTTGGCACGTGGTACGAGATAGCAAGGTATGACCACTCGTTTGAAAAAGGCTGTACCCATGTGTCGGCAACCTACGCGCTCAATGACGATGGAAGCATCAACGTCCTCAACCAATGCACGAAAGAAGACGGAACCCACAAAGAAGCCAAAGGCATCGCCTACGCAGTAGATGCGACAAATTCAAAGTTACGAGTAAGCTTTTTTCGACCTTTTTACGGTAATTATTGGGTGTTGATGTTAGATGAAGACTATACCTACGCGCTCATAGGCGAACCCAGCCGCGAATACTTATGGATACTCTCTCGCTCAAAAAGCATCGATGAAGCGACAAAACATAAGATTTTAAATAAAGCGCAAGAGTATCGCTACGACACCAGTAAGCTTTTGTGGGTGAAGCAGGAGTGAGGATAGCGCAAAGATTCTTTAAGTTACGATAGGCTTTCTTTTTTGTAAGAGAATTTTAGTGTGCATTTGAGGAGGAAAGTAGCTGTTTAAAAACTTACGTACGTCCTTACATGTAAAATTTTCTCTCCTAATAAAAAAGTATATAATATGCTTTTTTAATCAAAGGAATTTTATGTCAACGTCCAATAAAGACAAACTATCAAAATTAAAATATCTCCTACCCTTTGCCACTTTTCTTTTTTTAGCTACATTAGGTATATATTTTTATAATTTTCACAATAGCTTTTCAGCAACTCATGATGAATGGGGAACTTTTGGTGATTTTATTGGTGGTACACTCAATCCTATTTTTGCTCTTTTTACTCTTTTTGCGATTATCTATACAATAAAAATTCAAACTGAAGAGCTTGAACTTTCAAGAGAAGAGCTAAAAGCTACAAGAGAAGAATTAGCAAAATCAAGTCAAGCGCAACAAGAACAAAGTGACTCTTTTAAGATACAAAATGATTCTATAAAGCTTCAGTCATTTGAAAATACTTTTTTTCAGTTAATGAGTTTATTTTTAAAAACACGAGAACATCTAAAAATTACTTTAAATAATGAAAATGGTTTTGCGTCAGTAAATCACACAAGAGAATATATTAATTTTTATAGTTCTAATACAAAATTTTATAAAGGGCAATTTGTTGCATATGAGGCAATAAACCAATATCTTGAAATTTTGAAAGAAATTTATAGTTTGAACTATAATAAATTTAATAAAAAATATGAAAGTTATACTGGGACATATTTTATTCAAATCTATCAAATTTTAAAATTTATAAAATACAGCCAAATTGAAGATAAACAATTTTATGTCAATCTTTTAAGAGCACAATTTACCAAAGAAGAATTAGAATTTTTGTTTTATCATTGCCTTGGAAGTATAGGGGAACGAAAATTTAAAGCACTAGTGGAAGAATTTGAGTTTTTTGAACATTTGATATTGAACGATGGAATCGAGATAAAATTATTTCATTATTCAGAAAAAGCATTTGGAGAAAATGAAACAATTTTATCAAAACATAAAGAACTTAAAAAAGAAATGGATAGTAAAGATTTTGATTATTAGCTCTTTACATGTAAAGCTATGAAAAAAAGGGTCAGAACTAAGATTTGAACTTTTATTTACTTAATACAAATACTTTTACATGTAAAAAATCAAGCCCTATCCACAATGCTTACAATCTTCCCATCACGAAATGTAAACTCTGAGCGTCCTTGGAGTTGGAGGAGCTCGCCTGCTTTTAGTCCGTTGGGCAGGTCGATGGCGAGGACGGCTTCAAATGCGACGTCGATGCATGTTTGAGTCTCGTTTGTTTCGACGTTGGTGATGGTTTGTTTGCGTGAAGTAAAGAGGCTTTTAGACTGTTCGGCGAGGGTGCGAAAGGCTTCGATGCCGTGTGTTTCAGCGTTGATTTCGCCATTGGTAATGTTTTGAAATGCAATATTGGGGTGAAGCGTGCTGAGCATGGTTGTGATGTCAAAGGCATTGTATGCTTCGATGTAGCGCTCGATCAGTTGTAAATGATTCATAATGTATTCCTACAATAATTGTTATGAGTCAATTATAGCAAATGGGATAAGCGAATAAGCGGCTAAACTCTCAATCTTTAGTCTACCTTCACTCTTCCTCCACCAACCTCTGCCTTATCGCCTTCAACTCTTCTTGTCGCTTCTCATCCGTTTCTGGGTAGTGCATATCAAGCGCTTTGAAGGTATCGAGAAGAATGTTTGAGATGATGAGGCGGGCATTTTTTTTGTCATCTGCGGGGACGATGTACCATGGGGCGTGTTTGGTGCTGGTAGCGCTGAGACAAGACTCGTAGGCGTGCATGTATGCTTTCCAGTATTGGCGCTCTTCCAAGTCCGCGAGGCTAAATTTCCAGTTTTTATTGGGTTTGTCGATGCGTTCAAGAAAGCGTTTTTTCTGTTCGTCTTTAGAGAGATGGAGGAAAAATTTGACGATTTTCGTGCCGTTTCGGTGCAGGTGATTTTCCAAATCTACGATGGAGCGGTATCGCTCCTTCCAAATGCTCTCATCTTCTAGCACGCTATCGGGAAGTCTTTGTCCTTTTAAAATCTCAGGGTGAACCCGAACGATGAGCACTTCTTCATAATACGAACGGTTAAAAACGCCGATCTTCCCACGTTCAGGTAAAACACACGTCGTGCGCCAGAGAAAATCATGCGCGAGTTCTGTGGCAGCAGGGTGTTTGAAGCTAAAAACTTGACAGCCTTGTGGGTTGATGCCTGAGAGAACATGGCGAATCACGCCATCTTTTCCCGCCGCATCCATCGCTTGAAAGATGAGCAAAACGGCGTATTTGTTAGAGGCGTAGAGGAGTTGTTGGAGGTCGCTTAGCGCTTCTATATTTTTTTTCAGCGTCTCTTCATACGCTTCTTTGGAGGCATAAAATGCTTTGACAAGCGTGGGGAATTTTTTAAGCTCAACTTTTGCGCCTTCTGGCACGATGAAATCTTCGGTTTTTAGTTTCATGATACGTTTTTCTCCTTACATGTAAAGAATCATAGAGTCATAAAAAGTCAAAAAGAACGTGCGATTATTGTAACAAAATAGAGATAATTTTGGAGCTTTTTACCTTTACATGTAAAGACGCTAGTGCGCAAAATCCTTCAGCAGCTCAATGATCTTTTGAGCTGCTTTTTCAGAACCGTACAAAGAAGCATCCAGCGTGACATGGTAATTGGTTGCATCTTTCCAGTCGTGTTTGGTGTAGTGAAGGCAGTAGTTGGCGCGATTTTTATCGGACATCTCTAAGTCTTTGTTGGTACATGGTGGGGTGGCTTTGTATTTTTCATTGACTTTTGCTTTACGATACGCCATGTTCGCATGAATGAAAACATTGAAACAATTTGGGTCGTCTTTTAAGATAAAATTAGCGCAACGCCCGACAATGACGCACGCACCTTTAGCGCAAATATCGCGGATAATCTTACTTTGCACCATAAACAAAACATCGGCAGGCGGAAGTTGGTCACCCACGTAGGCGTAGTTTTGCTCGTAGAGTTCATAGAGCAATTCACTGGCTAAGTGCTGCTCGTTGGCTTGAATGTATTCAGCCGTGTAGCCCGTCTCTTCGGCGGTGAGTTTGATAAGTTCTTTATCGTAAAAAGGAATGCCAAGCTTTTGGGCGATCATCTCTCCTATCTCATGTCCGCCACTGCCGTACTCTCGTGAGATGGTAATGACAAGAGAATTGAGCGTTGCTTCTTGGGTGCTTTGTATTTGAGGTGCGGTGTATGTTCCTAGCCATTGCTCAACAAACACCAATTTGGTGCTGTACAATTTAATCAACGCTCCAACAAGCAATGCCGCAACAAAACTGCCTTCGCGTATGCCCTCCAGGCGATTTAAAAAGGTAAACGAGCTGATGACACCAATGATGACCATGGAGCTGTCTAAACTGATTTTGACTTTACCAAACTCTTTGTGGTACGTGTGCGAGATTGCAACCGCCAAGCCATCGAGCGGTAAATAGGTCAGTTTTGTTTTTAAGAGTAAAAAAATGCCAAAGGCGAGTGTGGCACATGCCGCTAAACACCAAAAAACTTGTGCGACATACGACGTTGGACTAAGCGAAGAGATCAGATGCATCGTCAAATCAATGCAGTACCCAAAAACGATGACAGAAGGGAGTTGAACCAGTTGCGCCCATTGGTAGTTTTTGCGTAGAACCGCCATTTGTAGGGCAATAAAAACAAGGTTGAGCAAAATGGTCAATTCGCCCAAACTAAGAGGCATCGTTAAGCTGTACACATACGGTACACACGAGATAGGTGAAACCCCAAGATTGGCTTTAACCGAGAGTGAGACACCTAACGCCATGATGAATTGCCCTAAAATAAAAACGGCAATTCGCTTTGTCATATTCAAATTTAGCATAGTTTAGTCATCCTTCATGAATGCAGTAGCGACAAAAAACGTTTTGAGGATGCATTGTAGTGTTTAAAATGAAGAAGGTACTATACTCCAAATTAAATTAGAGAAAATAATGCTTTTTAAAGTAAGTGTGTCCTAATTTCACATCGAAATGGCTTCAACTGTGATGATTTCACCGCATGCTTCAATCTGCTCGCCTGCAATGATTTTAGCGCGTTTCCTCGTCTCAACTTCGCCGTTTCGCTTGACTTGTCCTTCTTCGATGAGCATTTTCGCGTGTGCGCCGCTTTCGGCAACGCCAGTGACTTTAAGCAGTTTAAATAACTCGATAAAATCCTCTTCTAATTCAAATATCATTTTAAGTCCTTTAGTTTTCACCATAATACTCCAATCCATCTTTACATGTAAACCTCTTCATGCTTCCAAAGATGTGCAAAGAAAATCCAGTGTCAGCATAGTTTTTAGCGTGTCCAAAGAGCTCTGCAAGAGCTATTGATGAAAGTTTTTGGTAAAATAGTCACACGCCAAGTGGGGCGCAAAGGAAAATGAGAATGGATAGAAACCGAAGAGTGGTGAATTACTCGCTCTTAGCATTGACGGGAACGGGGATGTATTTTAGCATCGGTACGATGTTCCAAACCTTAGAACCACCCAAAAAAGCGCGACTCGACGCGGCTACGTTTATTGATACGAACGCGTTACCGCTGAATGAAATTTCTTATTTTACATGGCAGAAAAAACCGCTTTTTATCCTCAAAAAAGATGCTTCGATGATTCTTGATAAAAAACGAGACATTAAAATTGGCGAGTATTACTACACGGTGATGGTTGGGATTTGCACCCATTTAGGGTGTATTCCCAAGTATCACGCTGACGAAAAACGCTTTATCTGTCCGTGTCATAATGGGCAGTTTGACTCCAATGGCAACGCCCTTGCTAGCCCTGTTACGAAGCCTTTAGTTATTCCTCCATTTACTATCCGCAATGAGATGATTATTGTCGGAGAAGTGGGCGAGGCGTACCTTCAACTCATGGAGGAAGCCAAGGCATGAATCTGAAACTTAAGAACTTCAATATTTTACTCTACACAGGCGCCATCATGGTCGTTTTGTGCCTTTTGCTATTGTGTTCAGGCATTTTTCTTGCGATGCATTACATCCCCGATGCCGATAAAGCTTTTGAGAGTGTTCATACGACGATTATGCAAGAGGTCAATTATGGTTGGTTGTGGCGAAAAATCCACGCGCTTGGCTCAACGTTTTTCTTTTTACTGCTCTACATTCACCTTTTAGGCATGCTCTATTTTGGTTTTTACAAACATGGCAAAACGAAGTATTGGTACAACGGCATGGTGCTTTACTTTTGTTGTATGGTCATCGGGTTTACGGGTTATGTACTTCCGATGGGACAGATGAGTTACTGGGCGGCGCAAGTCATCACCAGTTTGCTTGAGTATATCCCAGGAGCGGGTGAGGACATCGTGCTGTGGGTCAGGGGAGATTTTAGCGTGAGTGGCATTACGTTATTGCGCTTTTACACCTTGCACATTGTGGTGATGCCTTTACTGATTAGTTTGATGATTTTGGTGCATACGGATTTTGTGAAGTGGTACGCCACCACAAAGCTTTCATGGAATCGCAAAGGTTTACATGTCAGCAAAGAGGAGCGTTTTAGCAAGCACGACATCATCCCCAAAGAGCCAAAGCCATTTTTCTCCAATGCCGTTTTAAAGCCACTGTTGGCGTGTACGCTCTTTTTGGCACTCTTTTTTTATTGCGCTTTTTTTCACGATGAAATCACGTTTGACGCGCTCAACCTTACGCCTGCCAATCCGAGCGATACACCTGCACACATCTATCCTGAGTGGTATTTTTTATGGATGTTGCAACTGCTGAAAAGCTTTTTCTTTGACATCGGCATGATCAAAGGCTCGTACATCGGGATGGCGTCTTTGGTGGTGGTCAATGTCGGGTTTTTGCTGATGCCCCTTCTTGATCGAAACCCTCGTCGCATTCCCGCCCATCAGCGCCCGTACTTTTTGGTATGGTTTTGGGCATTGGTCATCTCTTTGATAGGACTTACGATTCTTGGAAAGCTGCCGAGTTCGACGCTGACTTTGTGGGTTGGATTGTTCTTCTCCACAGTGCTGATGGCACTTTTTTTCATCTTGCCGTTTCTCTCCAAAAAGGAGTCTCATGCCAAATCTTAAAATATTTGCGGCCATTGTGGTATGTGTTTTCGTTCTCGTTGTCGGGCTTGAGTGGTTACCCAAACAGTATGCCACACAAACAAGCGCCATTGTGACGGAGCAGACACTAAAGGCTCCAACGAATGAAGAAAAAGCGATCTACGACAAAGAGATGAGCAGGCGTGATGTGATCGGGTACAGCATCGTGGGGTATTTTCTGTTACTCTCAGCGCTTTTGTACCTTAAAATTCTGCTACAACGCTCCAAGTCCAGTGAATCACCAAACGCTTTACATGTAAAAGATTAAGGCTTCTTTTTTCCATCCAAAATCACGTCGATAATCATGGCGAAGATGCCTAAGGTAATCAGTGTAAATGCCCATGAAAAGCTCTTTGTGACCACATACCCAACAATCAAAATAGCCAAAGCCGTCGGCACTTCGTTGTAGGCTCTGAAAAATTTGCCACTTTTGGTGCAGGTGTCATTAGCAAGTTCCAAACGGTACTTTTCGAGTGAAAAAGAGTAAAGGGCAAGTGCGATCAGGACTGTAAATTTTGCATAAATCCACCCACCGCTTGAGAGCAGTTGTGGGTCAGCCAAAATCATGCCAAGTCCACTGGCAAGGGTTGCCCAAAAGGCAGGAAGCCCGATGTATTTATAAATCTTGTACTCTTGAATTTTCACCACTTCCACAAACGCTTTTTTATCAGCATGCTCCACATGGTAAACAAAAAGCCGTGGCAGATAAAACAACATCGCCATCCACGACATTAACGCGATAACGTGAAACGCAAGCAACCATTTATAGTGATCCACTATTTATCCTTTGACATTTTACAGACGTATTATAACACCAAAAACTTACCCTAAAGTGCCTTTACATGTAATCCTTAAAACCTCCTCTAAAGTGAAACTATTCTACAATGACGAAAAGACTCAAAGGATGCCAACCCATGCCATTTTCTACGCTCAAACTCTGCCCACAAATTCTCCAAGCACTGAGTGAAGTAGGGCATACCACGCCCACGCCGATTCAAGAAAAAGTGATTCCGCTTGTGTTGGCGCGAAAAAACATTTTGAGGGTGCATAGGAGTGTTTAAAATGAAGGAGGTACTAAATTAGAGAAAACAATGCTTTTTAAAGTAAGTGTGTCTCATTTCACATCGAAATAGCTTTGACTTCGATGATTTCACCGCACGCTTCAATCTTCTCGCCTGCAACGATTTTGGCACGTTTCTTCGTCTCAATTTCGCCGTTTCGTTTCACTTGTCCCTCTTCAATGAGCACCTTCGCTTGCGCACCACTTTCGGCTACACCTGTGACTTTAAACAGTTTAAACAACTCGATAAAATCCTCTTCTAATTCAAATGTTATTTTGATTTCCTCGTGGTTAATCTCTTTTTACATGTAATGCTTCTAAAGTGTATCATTAAAATCCATAGTCTTTTTCTACTTTTGCAATTCGTGTCTTAAAAGAAGCATACCACTTTTCGCGTCCAAGTTTTTGAGCTTCTTGGTGTTCGTAGTCTGCTTTCCATTGTTGTATCGATTCTATATCAGACCAATATGAAACTGTAATGCCAATGCCTTCCCTTGCTGATTCTACACCAAGAAAACCTGATTGATTTGCGGCGAGTTCAACCATCTTTTGTGCCATTTCGTGGTATCCGTTATCACCTTCTGTTCGAATAGACGTAAAAATGACTGCATAGTACGGAGGATTAGGGGTGTTGGCAATAGTGGACATGTACCATACCTTTAAGAAATAATTTTCTTGACAATATAGCACGCTTTTGTATAAAATGCAAGTGTTACTTACATTTTGTTAAGGGAGCATTCATGGAATCAACGTTAAAAAGAAAACGACCCGCTAAGGAAAAAATTCTTGCGGCGGCTGAAAAACTGTTTCAAGAGGTCGGTTACGCAAAAACGACGACGAAAATGATAGCCGAAGTTTCGGGAGCGAACGAGATAACGATTTTTAGAAATTTTGAAAATAAAGCGGGTATTTTAAAGTCGTTGGCTTTGTCGAAAATAGAGTTGATTGAACCGTTTAAAGAGGTGTTGTTTTCCGCATCGCACCACAACATCGAGAAAGATTTGACGGCAGTTGGCATCATCTATTATCAGGCATTTCGTGCCAATATCGGTTTGATTTTATCGCTCTTAAATGAAAACAACGATGATTTTAAAACAAGTTTCATTCAGATTCCATCCACTGCGATTGCTATGTTGCAAACGTATTTCGAGCAGATGGAAGCTTTAAAGAAGATTGTCATAAATCCGAAAATGAACGCTCATTTTTTAGCGACCACTTTTTTATGCAATCTTTTAGGCTATCTGATTATGCACCATGCGTTTGGACGAATCATTTTGCAAGAAGATATACACGCGTTGCTTGCACTAAACGTTGAGAAATTTATGCATGGCTGTATTGAAGAAGTTTCTGAAAACCTCACAGGAGAAAAAGATGCTTGAACTCAAAGAAAAAATTGGAACGCTTGAAAAAAGCGACGTAAAAATCGCTACCATAATGGCATTGGTGATGGGGACATTTTTTATCTATATCGGCAAGTTGCCTCTAGCTGTTACGTTTATACCGGGGCTTGTAATCAGCCTTGCATTAATCTATTTTATGTACGCAAAGCAGCTTGAACTTCCTTCTGCTAAGTCATTTGTTCCCTTGTTTTTTGCCTCGTTTGCTTGGCAGTTTATTCATTTTAATGAAGAATTTGTAACAGGGTTTTATCGGGAATTTCCGCTTTTATTCGGCAGTCATCCTTACTCCGTAGAGCGATTTGTGACTATCAATATGATCAGCTATTTTGTGTTTTCTTTAGGGTGTATTGCCGTATTTACGCAAAAGTTAAAATTTTTAGTGCTACCAATGCTATTTTACATCGTTTACGGCATGATCGGCAATGCGATAACACATACGTGGTGGAGTCTTTTACATTGGGGGTATTTCCCGGGATTCTATACAGCGCAAGGCTATTGGGTTCTTGGCTTTATTGTGTTGAGTAGTTTCCTTAAATCACGCAAAGCAACTGTCATGACGTTTATAGGATTTGCCCTGATTGTTTTGCCTCTGATTACATTGACCGAGTGGTATCATGATTAAATACTTTTACATGTAAACCTAAAGTGAGATTATCTTACAATGGCATAAAGAATTAAAGGACGCACATGCCATTTTCAAAACTTTGCAAACCACTCCAACAAGCTCTGCTTGAGGTCTGTTTTACGCAACCTACGCCGATTCAAGAAAAAGTGATTCCGCTTGTGTTGGAGCGAAAAGACATTTTGGCTCGGGCGCAGACGGGAAGTGGCAAGAGTGCCTCGTTTGTCTTGCCCATTTTAGAGCTTTGGAGTGCGAGTAAAGGTGAGAGCAAAGCGAAGATAAAAGCATTGGTTTTAACGCCCACCAGAGAACTGACCGTGCAAGTCGCGGAAGCATTTAAGGGCTTTGGAGCGTTTTTACATGTAAAACCAAAAGTAGTGAGTGTTATCGGTGGAGAGAAGATCGGCGAGCAACTTTTTGACATCCAACAAGGGTGCGACATCGTAGTCGCAACATCGGGTCGTTTGCTTGACATCATGAGCAAAAAGCAGATCAATCTCTCCAGTGTGGAGTTTTTTGTGCTTGATGAAGCGGACAAGATGCTTGATCTTGGGTTTGAGCAAGAGTTAAGTTCTATCCTTGAAGCACTGCCAGCCAAACGCCAAAATCTTCTCTTCTCCGCGACGTACCCCGAAAAGATGCAAGCCATTGCTTCTAAGATAACCAAAAGCGCCGTGGAAGTAAGCATCGAAGCTGAAGCGCCAACGGTGGAACGCATCACGCAACGAGCCATCGAGGTCAATAAAGAAAACCGAGCGCCACTGTTGCGCCAATTACTGCGTGAAAACAGATGGGAACTTGTCTTGGTTTTTATGGCAAACAAACGCGCTGCCGATAATATCGCTGTGAAGTTTCGCAAACATGGTTTTTTAGCCGAATCATTTCATGGTGATTTGATGCAAGAAGACAGAGCGTGGACATTGAAGTCGTTTAAAGAGCGCAAGATTCGTGTTTTATTTGCCACGGACATTGCTTCACGTGGACTGGATATTGACGATGTGAGCTGTGTGATTAATTTTGATTTACCGCGTGCAACGGAAGATTACATCCACCGCATCGGACGAACGGGGCGTGCAGGCAAAGAGGGCGTGGCGATCTCATTTATCGACCATGAGGACAAGGCACATTTTCATTTGATTGAAAAACGCTGTGGAATCAAGCTTGAAAAAGAGCAGATCAAAGGCTTTGAGCTTGAAGGTGAGGCACCTCAAAAAGAGAAGGGGAGTGCGCCCATTAAAGGCAAACGTAAAAGTAAAAAAGACAAGTTAAGAGAAGCAAAAAATGAGAGTGCAAGCTCCTAGGAGCCTGCACCTTAAAAAACTTAGAGTAGCACCATCGATAAAATTGCTACCACAATGATAGTCACAACACCTTGGACAAGCGTTGCTGTTGTATAGGCTTTATAGGCTGTTGGAACATCCATTTGACTGAAACGTGAGACGACCCAGAAAAAGCTGTCGTTTGCGTGGCTCACGGTCATTGCACCTGCACCGATTGCCATAACCGTTAAGACTTTGCCGATTTCGCTATCGAGTCCTAAGCTTGCAAGGAGTGGATACATAATCGTTGAGGTGACAACAAGCGCTGTTGTGGAAGAACCTTGTGCCGTTTTGAGTGCGGCTGCGATAATGAATGGAACGAAAATACCAAGGCTAAGCGTTTGAAGGCTAGCACCTAAATAATCACCAATGCCGCTGGCTTTAAGAACGGCACCAAGCGCTCCACCCGCGCCTGTAATGATAAGAATTTCACCTGCATTTTTGACTCCTTCGCCAACCCAACCCGAAAGAGTTTCTTCATTGAATTTTGGTAACAATAAACTGGCAAAAAGAACACCGACAAAAAGCGCATTGGCAGGATGGCCTAGGAAGACAAAGAGTTTATAAGTGAACGTACCGCTAGCATCTTTAAACGCAAATTTTGCGATACTCTCTATGGCCATAAGCAGTACAGGAATGAAAATAGGTGCAAACGCTTTAAAGGTGCTTGGGAGTTCGCCGTATTTTGCTTGGACTTCACTGTCTTGTTCCAAATCCACATCAAGGTCTTCGCCACTGGTAAATTGTTTTCCTTTTTTCATTGCCCAAAAATAACCCGCAAGCATGGTAAAAAGAGCGATAACCAAACCAAACACGATGACAAGACCGAGATTTCCGACCATTAAATTTCCCGCTGCAGCAATTGGCCCGGGTGTGGGAGGAACAAGCGTGTGCGTCGCATAAAGTCCCGTTGCAAGTGCGACACTCATCGCAACACCTGAGACTTTAAGTTGTTTTACCATGGAGCGTTTGAGTGCGTTTAAGATGACAAAACCACTGTCACAAAAAACGGGAATAGAAACGATATAACCGATGATAGACATCGCTAAAACAGGTCGTTTTTTACCAACAATTTTAAGAACAACGTTTGCCATTTTAACAGCAGCACCGCTTTTTTCCAAGATAACACCGATGATCGTCCCCAAAACAATGACGATACCGATGTATGCTAAGATGCCACCAAAACCTGACGTGATGGTTTTGGCGATGTCGGCATATTTCATACCTACGCTAAAAGCGATACCATATGCCGCAACGAGCAACGCAAGAAAGGGGTGCAATTTCCATTTGCTGGTTGAAACGACAATAAACCCAATCGCTACCAGTAAAATAACTACTAGCATTCTGACTCCTTTTTGAAGTGTATAATTTAAATTCATTATTTAAATTAAATGCACAATTATAGTGCAAAAGAAGTTAATTGGAGACGAAAAAATTTAAAAAATGAACGTCTTTTATTGTTTTACATGTAAATCTATTTTAGGCGACAATTTTTGCTTTTTTTGGTTCGAGTTTATCGTACAAATCAAGCATATTGACATAGTGCGCATGAAGGCTTACATCAATCAGATAGGCTTTACCATCTAAAATATTCACGGCATGTCGGACTTTTTCTTTACCGAAAATATCCCCAAGCGCACTTTCATATTCACTCCAGATACGTTCTTGCTCACGTAGAGAGATGATCTCGCATAAAAGTCGGCTCATAGGGTTTTCACTAAATGCCAAAAGGGCTTGCGCTTCTTCATAATTTTCCAGTAGCAGATGGACTTGCGCTTTCAGGTCAATCATCTGAAAGTTTTTCTCAAAAATGACACCAATGTATTTTTCCATATTGAGTGAATCTTCCAGTGGTTCAATCGCATCGAGCAATGCTTCGTGATTTTCTTCTTTGAAATTCAGCACAGCATGGCGTATGAATTTTCCACTGTTTCTGTTTTGATAAATCATGTCTTCGATGGGGTATACTTCTGAGATGGAAGGCACAAGCATATGACACGAATAAAAGTCTAGATACGTGTATTCTCTTAAGTAAATCTCTTTGCCCATTGATTGGATGATATCGCATAAAAAAGCGTACTCTGCTTCACTTCCTTTCCCTTCATATCGCCAAGGGGCATAGGTAAAGCTTTTGGTCGCGTTTAAAAAAGGAAAACCCATTTTGCCATTGGAGTCGATAAAGTGCGCTTCGAGGTTGAAACTGTCACTTACGAGGCTCATATCAAATGTCGGCATCTCAAAAGTGTCTAGGTTTTCAACCCCTCTGCCTTGCATGAGTTCGCTCATCGTACGCTCCAGGCTCACTTCTAAAATCGGATGGGCACCAAACGAGACAAAAAGGGTTCCATTGCGAGGATTGATAAGTGAGATGGCCGTTACAGGAAATTTTCCGCCCAACGAGGCATCTAGAACTTCAACGATAAATCCAGAATTTCTAAGCTCAAGCAAATCAGCATAAAGTTTTGGGAACGTGGCAATAATCGCTTCTGGGTATTTTGGAAGGGCATAACCGTTTTTGATGATTTCTAATTTGGCATGGCGCTCAAAGATTTCACTCAGCGCTTGTACTTTAGCTTCTTCAGGCGTATTGCCACTCGCAAGTCCGTTGCTCACATATAGATTACTTAAAATATTAAGCGGTATGTACACACGTTCATTGCTAAAAAGGCTTTGAAAAGGTAACGTGACGACTTTATCTTCATAATCGCTGTTAAAATCTACCAAATCTTCATCACTTATTTCATTTGAAGGGTTGTAGATACTCTCTAAAGTGGAATTAAGATAGTCTCCTCCAAATTCAAAAACTTTTTGGTCAGGATAATAGGTACGATTGGGTAAGTGAAAGTCTATAAAAAAATTGTTGGTTTGAAGGCGCTCGATATATTCACCCAAAGCACTTGCTTTTGAGGCTAAAGAGAGGGTTCCTTTTCCATTAGAATAGATATGATTGGGCGCTTCAACGGAGGCAAGGTTGATAGAGTAACAATGCGTCAAGGGGTGTTTTTCTTGTGCAAATTGCAACTGGCAATCAAGTTCCTTTAAAATTGTTTCCATCTTTAAAATAGAAGCTTCGAGTGGGGCATTTTTTGAGAGTATGTTCATAAGTGTGGGGTTTCCTTTGTATGTATCCTCTATTGTAGCATAATGTATCCAGTGGCGTAAAAAATCTTTCTATGGCGTCTTCGGGAAAGCGTTACATGTAAAATTCTTTAAAAGAAAGTTTAGTTTCCAAATATTTACCAAATAATTAAAAAAAAATTAACTATTTGTCATTTTTTTTTGATAAAATAAAAACGCCTATAAAATTATGTTAGATGGAAAAACATGAATAGCAGATTTGATGAACAGAATGAAAGTGACCTAAATTTCAGTGAAGTTGAAGAGGCTCTTGACGATTTTTTTGCAACATTTGATTTCAAACCTTATTTAGTACATGAAACACTTTACTATTTTGAAGAAGAGGTTTTCGAAGAAATTATTGCGGCACTTCGAAATTGCAGATTGCCTAAACATCATATAACCTACAAAGATGTTTTACGTGAAAAGATATCAAAAAAATTAGAGCTGACACATCAAGATTTGATTTTATGTATGGATGGCGTTGTCTATGTCAAGCGTTTTTTTAATGTCGATATATCAGGTGATGGTGCAGAAAGAAGGGCATGTGGGCTTTCACATGACGTCTTAGTCGAATACACACAACGATTTTTCCCACAAGATGCGCATAAAGAAAAAATCTTTACACTCTTATCGCATTTAGTAGAAGATATTTTAAATTTTAGAAAAATCACACCGGTTAAATTTAAAAAACTCTTTATTCCTATGTTTATTAATATGGTCGAAATTATAGTGATTGAACACAGCGATTTGGAAGATTTAAAATCCATACGAGGATTGAGCTTATATCTTTTGCGTGATATTTTTGATGGTTTGATGCTTTTTATTGCAGGAGATATCTTGTTTCATTTTTCCAATGCCGATAGAAAAGCGATTGAATTTTTAAGTTTTTTTAGCGTGCATGAAAGTATTGATTCCAAAGGAAATCGCCATAAAGCCAATCCGATTTTAGATGATAGCAATCATGCGTGGAACATTACCACGATTCGCTCAACTATGATTCAGCATAAAAAAGCCAAACAAGCAGTTTATGACAAGAAAAACTCTCTCATTACGATTAAAAATAAGCTCGATACATACAAATTAGACCAAAAAGAGTATGCCATTCAAAAAGCAAAGGCACAAGAAGAGTGGCAAGCAATTGAAGAAATCATTCAAGGCATTCATAAAACACTTCAAAAATTACAAGAATCAGACTCAGATGAGGTACGTTTTATTGAAGATGGTGAAGAGAAAATTTTTCAGCGAAAATTATTGATGACAAAAATGTTTAAAAAAGAGGATAAGTTAATTAGTGAGAAGACAAGACTTCAAAAAACATTTGATGAAATTAATATGAAGATTTCGAACAAACAAAAAGATATTGATACTTGGGAAAAGAAATACGCTGAAAATCAAGACATTTTAGCGGCGTTTGAAGCTAAAGGGCATCCGATGGATAAACAATACGAGCGTATTCAAAGAGCACTTGCCAAGACGTTGGCTTCACGGTAAATGATGAAAGCCTAAAAGGCTTTCATATTATTTATTAAGCGTAGAAAAAAGAGTGCTGAGATTTCCTGCAACGCCTTCAAGACTGTGTTTGAGGTCTGCTGGAATAAAGACAACTTTGCTGTTTTCTGAGTGCGAAAGAGATTGTACACTGTCGATATAGCGTTGTGCTAGTAAATAGCTGGGTGCATCACCGTTTTTGATTTGTGATGCTATCGCTTCCATCGCGGCTTGGTCACCGTTGGCAAGTGCAACTTTCGCCTCAGCTTCTCTACGCGCAGCTTCTAGTTTTCCTTCTGCTTCTAAAATCATAGACTGTTTAAACCCTTCCGCTTTAGCGATAGCGGCTTGTTTTTCACCTTCGGCTTTCATAATGAGTGCCTTTTTCTCGCGTTCTGCCGCGGCTTGTTTTTCCATCGCTTCTTGTAAACTGTCACTCGGGCGAATATCCTGAACTTCAACTGCCGTCAAAGACAATCCCCATTGCTCCAAATGGTCGCTGATTTTCTCAGAAACAGAGGCTTTGATGGTCTCTCTCCCTGATAAAGAGGCATCAAGTTCCATATTGCCAATAACGGAGCGCAGTGTGGTCGCTGCCATATTGGCAACGGCTAATTCAAAATCATCAATCGAATACACTGCTTTTGCAGGGTCGCTTATTTTATAAAAGACAACGGCACTGATAATCACAACAGCATTGTCTTTAGTAATGACTTCTTGTGCTTTCATTTGCTGAATAAGTTCTTTGGTATTGAGTCTTGTTTGAACTTGGTCTAAAACAGGAATGAGAAAATTAAGCCCCGGTTTTAAAATCGTGTGAAATTTTCCAAGACGTTCGATGACCCACTCTTCACCTTGCGGAACAATCCGTACCATTTGATAGAGTAGATACCCACCAGCTACCAGTAAAATAATAAAAAATGAAAGGCTTAAATCAATAGGTGTATTCACGCAAACTCCTTTAGTTTGAGATAGGTTTTACAAGAAGATAATTCCCATGTATTGCTATGATTTCGATATGCGTTCCGACTGGAAGTGTTTCGTCATTTTCGCTTTGCGCTAACCACTCACTCTTTCCTAAAACAGGGAACAAGAGTTTGACGTTTCCTTCTGCCTGAGAAGAAATTTCCTGGATAACTTTTCCTTGCATACCAATAAATTCATCGGATTGACCTACTCTTGAAGCAGGGACATTTGCAACTTTTTGACGTTTGAAAACGATGACGCCCACAAACATGCCTATAAGTGCTATTAAGATTTGAAGAATAAGAGAATTTTCAATAAAGTAAGAGAAGAGAGCAGAGCCTAAAAAACCAAGTCCAATAAATAGAGCAAAAAACGTTGGACTTGCAATCTCAAAAACAATGGCTAAAATGCCTAAACTAGCCCAAATATACCATACCATAAGCCTTACTCCTTGTTGAGATACAGACCCTAACGTGGTCAAAGAAGCATTATACTATAAAATAAAAAAGGGCGAAGCCTAACAAAAACTAAATTGGTGGAGCTGTGGGGGATTGAACCCCAGTCCAAAAATAGCCACCTATGACGTCTACATGCTTAGATATTGTTGATAGTGTTTAATTTTGCTTCGTACAACAATCAGAAAACTACACAAAACGAGCCTTTAACTTCGCTGCACGTAAAGGCGTTCGTGCAGTATATCTATCAAAGCTATGATACTCTCCGAGACCTCCTAAGATAGCATCGAAGGGGAGAGCAGTCCATTATTTGTTAAACTTACGCAGCTAGAGCGTAAGCAGGACGATAGTTACTGTTGTTAGCAGTTATTGTTTGAAGGTTGTGTAACGGAAGACCCTCACTTCCGACATGCAGCCATAAGCTAAAACTACTCCTGTCGAAGCCATGTCAGCCCCAATTTAGGAACGCAATTCTACCATATTTTGATATAATTTACAAAAATAGTTAAGGATTTGTTTTGAAAAATGTTATCTCGTATCTTTGTGTAGCACTTTTATTGCTTTTTATTCAAGGATGTGCTTTTAATTCGGCACCTCAAAAGCCTGAAATTCATACACAAAATGTTTCCAATCAAAAATCAAATAGTGAGAAAGAAAACCCAAAATTATCTCGCTTAGTAGGTAAAAATTATATCAAAGGTGTTTTACTTCACGTTACGTATGATGCTAATACGCAATTATGGAACTATGAAATTGATGGTATAGAAACGACCAATGGAAAATTGCCGTATGTTAATTTTAATAACAAAACGGTTCTTGCCAACGAAGGAGACCTTGTTTATGCCTCTTTTGATGGAATGAAACTCTCCGAATTGTTTGTGATTAAAGCTGGATATTTTAAAAATGGCAAAATCACGCCAACAACACCATCAAAAGCGCCAAAAACGTATGCGAAGAAAAAAACAAACTCTAAACCAGGCGCCGAACCTGATTTACCTGGAGTTCGAAATAAAGCTCACCAAGTGTTGAGTGTTCCACAAGAAGAAACTATTCAACTGAATTAAATAACGGAAGGTTTACTTTAGTTAACCGTTCGTTTACTTTGAATTCCTATACTTCTCTTAGCGAATTTCATATTTTCTTCGAGAAGTATGACTCAAAGAGGTGATCCGCCAAGCACCTCTTTGAACCCTCTTTCTAACTCAATCGTAAAAATAGCTCCCTCATTTTCATTTCTAACATCAAGCTTTCCTCTCATACTTTTTTCAATAATGAGTTTTGCCATATATAACCCAATGCCTGTTCCTTCATTTTGTTCTTTACTGCTGATATAAGGCTCAAAGATACGCTCAATAGGCTCAATTTTTATACCACCGCCATTATCTTGAATACTAAGACGAACAACATGTTCATCACTTTCTAAACGAATAGAAATACGACCATTCTTCTTTCCAGAGGCGATAATGGCATCTTTTGCGTTGGAGAGAAGATTTAAGATGACTTGTTCGTACTCACTTTTATAACCAACGACATAGGCATCGCGTGGCATATCAATATCGATAATAATGTCTTGATGGACGATAGATTGACCTACAATTCGTAAAACTTCATCAATAGATGCTTGGATACTAAATGTTTTTTTATCTTTATTGGGCATGAAAAAATTTCTAAAGTCATCAATAGTATGGGACATGTATTCGACAATATTTTCAGCTTCGACACATTTGATTTCCATCGCCGTTTTATCGAGCTTGTCCATATTGTATTTTAGTTTGAGTGTCATTAAAAGTGCTGAGAGTTGGGAAAGCGGTTGTCTCCATTGATGTGCAATATTGCTAATCATCTCTCCAAGAGCTATAAATTTTGATTTTTGAATGAGAAGCTGTTCTTGTTCTCTGTTTTTACGTATCTCTTCTTGTACGCGACTCTCTAGCGTGCGATTTAGATTTTCCAGCTCATCGGTTTTTTGCTGTACTTGTGAGTGGTAATTGTTTAAAAAGCGCTCAATTCGATTTCCAAGCATCACGGCAAACGTGTTTGCGATAATAGCAAACAGAAGAAAGATAATAATGGCAGAAGTCGCTTCGACTTTAACTTTATGTTTAAAATGGGTTTTTGCTATGGCAATCTCTTTATCGATGTCATCTAAATAAACGCCCGCTGCAATAATCAGATTCCAATCTTTATACAGTTTAAAATAGGAGACTTTTGGGCGAACAATATTGCTATCGGGTTTTTTGTACATGTAATCAACAAAAGAATAACCTTTTTCATGAATATCTTGTAAAAATATCTTTCTAAATGCTTTACCGTTTTCATCAGTATAAGCATCTGAAATATAATGCCCCTCCAAATCGGGGCGGTTTGGGTTAATCAGCATTTTAGCAAATTGATCGCCACCACTCATCTTTTCAACCTGATAGACAAAAATATAGTTGTGCTCTTCTCCTCCAAAACGGATATGACGAATCCATGCATAAACTTCTTGTTTAATCGCATCTTCATCTTCAATATTCAGAGAAATAGCTCTTTGTTTTTTAAACTCAATGAAGCTAATAATAGAATCAACTTCGCGTCTTAGGACGTCGCGCTTATTTTCTACAAATGTTTTTCGTGTATCTTCAATTTGGGCATCTAAGATTTCATACTGCTTTGTGATAAAAAAATAACCGTTGAACAACATCAAAGAAGTGATAATAAAAATGGTACTAAAGGTTATGATTTTAGAGATATTGCTCTCTTTAATAATTTTCACAAAAAACTCCCACGACAATTGCTATAATATTAAAAATTGAAAAAATTGCTGTTATAGTATATCTTCTTTTAAGAAATGTAAAGGGTTGATGATGGATGAAAAGATGCTAAGAAAACTTTCCAATTACAGGGTTTTATACGCAGAAGATGAAGTCGGTGTTAGCAAAAATGTCTATGAACTCTTAAGCCTTCTTTTTCAAGAGGTATATTTGGCAAATGACGGAGAAGAGGCCTATGAGCTTTTTTTTAAACATCAGCCAGATTTAGTGATTACAGATATTAAAATGCCTCGTTTAAGCGGCATAGAGTTAGCAAAAAAAATTCGTGAAAATGACGACAAGGCGCATATTATTATCATTACTGCTTATACGGAAGTGGATTTTATGCTTGAAGCCATCGAACTTTCATTGTTACGTTATATTGTGAAACCTATAACTGAGTCTAAACTTTTTGATGCTTTAGAAAAATTCTTGCAATTAAAAGAAAAAGCAAGTTTACAAGAAATTGCACCGGAATGGTATTATGATACTTTGCAAAAAAGTATTACGAATGGAACGCAAATCTTTGAACTAACCAAAAAAGAAGCTAAGCTCATTGAACTTTTGTTACATAAGGATTCTATCATCACTTATGAGGAGATAGAGTCGAATTTATGGGAAAATGAGTACATGAGTCTCAATGCTTTACGCCTGATGATTAAAAACTTAAGGAAGAAGCTTCCTGATGGAACTTTAAAAAATATCCAAGGTATTGGTTACAAATTGTAACATAAAATTGTAAGAAAAGATTTAGTTTTAGCTAATTCGTTACTAAAAGAAACTAGATTGCCTCTATTCACCGTCGTTTTGAAACTTACATGTAAACTTACATAATTTTGACATAATTTTCACCTATAATCAACAGTGGAAATAATATTAAAAGGAGTCTAACATGACAAAGTTTCTTAAACTGGTAGCAGCGGCAACGCTTCTTGTTTCATCTGCGATTGCTGCAGAATACACTATCAAACTTACTCACGTTGTAAGTCCAAATACACCCAAAGGTATGGGAGCAGACTTCTTTGCAAAAAGAGTTGGTGAACTCACAAATGGAAAAGTCGAAGTAATCGTTTTCCCAAATTCTCAGCTATACGGTGATGGTGAAGAGATGAAAGCTCTAAAACTTGGAAATGCACATATCGCAATGCCTAGTTTTTCAAAATTTACCAGTATCGTTCCTGAAATGCAACTTTTTGACCTCCCGTTTTTATTTAGAGACAAAGCACATCTTTATAAAGTCCTTGACGGTGAAGTGGGTAAAATCTTAAAAGATAAAGTGACAGCAAAAGGCTTTGTGGCACTTGATTATTGGGATGCAGGTTTTAAAGATTTATCTGCGAATAAACCATTGCTAACTCCAGAAGATGCTGCTGGCTTGAAATTTAGAATTATGAGCTCACACGTTTTAGAAGCTCAATTTAAAGCAGTTGGTGCAAATCCACAAGTTCTTCCATTTTCTGAAGTTTATTCAGCATTACAACAAGGTGTTGTAGATGGTGCCGAAAATCCTCTTTCAAACTTTTATACCAAAAAATTTAATGAGGTTCAAACAGACCTTACTCTTTCTGAACATGGATATCTTGGTTACTTAGTCATTATGAGTGAAAGTTTTTGGAAAAAATTTCCTAATGATTTAAAACCAGCAGTTTTACAAGCAATGAAAGAAGCAACTGCGTATGAGCGAAAATTGGCATCTGAAGATGATGAAGCAATCTTGGCAAAGTTAAAAGAGTATGCTAAAACATCAGGTAATTTGAAAATTCATACATTAACACCAGAACAAAAAGCGGCATGGCAAAAAGCTATGGAAGCAATCTATCCAAAATTTTATGGTGTGATTGGTGAAGACCTTATTAAAAAAGTTCAGGCTATTAAGTAATACAAGGTTTGGCATCTTGCATTGGAGCAAGATGCCTTTGCCTCAGTTGAGGCGAACTTCGGTGTTGTGGTGATTAACAAATTTTTAAAGGTGTTAATCATGGAACGTCATTAAAGAAGTTTCGATGGAAAGAAAGACGATGAAAAAATATTTTGCAATCCTCGATTTAGGGGTTATGGCGATAAATAAAAATATCGCTGTTTTTGGGATATCTTTAGGAGTTCTTTTAGCATTTGCCAATGTTGTACTTCGTTATTGTTTTGATATGAGTATTACATGGGCTGGAGAACTTACAAATTACTTATTTATGTGGTCAGCCCTCTTTGGTGCGGCTTATGGTTTTAAAAAAGGTGTGCATATCTCTGTAACGATGCTTCTAGAAAAATTGCCACCCATTTTAGCAAAATTAATTTTAATGAGTGCGCATCTTTTTAGCTGTTTATATCTTGGCTTGATGTCATATCTTGGGTATGAGCTTATCTTAATGTTGATTGATTTTGGTGAAATGAGTATAGACCTTCGCATCCCGATGTGGATTCCGCATCTTGTCCTTCCTTTCGCTTTTATCGGTGCTGCATTTCGTGCAGGTGAAAAAGTATTTGAAGTGGCTGCAACAGATGCGACTAAAGTTATTGTTAATAGTGAGCTTGAAACATTACACGATTCATTGGAAATGAGGGGAGTACCACAACATGTTGATGCTTAGTCTTTTTGGGTTACTCTTTGCTTTGATGTTTTTGGGCGTTCCTGTTTCGGTTGCTTTGGGTTCAAGTACATTAATTACGGCATATTTCTTTACAGATATGGATTTGTTGGGTATTACATCGCATGTATTTGATGGACTGAACAAGTACTCATTAATGGCAATTCCGATGTTTATTCTTGCAGGCTCATTCCTCTCTAAAGGTGGTGCGGCACATCGTATTATCGAATTTGCAAAATCAATTGTAGGACATCTCCCCGGTGGTCTTCCTATTGCAGCTATTTTTGCGGCAATGATTTTTGCAGCTGTGAGTGGAAGTTCTCCCGCAACGGTTGCCGCGATTGGTTCTGTGATGTTCTCAGCTATTCAAGAAGCAGGCTATCCTAAAGGGTATGCTATTGGTACGATTGCTACCTCAGGAAGTTTAGGCATTTTGATTCCTCCTTCAATTGTATTTATTGTCTATGGTGTTACAGCTGACCTTTCGATTGGTAAACTTTTTATGGCAGGTGTTATTCCCGGTCTTTTAATTGGTTTTATGCTAATGGCATTAACGTACATTGGTGCGGTTCGCTTAGGCTTCAAAAAAGGAACCCCTGCAACGTTTAAAGAAAGACTTGTAAAATTTAAAGAAGCATTTTGGGCATTAATGCTTATTGTAATTGTCATTGGCGGTATTTATGGCGGTTTCTTTACTCCTACAGAAGCGGGAGCTGCAAGTGCCGTATATGCTTTCATTGTCTCCGTGTTTGTCTATAAAGATTTAAAGATGAAAGATGTTTATAAAATCATCCTAGAGTCAGCACTAACAAGTTCGATGATTTTCTTTGTTATTGCTAATGCAATGATTTTTGCTCACTTCTTAACAGATGAAACTATTCCTCAGCAAATTACAAAAATGATTGTTGAAGCAAACGTTGGACCAATTATGTTCCTTGTCATTGTCAATATACTTCTCTTATTGATGGGACAATTTATGGAGCCTAGTTCTATCGTTATGATTACCGTGCCGCTTTTATTGCCACTGGTTATAGCGTTGGGAATTGATCCTATCCATTTTGGTGTTATTTTAGTTGTCAATATGGAAATAGGTATGATAACCCCACCTGTTGGACTCAACCTCTTTGTGGCTGCAGGTATGACAGGACTCAGCCTTAAAGAAGTCGTTGTCTCTTCACTTCCATGGGTTGCAGTTTTATTTGTAGGATTGCTCATTATTACTTATATTCCTATCGTATCTTTATGGTTACCACAGCTCGTTTTTGGAATGTAGTTTTTACATGTAAAAGTGTGATGGGAGTAGAATTTTCTACTCTCACACGTCTCACATATTTTTTACATATTTAATTTTGCAGTTAAATAAATTTTACATCGTATCTTTTTTAATAACAACTTGATTACAAAAGTTGCTAAAAAGTTGTAAAAAAGCTTTTTGTAGCTCAAGATTAATTGTAATTTATCAATTTTTGTGATAGACTTTTCTCGCCTTCAAAATAAAAACTCTAAGGAGACAATATGAAATTAGCTAAACTTAGCTTGGCGGCTATGGTTGTTGCTGGATTAGCATCTAGCTCATTTGCAGCAAGTGATACTCTTGCAGACGCATTTAAAAATGGTAAAGTAAACGGTGAATTAAGAGCATGGTATTTCGATAGAGATACAGGTGTTGCTACTGATGCAAATCAATATCTTGCTAAAAATGTTGGTAAACAAGGTAGTTCTGATATTTTCGTTACAGGTGTTGATTTAACCTATGTAACAGATTCATTGTATGGCTTAAGCCTTGGGTTAACAGTGCAATCAAGCTATGCTCCTTTTGCTGATAAAGAATCAAAACAAATGTATGGTGGTGACCTCTATGGTTCAGGTGCTGTTCTTTCAGAAGCTTATGTAGCTTATACAATTGGCAAAACAACTGCTAAAGTAGGTCGCCAATATATCTCTACTCCACTCGTTAGTGGTTCTGGCTCACGTATGATTAAAGAATCATTTGAAGGTGCATTAGTTATTAACACAGACCTCCCACAAACAACTTTAGCAGCAGGTTATGTTGATAAATTCCAAGGAAGAACTACAAAAGTAATGGATGGTGTGGATGGTTCTACTGCAGTAATGACAGGTGCTGACAGTGAAATTCCAGGATTTACTAAATCAGCAGTATTTTATGGTGCGGGAACTTTTACATTTGATGGTGCTTATACTATCTTGGCAATCAATAAATCAGTTCCAAATTTAACTATTACAGGTCAATATGCATTAGTTAATGATGTTGCAGGAAATGTAGTTGGTGATACAGACGTTTATGTCGGTGCTCTTGGTTACGTTGTTCCTATGAGTAACTTCAAAATTGGTTTAGATGGTGCATATCAAGGATCTAAGACAGATAAATTTGATGCTTCTGCAAATGCAGGTATCGGTTTTGATGGTGGTATGTTTGGACTACAAGCTTCTTTAATTGACCTTGCAGGTTTTGGACTAAAAGCAGCTTATACTAGTGTCTCTAAAGATGACAACGTTATTTTAGGTATGGGTAATGGTGCCGGTGGTGCTGTAGCATTTACTGCTCCATTGATTGCAGGTGCATCTAAAGTATCTACTGCTGATACAGATGCATATAAAATTGAGGCATCTTATGATTTCTCAAAAGTAGGCGTTGCTGGCTTAAAAGTAATGGCTAACTATGTTTCAATTTCTGCTGATGGTGCTGTTACTGGTGCTGCTGGTTCAAAAGTTATCAATGCAACAGATTATACATACTGGGCAGGTCAAGTTTCTTATGCTATTCCAAATCTTAAAGGTTTGACTCTATCACTTGAATATGAAGATTCTAAAGTAGATCCAACTTCTGGTTCAACAGTTAATGGTGATGAACTTAGATTTAGAGCAAACTATAAATTCTAATTTGTTAGTTGTTTAAATCTTATGAAGGTAGTGGCTTTTGCCACTACCTTATCTTCTTTTTGACTTCAAATCTCTAAAATTTCTAAAAAGCTTACTTTTTCATCACACATTTTATTTGACTTTAGTATTTTTTTTTGTATACTTCGTTTTGTAACCAAATGGTAATCAAACATTTTCAAGGAGAAAATATGAAATTAGCTAAACTTAGCTTGGCGGCTATCGTTGTTGCTGGACTTGCATCTAGCTCATTCGCAGCAGACACACTTGCTGACGCGTTTAAAAATGGTAAAGTAAATGGTGAGCTTAAAGCTTATTATTTTTCAAAAGATCGTGAAGCAAGTGATCAAGGTACTTTAAATACAACCGATGACACTAAGGCAGGTAGAAATGATATTTTTACAACAGGTGTTATGCTAGGCTATAAAACAGCACCATTTTATGGTTTAACATTAGGTTTAACAGCACAAGGTAGTGCTTCTCCTTTCGCATCAGCAGGAGCAAAAGGTAATGCGGGAGATACTGCAAACTTTGCAGGTGATATGTATGGTTCAGGTGCTGTATTATCAGAAGCATATGTTGCCTATACTATTGGTAAAACAACAGCGATGGTTGGTCGTATGTTCTTAGATACTCCACTTGTTAGTGGTTCAGGTTCAAGAATCATTAAAGAGGCTTTTGAAGGTGCTGCTGTAATCAATACAGATCTACCAAATACAACATTAATTGCTGGGTATGTTCAAAAATTCCAATCAAGAACAAATGGTGCTGGCGATGTTGGTGAATTTACAAAAAATTTCTCAACAAACTCTGGCCCTAATGTAGACCTAGACAATGGTGGATATACAATTGCTGTGATTAATAAATCAATTAAAGGACTAACTTTAACAGCTGCTTATGCTTATGCTGATGCTTATTTTAAAACTTCTGCACTTGCTGATGTGCCAAATTTTGTTGCAGTTGATGGCGGCGTAAATATTGCTTATGTAGAAGCACTTTATGAAGGTAAAGTTGGTGAGATTGGCTATACTTTAGGTCTACAAGATTATTACAATAAGATCAATGATTCAAAAACTTCAGACGACACCATTAACGTATATGCTGTTAAAGCTGGTCTAAGCTACAAAGGTATCAATGGTACAGTTGCTTACTCTCAAGTGAGTGATGATAACGTAGCTGCTGGTGCAGTGCTTTCTGGTTTAGGTAATGGCGCAGATTTACTCTATACTGATCCTGTTATCGCAATGAATGGTTATAACAGAGATACCAAATCATACCTTGTTGATTTAAATTATGATTTAACTGCAGCAGCAAATGTGGGTGCACGTTATGTTCTAGCTGACATGGGAACAGGTATTGATGCGAAAGTGTCTTCAACAGCAGTTTATGGTACTTATAAATTTGATGCTGATCTCAAAGGCTTCAGCCTTGGTGCTCAATATGAGAAACAAGGTAAAGATGGCGATGGTGATGACATCTGGTTTAAAGCTAACTACAAATTCTAGTTTGTCTTCTTAGATTCCGTCTCATTTGAGACGGAATTCTTGCTACATTTTTCTTAACTGCATATTTTTTATACACATCTTCCTTAAACTTACATTCAACCTTAAGTAACTTTCTTGTAAGATATTTGCATAACTACTATAAGGAGTCTTCATGAGAAAACTAGCTCTTCTTGCTACCTCTGCTGCAATGCTAGCATCATACTCTTTCGCGAAAGAGGTCAATGTTGGTGTTGTTATGGCTATGAGTGGACCACTCGCTGCCTATGGTCAAACATGTAATGAAGGTATTGATTTTGCCAATTCGTTACAGCCAAAACTAAAAAATGGGGATACTGTTAAATTGATTCTTGTCGATAATAAAGGTGACAAAGTTGAATCAGCGAACGCAACAACCCGTTTAATTAGTTCCGATAAAGTTGTAGGTATTATTGGTGCATTAACCAGTACCAATACGGCGCAAGTTATTGCTATTGCTGACAAAAAAGAGATTCCTGTCATTGCCCCTGTTGCAACGAACGATAAGTTGACAGAAAACAAAGCGTTTGCAAATCGTGTTTGTTTTACCGATTCTTTTCAAGGCGCTGTTGTTGCTAACTATGCAACGAAAGATTTAAAACTCAAAACAGCCGTTGTTGTCGTTGATCAAGCACAAGTCTATTCATTAGGCCTTGCTAAAGCATTTAAAGATGCTTTTACAAAAGCTGGCGGCAAAATTGTTAAAGAGATTAAAGTAAGCTCTGGCGACAAAGATTTTAAAGCTGTTGTCTCTCAAATTAAAGCAGCTAACCCTGATTTTATGTTCCTCCCTATGTATCACCCAGAAGTTTCTATGATTGCTCGTCAAGCAAAACAAATTGGTCTTAATAAACCAATGTTTTCTGGTGACGGTGTAGCCAATCAAACTTTTATTGATTTAGGTGGTGACGCTGTTGAAGGTTATATGTTTACAGATTTCTTTGATTATGGTGCTCCTCCAACTGAACGTTCAAAAGAGTTTATCAAAGCTTATGCAGAAAAAACTGGCAAAAAAGAAGTTAATTCTTTTGTCGCTTTAGGTGCAGATGCTTACAACCTTATGGTCGATGCAATGAATCGTTGTGCCAATCCAGGAGATAGTATTTGTATCAACAACGCAATCAAAGCAACTAAAAACTTTGAAGGTGTTTCAGGTGTTCTAAATATGGACAAATCTGGTAACTCTACACGTTCTGCTGTTATCAAAGTTATTACTAACGGAAAACCTGTTTATAAATCAACAGTTAATCCGTAATAGATTCTATACATATTTCTCTCCCTTATAGCTAAGGGAGAGATTTTAGAAAAGTTTTCATTTACATGTAAAAAGTGAAAAGTTTTCTAAAATTTGAGAGGAGAATCTATTTGGATTTAACAATGTTTATGCAACAGATGGTCAATGGCTTTAGCCTTGGCAGTATGTACGCACTCATCGCGATAGGTTACACAATGGTTTATGGTGTACTTCGCCTTATCAACTTTGCACATGGCGATATTATGATGGTGGGTGGTTTTTTAGGATATTTTGGTATCGCTGTATTAGAACTTCCTTTTGCAGCAGCTGTTCTTCTAGCCGTTGTTGGCTCAGCTCTTCTTGGTATGGCGAGTGATCGAATTGCTTATCGACCTCTTCGTAGCGCACCTAAAATTTCATTACTTATTACAGCTATTGGTGTGAGCTTTTTTCTTGAGAATGCATTTAATGTCTTTTTTGGTGGTGTTCCAAGAGCATTCCCTGTCCCTGCTTATTTAGAAAATATTTTAGAATTAGGCGGGCTTACAATGCCAGTTTCTGCTGTGATTGTTCCTTTTATAACGGCTATTTTATTAGCAATTATTTTATGGGTTTTATTTAAAACAAAATATGGCATGGCAATTAGGGCACTTGCCTTTGATGTCGATACCGTTAATCTCATGGGCATTGACGCTAACCGTATTATTACGATTGTTTTCGGTATGGGTTCAGCGCTTGCTGCCGTGGGCGGAATTTTTTGGGTAGTTAATTATCCTTCGGTTGAGCCGATGATGGGAGTTCTTGTAGGACTCAAAGCCTTTGCTGCTGCTGTTGTCGGAGGTATTGGTAGTGTTGGTGGAGCCGTTTTAGGGGGACTCATTATCGGTTTTACCGAAGTTGTTGTTATTGCATTTTTCCCGGAACTCGGGGGCTACAAAGATGCATTTGCATTTATCTTTTTAATTTTGATTTTATTGTTCAAACCTACGGGTATTTTAGGGATTGACTTTGAAAAGAGTAGGTTTTAATATGACAAAAATAATGAAAAAAGATCAATGGATTAATATTGCAATCGTTCTAAGTATTGTGTGGTTTATTTGGTTTGCAAACACGCATTTTGATGAATATACGGTTCGTATTTTAAACAATATTGCAATTTTTACTATTCTTGCAGTAAGTTACAATCTAATCAATGGTGTGACGGGTCAGTTTTCGCTTGAACCAAATGGCTTTGTTGCCATTGGTGCTTATGTAACAGCACTTTTACTTGTTAGTCCTGATTCTAAATCGTATCAGTATGCCATTGTTGATCCTTATCCTTTTGTATTAACTTTGCATGCAAATTTTATCGTTGCGCTCTTATTAGGTGGTGCTTTTGCCGCCATCTTAGCTGCTATTCTGTCTTTCCCCGTTTTTAGGGTGAGGGGGGATTATCTTGCTATTGTTACACTAGGATTTGGTTTTATCATTAAAATTTTAGCAATTAACTATCCAGAGGTAACGAATGGTTCTTTAGGACTTAATGATATTCCTGAGTTTTCCAATTTGTATTGGACGGGCGGCATTGCTATTATTGCAGTTCTTGTTATTTTAAATATTGTTAATTCAAAATTTGGTCGCGCGATGAAAGCAGTTCGTGATGACGAAGATGCTGCAATTGCTATGGGTGTTAATACTTTTAAAGCTAAAACGTTAGCCTTTTGCACAAGTGCTTTTTTTGAAGGTATCGGTGGAGGCTTGTTAGCGGCATTACTTACAAGTATATCCCCAGATCTCTTTGACTTTTTCTTTACATTCCAGCTTTTAATTATTATCGTGCTTGGTGGACTTGGTAGTACAACAGGCGCTATTATCGGTACAGTCCTTGTTATGGGTGGAAGTGAATGGATGCGTTTCTTGGATGAACCGATGCATCTTTTCGGTTACAGTACACCCGCGATGCCAGGTATGAGAATGGTTGTATTCTCATTAGCTCTTATTTTTATTATGCTTTTTGCACGCGAAGGTATCATGGGAAAACGAGAACTAAAAGATCTATTCAAACTTCGTAAAAGGAGTTCGAAATGATCCTTAAAGTAAATAATGTCACGAAAAATTTTGGTGGTGTTACGGCGATTAAAGAGACAAGCTTTAGTGTTAATCGCAAAGAAATTTTTGGTTTGATTGGTCCTAATGGTGCCGGTAAAACGACGATGTTTAATATTATTACTGGTAATTATGAACCAAGTGCGGGCGAAGTTATTTTTCGCAATGAGATGATTCATGGATTGAAGCCACATTTGATTGTACGACGGGGAATCGCTCGTACCTTTCAAAACATTCGACTTTTTTCGAGCATGAGTGTTTTAGATAATGTTTTAATAGGTTTTGATTTTCAAGCACGTTATAGTTTTATCGAAGCTATTACACGATTTCCTAGGTTTATTGGCGAAGAAAAACGGATCAAAAAACGCGCTATGGAAATTCTTGATTATTTTGGAATTGCTGGTTTTGCACATACAAAAGCTGTTGATTTAAGTTATGGACAACAACGCAAAGTTGAAATTGCACGTGCACTTGCAACGAATCCTGAATTATTACTCCTTGATGAACCAGCAGCTGGCATGAACCCTTCTGAGACAGAAGAATTGGGTGATATTATCAAAAAAGCGCGTCACGATTTTGATTTGACGGTGCTGTTAATTGAGCATGATATGAAATTTGTCAATCAATTGTGCGATAAAGTTTTAGTTTTAGATTATGGTAAAACCATTTTTGAAGGTGCACCATCTGATGCCATTCAAGACCCAGAAGTTATTGCAGCATATTTAGGAGATTTTCATAATGATTAGTATTAAAAATTTACATGTCTATTATGGACTCATTGAAGCTGTTAAAGGGATTAATTTTGAAGTGCAAGAAGGGCAAATTGTTTCTTTGATTGGTTCGAACGGTGCAGGTAAAAGCTCAACATTAAAAGCATTGCTTAATAGTGTTAAAAAAACAGGTGACATTACCTTCTTAGGCTTTGATACTAAAAATCATAAAACGCATACCTTGGTTCAACATGGACTTTCTCTTGTTCCGGAAGGTCGTAAAATTTTTATCAATCTTACTGTTGAAGAAAACTTGCGTATGGGTGCATTTAATAATGATGAAAATTATGAGCATCTTAAAGAGGCTATGTATGAGTTGTTTCCACGAATTAAAGATAAACGGCATCAACTCGCTGGTACGATGAGTGGTGGTGAACAACAAATGCTCGCAATTTCTCGCGCTTTGATGGGTGAACCAAAACTTTTAATGCTTGATGAACCAAGTCTTGGACTCGCACCTAAGATAGTTGGAGAGGTCTTTGAGACGATTTTACGCCTTAGAGATGAAGGTATCACTATTTTATTGGTCGAACAAAATGCCTTTGCCGCTCTTAAAATTTCTGATTCTGCGTATGTTCTTGAAAATGGTCATATTGTTATGAATGGCAAAGCTTCTGATATGATTGGTGATGATACCATTCGCAAAAAATACCTTGGCGGTTAATCGCTCTTCTTTTTACATGTAAACCTCTAAAATCACGAGGTTTACTTCACTTCGTATGATTTATAAATTATTTACTCTAAAACGGTAACATATCCCTATTTTTCTAGTAAGGAAGTTTTTATGAATTCTGTCTTCAGGCATTTTTTGTCAATGAAAGCAGCCATCATTCTGCTGGTACTATTTGGTATAACAAGCGGTGTTGCTACTTTTGTTGAAAATGATTTTGGTGTTGAAACAAGTTGGGCGCTTATCTATACTTCATGGTGGTTTGAGTTACTTCAAGTTGCTTTAGGAGTTATTTTAATTTACAATATGGTTCGATACAAGATCTACACACTCGACAAACTTCCCGCATTTTTATTTCATCTCAGTTTTATTTTTATTTTAATTGGTTCAGGCGTAACACGTTATTTTGGCTTTGAAGGTTCTTTACATGTCAGAAACGGCATGCAAGAAAGCAAGGTTCTCTCCACCAATGCTTATATTCAAGTGCGTGCACTCAAAGATGGTAAAACGTATGCCTATAGCCATCCACAGTTGATCTCTCATATCGGAGGAAATCACTTTTCTTTCAGTTTGGATGTGGCTGGAGAAAAGGCAAATATTCATTTCAAAGACTACCTTCCTAATGCTACAAAAAAAGTTGTTGAAGATGCCGATGGTGTTCCGATGATTTCTATGATGCTCAGTGGTTATGGTGAGAGCATGAGCGTTTCACTAAAACAAGGTGAAAGTTATGAAACATCAGATTATCTCTTTAGTTTTGATGCAAAAAATCTTCAAACGAAAAAACAAATCATCTCTTTTTCTTTGGAAGATGGGAAGTTTTATGTAACTTCTCCTGAAAAAATTGCGTGGTTCAAAATGGTTGAGAACAAACGTGGTGAGTATGATGCAAGTGCAAAAGAGCCGTTTATAACAGGACAACTTTATACCGTTGGCAGTATAAATTTTGCACCGCGTTATATTGGATTAAAAGGCAAAGAAAAAATTGTTGAAGATAAAAATCCAATGATGCGCGGTAATAACAGTTCAGCACTTCTTGTAGATGTTGATTTTAAAGGAGAACATCATGAAGTTGCTATGTTTGGCGAAGGTAAAGGCAGTAAAGGTGAACCCACAAAAGTAACGATAGCAGGCATCCCTTTTGCTTTTGAATGGGGTTCTCAAACATTTACGCTTCCTTTTGCAATCAAATTAAATGAATTTCAACTTGATCGTTATCCAGGATCCATGTCTCCTATGTCCTATGCGAGTGAAGTGGAAGTAGTCGATGATGAAAAAGGTATGCATATGCCATTTCGTATTTATATGAATCATGTATTAGATTACAGAGGATTTCGCTTTTTTCAAACCTCGTATGATCGTGATGAAAAAGGAACTATTTTGTCCGTCAATAACGACCCTGGTAAAATACCAACTTATTTAGGATACCTTCTTTTAGGACTTGGTTTATTTTTGAATTTATTGAATCCTAAAAGTCGATTCAGAAAGCTTGCTTTTATGATTCAACGTGATATGGCAAAAGTAAAATCACTTTTTTTAATTTTGTTTCTTGGATGCCTCTTTGGTACGATTCAACCATTACATGCCTATACAACAGAAGAGTATCTCGCTTTTTTAAAACAGTATGATGTCAAACATGCTGATAAATTTGGAAGATTATTGGTTCAAAGTGTTGATGGGCGGATTAAACCTATTGATACGATTTCAACTGAAGTACTCAATAAAGTCTATGGCGGTTCAAGCTATCAAGGTTTAACTGCCAATCAAGTAACACTGAGCATGATGAGTTCACCTGCTGAATGGCAAGCTCTTCCTATTATTAAAGTCTTTCATCCTGAACTCAAAAAAATCATTGGTATTCCAGAGTCTCAAAAATACGCATCCTTTAATGACTTTTTTGATAAAGACGGTGACCATGCTTTTAAATTAGCAAAATATTCTGAGGAAGCCAACCGTAAAAAACCAGCCCTTCGAAACCAATTTGACAAAGATATTCTCAAAGTGGATGAACGTGTTAATATCTGTTATATGGTTTACACCGGTGAAGTGTTTAAAATGATTCCTAAACAAAATGATATGACAAAACATTGGTTCGCTCCTCAAGAAGCGGTGATGAATTTTTCGAAACAAGAGGGTGATGAAGTAAGAGCTCTTCTGGGTGGTTATTTTGAAGCTTTAGGCGAAGGGTTGGAAAAAGGAAATTGGGACAATGCCAATAAAGCGCTTGATAAATTAGAATCTTATCAAGAGCAGTATGGATCTGATATTATTCCAAACGACAGTAGAATCAAAGCAGAAATATTTTTTAACCATGCTAAAATTTTTGAGCGTTTAACACCGATTTATCTTTTAAGTGGGCTTGTTCTCTTGTGCTTTATTTTTGCAAAAATGGTTAAATCAACGCTCAATATTCGTCCTGTCAGTAAAATTGTGTTAGGGATTAATTTTGTAGCATTTATGGTGCATACTGCAGGACTTGCTCTTCGCTGGTATATCGCAAATCATGCTCCTTGGAGTGACGGTTATGAGTCCATGATTTATATTGCGTGGGCGATTGCATTGGCCGGTATCTTCTTCTCCAAACAGTCTGTAGTCTCTTTGGCACTGACATCTATTTTAACAGGTGTAACGCTTTTTGTAGCTCATTTAAGCTGGATGGACCCACAAATCACGAATCTTGTACCTGTCTTAAAATCGTATTGGCTTAATATTCATGTATCGATTATTACGGCAAGTTACGGTTTCTTAGGGTTATGTGCACTTTTAGGCTTTTTTACACTGATTTTATTTATTTTACGTAGCACCAAAGATGCAAAACGCAATCAAGAAATTGAGCGCAATATTATTGAAGCAACGCGTATCAATGAAATGGCAATGATTTTAGGTTTAAGTTTATTAACCATTGGTAACTTTTTAGGTGGCGTGTGGGCAAATGAGTCATGGGGACGCTATTGGGGTTGGGATCCAAAAGAGACATGGGCTTTAGTTTCTATTCTGATTTATGCCGCTGTCGTGCATTTACGTTTTGTACCAAAATGGAGCTCTCCTTTTGCGTTTGCAGTCGCATCGACTATTGCATTTTCTTCAATTATCATGACCTATTTTGGTGTTAATTTTTACCTTTCTGGTATGCACTCTTATGCAGCAGGAGATCCAATTCCTATCCCTACATTTGTTTACTATACAGTTGCAATTGTTGCTCTTGTTATAGCGTTAGCTTACCCCAAAAGAGATATCAATAAATCATTATAAATCAAATGCTTGAAGGAGAATTTGCCTCCTTCAAGTTGTGCTATAATATCTGCAAAAAAGTAAAAGGGCTCTCCTTATGCAAGAGAATTATCTTATTATTGCCATTGTGGCAGTAATTATTATCGTCTTAATCTCTTTGTTTATTGTGGTAGCCAACTTGCAAAAAACAGTTGTTATTGAAGTGACTCCGCAACAAGCACAAGAAGAGAAAATCCGCAAAATGACGATAGAGGCATTAGTGGAAATTGCGGCAAAACGAACAACAACTCGTAATGATTTGATGAATGCTATTTTAAGGGTGGCAAAAGAGTGTCCTTTCCCTCCAAAAGAAAAGGGTGTTGCGCCCAAAGCTTCAAAAGTGTATCTTAATTTTGTCCTATTGATTGCGAGTCACCGCAACTCGGATGCGAAGCTTATTGCGTTCATGGACGAGGAACTTAAAAAAGCGAATGTTGAATATAAACGCGAAATTGATATTTATGAAAATGAAGGTATTCAGCAGCGAGGAAATCGTATTTAAGAAGAGATGGCGACCCCAGGGGGACTTGAACCCCCGTTCCCGCCTTGAGAGGGCGGTGTCCTAACCACTAGACGATGGGGTCGCACAAGTGTTTTTTTGAATAGGACAATGGTGACCCGTGATGGATTCGAACCATCGACCACCTCCTTAAAAGGGAGATGCTCTACCGACTGAGCTAACGAGTCATGCTCAGGCAGTTTCATAACAAAATAGGAAAATGCTGAGGGAAAATAAATCGTGGCGCGGCGGACGGGGCTCGAACCCGCGACCCCCGGCGTGACAGGCCGATATTCTAACCAACTGAACTACCGCCGCGCATAAATGGTGGTCGCTATAAGACTCGAACTTATGACATCCACCTTGTAAGGGTGGCGCTCTACCAACTGAGCTAAGCGACCATTGACACTAAAGAAGAAAATATTTGGCGACCCCAAGGGGATTTGAACCCCTGTAACCGCCGTGAAAGGGCGGGATCCTGGACCACTAGACGATGGGGTCGCACAAAAAATGAATGGTGACCCGTGATGGATTCGAACCATCGACCACCTCCTTAAAAGGGAGATGCTCTACCGACTGAGCTAACGAGTCATTCACCGTTCTTCTCGTAATGAGGCTGAAATTATAGAGAAAAAAAATTCATTTGTCAAGACATTTTTTCACTTTTTAGAAAAATAGTTTCGCCTACATGTAAAAGCAGTTTAAATGCATGGTATGCACTTTGCCTTTGAATATATTGACGATCACCCTCTAAAAGGAGCCTCTCAATATAGATATCCCCTGTTTTATTTCGAGCACCGACATAGACTGTTCCCACTGGTTTTTCGGCACTTCCACCAGTTGGTCCTGCAACACCGCTGGTTGCAATGGCATAATCAGATAAGCTAGCATTGAGTACGCCTTCTAGCATTTCGCGTACACAAAGTTCACTGACAGCACCATGACGTTCAATCGTTTCAGGACTCACACCTAACCATGACTCTTTAATTTCATTGGAATAGGTGACAAGCCCACCTTTAAAAACAGCAGAGACACCTGAATGTTCTGTGAGCATGGATGCAATAAGCCCACCCGTGCAACTCTCGGCGATGCTTAATGTTTGATTGTTCTCTTCTAAGCACGAAGCAATGTGCTCAATCACATCAGGATGATTAATGACTTTTTGAGGAAGCAGTGATTTGGCTGCTTTAAAAAAATTCTCTAAATTTCCATACTTGTTTGAAACAGCTTCTACCGTAATCCATCCATCGACAATAGTGGTGGGGGTAATACGAATCTCGTAATTTTGAGCAAGAGGTTCTAAAAGTATTTTCAGAGAATCTTCGTCAATGCTGATAATAGAAAAGAGTGCTGATTCACTTTTGTTTTCAATCAGAACGGAAGGTAACTTTTTATTTTCTGTTGCTTTGATGACATTGATGAGTTTTCCATCACGCTCCAATAGATAGCTATTTTTTTCAAAAACAGTGGTTTTTGATGGAATCAGCATATCGTCTTTAAGTTCGAGTGCTTCCTCTCCTAGTGTTGCAATGACTTTATTGACGAGGTTGAAGCTATCGTGCGAGGTAATGATGACAATTTCATCGGCATGAGCAATGGATTCTTCTAAAACGAAAAAGAGGTCTTTGTCATTTTTGTCGATGTAAACGGTTTGGTCTGGAAGGCCAAGGTGTTTAGAAATCGTTGCGTGAATATAATTCAAAAATGGCAGATTGTATCGCAGTGATTTGCCTACTACGATCAAAGAGCTTTTCATGGAACAACCTTTTTGATTTTTTGTAATGTCAAAAAAGTAGGACTCTTTTGACGACGCTAGCCACAAGGGCACTAACACTTGCCAAGAGTGTTGGCAGGCGAAAACTTTGAGTCATAACGTATCTCGCATTATACCGTAAGTGCTTCTTAAATCGTTTTTAGATAAACTTGCCTCATTTTAAGAGATGCTTACATGTAAAAATTTTACGATGCATAGCGTCCAAGGAGATATACGACAATGGACTATAAAGAGACTTTGCTTCTTCCTCAGACCGATTTTCCGATGAGAGGCAATTTACCGCAAAATGAACCTGCACGTTATGCAAAGTGGTTTTCCAAAGAGGAAAGTGCTTATGCCAAAATGATACAAAATCGACAAAATGCTCCTCAAACATTTATTTTACACGATGGACCTCCTTATGCTAACGGTCATATTCACATTGGACACGCACTCAATAAAATACTCAAAGACGTCATCATTAAAACACACTATTTCTTTGGCGAGAAAGTACGGTATGTTCCCGGTTGGGATTGCCATGGTTTACCGATTGAACAACAAGTGGAAAAAAACCTTGGAAAAGAGAAAAAAGACGCACTGCCTAAGAGTAAAATTAGAGAATTATGCCGTGAGCATGCGCGTAAATTTATTGATATTCAACGAGAAGAGTTCAAATCATTAGGCGTTATTGGTGATTGGGATAATCCTTATATGACGATGAAATTTAAATTCGAAGCAGACATTTATAGAGCACTGTGTGGTGTAGCAGATCGTGGTCTTTTAATTGAGCGCAGTAAGCCTGTGTATTGGTCATGGGCGGCACGAAGTGCCTTAGCGGAAGCAGAAGTTGAGTATGAAGATAAAGAAGATTATTCTATTTTCGTAGCGTTTGCACTGAGCTCTGAAGCCAAAGCAACACTTGATATCAGCTCTGATGCTTCTGTTATTATTTGGACAACAACGCCATGGACATTGCCTGCAAACGTCGGTATCGCGTTTAGTCCAGATGAAAATTATGTGCTCACCAGCGATGGGTATATCGTTGCAGAGCCTTTACATGTAAAACTCATTGAACAAGGCGTTATCGCGGGTGAAGTCGTTAAAACCTTTAAAGCCGACATCCTTGAAAACAGTTTTGCCATCAATCCACTGAATGGAAGAAAATCACAAATCGTTCTAGGGGAACACGTTACGATGGACGGAGGTAGCGGTTGTGTTCACACCGCTCCTGGGCATGGTGATGATGACTACAAAGTCGGTCTTCGTTACGGTCTTGAAGTCGTTATGCCGGTGGATGAGAGAGGATGTTACGATGAAACCGTGGTTCGTTTAGGACTACTTCCTGATGCTGAAAGTTTTGTAGGCGAGCATATTTTTAAATGCAATGAACGTATTTTAGAACTTTTGGGCAGTGCATTACTCAAATGCTCAAAATTCACTCACTCTTATCCATTCTGTTGGAGAACCCATCAACCGGTTATTTATCGTGCGACAAAACAGTGGTTTGTTGCGATGGATGAAGCAATAAATGGACGCGAAAGCCTTCGTAAAATGGCAATGGATGAACTGCAAAAAGTTCGTTTTTACCCAAAATCGGGTATCAATCGCTTAGGTTCAATGATTGAAAATCGCCCAGATTGGTGTATTTCAAGACAGCGTGATTGGGGTGTGCCGATTGCTTTCTTTAGAGATAAACGTACTGGAAAACCAATTTTTGATACAAAAGTTGTAGAGCATATTGCGAATATTTTTGAAGAAAAAGGTGCCGATGCATGGTGGGATTTAGAGATTGCAGACCTTTTAGTTGAAAACAGTGGATATGCGCCTGAAAATCTTGAAAAAGTAATGGATATTTTAGATGTCTGGTTTGATAGCGGAAGTACGTGGAAAGCGGTGCTTCAATCTTCAGATTATGACGCCGGCGATTATCCAGCGTCTATGTATCTTGAAGGAAGTGACCAACATCGCGGTTGGTTCCAAAGTTCACTTTTAGTCAGTACGGCCAATAATGGCATCGCGCCATATCAAAAGATTTTAACACATGGTTTCACCGTTGATGAAAAAGGTGAAAAAATGAGTAAATCTAAAGGCAACGTTGTCTCTCCTACCGATATTGCTAAAAGCCACGGTGTTGAGATTTTACGCTTATGGGTCGGTACAAGCGAATATACAACAGACCTTAAAATCAGCGACAATATCTTAAAACAAATTAGTGAACAGTATCGTAAAATTCGTAACACTTTCCGCTTTTTATTGGCCAATGTCAATGATTTAGAAACGCTTTTACCGTTTGAGCAAATGAGCGTACTCGATCAGTGGATTTTAGCACACGCTAAACGTGTCTTGGATGAAGCGGAGGGCTATTTTAGAGAGTATGAATTTTCTAAAGGCTTTGCCCTTTTAAATCATTTTATTGCTGTTGAACTCAGTGGTATTTATTTGGATATTTCAAAAGATCGTTTGTATTGTAATGCGAAAAATGACACCATCAGACTTTCCGCACAAAGCGCCATGGCACTTATTACAGAGCGATTGATGGCTCTGTTTGCACCGACACTTACTTATACGATAGATGAATTGATGGAGTATGCGCCTGCCATTGTGAAGCAAGGTGGAAAGAGTGTTTTTGATCTTATGTATCAACCCCTTCCTGCAATGGAATGCTCATTTGATGAAGCCTATATGGTAGAAGCCAGGGAGAAATTCTTTGAAATTGTCGATGCCTTGAAAAAAGAAAAAATCATCAAATCGACGTTAGAACTGGTCCTTCAAACAGCTTCTTCTAAAATCATTGCGCTTGATAAAGTGGACGCTGAAGATTGGTTTACGGTCAGTAAAGTCATTGAACATGAAGAGCAAGGTGAATTAGGTGTTTTTGAAGTCGCAGGTGATAGGTTTAAAATTTTTAAAGCTTCAAAATGTAAATGTCCACGCTGTTGGAAATACAGAGCAAAAAGCGAAGAAGAACTGTGTCATCGATGTTCTGAGGCACTCAATGCTTAATTTGAGTGCTCCTGTAACATTGAGTTTTGTATTTGAAACGGTTGGTGCAATTTTTGTGATTATTGGATTATGTGTCTATTTGGTCAATGTTAAAACAAAAAAATTAAAATCAACCGCGAATAAGGCTAAAAAGCTTTAATACGCCTACATTGTAGCAAAAATGCTGTCTCATGAGAGACGAGCTTCACTGCGACGAGTTGCAGTAAGAAGCATGTAACAATAAAGAAAAGGAGAGGTATTGATAACGTTAAAAGAGGCGTTAAAATTGCCTAAAGAAGAGATTGTAGCACTCAGAAGTGACTTGAAACAAAAAATAGAAGCAACAAAAGAACTGGGCGCGTACATTGAGCAGTTTACATGTAAACCTATCAGCGAGTACGGCGAAGGCGTTCCTATTGCAATTAAAGATAATATTCAAGTCAATGGTTGGGAAGTCACCAGTGGCTCAAATATCCTTCAAGGTTATGTCGCTCCTTATAATGCAACGGTCATTGACAATATGCTCACACATGGTCTTGCTCCTTTTGGTCGCACCAATATGGATGAGTTTGCAATGGGAAGCTCTACGGAATCATCTTTTTATGGAAAAACACTCAATCCACACAACCCAAAATGTGTCCCAGGTGGAAGCAGTGGCGGAAGTGCTGCAGCCGTAGCTGCAGGCATTGCTATAGCTGCCCTTGGCAGTGATACCGGTGGAAGTATTCGCCAACCTGCTGCATTTTGTGGATGCGTTGGATTTAAACCAACGTATGGAAAAGTCAGTCGTTACGGTTTGGGTGCCTATTCAAGTTCATTGGATCAAATTGGACCCATTACCCAAACGGTTGAAGATGCGGCGATTTTGTATGACATTATTGCGGGGCATGAACCAAAAGATTCAACAAGTGCAAATATTGCACATCAAAGCGTAGCTGACAAACTTGATGCCAATCGCAAAATGACGATAGCGGTCATTGAAAATTATCTTAATGAAGCCAGTCCTGAAGTTCGCGAAAAAATGCTAGAAGGCATTCGTGCACTCGAAAAAGCCGGTCATAAAATTATTTATCGCAATTTTATTAATTCAAAATACGATATTGCAACGTATTATGTCATTGCAACTGCAGAAGCGAGCGCAAACCTTAGTCGTTATGATGGTGTACGCTATGGAAATCGTCAAAGCAACGACAACCTTAAAGAGATGTTTGTAAAAAGCAGAAGTTTAGGATTTGGAGAAGAGGTCAAACGACGTATTTTATTGGGAACATTTGTTCTAAGTAGTGGTTATTACGATGCGTATTATATTAAAGCACAACGAGCGCGCCATTTCATCAAAGCACAGTATGAAGCCATTTTTAAAGAGGCAGATTTGATTTTTACACCCGTAACCCCAACGAGTGCGTTTGAATTTGGTGCAAAAGCCGATCCTTTAGAGATGTATTTGAGCGATATCTATACAATTTCCCTCAATCTTGCAGGACTTCCAGGTATTTCAGTGCCATTAGGGAAAGACAGCAAAGGGCTTCCTATTGGCGGACAATTGATTGGACAAGCGTATGGTGAGCAAACACTGCTTGATGGAGCGTTAAGTTTAGAGAGAGAACTCGGTTTAAGTAAATAAGTAATCAGCGGCAAATGGAGTTAAAAAGCGCGCTTTTTAACGTATGTAAGGCTTTTAAAGCCTAGTTATTTTGTAAGGAACACACATGAAGATCAGAAAAAGAGCATTAACGTTTGAAGATGTTTTATTAGTACCAAAATATTCAGAGATTCTACCAAAAGAGGTAGATATTAGAACCAAATTAACCAAAAATATTACCTTAAATATCCCTCTTGTCTCAGCCGCGATGGATACAGTGACTGAACACAGAGCCGCTATTATGATGGCGCGCCTTGGCGGTATTGGTATTATCCATAAAAATATGGATGTTGAATCACAAGTACGCGAGATCAGACGTGTTAAGAAAAGTGAAAGTGGCATTATTATTGATCCAGTTTCTATTAAAGCAACCGCAACACTGCGTGAAGCACTAGAAATTATGTCAGAGTACCGAATTTCGGGTGTTCCTGTTGTTGATGACGACGATACTTTGATTGGTATTTTGACCAATCGTGACCTTCGTTTTGAAAATGATTACACGAAAAATGTCGAAGAGTTGATGACAAAAATGCCTTTGATTACTGTTAAAAAGGGTACAACGCTTGATGATGCAGAAGCAATTTTTAGAACCAATAAAGTTGAGAAACTCCCTGTTGTCGATGAAAACAATAAATTAGCAGGTTTGATTACTATTAAAGATTTGAAAAAACGTCAAGAATATCCTAATGCTAATAAAGATGCTTTTGGAAGACTCAGAGTGGGTGCTGCTATTGGCGTGGGTCAGTTGGATCGTTCACGCGCATTAGTCGCAGCAGGTGTAGATGTACTTGTTTTAGACTCAGCGCATGGTCATTCTAAAGGAATTATTGATACCGTTAAAATGATTAAAAAAGAGCTAGACGTTGATATTATCGCTGGAAATATCGCTACTTCTGAAGCCGCAGAAGCGTTAGTGGCGGCTGGAGTTGATGGAATTAAAGTGGGCATTGGACCAGGCAGTATTTGTACCACACGTATCGTCTCAGGTGTAGGTGTTCCTCAAATGTCAGCGATTGAAGAATGTTCCGAAGTCGGTCGTAAGCATGGTGTTCCTGTGATTGCCGATGGTGGTATTAAATATTCAGGTGATTTTGCAAAAGCACTAGCTGCGGGTGCACAAAGCGTTATGGTGGGAAGTTTACTTGCGGGAACGGATGAAAGCCCGGGTGAATTGATTACCTATCAAGGACGACAATATAAAACCTATCGTGGTATGGGCAGTATCGGCGCGATGACAAAAGGTAGCAGTGATCGTTATTTTCAAGAAGGAACGGCTGCGGATAAACTTGTTCCAGAAGGCATTGAAGGTCGTGTTCCTCACGCGGGCTCCATTCGTGATGTTATTTTTCAGATGGTCGGTGGACTAAGGTCTTCTATGGGATACGTGGGTGCACGCGATATTATCGATTATCAAGAGAAAGCAGAATTTGTTGAGATTACAAGTGCGGGTCTTAAAGAGAGCCATGTCCATGATGTTATCATCACACATGAAGCACCCAATTATAGGGTTAATTAAGGCTTATTGTGAAAATACAGACCTTTGTAGAGCATTTTGATGAACCCTTGTATTTGGAGAGTGGACGTATTTTAGAGTCTTACACTCTCAAATATGAAACATACGGTGAAATGAGCGCAAGCAAAGACAATATTATCGTTGTCTTTCATGCACTTACTGGAAGTCATCATGCCGCAGGGCGTTATGAAGGTGAAACCAAAGCAGGGTGGTGGGATCCTCTTATTGGCGATGGCAAGATTATTGATACCAGTAAATATTGCGTGATTTGTGTCAATATTTTAGGGAGTTGTTTTGGCTCCACAGGACCTATGAGCATCAACCCGAAAACCAAAGAGCCTCTGCGCTTAAAATTTCCAGTGCTCACCATCAGCGATATGGTCAGAGCCCAAATGAATCTTTTTACAAGGTTAGGGATTAAAGAGGCGTATGCGATTATTGGCGGCTCCTTAGGAGGCATGCAAGGGCTTTGTATGTCCATAGAATATCCTAGTTTTGCCAAACGTGTTATCCTTTTAGCAACGACCTATGCAACGGGTCCTTGGGCGATAGCATGGAATAAAATCGCGATGGAAGGCATCGTCAATGACCCACGCTTTAAAAATGGCAATTACGAGAAAGAGGATTTTGAAGAAGAGGGGTTGCTCAGTTTTGCCATTGGTCGAATGGCGGGGCACATTAGTTTTTTAAGCCCGTATTCGATGAATAAAAAGTTTGGGCGCAATTATGTTGAAACCGATGGTTTGTATGAACTCTTTGGCCGTTTTCAAGTAGAACGCTATATGGAATATAACGGATACAGCTTCGCCAAACGTTTTGATCCGCTCAGTTATCTTTATATTATTAAAGCGATGAATATTTTTGATGCAACCCGTAATTACGATTCACTCGAAGATTCCTTGCAACATATTAAAACCAAACTTACGCTCATTTCTTTTCAAGGTGATTGTCTTTTTATGCCCGAAGAGATGGAATTGATTAAGACAACGATGGAAAATATGGGCAGAGGCGACAGGGTTGATTATGTGTGTATTGATAGCCACTATGGGCATGACGCTTTTTTAGTGGAGTATGACAAATTTGATTTTTATATCAAAAAAGCACTTGAGGCAAAAGTTTAAGCACAAGCGCACTTAAAAGGTAAAGAATTATGGCAGAAAAAGACGAAAGTTTTGAGGTCAAATTAGAGCGTGCCAAGACAATTTTGGAACAACTCTCAAATCCTGAACTCTCTTTAGAAGAGGGAATGAAGCGTTATCAAGAGGGTATTTTGGTCTTAAAAGAAGCCAGCAAAATGATTGAAGAAGCAAAGCTTACCTATACAAAATTGCAAGAAAAGGAAAATGAGGCATGAAAATAGCCGCATTGCAACTCAGCACGCTTCCCATGAGCGAAGCGAAATTGGACTATTATTTTCGTATCTGTAAGCAAAAAGAGGTCGAAGTTGTTTTGCTAAGCGAATATGCGCTTAATAGCTTTTTTAAAGAGCTAGAGAATATGCCCATTTCGATGATTAAAGAGCAATCTAATCATAAAATTGAATCCCTCAAAAAACTCTGTGCCGAGTATGATTTACATGTCATAGCACCCATTGTGAATGTCAAAGGCGATTTTTGCTACAAAAGCAATGCACATTTTTCGGCGAAATCCGTCCATTTTTTTGATCAGCAATTTTTGATTAATTACAAACATTGGAATGAAGAAAAATTTTTTGCAAATGCCATTGCCAAATACACATTGCCAATTTTCTTACACGGTGGCATTCGTTTCGGTATAGTAAGTGGCTATGAACTTCATTTTGATATGGTATGGCAAGAAGTCATGCGTAAAAACGTCGATGTGGTTTTAACTTCGACCTCTTCGACATTTGATTCGGCAAGAAGATGGGAAGAACTTTTAAAAATGCGTGCGATGTTAGGCAATGTCTATATCCTTCGTGCGAACCGTGTGGGAAGTTATAAAGAAGAAGAAACATGGCAATTTTATGGACAAAGCAGTCTGATTTCTCCGTATGGCGAAGTGGAACTGACGTTGGGTGATAAAGAGGAGATGATTGTGGCAACCATCGACAAAGAGACCCTTAGTGAAGCTCGAAAACTGTGGGGATGGAAAAAGCAAGTCAGCAAAAGGGAAGCGTTATGACACAGTATTTCCACAGACAGATACAGCTGTGGGGAGAAGAAACGCAACACATGCTTCAAGAAAAAAAGATTGTTATCATCGGGTGTGGAGGGCTTGGAAGTTCTCTTGCGTATGCGCTTGGAAGCTCAGGTATCGGTGAAATTCATCTGGTCGATTTTGATGAAGTAAGCGTGCACAATATTCATCGCCAGATTGCTTTTAAACTCGGTGATGAAGGAAAATTTAAAGCAGATCTTGTGAAAGAGAGCATTGAAAGTCGTTGTCCTTATGTCAAAGTATTTGCACATATCGGACGTTTGGAAGACTTTACATGTAAAAAGATTGCGGTTGATTTAATCATAGATGCAACCGATAATTTACCAACACGCGGTTTGATTGATGCGTATGCAAAAGAGACGAAAACACCTTGGGTTTATGGCTCGGTTGAGGCGTTTAACGGTCAAGTCTGTTTCTTTGAAGAGAGTAGTTTCAAAGCATTCGTAATTAACGATAAAAAACCTGCGGGTATTGCTGCGCCTATTGTCATGCACATTGCCTCCTTGCAAGCTAATTTGGCATTGCGCTATTTAGCAGGTCTCAGTGTGAAAAAAGATTGGCTCTATTACCTCTACTTCAATGAAGCGGGCGAGCTGATAACCCAAAAATTTGGTATGCCAAAATAAATTAAATGCTTTTACATGTAAAAAGGAAAACCATTGCATTTTGAACCTTATCCATTTGAAAAATTAAGTACGTTACTCAAAGATATTACGCCAGATCCGAAATTTCCGGCGGTCAATTTAACCATTGGCGAACCACAGTTTGAGACACCCGCATTTATCTTAGATGCCCTAAGAGAGAACGTAGCATTGCTCAATAAATACCCAAAATCAGCAGGTGAAGCTTCGGTTGCACAGGCACAACGAAGTTTTGTCCAAAAACGTTTTGGGGTTGCCCTGAAAGAGAGCGAACTGCTTTCAACGTTTGGTACACGAGAGGTGTTGTTTAACTTTCCACAATATCTTTTGCACGATAAACAAAATCCCGTGATGGCTTATACCAATCCGTTTTATCAAATCTATGAAGGTGCTGCTATTGCCAGTCGGGCACGTGTGGTTCATTTGAATCTCACCAAAGAGAATGCCTTTAAGCCAGACATTAATGTGCCAGAGCTGAAAGAGGCGGATTTGATTATCCTCAATTTTCCAAACAACCCGACAACCTCGGTACTCAGTATCGAAGAGTTAGGTGCGTGGGTCAAATTTGCACTCAAATACGACATTGTCCTTCTCAACGATGAATGTTACAGCGAAATTTATGTCGATGAAAAGCCGCCTTCTTTGTTAGAAGCCTCTTTGGCAGTAGGAAATGAGAGCTTTAAAAATGTTTTGGTGATTAATTCTATTTCCAAACGAAGTTCAGCCCCTGGTCTTCGTTCAGGATTCATCGCAGGAGATGAGAAAATTCTAAGTGGTTATGCAAAATACAGAACCTATGTTGGTGCTGGTATTCCTCTGCCTTTACAAGCAGCGTCTGCTCTAGCATGGAATGATATGGAGCATGTCGAAATAACGCGCAAAGAATACGCAAAAAACCTCTCCTTGGCCAAAGAGATTTTAGGGGTTGATGCCATTGCAGCAACGTTTTATATTTGGCTTGAAGTGGGAGATGATTTGGCTTTTACATGTAAATTGTATGAGCAAAAAAATATTAAAGTCTTGCCGGGTCGTTTTTTAGGACGAGCGGGTATGGGTGATGGGTATGTACGCATTGCGTTGGTTGAAAACAGCGCTAAAACAGAACACATTTTAAAAGAAGTCAGCAATTTTTATAAGGGCGAGCATTGAAAAAAGTACACTTTGTAGGCATTGGGGGCATTGGGCTCTCTGCATTAGCACGTTATCTCAAACAAGAAGGCTATGAGATTACGGGCTCTGATATAAAAGCAACAAAAATTACAGCCAGTTTAGAGAAAGAGGGTATTCCTGTTGTGATTCCTCATGATCCAGAATGTATCACAGACCAAGATTTGGTGATTTATTCTGCGGTTATTAAACCAGACAATATTGAATTAGTGCGTGCTCGCGAAAAAGGCATGAGCATTATGCCAAGACGTGAAGCGCTTTTATTTATTCTCAAAAACAGACGTGTTTTCTCTGTCTGCGGTGCGCATGGAAAAAGTACAACCAGTGCCATGCTTGCTTCACTGATTGAAGGTTCGGTCATTATCGGTGCCGAGAGTAAACAGTTTGGAACCAATATGTACTACAAAGAGGGCAATAACGTCATTTTTGAAGCCGATGAAAGCGATGAAAGCTTTTTAAATTCAAACCCGTATGTTGCGATTGTTACCAATGCTGAACCTGAGCATATGGAATATTATAATTATGATTTGAACCGATTTTATGGAGCGTATCGACACTTTTTAGAGAGCGCAAAAATCCGCGTGATTAACGCAGAAGATGAATTTCTCTCAACGCTAAGTGATTTGGATGCGATACGCCTTTACCCAAGTCGTGATATCAAAGAGATTACGACGGTTATGAAAGAGGGAGAACCTTATACCTCTTTTGTCCTCAAAGATTTAGGACGTTTTGAAGTCTGGGGCATAGGTGCGCATATGGCACTCGATGCTTCTTTGGCGATACTGGCAAGTCTTAACGAAATGGATGTTGAGAGCGTTCGCGAAAAACTGAAAACTTATAAAGGCATCAAAAAACGTTTTGATATCATTGCCAAAGATGAGACATTTGCACTGATAGATGATTATGGTCATCATCCAACAGAGATCAAAGCAACCCTGTGTTCTGCAAAAAAATATGCCGAATTGATGGGGCTTAAAAAAATTACGGCTATTTGGCAACCGCATAAATATTCACGTACGATTGATAATTTACAAAGCTTTGTCAATTGTTTTGAAGGTGTGGATGAACTCGTCTTGCTTCCCGTATGGAAAGCGGGCGAAAAAGAGGTTTTTATTGATTTTGCAAAAGAGTTTTCACGCTATGCTCCAAAATTTGCTGAACGTATTTTCAGAGTCGATAACAGTATCGAAATGACAGATAAAAGCAGTGCGCACCTAAAATTTAATGACGGATTGGTTATCGGATTTGGTGCGGGCGACATTACATATCAATTAAGAGGAATCATCTGATGCAATTCGCACTCTTTTTAGCGGTTCTTATACTGTTTGGGTCTGTATGGTACAGCAAAAAAGAGAGCCTTTCATTGCGGATGAAATTAGGGATGGTCAGTATTGTCATCATTTTAATCGCTCTTGCGGCAGGGTACGAAATGCGCCAGAGCCAAATGAATGAATACAACCGAATGATTATCAGTGCTTTTAAGCAAGGCAAAACGCTCTATTGTGGTGATAGTGGAGTTGAAGTAAACTCAACGACATTTATTTTTGTCAGTGGAACACTGAGCTTCATCCCAAGTGATGAGAATAAAAAAGACCAAGGTATGGTCATTGATACTTTTACATGTAAAACGAAACATTGATGGAAAAACTTTTTTCAAAGCTCGATTTGAGCGATTATCAAACCTCTTTTAAACACTTTTTAGCGCGTGAAAAACCTCTGTTCATGGAGGGAGATGCCAATTTACATTTTAAACTGATTCATGAGCTACTCTCCAAAGAGAGACTTAAAGCACTTCCTGAAGTTCCTTCGCTTGAGATTCCTTTGGCACATCTGAGTAAAATGGGTGTTTTGCGCCTTGTTGAGATTTTTGCTTTTGTTAGAATCGTCAATTATATGAGTTATTTAAAAGCTGTTTTACTCGATAATGGTTTGGGTGAATGGATGCAACGCATTCTTATTCCCAATGAGGTTACACAAATTTGTAGCTATTTTGATGAAAAAGGTGAGCTAAAATCAAGCGTTGATGAGCAATTCGAACAGATTAACCATGCACTAAAAATGGTGAAAGAAGAGATGAACTCAACGCTTCGCCGCCTGATTTCAACCGAAAAAATTGCCTTGTATCTTGCCGATAAGCAAATCCATTATATCAACAATCAAGAAGCGCTTTTATTGCGCGGTGGGTTTAACCATGTCTTAAAAGGCAGTGTGATTGGACGAAGCAGTACAGGCTTTTTTTATGTGGTTCCCGATAGTTTGTCCAAACTGGTCAGTCGTGAGAGTGAACTGTTAGACCGTAAAGAAGAGCTGGTCTATAAGTACGCGAAACAAATCTCATCGGTTTTTACGAAGCAACTCAAATTTTTAGCGTATATCAATAAAGAGTTTGACCGTTTTGATGCGTATTATGCGCGCGTTGCGTATGCTAGAGAAAAAGATATGGAGTTTGTGCTCTCTTCGTCCAAATCTTCGGCGATTGTGCTAGAAAATTTTGCGCATCCAGCCCTTTCCAATCCCAAACCCATCTCCATCAATTTTTCAAAACAAGTGTTGATGATTACAGGGGTCAATGCGGGCGGAAAGACGATGCTGTTAAAATCAATTCTTTCAGCGGCTCTTTTAAGTAAGTATCTTTTGCCGATGAAAATTGATGCAAAACACTCTTCAATTGGCTCTTTTAAAGAGATTTATGCCATTTTAGACGACCCTCAAAATGTGAAAAATGACATTTCAACCTTTGCAGGACGTATGAATGAATTTAGCAAACTTTTTGCTAAAAAAAGCGCACTTATTGGTGTCGATGAGATAGAACTTGGAACCGATGCTGATGAAGCGGCCAATCTTTTTAAAGTCATGATTGAAAAATTGATTGATAAAGAGATGAAAGTCGTCATCACCACGCACCATAAACGCCTTGCATCTTTACTCGCAACCCATCCTGAAGTAGAACTCTTAGCGGCAATTTACGATGAAAAGAGTGAGCGTCCAACGTATGGATTTTTAAAAGGTACGATTGGAAAAAGCTATGCCTTTGAAACCGCACTTCGTTATGGTATCCCTGCCACTTTGGTGGCAGAAGCAAGAGTTTTGTATGGTGAAGATAAAGAAAAACTCAATGAATTGATACAAAAAAACATCGACCTTGAACTTGAAATGCGCAAAACATCTCAAACTTTAGAAGAGAAACTGCATGAAGTTGAAAAGCTCAAAGAGTCATTGAAAACGGAAAAAGAGAACGTTGCTCTGCAATTTGAGACAGCGTACACTAAAATGTCCAAAGAGTTTAAAGAAGCCGTCGGTGAAGCTAAAAAAGCCATTAAATCCAATGATGTCAAAGAGTCTCACCGCTTATTAAACAAAGCCAATCAACTGCATCAAGAGACGAAAAAAGCGTTACCAGAACAAAAAGCCAGTGAGCCTTTAAGCGTGGGTGAAAAGATAAAATATGGCAGTTCAAAAGGCGTCATTAAAAGCATTAAAAAAGATGAAGCATTGATTGAATGTGATGGCATTAGCATGCGTGTTCCGCTGTCAAAACTCAAACGCAGCGGCAATCAACCTAAAATGCATAAACCCGGTGTCATCATTACCAAAGAGAGCAATGGCGGCTCGATGATTTTAGATTTGCATGGTTTAAGAGCCGATGAAGCTGTTGAAAGACTGGATAAGTTTTTAAGCGATGCTCTGATTAATGGCTTTGATGAGGTTTTGGTCTATCATGGCATTGGTACGGGTAAACTGGCGTATGCAGTTAGAACGTTTTTAAGCACGTATCCATCACTGATGTCTTATGGTGATGCACCTCAAAATCTAGGTGGTTTTGGTGCGACATTGATTAAGCTTTAAGGCAATCTTTGGATACAAGGATAACCTAAAAAAGAACACCAATTCTAATGAAGACTTTTTTATAATTGAGGCAATATGTTAAACACAGAAGAACTTTTCTTAAAACTGCTACGTTTTATCTCTATTACGCCTGAAGAGGATGGCGCATTTGCGTTTGTTAAAGAGTATCTCAGTGACTTTGAAGTCATAGAGCTGAATATTGAACAAACAAAAAATCTCTTCCTTTACAAACATTTTGGCGATGGCGCACACCTATGTTTTGCGGGTCATATCGATGTCGTTCCTCCGGGTCATGGATGGGATAGCAACCCTTTTGAACCTGTTATTCACGAAGGCATTGTTTATGCAAGAGGTGCGCAAGATATGAAAAGTGGCGTTACCGCTGCTTTACAAGCACTACGCCAAACCCAACAATTTGATGGTACGCTTTCACTGCTTTTAACCAGTGATGAAGAAGGCGATGCCAAACACGGTACTATCGAAATGCTCAAAGAGCTTGAACGACGCAATTTCTTGCCAGGTTGTGCTATGGTCGCCGAACCAACATCTGAAAAAAATTTTGGCGATGCCATTAAAATTGGTAGGAGAGGGTCGATTAACGGTGTTATCGAAATCGCAGGCAAACAAGGGCATGCGGCGTATCCTGAAAAGACGATCAATCCCGTACACCAAATAGCCCCACGCTTAAATAAGCTAGCAGGTCACCAATTTGACGCTGGCGATGCACAATTTTCTCCTTCACAACTTGTCATTACGGATATAAGAGGTGGTATGGAAGTGACCAATGTCACTCCTGGCCAACTCAAAATTATGTTCAATGTCCGTAACTCAACCAACACAACACTTGAAACAATTCGTTCGTACGTGCAAGAAGTATTAGAAGGGCTAGATTTTACGTTACGCTTGAGTGAAAGTGCAAAACCTTTTGTTACCTCTAAAGAAGCTCATATCGTTTCATTAGTCTCTAATGCACTTTTACATGTAACTCAAAAATCACCAAAACTCTCCACCGCTGGTGGAACAAGTGATGCCCGTTTTTTTGGCAGTTTTGGTATTGAAACAATAGAGTGCGGTGTGGTGAATGATACGATTCATGCCCCTAATGAGTGCTGTCCTCTTCATGAAGTGGAAGCCTTGGTATCAACATTTCGTTATGTGATTGAAAATTTTTCAAAGGAAAAAAGATGAATATAATTTCTACCGATCATGCGCCTCAAGCTATTGGGCCTTATTCCCAAGCGATTGAAGTGAACAACATGATTTTTACGTCCGGGCAAATTGCGCTTCGTGCTGATGGCAGTTTTGTTGAAGGTGATGTTGAAGCACAAACAACACAAGTGATGCAAAATCTCTCACATGTCCTTCAAGCGGCAGGAAGCAGTTTACAAAATGTGGTTAAAACGACTATCTTTTTAGCCAATATGGATGATTTTGCAAAAGTAAACGCTATTTATGGTTCATTCTTTGGAGATCACAAACCAGCACGTAGTACGGTTGGTGTCAAATGTTTACCTAAAAATGCATTGGTCGAGGTTGAAGCAATCGCGGTTAAGTAATGATTTTATTTTAAAAATCTTTAAAGTTTTTATAGGATTTTTTATAATAAAATGTTGCACCCTAAAATCTTAGAGTAGGAAGTTGTTGAACATGACAAAAAATCACTATGACGTCTTGGTCGTTGGTGGAGGAATCTCAGGTGCGGCTCTGTTTTATGAGCTTGCAAGATATACAGATATTAAGCGCATAGCGCTCGTTGAAAAGTATGAGAAGTTGGCGAAACTCAATTCCGCTGGAACTTCTAACTCACAAACGATTCACTGCGGTGATATAGAGACGAACTATACTCTAGAAAAAGCCAAAAAGGTTAAAGAGACGGCGAGCATGATCTCTAAGTATTGTTTACAATACGGCCACGAAGGCAAATTTATGTTTGCACATCAAAAGATGGCAATTGGTGTTGGGGATACCGAAGTAGCGTATATGCTCAAAAGGTATGAAGAGTTTAAAGAGCTTTATCCGTATTTGGAAGTTTTCGATAAAGAAAAACTTGCCAAGATAGAGCCTAAACTTATTTTTGATTTAAACGGAAAAGAGCGTCCTGAAAACATCGTTGGTGTCGGTGTTGAGGGTGGACAATACAGTACCGTTGATTTTGGGGCAATGACTGAGAGTTTGGTCAATGAAGCACAAAAAATTGAAGATAAAACAGCCGATGTTTTCTTAAATTCACAAGTAACAAACATAACAAAATTGGGTGATATGTTTGTAGTCATGACAAAAGATCAAACCTTTACAGCTGACGCTGTTGTTGTAAATGCAGGCGCACACTCACTTTATATCGCACATGAAATGGGTTATGGTCTTGACTTTGCATGTTTACCTGTCGCTGGAAGCTTTTATATGACAAAGCAAAAAATGCTTAACGGTAAAGTCTATATGGTGCAACATCCAAAATTACCATTTGCAGCATTGCATGGCGATCCTGATATTTTAGCAGGCGGCTGTACACGTTTTGGCCCAACGGCATTGGTTCTTCCAAAGCTAGAGCGCTACACTGGTGGTACGTATCTTGATTTCTGGCAAACACTCCAATTTGATGGAAAAGTTGCTAAAGTATTTTATGATTTAATGAAAGATAGCGATATCCGTAATTATATCTTTAGAAACTTCTTCTTTGAAGTTCCAAAATACGGTAAAGAGCTTTTTATTAAAGATGCACGCAAAATTGTTCCATCCTTACAAATTGATGAAATTGAATATGCACATAACTTCGGTGGTGTTAGACCACAAGTTATTAATAAAACAGAGAAAAAATTGATGCTTGGCGAAGCAAGTATCAACCCAGGCAATGGTATTATTTTCAACATGACGCCAAGCCCAGGTGCAACAAGTTGTCTTGGTAATGCACGCCGCGATGTTAAAATCGTGTGTGAATTCCTTGGTAAAACGTTTGACGAAGCACTTTTCAAAAAAGAGCTTATTGATTAAAAAATCTACGAGGGCTTTGGTTTTAAAGCCCTCACCAAAGTAAATTCATGATACATCCTCTTGACCTTTATGCCAAAATAGAGCCACTTATCGGCTTTTATGAGCAGTATGAAAAACTCTACGCACTCTACTTGACACATTTAAAATCTTTACATGTAAACCATGTTTTAGACGTTGGTTGTGGCAATGGTAAGTTTTTGAAGCACCTTCAAAATAATGCGATTGATGCATTTGGCATCGATAGAAGCAGTGCAATGATTGAAAGGGCTTTAAGTCTTGGTGTAAATGCAAGTACACAAGAATTAGATACTCTAGAAGCAAAGCGTTTTGATTGTGTCGTTGCTGTGGCGGATGTTTTAAATTATATTCCTCCATATGATTTAACTCAATTTTTTGAGGCAGTTGCGCGTGTTCTCTCTCCTAAAGGTTATTTTATATGTGATGTTAATACCTTGTATGGCTTTGAATCCGTAGCAGATGGCGTAATGAATAAAGAGACAGATGAGCAGTTTTTATGTGTTGAAGCCGCATATAAAAACAAAGAACTTTTAACGAAAATAACACTTTTTGAAAAAGAGGGCGAAGTGTATCGTAAAGAAACAGGAGAGATCCTGCAATTTTTTCATTCACTCTCCGTTCTTAAAAAGCTTGACACACTGAGATTGCACTCGAGCTATCCTATTTTTTTATTTGGCGATGAAGCCGATAAAATGCTTTTAATTTTTCAAAAGCGTTAATTAAGAGAGCTCTTGTAAAAAGGTACTGAGTATCTCATTGGTTTTACTCTGTTCATTATTGGCGCTTAACTTTTCCATCAATTCTTTGCGATAATCACTAATCATTTGATCGAGACTTGCCAATGCATTTTCACGATCTTCCCCCACGAGTGGTGGTTGTGCATCATCTCCTAGCCCTAATTTCTCAGTCAGTTCGGCCTTTTTTGCCTCAATCATTTTTTCAATCTTTTCATTATTATAATCTTGATAAAATTGAAGTGCGCCTTTTGAGGAAAGTGCTTCTTTAAATGCTGCTATGGCGGCATCTTGTTCGGTAGTCTCTGTCGAGGACGTTGTTGAATTTCCTGTGAGATCTATTTTGGTTTTAAGATGATCTTCTAAGATATCTGCAAATGGATTTGCTGCATCTGAACTTTTTGTGGTACCTTTTGTGAATGTGCTAAGAATGGATTGACTGATGTTTTTTTTACTGTCATCAATAGTCATAATAGCTCCTTTTATAACGTTTCTTCTAACAAGCAAAAAAGGTTCCTATGTTACAATTATAAAAACGATAAAGGGAACCTATGTGGCGCGTTGAAGAAGCAAAATCTACAGATATTGAACATTTAATTGATCTTCTGACACAACTTTTCTCAAAAGAGGCTGAATTTATTCCGAATCGCACGTTGCAAAGAGCAGGGCTTGAAGCAATCCTTGCTCATGAAGATATTGGGAAAATTCTTGTTATAAAAGATAACCATACTATTGTGGGGATGGTCAGTCTTTTATGGAGCATCAGTACAGCCCTTGGAGGCAAGGTAGCCTTTTTAGAAGATATGGTCGTTCACTCTTCCTTTCATGGACAAGGACTTGGAAGCCATTTATTAGAATATGCAATGACTTACGCAAAAGAGCAAGGCTGCAAAAGAGTGACCCTTTTGAGTGATAATGACAATACGGATGCACATCGTTTCTATGAGCGATTTGGCTTTAAACACTCTTCTATGGTTCCCATGCGCCTGGTTTTTGTGTAAAAAACTTGTATAAATCTTTGGAAAAAAGGTACTATATACTCTGCAAAATAAAAGGATAAGATTTGAAACTTCTCATCGTATATTTTTTAGTAACTTTTTCAGTTGCCTTTGCTCAATCAGAGATAAGTACCCCTCCTACCCCAAATAATGATACAGCATCTACCTTGTATCAAGAAGTGGTGCAAAAACTCAAGAATGAGTCGATTATACCCATTGATGAAAAGCGTCTTTTGGATAATTGCATTGAAGGCATGGTCAATAGTGTTGATAAAAATGGGCGCTATTTTAATGAAGAAGAGTACGAAACACTCTATTTAAGCACAAGCCCTGTTGCTGGCATTGGTCTTTTTTTGAAACAACGACGACACCATATCTATATTAAATCTATTGTGGATCATTCTCCTGCTCAAAAAGCCAATTTACAAAAAAATGATGAAATTGTTCAGATAGACGGTATTTTGGTTCGCGATTTAAGTTTTGAAGAAGTCGTTGCTGAACTAAGAGGTGCGCCTAATACCAAAGTGAAGTTGGGCATTCTAAAAGCAAATAGCACTAAGATGACAGAAGTACAATTGACTCGTAAAATGGTTACACTTGATTTGATTACTTCCTTGATGTTTGATGGTAATATTGCATATATTAAAATTAGCTCTTTTGTCCAAGATAGCCTGCAAGAGATGCTTGAAGATATTCGATATCTTTATGATTCGCAAAACCATACCATGAATGGAATGATTTTGGATTTACGTGATAATCCAGGCGGTGTATTAAACAGTGGCTTAGCGGTTACATCACTTTTTTTAGATAAAGACAAACCTCTGATTAATGTCAAAAGTCGCCATAAAGAAGATAAAAAAATATACCGCAATCGACCTGAAGATTTTGATGGTAGCGATTATTCGAGCAAAATAGATGCCCTCTCTTTTTTAAAAACCATTCCTTTAGTGATTCTTGTAAACAGAGATTCTTCAGGAAGTGCAGAAATTGTGGCCTCGGTGTTACAAGAGTATAACCGAGCAACAGTTATTGGTACGCCGACGTTTGGCAAAGATACTTTTGCGACACTCTTTCCATTACAAACTAAAGTTTCGGCAGTCAAATTTGCAACGGCACGATGGACGACGCCCAAAGGTAAGAGTGTCTGGCCAAATGGTGTTGTGCCAAATGTGGAGATGAAGGCACAAAGTGATGAAGAAGACAGTGTGCTTCAAGAAGCTTTACGCTTTTTGAAGCACAAATAAGAAGTGTTTTATTTGGTGATAAACATATAAAAAGGTTTTTCGTCGAGTTGCATATCAATCCAAACGCCATTAGAACCTAGGGTATTGCTCAATGCTACTTGAAGAGAAAGGTATGTTTTAGGAAGCTCAAAAAGGACTTTTAGCTTTTTATTGGAAAAAATTGATTTTGTCGCTCCGGTAATAATATTACAAAATTCTGCGACACCATCTACAATCGCGGCGGTATCATCAGCCTCTACACTTTCTCCCAGCATCGCTTCAAGTGCAACTAAAGCGAGTTCTCGTGGGAAAACGAGAAAAAAGATGCCTGAAATATCACCCTTAAATTTCATAGCTGCAATAATAACTTGAGAGGGGATTTTTTCATTAAAAGGTCTGATTTCATGTTTTATTTTTTGAGCTTCGAGCCCTGTAATTGTGACAAGCGAATTCACGGCAGTATCAATAAAAACAGGAAGGTTGATGATCAGCTCTCTAGAAAGTCCTAAACTTTTTGGAGCAGATGAATTACTTTTCGTTTGGTTGATGGCTGTATGCGTGATCGTCATATCGTATTTTTTAGCAGAAGCTTTGAGTTTAAAATCTTCTGCATCTTGTGCAAGAACAATAGAATAGCCCAGTTTTGCTAATTCAGAAGAAATTTTATCAACATTCGTTTGGTCCTCATCATATAAAAGGACAGAGAGTTCTTTTTTACAAGCAGCAGGATTAAAAAATAAAATAGCAATATTGAAATTTTGAAAGAGCTTAACGGATGTATCGGCGCTAATACCTTTTAGATAATTAAACATATCTTTTTTATAATCACCTAGCGAAACAGGCAAGTTTAGCGCTTGGCTCAACTTTTCTAATTGTTTGACGAGATTCCCAAGATGAGGGGTCTCTTTTTCCATAGGTGAATAAGGAGAATTCTTTAATGAGACATAAATGCCTTTAACACCTCTTTCTTTAAGAGAAGCACTTTGTCCAACAATGGTATTATATAAGACCGTATTACGACTTTCTAATACAGTTTCGTTATAATAAAAAATTAAAATAGAGTGTTGAATAATATGTGTCATAGCCTTATTTCACGCATAACGTTTTGCTTAGGATTATTAGTTCCGCGATAATAGCATACAAAGCTTTTAAATTTATTGAAATATTATGACGATATAATCAAGTTTATATGAATGATTAAGAGGTGGTTAAACGTTATGCAAGCCTATTTTCCGGATATCGATGATGCCATAAAACAGTACATTGATGATGAAATTGCATACGAAATTACGAAAGATATAGAAGATTTAGTCTTCTTCTCTAGTTACACAATTAATTTCAATGTCTTTCAAAAAGCAACACAAAAACTTAAAAAGCTGTTACGACAAAATGTGCCATTGAAAGCTCATGTATGGCAGATTGATGCCCATAACATCATTATACGATACAACCTCTCATCCATCGACACATCAAGTGAGCGCTATCAATATCTCCTGCATGCTCTCCTTAAAGCGCAAATTCAAATTAATGAAGCCGTCATGCATCATTTTAAAACACTGTGTAAACGTGCGCATTCTTTAGAGTATATACACAGTCGAGCTGAAGAGATTTACAAGCTATTATTTGACGATGGTAACACTGTGTGCCATGCATAAAACTTCACCACGGCTTTAGGTGTTACAAACGATGGATATGATATAATTTTGTAACAATCAAGTGATAAAATAGAACTCCATTTAAAGTTAAGGAACATATTATGAATAAAAAGACGAAAATCCTAGCAACAGTTGGCCCAGCAAGTGATAGCGTAGAAGTTTTAGAAGGATTAATTAAAGCTGGTGTTAATGTATTTCGTTTAAATTTTAGCCATGGTACACATGAATACCATGCAAGCACATTAGCAAAGATTAGAGAAGCCGAAGAAAGAGTTGGTAAAAAAGTTGGTGTTTTACAAGATATTTGTGGACCCAAAATTCGTGTTGGTAAATTAGAAGATGATTTTTTTCTTGAAGTGGGGGACAAACTCTACTTTACAAAAGAGCAAATTGTTGGTAAAAAACTGACAGACAACACTTATGAACTTTGTATTAATCAACCGCAAATTTTAGATATGCTTAAAGTTGGTGAATATATTTATCTTTATGATGGAAATATTCGAGCTAAGGTTATCGAAATTGGTAGCAATGTGGTGACTGAAATAGAAAATAGCGGTAAACTCTCGTCAAATAAAGGCGTTAATTTCCCGAATACCGTCATTAATATTGAAGTTATTACACCCAAAGATGAGGCAGACCTTCTGTGGGGCGCACAAAATGGTGTTGATTTCGTTGCCGTTTCTTTTGTTCAAAGTGCTAAAGATGTTTTACGTGCCAAAAATATTTTAAAAGAGCACAAATCACGAGCTCATATTTTTGCGAAAATCGAGAAATTCGATGCCGTTGAAAAAATTGATGAAATTTTAGAAGTCAGTGATGGAATTATGGTTGCACGAGGTGATCTTGGTATTGAAGTGCCTTACTATAAAGTTCCAAGCATTCAAAAACGATTGATTGCAAAAGCAAATGCCGCTTCAAAGCCAGTTATCACCGCAACGCAGATGTTACTTTCTATGGCAGAAAAAGAGATGGCAACCCGTGCAGAAATTAGCGACGTAGCGAATGCCGTTTTGGACGGAACCGATGCTGTGATGCTTTCTGAAGAGAGTGCTATTGGTAAAAACCCTGTACACGTTGTTGAGGTTATGGCAAATACTATTCGTGAAACGGAATCAATCTATCCATACAGTAAGTTTGAAGTCTATCCTTTCTTGGATGAGACAGATATTATCTCTTCTTCAACAGCACGCCTTGCGGATCGTTTAGGGGTTGAAGCGATTATTTCATTGACCAGTTCAGGTAAATCTGCTAAAAAATTAGCACGTTACCGTATTAAAGCAGATATTTACGCGGTAACCCATGATGAACGAACAGCACGTTCACTTACGATTGCTTGGGGAATTAAACCCATTATGAATATTGATGCAAGTAATCTCAACATGATGTTGGGTAAAACTTTGCAAAAAGGGATTGAAAAAGGTCTTATCAATAAAGATAAAACGTATATCGTAACAGCAGGTTATCCCGCAGGCGTTGAAGGAAGTACGAACTTCATTCGTATCTTAAAACGCGAACAAATTGAATACTATACAGACATGGTATTGTAAGCTTAAGAGATTTTTATATTGGCTTAAAGATTTTTTAGGTAAAATCCAAGCCTTAAAATAAAATCTCTCCCAAGAAGGACATACGCATGTATGCAATTATTAAAAATGGCGGGAAGCAGTATAAAGTTCAAGAAGGCGACTACTTAAATGTCGATAAACTTGACGCTCAGCCAAAAGAGAAAATCGTAGTGACGGAAGTTCTTGCTGTGAATAACGGTGAACTTAAAGTGGGCGCTCCATTCGTCAGTGGTGCTACAGTAGAACTAGAAGTTGTTACTGAAGGCAAAGATAAAAAAGTTATTACTTTCAAAAAACGTAGACGTAAAGACTCAAAAGTTAAACGTGGTTTTAGAAGACAATATACTAGAGTAAAAATTGTAAGCATTAAAGCTTAATTTAATTCACTAGAAAATTCTGCCAACTTTGGTTGGCTAGCTTTAGTGCCGTAATGGCAAGAGTAGCTTAAAGAGTCTAACTTTTTAAGCGTCTAGAGAAGTTTTAAAACTTCACTTAAGATACACAAAGATTAGGAGTAACCAATGGCTCACAAGAAAGGTCAAGGAAGTACCCAGAATAATAGAGACTCAGCTGGACGTAGACTGGGTGTTAAAAAATTTGGTGGCGAGTTTGTACGCGCAGGTAATATTATTATTCGCCAACGCGGAACAAAAGTACATGTAGGAAATAACGTAGGTATTGGTGTAGACCATACCATTTATGCTTTAATTGATGGTTTTGTACAATTCCAACGTAAAGATAAAACACGAAACAAAGTTTCTGTTATCCCCGCAAGTTTGTAATCTAAAAGTGGAGTTTTAAGACTCCACTTCTTTTTCTCTTCTCAATGAATCACGTTACCTCTCATGATTATAGTCATCTATTTTTACATGTAATGATCAGAGGTACACAAACTAGAACTTTATACATTAAAAAAGGTTTTCACGATGTTTATAGATAATGTAACACTGACACTCAGCTCAGGAAAAGGTGGCCCTGGTTCTGTCTCTTTCCGTAGGGAAAAACATGTTATCCAAGGTGGTCCCGATGGTGGAGATGGTGGAAAAGGCGGCAATGTCTATTTTCAAGTCGATAAAAACACCCATACTCTGTCTCATTTTCGTAATAACCAACACCTCAAAGCCAAAAATGGCGAACAAGGTATGGGGCGTAAGATGTATGGAAAATCAGGAGAACATCTTATTGTTATTGTTCCTCCAGGTACTCAAGTGATTGATGCAGAAACGGGAGAAGTTCTTTTAGACCTTGTGGATGATGCCGATAAAAAACTCTTTTTAGAGGGCGGCATTGGTGGGCTTGGAAACACACACTTTAAAAGTTCAACCAATCAACGACCTGAATTTGCACAACCTGGACGACCTGGTATCACTAAAATGATTAAGCTAGAATTGAAGCTGATTGCAGATGTTGGTTTGGTAGGATTCCCGAATGTAGGAAAATCCACACTCATTTCTGTGGTTTCTAATGCACAGCCTGAAGTAGCGAATTATGAATTTACAACATTGACGCCAAAGCTCGGCGTTGTTGTGACAGAAGATTATCGTTCGTATGTGATGGCGGATATCCCAGGAATTATTGAAGGGGCCAGTGAAGGAAAAGGCTTAGGAATAGATTTTTTACGCCATATTGAACGAACACAATTTCTCCTTTTTATGATTGATATCGCCAATTATCGTGATCTTAAAGAACAATATTTTACATTAAAAGAAGAACTTAAAAAGTTCTCAAAAGAGCTTTCAGAACGTGACTTCGCGATTGCATTAACGAGATGCGATACGTTAAGTCCGGATGACATCAACGAAAAAGTTGATGGCTTTTTAGCTCTTTTAGACCTTAACCCCAATAAGGGTGCCGATAAGTATAAAGCACGTGAAGATTTACACGCATATGCCCAAGATGTGTATGAAAGAGAGAATGCATTGCCTTTTTTTGTCATGCCAATCTCTTCTGTTTCTAAAATCAACATTGATCCGCTGAAATATGCGTTATCAGATGTCATTACAAAGGTTCGTGATGAAAAGAGTCGTTGTTAAGGTAGGCACACATGTGCTGAGTGAAAATAATCGTTTATGTAAAGAACGAATTTTAAATTTAGTCGAATTTTTAGTCTCTCTTATGAAAAACCATGAAGTGATTCTTGTCTCTTCGGGTGCTGTAGCGGCAGGGTATTGCCTTTTAAAGCTTGATAAAAAACTTCTACACAATCGTCAAGCGATTGCTGCTGTTGGGCAACCTCAATTGATGGCAACGTATAACAAAAAACTAGAAAAATTTGGGAAAAATGGAGCACAACTCCTTTTAACAGCAGATGACTTTGACTCTAGAAAACGTTGTTATCATGCAAAATGTACCATTGATACGCTCTTGGAAAATGGCATTTTGCCTATTATCAACGAAAACGATGCAACGGCAACGGAAGAACTTGTTTTTGGCGATAATGATCAACTCTCCTCTCGAGTAGCCTATTATTTTGGAGCAGATATGCTTATCTTGCTTTCGGATATTGATGGATACTACGATAAAGATCCTCATAAACACGATGATGCGACGATGCGTAAAGTGGTGTGTCACATTGAGCCTGCTGAACTTGAAGTTGAAAAATCTGCTAATTTTGCATTTGCAACGGGCGGAATTGTCACCAAACTTAAAGCGGCCAATTTCTTATTAGAACATGGCAAATCAATGTTTATTGCTAGTGGATTTGACTTAAGCGATGTCAAAAGTTTTATGCTCGATGGCGTACACAAGGGTGGTACACTTTTTACATGTAAGGATTAATATGCGCATTGTTTTTATGGGAACCCCTTCTTACGCCACAGAAATTTTAAAAGCATTGATGCAAGAGCGTAAAATAGATGTTGTGTTATTAGTGACGCAAGAAGACAAACCCGTTGGACGAAAACAAATTTTAACTCCTCCGGATACAAAAGCATGGGCAATGCTCCATGCTCCTTCTTTGGAAATGTATCAACCTAAAACATTGCGTACAGAAGAAGCTTACACAAAGATTGCTTCGTATCAACCTGATTTTATTGTCGTTGCCGCGTATGGGCAAATTTTGCCAAAAGCAATTCTAGAGATCGCTCCATGCATTAATCTTCATGCTTCTTTATTACCGCAGTATCGAGGAGCAAGCCCAATTCAATCCACGCTTCTTGCCAATGAAACGTATGCTGGTGTTACATCGATGTTAATGGAAGAGGGGCTTGATACTGGAGCAATGTTGGGATTTTCTTACGTAAAAGTGTTGCAAGAAGATACCTCTTATAGTTTATTTGAATCATTGGCTTCTTTGGCGGCACATTTAACAATAACAACCCTCACGCATTTTAAAGAGATAACAGCATGGCTCCAAGTTGATGCAGATGCAACCCATTGTAAAAAAATTAAAAAAGAAGATGGTGCTATCTCTTTTGAAACCAACGCCATGAATATCGTAGCACGTTATAAAGCGTTCACCCCATGGCCTGGTATTTATCTTGAATCGGGTTTGAAGCTCAGCGGTGTGAAAATCTATGATGAAACAACATGCTATGAAACATTTGGTGCGATTCTCGCTCTTCATAAAGAAGGGGCAGTTATTACATGTAAACAGGGTTCTTTGCTTGTCCAGAGCGTACAACCGGCATCTAAGAATGTTATGAACATCTTAGATTATATTCGTGGAAAAAGGCTTAATATTGGCGATATATTGGTTTGATGAGATAGACTCAACCCATCAGTATTTGATTGCGGCACTTCGTGAAGGTACACTTCTTGCACCATGTGGAATCGGAGCGACGCATCAAAATAACGGTGTAGGAAGCAGAGGCAATCGTTGGGTTGGAGAAGAAGGAAATTTCTTTTTCTCATTTTGTGTAGAAGAGAAACAACTTCCAAGCGATTTACCTTTGGCATCTATTTCTATCTATTTTTCTTCATTAATGAAAGAAATATTAGAAGAAAAAGGCTCGCATGTATGGCTTAAATGGCCAAATGATTTTTATTATAATGATAAGAAGATTGGAGGAATGATCACCACCAAAGTAGGCACAAATATTGTTGGTTCCATAGGGATAAATATTTGTTCTGCACCTGAAAATTTTGGGGTTTTGGACGTTGTTATCACACCGAAAACTTTAGCCGAGCTTTTAATGCAATGGGTAGAGAAGAAAATATCGTGGAAGAAAGTTTTTAGTAAATATAAGATAGAATTTGACAAAAATCGAAAGTTCTCTTTCCATTTGGATGGCAAATTGGTCTCGTTAAGTGATGCGATATTGTGTGATGATGGCTCTATAGAGCTAGAAAATAAAAAGGTGTATAGTTTACGATGAGTGAGATTATAGCGATAGCAAATCAAAAAGGCGGTGTTGGTAAAACAACGACTGCTATTAATTTGGCTGCCTCCTTAGCAGTTGCTGAAAAGCGCGTGTTATTGATCGATATTGACCCTCAAGCCAATGCGACTACGGGCCTTGGTTTTCACAGAAGTGACTATGAGTACAACATCTATCACGTTCTTATCGGCAGAAAACGTCTTTCACAAGTCATTCTTGAGACGTCACTTTCGACTTTACATGTAGCGCCATCGAATATTGGGCTTGTGGGAGTTGAAAAAGAGTTTTATGATAACAATACCAAAGGTAGAGAGCTCATTTTGAAGAATAAGATTGAAGAGATTAAGGATCAATATGATTATATTATCATTGATTCACCTCCAGCATTAGGAAGCATTACTATTAATGCACTTAGTGCAGCTAATTCAGTTATTATTCCTATTCAATGCGAATTTTTTGCATTGGAGGGTTTGGCACAGTTACTCAACACCGTAAAACTGATTAAAAAAACGATTAACCCAACGCTTGAAATTAAAGGCTTTTTACCAACCATGTACAGTACGCAGAATAATCTTTCTAAGCAAGTTTTTGCTGATTTGAAAGAGCACTTTAAAAATAAACTTTTTGTTGATAAAGAAAACGCTTCTTATGTTGTCATTCCCCGCAATATTAAACTTGCAGAATCTCCAAGCTTTGGTAAACCGATTATTTTATACGATGTAGAGTCTCCGGGTTCTAAAGCGTATCAAAATCTTGCCAATTCGATTTTAGTGAGTTAAGGAATGAGTGCCAAGAAAGTTTTAGGAAGAGGGCTTAGTGCCATTATAGAAGACGTTGAAGAGGCATACAAGCAAGATATTGAACAAGCAAAAGATTTAGTACGCGAAATTGACGTTGAGCGTATCACTCCCAATCCTTATCAGCCACGTACCCATTTTAATGAAGTTGCCCTCAAAGAATTAAGTGAGTCAATTAAACGCCATGGATTACTACAACCTATCATTGTTGTTGCAAAAGATGATGGGTACATGCTTCTTGCGGGTGAACGCCGTTTACGTGCAAGCAAACTGGCCGGAATCACTAAAATTAAAGCGATTGTTGCAGATATCGAGTCTAAAAATCTACGCGAATTAGCTTTAATTGAAAATATTCAAAGAGAAGATCTTAATCCAGTAGAACTTGCCATCGCCTATAAAGAACTTATTGAAGAGTATAAAATAACGCAAGATGGACTTTCTGAAATTATTCATAAAAGTAGAACTCAAATTACAAATACCATCCGTCTTTTAACCTTAAGTGATCAAACGAAAAAATACTTAACGGATGGAACGTTGTCTCAAGGACATGCAAAAGTATTAGTGGGGCTAGAACCTAAAGATGAAGAAACCATTGTTAATACTATTTTGGGTCAAAAATTAAGTGTTAGAGAAACCGAAGCATTGGTTAAAAAATTAAAAAATATGGATGAAGTATCTGGTAAACAATCTAAGACCGTTATCGCTGTTCCAGAAGAACTTCAAACATTAAAAACAAAGCTTAAAGAGCTTGGTTTTGACGCTATACCGAAAAACAATGCTATTACCATTCATTTTAAGAATGGTGAATCAATTTATACTTTTTTAGAGTATTTGAAGTAATTTAATTAGTCTTAGACATTTATTTAATAAACTATTTTCCTTTGATGTGGTAAAATTCGCGAAATTTTTTAACACACCTATCCTAAATATATATTACGAAAAATCTAAAATGAGTCTGATCTCGAGCTAAAGGAGCAAGAAAAATGTTGGATATTATCCCAGCACTGTTACTGGTGACTGGAACTGTATTTTTAATTTTGTTGGTTATCCTCAACAAAACACTTTATAAACCCCTTCTGGAGTTTATTGACAATAGAAATAACTCTATTAATCGCGATTTAGAAAATGCAGGGAAAAATGCCAGTGATGTTGTCGCACACTATCAAGAAATAGAAACAATTTTGTCTGAGGGCAAAATTGAAGCGGGCAAAATTAGAGAAGCTGCACTTAGTGAAGCTAAAGAAAAGGCTGCAAAACGGGTCGAGCAAAAAAAGAGTGATCTTGAAGCTCAAAGTGCAGTTTTCTTTAAAGCTTTAGAAGCAGAAAAAGATGAATTTAGAAATGGTCTATTGGCACAAATGCCTCTTTTTAAAGAGAGTATTGCTGCTAAGTTGAGCCATATTTAAGGAGTTAAGATGAAAATAAAGTATGTTTTACTCTTATTAGCTCCTGTTGCTTTATTGGCAAATGCAAGTGAGAGTACGGGCGTTACAGATATTATTCCCAGAACGATCAACTTTTTAATTTTTGCTGCCATTTTATATTACTATGTTGCAGATGCAGCTAAGCAATGGTATTTTGGCCGTAAAAATGAGATTGCAAGTAAACTTGACTCGATTCAAGTTAAACTCAAAGAATCACATACTAAAAAAGAAATTGCATTACAAAAAGTAGAAGAAGCAAAAGCGAATGCAAGAGCCCTTGTTGAAACAGCAAAAAAAGAGGCTGTTTTATTGACTGAAAAAGTTGCACAAGAGGCAGATGTTGAAATAGAAAATCTTGAAAAAGCCTTTCAAGATCGCGTTACTATTGAAAGACGTAAAATGCAACGTGTTATTGTGAGTGAAATTTTAGACGAAATATTTAAAGAAGGCTCTATCTCTTTAGATAATGACGAAATCGTCAAGATTGTTAATAAGAAGGTAGCATAATGAGTGGAGCAATAGCAAAAAAATACGTTAATGCTCTTATGAGTAGCTGTAACGATAAAGAGTTAATAGAAGTGACTTCATTATTGGCTCATTTAGCCAATGCTTTTACATTGGAGAAATTTAATAACATTATTCTTTCTCCTGATGTTTCTGTAAAGGCAAAAGAGGAATTAGTTCTCTCTTTTTTGGAAACTAGCAATAGTAAGTTCCAAAATTTTATCAAACTATTAAGTCAAAATGATCGATTAAAAATGATACCTACTATGGTTAAAGAACTTAAATACCAACTTGCTTTGAAAAACAACACTTATGAAGGTGAGGTCTTGACCAATTTTACTGTCAGTAAAGAGCAAATTGCAATGTTGGAGGAGAATTTTAGCAAGAAATTTAATGCAAAAATTAAATTACATAGCAAAAAAGAGACTTATCCTGGTATTAAAGTCGAGTTAGATGATCTTGGTGTCGAAGTAAGCTTTTCATTAGAGCGCTTAAAAGCTCAAATGACAGAGCATATTTTAAAAGCAATTTAATAATATAGATAAAAGAAAGTTAAGGAGTAATGTGTGGGAGCAAAAATGAAAGCTGATGAAATCAGTTCAATCATTAAAGAGCGTATTGAAAACTTTGAACTCAATGTTGATATCGAAGAGACAGGAAAAGTTATTTCTGTAGCAGATGGTGTAGCAAACGTTTATGGTTTAAAAAACGTTATGGCTGGTGAAATGGTTGAATTTGAAAATGGTGAGAGAGGAATGGCACTTAACCTTGAAGAATCAAGTGTAGGTATCGTTGTTCTTGGTAGTTGTAATGATATTAAAGAAGGCTCTTCTGTTAAACGATTGGGCAAACTTCTTCGTGTACCAGTAGGTGAAGCACTTGTGGGTCGTGTTGTAAACTCATTAGGGGATCCAATTGATGCAAAAGGTCCAATCAATGCAACTGAAACTCGTTTCGTTGAAGAGAAAGCTCATGGTATTATGGCACGTAAATCAGTCCATGAACCGCTTCAAACAGGTATTAAAGCGATTGATGCTCTTGTACCAATTGGTAGAGGTCAAAGAGAGCTGATTATTGGTGATAGACAAACCGGTAAAACAACGATTGCAATCGATACTATTATCAACCAAAAAGGTCAAAACGTTACATGTATTTATGTAGCGATTGGTCAAAAACAATCCACTGTTGCACAAGTGGTTAAAAAACTTGAAGAGCATGGCGCGATGGAGTATACCATTATCGTTAATGCAGGGGCTAGTGATTCTGCAGCAATGCAATTCTTAGCGCCATATGCAGGTGTTTCAATGGGTGAATTTTTTAGAGATAGCGGTAAACATGCACTGATTGTGTACGATGATCTTTCTAAACATGCGGTTGCTTACCGTGAAATGTCATTGATTTTACGTCGTCCTCCAGGTCGTGAAGCATATCCTGGTGACGTTTTCTATCTACACTCAAGACTTCTTGAGCGTGCTGCAAAAGTCAATGATGAACTTGGCGCTGGTTCACTAACAGCACTTCCTATTATTGAAACACAAGCAGGTGACGTATCAGCGTATATTCCAACGAACGTTATTTCTATTACCGATGGTCAAATTTTCTTGGAATCAGACCTCTTTAACTCAGGTATCCGCCCTGCGATTAACGTTGGTTTATCTGTCAGCCGCGTTGGTGGTGCTGCACAAATTAAAGCAACGAAACAAGTTGCGGGAACAATGAGACTTGATCTTGCTCAATACCGTGAACTTCAAGCATTTGCACAGTTCGCAAGTGACCTTGACGAATCAAGTCGAAAACAATTAGAGCGTGGACAAAGAATGGTTGAACTTCTAAAACAACCTCCATATGCTCCAATTGCTGTTGAAAAACAAATTTTAATTATCTTCGCAGGTGCCAAAGGTTATTTGGACAGTATTGATGTTAAATCTGTTAGCCGTTTTGAATCTGAGCTTAACTCTTATGTTGAAGCAAAGTATCCAGCAATTTTTGAACAACTCAAAGCTAAAAAAGCAATTGATAAAGAGTTAGAAGAACTATTACATAAGGCATTAGGCGAGTTCAAAGCGACATTTGCAGTCAAGTAAGGAAAAGCTATGGCAAACCTTAAAGAAATAAAACGAAAAATTAAGAGTGTTCAGAATACTCAAAAAACGACGCGAGCTATGAAGCTTGTTTCAACGGCTAAGTTGAAACGAGCGGAAATGGCAGCAAAGCAATCACGAGTGTATGCTATTAAAATTAATGAAGTACTCTCTGAAATTGCTTATAAGATCAATCAGTACAAAAATGGAGCGGTTGAAAGTCGTTTTTTTGATAAAAATGAAACTCCAAAAACTGTTGATGTTATTTTTGTAACAGCAGACAAAGGGTTATGTGGTGGTTTTAATATTCAAACAATTAAAGCCGTTCGCAAACTTTTAAATGACTATACAAAACAAAATGTAACTGTACGATTACGAGCAGTCGGGCGTAAAGGAATTGCATTTTTTAATTTTCAGGGCAATGAACTTTTTGCATCTTATGCAGGAGTAAGTTCATCACCAAGTTATGAAAAAGCACAAGAAATTATTCAAAGTGCCATTAATGACTTTGTAGAAGGTAAAACTGATAAAGTAATCCTTGTACACAATGGATATAAAAATATGATTTCTCAAGAATTAAAAATTGTAGATGTCGTACCTGTTCAATCACCACTTGATGTACGTGAAACCAACTCTTTAATGGAGATGGAACCGGATGAAAGTGGCGAAGAAATTTTGGACTCATTGTTACAAAAATACTTTGAGTATAACATGTATTATGCGTTAATTGATTCATTGGCTGCTGAGCATAGCGCTAGAATGCAAGCGATGGAGAATGCAACCAATAATGCAAAAGAACGTGTTGGTGTCTTAACATTGGCATATAATAAAGCCAGACAAGAGTCTATCACTACTGAGCTCATTGAGATTATCAGTGGTGTAGAATCTATGAAATAAACTGTTTTGCAAAAAATAAAAGGAGAATATTCAATGAATGGATTAATTAGCCAGATTATGGGTCCAGTTGTTGACGTCGATTTTAATGGCTACCTTCCTAAAATCAATGAAGCGATTGAAGTGAATTATGAAGTAGAAGGCAAGAAACAAAAGTTAATTCTTGAAGTAGCAGCACATCTTGGCGACAACCGTGTAAGAACAATTGCGATGGATATGAGTGAAGGTCTCACAAGAGGTATTGAAGTTAAAGCATTAGGTAATCCTATCCAAGTTCCTGTTGGTGAAGAAGTATTAGGACGTATCTTTAATGTTGTCGGAGAAGTTATTGACCAAGGCGCTGATGTTTCTAGAAAAACACAATGGTCAATCCATAGAGAACCACCAAAATTTGAAGAGCAAAGTACAAAATCTGAAATTTTTGAAACCGGTATTAAAGTTGTTGATCTTTTAGCTCCTTATGCGAAAGGTGGTAAAGTAGGACTTTTCGGTGGTGCGGGTGTTGGTAAAACCGTTATTATTATGGAGCTTATTCACAACGTTGCGTTTAAACACAGTGGTTATTCTGTATTTGCAGGTGTTGGTGAGCGAACTCGTGAAGGAAATGACCTTTACCATGAGATGAAAGATTCGAACGTTTTGGATAAAGTTGCCCTATGCTATGGTCAAATGAGCGAGCCTCCAGGAGCACGTAACCGTATTGCCCTTACTGGTCTTACAATGGCTGAGTATTTCCGTGATGAAATGGGACTAGACGTTTTGATGTTTATCGATAACATTTTCCGTTTCTCTCAATCGGGTGCTGAAATGTCTGCACTTCTTGGACGTATTCCTTCAGCCGTTGGTTATCAACCAACGCTTGCAAGCGAAATGGGTAAATTCCAAGAGAGAATTACATCAACAAAGAAAGGCTCTATTACTTCTGTTCAAGCTGTTTATGTACCAGCAGACGACTTAACCGATCCAGCACCTGCGACTGTATTTGCGCACTTAGATGCAACAACCGTACTTAACCGTGCGATTGCAGAAAAAGGTATTTACCCAGCGGTTGATCCATTGGATTCAAGTTCTCGTATGTTAAACCCTGAAATTTTAGGTAATGAGCACTATACCGTTTCTCGTGGTGTACAAGCGGTACTTCAAAAATACAAAGATTTACAAGATATTATTGCAATTCTTGGTATGGATGAACTTAGTGAAGAAGATAAAGTAACCGTTGATCGTGCTCGTAAAATTGAAAGATTCCTTTCACAACCATTCTTCGTTGCAGAAGTATTTACAGGTAGCCCTGGAAAATACGTTACATTAGAAGAGTCTATCGCTGGTTTCAAAGGTATTCTAGAAGGTAAATATGATGATTTACCAGAAGCTGCTTTCTATATGGTAGGTAGCATTGAAGAAGTTATTGAGAAAGCTGCAAAACTAAAAAGCTAAGAAGCGATAAGGTTAAAAAATGAATACATTAAAATTGGAAATTGTGACCCCAACGGGGCAAATTTTTGCCAACGATGTAAAGAGTGTTACGCTTCCTGGAAAAGAGGGTGAGTTTGGTGTTTTACCAAACCACGCTTCTTTAGTAACACTTTTGCAAGCAGGTGTTATTGACATTGAACTTAAAGATGGAAATCATGATGTGGTTGCTATTAATTGGGGACATGTTAAAGTTGATGAAAATTCTGTAAAAGTATTAGCTGATGGTGCAGTCTCCATTGGCGGAAGCAGTGAAAGTGAAGTAGCCCAATCCCTTGAAGCAGCAAAGAAGCTTCTTGAAAGCATTAGTGATTCAGATATTGCTATTGCCATTGCTACAGCTAAAATTGAATCCATCGCAAAAACGAGGAAGTTTTAAATCTTATGTCATCTTTTGATTTGTTTTTGAATTACTTCGCAAGAAGTGGTTTTTTTACATGGGTTATTTTGATTTGGTTATCCACTTATTTTGTGATTACCTTTGGAATTTTATTTAGCAGACATCTTTATTTAAATCATTGGCTCTCGATTGAAAAAAGCTCTCTGGAGTCAATGTTAATGGGTGCAAAAAATGTGCGCGATGATTCTATTTTAAGAAAATGTTCTCATCCTGCTGGTGCATCAGAAAAATTATTAAATGTTTGTAAAAATGTAGCTGAAAAAAATGCTACCAGTGGTCTTTGGATGCTTTCTATTATTGCTTCTACTGCACCTTTTATTGGTCTTTTTGGAACCGTCGTTTCCATCTTACAGACATTTAGCGGTTTAGGACAATCAGGAAGTGCATCTTTGGGTGTTATCGCCCCAGCAATTAGTGAAGCACTTGTTGCAACAGCAACAGGAATTTTTGTTGCAATTCCAGCATATAGTGCCAATCTTTTTCTAAGACGCAAAGCTTATGAAGTGATTGTTTATGTTCAAAGAGAAGTTGATATCTTACTCTCTGCCAATGAACTGAAAAGAGATAGCTAATGATGAGTCAATTAGATGAAGTACCAGAGTTAAATATCACCCCTTTAGTTGATATTATGCTGGTTCTTCTGGCTATCTTAATGGTGACGACACCAGCATTGGTCTATGAAGAAGTTATTAAGTTGCCAGATGGCAGTAAATCCTCTGTCGTAAGTAAACTCCCCGAACTTGAAATACGCGTCACAAAAGATAAAAAAGTTTATCTCAAAAATGATAGTTTTTCACTAGCAGAATTTCCTGATAGCTTTACAATGCAAAAAAGTAAATATCCTTTAAAAAGTATTGTTTATATTAAAGCAGATGAAGGTTTATCGTATAAAGATGTTATGTTCGTTCTTAAAACTATAAAACAAGCAGGGTTTACTAATGTCTCGTTAGAAACGAACGGATAGTCCCGTGTCAAGCGTCAATAAATATGCCTCTTTAGGATGGGCAATGTCCATCCTCTTATATATCTTTCTTCTTGTTCTTTTTGCTTATATTATCACTCAACAAAAAGATGTCATCAAAAACTATACATCAAATAAAGACCCAATGAATGTAGCATTGGTTGAGCGTAAAAAAAATGATTCTGAAAAACTCAAAGAAGAGCGTAAAAAAGAAGAAGTCAAAAAACCTGTTGAAAAGCCTCTTGAAAAACCTGCAGAAGAGAAGAAAGTTGTTGCTTCCTCTCCTAAAGAAACGGTAAAAAGCCAATCACTAAGAGGTCTATTCGAAGATATTAACACATCTAAATTACCTCCTGATGCGAAAGAACAGAAAAAAGACCAAAAGCAGCCTACGAGAATCAAACCTAATAAAGTTGAAGAGACTAAAGAAAAGAGTGAAAACGTAGCGTCAAAAATTGCTAATTCTTTGAATTTCTCTGAACAAAAGCATATGATTGATACCAAAAAAGGAGGAGAATATGATCCTTTTATTGGTAAAGTACAAGAAATTTTAGAAGAAAATTGGCAAAAAACTGTCGATACTGAAAATGGTAATGTTGCTAAAGTAGTTATTAAAGTAAGTGATAGAGGTGTTTTTAGTTATAAAATAGTTTCATTGTCTTATAATAATGAGTTTAACACGAAACTCAAAGAGTTCCTAAAAGCAATGGAGGGAGTAGAGTTCCCAAAATATGAAAAAGGACCTTTATTCGAGATGCAAGTGGAATTTAAAGATATATTGGAGTAAAAAATGCTAAAAAAAATAGTTGTACTTATCTGTACTGCAATTTTTTCGTTTGCTGCGGATGCAACGGTAGAGATTGTTAAGAAAATTGACGTATTACCCAAAATTGCTATTCAAGATGCAAGTCCTAAAAATGCAGACTTTGAATTAAGAAGAAGCTTTTTTAAGTTAGTTGCTGGTGACCTTCGCGTAAGTAGTCATTTTAATGTGTTAGATGAGTATCTACAAAGTAGCTATGAAGGTGGACCACTTGAAAATTTTCTATCGGATAAAAAGGTAGATATGATTTTACGCTTTAGCATGAATCAAGACTTCAATAATGTTTCAGCTAATGTAAAATTAATCAATGCAAAAACAGGTGCTACAACATTTGAAAAAGCGTATACGCTTAATGATAAAAAACGTTATCCTTTTTTATCTCACAAAATCGTTGTTGATGTTAATGACCAAGTAGGTGCGCCTACGGTGCAATGGATGGAACAGTCTGTTGTTTTTGCAAAATATACGGAAGCCAAAAAGAGTGAAATTGTCATTTCAGACTATACATTGACGTATCAGAAAACAATGGTAACAGGCGGTCTTAATATTTTCCCAAAATGGGCCAATAAAGAACAAAGTGCATTTTATTATACATCGTATAATGGAGTGCAACCAACTGTTTATAAACTCGATTTAAAAGATGGAAGTCGCCGCAGTATTATATCGAGCCCTGGTATGGTTGTCTGTTCCGATGTTTCACATGATGGAAGAAAATTACTGCTTACAATGGCGCCCAAGGATCAAACAGATATCTTCTTATACGATATAGCAACACATAAAATCACAAAAATAACAGAGTATTCCGGTATTGATGTTAATGGAAATTTTATTGATAATGATCAAAGAATTGTTTTTATCTCAGATCGTTTAGGCTATCCTAATGTTTTTGCACAAGGATTGTACGATAAAAATGTTGAGCAAATGGTCTATCATGGAAAAAACAATAACTCAGCATCTGCCTATGACAATTATATTGTTTATTCAAGCCGTGAAGCAGAAAGTGAGTTTGGAAGAAATACATTTAACCTCTATTTGATTTCAACAAAAACAGATTATCTTAGACAATTAACAGCAACAGGAGAGAATCTTTTTCCACGATTTGCCAAAGATCCAGATACAATTATGTTTATAAAACAGTTTCAGCATCAGAGTGCTTTAGGCATCATTCGCCTAAATGCTAACAAAACGTATCATTTTCCACTCAAAACTGGTAAATTACAGTCATTAGATTGGTAATTTTTTTGAAAAAATATGATATAATTCCGAAGTTTTTAATCTTGAACTTTTACAAAGGATCTAATAATGGGTAAATTAGCTTTAACAAGCTTAGCGGTAGCGGTTTTGGTTCTAACAGGTTGTAGCCAAAAAAGTCCAGAAGTCGATATGACAAAAAGCAACGTTAGCGACACAAAAGGTGCTAGTGTTAACGATGGTATGAGTGCACTTCAAAAATTAATTGCTTCTTTAGAAGCTAACTCTAAAAAAATCTATTTTGATTTTGACAAATACAATGTACGTAAAGATCAACAAGCAAACATTGATGCTGATGCTGCATTGTTTAACTCTCAAGAAGCAAAAGGTTTTTCAATCAAAGTTGAAGGTAACTGTGACGAATTCGGTACAGATGAATACAACTATGCACTTGGTTTGAAACGTGCTAAAAGTGTAAAAGATGGCTTAGTTGCAAAAGGTATCAGTGCTGATAGACTTACAGTTGTAAGTTATGGCGAAAGCAATCCTGCATGTAATGAGCACAATAAAGAGTGTTGGGCTAAAAACAGAAGAGCAGAATTTAAAATTCTTCCATAATCTCTGCTTTTATGAAAAAACAGATTCTTTTATTTTCGATAGCGCTCCTACCTTTGGTAGCGCTATCGGATGAACCCTCAGCTTACGGTGCCGGTGATCTCAATAGTCCTACTCCTTATGGTTTAAGTCCTAGTGAGAAAAAAATTCTTCAAAACAATCAAAAAGTTTCCAATCTCAATGAAAGTGTTGGTACAGTCAAAGCAGAACTCAGCTCTGTTTCTGAACAATACGAAGGTATGCGCTCTGTCGTAGATAGTTATGCAACAAAAATTGCAAAGCAAGATGAACGCATTCGACAAATGGAAGAAGAGAATCAAAAACTTAAAGATTATGTGGAAGAGAATCGAAAAATCCAGAATGACAATCAAGAAAAAATTAAAGCAGTACTTGGTGAACTTGGCTCTTTAATTGACTCTATCAATAAAAACTATGTACCTAAAGACAAATTTGATCAATTAGCCAGTGAAGTACATGGTAGTAAAACCTCCTCAAAAGCTTCAGCATCCGATACTACTAAAAAAGATACTAGTAAAGAAAAAACAGTTTCATCTAAAGATTTAAGTAAACAAGATAGCGCAACGCTGTTAAAAGAGGCAGATGATTTATATGAAAAAAAATCATACTCTGATGCAAATGCTTTGTATACTGAATTGTTAAATAGAAACTATAAACCAGCAAAAGTTAATTATACGATGGGTGAGATATCTTATGCTCAAAAGTCGTATGCATCTGCTATTGAGCATTATAAGACCAGTATTGCTCTTTTTGATAAAGCATCTTATACACCTACACTTCTCTATCATACAGGTTCTTCATTTGAAAAACTCGGGAAGACAAAAGAAGCACAGGCTTTTTATAAGGCTTTAAAAGAGAACTATCCTAATTCACCTGAAGCGAAAAAAGTTAAATAACTTTTTTTATACACTTCTTTGCACAAAAAATAGACTTAACAGTTCTATCTAAGGGCATATACAACTAATTTATGCTACAATCTTTCGTTTATAAATGAAGGGAGAATAGATGAGTATTAGTGATAATCAAGTAGTATCTATCCATTATGAACTAAAAAATGTTGATAATGGTGAGATTTTAGATAGTAATCTTAATGGTGCACCTCTGTCTTTTATTGTTGGAAAAGGTCAAATTATTCCAGGACTAGAAGAAAAAATTAAAGAGCTTAAAGCTGGCGATAGCGCTGACATTAAAGTTGCAGCGGCTGATGCATATGGTGTTTATGATGAAAATGCTGTGCAAACATTACCCAAAGAACAATTTGCTGGACTTGAGCTTCAAATTGGTATGACACTTTATGGTCAAGGTGAGCATGGCGAAACGGTTCAAGTTGTCGTTAAAAGTTTTAATGATGAAAACGTTGAAATTGATTTTAACCATCCTTTAGCTGGTCAAGATTTATTGTTTGCAATTACCGTGAATGAAGTAAGAGATGCCACACCTGATGAAATCTTAAATGGTTATGTTGGTGGTGGACAGGGTGGATGTGGATGCGGCGCAGGTGGATGCGGTTCACATGAACACGATGACGATGAATGCTGCGGCGGACATGGTCATGACCATGAACATGGTGAAGGTGGATGCTGCGGCGGTGAGAGTCACTCACATGGTGGCGGATGCTGTGGATCACACTAATTTTATAGCAAAATCAAGAGCCTCAATGGAGGCTCTTAAATCTGCCAATTTACTTAAAAGTGTAACGATTAATGCACTGATTCTTGGCGAAAGTGGTGTTGGCAAACAAACGCTTGCTAAACATATTATCTCTGCACCTGTGGTTGATGCGGCTTCGTTTAATGAGCTCTTAGCTTTAATTGAAACGAACCACAGCCTTATTGTGAAAAATTTCCATAAAATTACCAATTATAAAAAGCTCAAAGTTGCTTTAGATGTTCATAAAACAAGAATTATTGCTACGTCCAATTTACCTGTCAGTGAACCCTTAGTGGATGAATTTTTTAGTTTAAAAGTTGTTATTCCTCCATTAAGAGAACGCGAAGAAGATATCTTCCCGTTAATGGAAAAATTTGCACTGGAAGCACAAATCATGTTTGATGGTGCATTTGGTGAAATTCCCTCTCTTGATGAGATCATACCTGATTTAAGTAAAAATTGTTATTCTCTTAGACGTTCAGTCTATAATGCTTATTTGATGAACTCCTTTGGTGAAGAGGAAATTTTATCCATGATGGAGCGTTTTTTATCACATCGTATTGGTGGTAGAAATGACTATCGTGATCTTCTGTATTTATTTGATGTTCCCATGATTAAAAGTGGATATTCTAAATTTGGCTCACAACTTGCTATCAGTGAAAAATTTGGACTCAATCGAAATACGCTTCGTAAAAAAATCAACGATTATAAAGATAGATTAAAAATAGACTAACGTGTTGTACTTATTGGTGAATAAGTAATTACATGTAAAAAGATAAAGGCTACTCAATGAATAATAGTATCTATATATTTCCTGGGCAAGGAAGTCAAAAAATTGGCATGGGTAAAGATTTTTATGATAATTCATCCATTGCTAAAGAGATGATGGCCCAGGCCAGTGAGCGTGTTGGATTTGATTTTACTGCCCTCCTGTTTGAGGAAAATGATAAACTTGAGCAGACGGAATTTACACAGCCTGCCATTTTACTTGTCAGTTTAATTGCACATCGTCTTTTTACAGAACATATTAACACAACTCCCAAGGCGGTTCTTGGACATTCATTAGGTGAGTTTTCAGCTTTGAGCGCTGCTGGCGCAATGGATTATCTTGATGCTGTTGAATTGGTTCACAAACGAGGTCTTTTTATGAAAGAAGCGTGTGAAGGTATCAATGCAGGCATGATGGCTCTTTTAGGGCTGGATGATGCTAGTGTCGAGATGATTACATGTAAAGAGCGAGAGTTAGGAAAAAAAGTTTGGGCAGCCAATTATAATGGTGATGGGCAAATCGTTATTGCCGGTAATAAAGATGATTTAGCTTCGCTTGAACCACTTTTTAAAGAAGCCGGTGCCAAAAAAGCAGTTCTTCTTCCAATGTCAGTTGCAAGCCACTGTCCCCTTTTAAGTTCTGCACAGTCTCATTTAGAAATTTACTTAGAAAAATGGCTCAAAGAGAGCTTTGCAGCGCCTGTAATATCCAATGTGACTGCGAGTGAATACCAATGTAAAGCAGAAGCGAAAAAGCTGCTTTCAGAACAGCTTATTTCACCTGTAAAATACAAACAGTCTATTTTACATGTAGAAGATTCTATAGACTTTTTTATTGAATTTGGCGGCTCTGTTTTAAAAGGACTTAACAAGCGTATTACACAAAAACCAACACACAGCATTACAGACATGAAAAGTCTAGAAGAAGTGCTTGCACTTTTGTAAAGGTAAAAAATGAAAATAGCAATTATGGGTGCAATGGTCGAAGAGATTACACCCCTTTTAGAATTTTTTGGAAAATATGAAAAGATAGAATTTGCTAAGAATCGTTATTATACAACGACATACAAAGGGTTAGATTTAGTTATCGCGTATAGTAAGATTGGAAAAGTAAATGCAAGTCTTACCGCATCAACACTCATTGAAAAATTTGGAGCACAAAAACTTCTTTTCTCCGGTGTTGCTGGAGCACTGAATCCTCGTCTAAAAGTCGGCGATTTACTTGTTGCTACCAAGTTGGCTCAGCACGATCTTGATATTACAGCGTTTGGTCATCCTCATGGATATGTGCCAGAAGGTTCTGTGTATGTTGAAACAGATGCAACGCTTACTGCACTAGCAAAGAAAGTTGCTGTAGCACAGAAGATTAAATTACTTGAGGGTATTATCGCTACGGGTGATCAATTCATCTGTGACACGGTCAAAAAAGAGTGGATTCATTCTACCTTTAATGCTGATGCTACAGAAATGGAAGGTGCTTCTGTCGCTGTTGTGTGTGATGCTCTGAAAATTCCTTTTTGTGTTCTAAGAGCCATCAGTGATGCGGCTGATATGGATGCAGGTTTTAGTTTTGATGAATTTTTAGTAAGTTCGGCAAAAGAGAGTGCACAATTTATTATTGCTATGTTGGATGAACTCTGCCATGATTGAAATTAGTAAACGGCTTTTACGAATCGCTGGACGTACCAATGCACACTATCATTTGATAGGCGAAGGTGATAAAATTTTGTTAGGACTGAGTGGCGGCAAAGATTCACTCAGCCTCGCACATATTTTAAAACATATGCAACGTGTTGCTCCCTTTGATTTTGAATTTAAGGCCGTTACCATTGCGTATGGTATGGGTGAAGATTTACAAACACTGCATCAGCACTGCTTGGAGCACGAAATCGACCACGAGATTGTCGATACAAAGATTTTTGATTTAGCGCAAGATAAAATTCGTGAAAACTCCTCTTTTTGTAGCTTTTTCTCACGTATGAGACGAGGTGCACTTTATACCTATGCGCTCAATAATGGCTATGAAAAATTAGCATTGGCACATCACCTTGATGATGCGGCAGAGAGCTTTTTTATGAACTTTTCACACAATGGAGCACTTCGTTCGATGCCACCTATTTATAGAGCTCAAAATGGCTTATTAGTGATTCGTCCATTGATTCACGTACGTGAACGCCAATTGCGTGATTGCGCCCAAGATGCAAAAATGCCTGTTATTGGAGATGAAGCATGTCCTGCCATGCGTTTTGATGTAAAAATGCCTGTCATGCGTGCGCAAACGAAAGAGATGCTCTCAAAGATGGAAAAAGAAAATCCTGATTTATTTGTTTCATTGAAAAAAGCGTTTGAGAACATTCAAACCTCCAGCTTTAGCGATGAGCGCTTTTTAGAGCGTTAGTATATAACGGTATTAATGCTCTAAAAGAAACAAGCTTCAGAAATAGGTTATTAGGCTTTACCTAACCGCTTTAAAACCCTTCCAAGACAATTTTCCATAGTACTTCGATTTGTTCATTATCTAAGTCTATGGTACTTTGCTCTTCAAAAAGTTTTTTTACATGTAAAAGATCAAATGTCTGATTCCAAGCACATGTTTTATGTGCTGGTAAAAAACCTCGAACGAGCGTTAAATCACTTTCAATACTTTCATCGCAGTTAAAACAGATGAAATCATCATGTAACCTGCCTTCATATGCTAATAACTTAATATAAGCCTCGATGACAATACGCTTTGGATTTTGCTTATGCCAGATAAGGGCGCATGATTCTAAGAGATCAAAATAGAAAGAATCAATTACGGCAATATCCTTGAGATGTTGATAAAAGAGTCTCATAAAGGGCTGCCATATCAGCATCCTTTCACGATCCATATTCCAAGTATTTCCCAAATGAAGAATCGATCTTAGTTGCGGAAGAGAGGATTTTAAAGATGAAATCGCTTCAAAATCTATTTTATACCCTAAATGAATCGTCGAATGCCGTGCTCCATAAAATCTATAAACCGTTTTAATGCTATTTTGCGTTAAAATAGTCACAATTAAGTCTTCATCTTTTACGCGTGTGATGTTAATAATATATCCTTGCATAGGGAATTTTAGCATCTCTATAATTTCTAATTATTAAATTTTAAAACTAATTAAATTAATTTATTTTTAAAATTTAATTGACAATTAATTTTTATTTATGTATGTAATTGCTTAAAATCCCACAAAAACCAGTTTAATTGAAAATTAATAAATATTTGTGTATCATCCCTCGCTTTTAGCTTAAAAATTTATCATATTTTGATGAAAATTCCACAAAAGGCTTGTGCGATGGATCTTATAAGAGGATTTAAAGACAATTGCGGTTTTGGTTTAATCGCGAATATTAAAAACATTCCTACCCATGAAAATGTAGAAGATGCTATTACGGCATTAGAGCGCATGATGCACAGAGGCGCCATTGCCGCTGATGGGAAGAGTGGTGATGGCAGTGGACTTCTTTTCTCGATGCCTGTCGATTTTATGAAAAAAGAAGCACACAAATTAGGGGTTGATCTTCCAAAACAATTTGCTGTTGCAATGATTTTTCTACACACAGAAGAGCATAAAAGAATTTTTGAAGAGACCTGTGAGCAAAATGATTTACGTGTTTTACTCTATAGAGATGTTCCTGTCAAAACAAAAGCTCTTGGAAAATTAGCACTAGATTCACTGCCACAAATTGTTCAAGCTTTTGTAACATCTTCTTCTTTAGTTGCAACCAAACGTTTTGAAGCGTTGCTCTACTTAACACGTAAAATGGTAGAAAAGCAATTATCCAATGAGTCTGAATTTTACATCGCATCCTTTTCAAGTAAAGTGATTTCTTACAAAGGGTTGGTCATGCCAACCTATATTAAAACGTTTTTCCCAGATTTAAGCGATGCCGATTTTAAAGCAACATTTGCATTGTTCCATCAACGTTTTTCAACCAATACGCTACCTAAGTGGAAGCTCGCACAACCATTTCGCACCCTTGCTCACAATGGAGAGATTAACTCTATTTCATCCAATCGTTTTTATACACAAGTCAAAAGTGAGTGCATGAAAAGTGGCGTCTTTACCCAAGAAGAGCTTCAAAAATTGTACCCCATCACGACCAACGATGTCAGTGATAGTGCAAGCTTGGATAATATGTTTGAATTTATGCTGATTAATGGGTTTGACTTTTTTAAAGCCGTTCGCTCTCTCATTCCTGCACCTTGGCAAAATGCGCCTCATATGGACTCTGAACTCAGAGCTTTTTATGAGTTTTCAAGTATCAATTTTGAACCATGGGATGGACCAGCCGCTATTTCTCTAACCGATGGTCGCCATATTGCTTGTGTTTTAGATAGAAATGGACTTCGTCCTGCCAAATTTATTATTACCAAAGATGATCGCATCATTATTTCAAGTGAATATGGTGTTTTAGATATCGAAGAAGACAATATTATTGAACGTGGTCGCTTGCAAAGTGGTCAGATGATCGGACTTGATCTTAAATTTGGCAAGATCATGAAAAACGATGACATCAATGATTATCTTAAAAGTTCAAATACCTATACCGAATGGCTCAATAAAGGGCTTGTTTATTTACAAGAATTTGTGGATATTCCTTTTTCTAAAACAACAGACTATGTTCGTGAACATTTGGAATTGGAACAACGCTATTTTAACATCACGCAAGAAGTGAAAAATATGGTGATTGAACCCATGATGAAAGATGGGAAAGAGGGTGTTGGTTCTATGGGCGATGATACGCCAATCGCTGCATTTAGTAAAGTACAACGTAACTTTAGTGATTATTTTAAACAAAAGTTTGCACAAGTAACGAACCCTCCAATTGACCCGATTCGTGAAAAAGTCGTTATGAGTTTAAATACCAGCTTTGGCGAGATTCGCAATATTTTAGAAGAGAGCCAAGAACATGCTATACGAATTAAATCGATCTCTCCGATTATGATGCAAGAGAAATTTGAACTCTTGGATTCATTTGGTGACCCTAGTAAAGCACGTTATAAAGCAGAATACAAAAATCGTTTTTTCTCAACCCTTTTCGAAGACAATCTTAAAGGTAGCCTTGAAGATTTAGCCTACGATATTGCGCAAGCGGTTAAAAATGAAGGTGTTCGCATTATTTTCTTAGATGACCGCGGTATTACGAAAAAACTTAAACCAATACCTATGGCGATGGTTATTGGAAGGGTCAATCAAGTTTTGCTTGATGAAGGTGTACGTTCATTATCGTCTATTGTAGCAATATCGGGTGAAGCGATTGATACACACTCGTGTGCTTCAATGATAGGATTTGGTGCAAGTGCCATCTACCCATACTTACTCTATGCTACCATTTTAGATGAGTGCAAAAAAAGTGAGTTGGGTGCGTATGAGATTAAAACACAACTCAAAAATGTTAATCATGCCATCAATCAAGGTCTTTTAAAAGTCATGTCTAAAATGGGCATCGCGACCATTGCTTCGTACCGTAATTCAGCACTGTTTGATGTTATTGGTTTGTCATCAGAAATCGTTCACGAATGTTTTAATGGTGCTATTTCGTTGCTTCCCGGACTTGGCTATGAAGATATTGAAGAAAGAATCAATCGAAACCATGCATTAGCACACGAAATTGACTTAACTAAGAAACTTTTTCCATTAGAAATAGGTGGATTTTATAAATACATTGATGGGCAAGAATACCATGATTATGCACCACAAGCGATACATGCTATTCATCGTGCCACCGTCACGGGCGATAAAAAAGATTTTCATGAGTTCACAAAATTGATTAACAATCGTGGACTTAAAATGGTACGTGACTTTTTTGAGCTCAAATCAGATCGTGAGCCAATTGCGCTGGAGAAAGTTGAATCCAAAGAGGCTATTTTTAAACGATTCTCCACTGCTGCGATGAGTCTGGGTTCCATCTCTCCTGAAGCACACGAAGCTTTGGGCGAAGCGATGAATAAGATTGGCGGTATGAGTAACTCCGGTGAAGGCGGTGAAGCACCCGAGCGTCTTAAATCCAATAAAAATTCTCAAATTAAACAAATCGCATCGGGACGTTTTGGTGTTACACCAGAATATTTACGTTCCGCGACAGAAATTCAAATCAAAGTGGCGCAAGGTGCAAAACCAGGTGAAGGTGGACAGCTTCCAGGGCATAAAGTAACGCCGTTGATTGCAAGTTTACGTTATACCATTCCTGGGGTGACACTGATCTCTCCGCCGCCGCATCATGATATTTACTCTATTGAAGATTTAGCACAACTAATCTTTGATATGAAACAAATTAATCCTGAAGCGATTATTACCGTTAAGTTAGTCTCAACCGCTGGCGTTGGCACAATTGCCGCAGGTGTTGCCAAAGCGTATGCAGATAAAATTATTATCTCAGGTGGTGATGGTGGTACAGGCGCAGCACCGCTTACTTCCATCAAATTTGCTGGAAACCCTTGGGAGATTGGTTTAAGTGAAGCGCATAATGCACTCAAAGCAAACCATTTACGCGATAGCGTACATCTTCAAACCGATGGTGGTTTAAAAACAGGACTCGATGTCATTAAAGCAGCCCTCTTGGGTGCAGAAAGCTATGCATTTGGAACGCTTTCTTTAACGATTATTGGATGTAAAGTCCTTCGTGTCTGTCATCTCAATCGCTGTTCAGTGGGTGTCGCAACGCAAGATGAAAAACTAAGAGAGCATTTTGTGGGTACGGTAGATAAATTGATTAATTTCTTTACCCTTTTAGCAGAAGACGTGAGAGAAATTCTAGCGCATCTTGGGTATGAGCGTTTGGAAGATATTATCGGTAGAAGTGACCTTTTAAGTGTTATTGATGATAACTTTGCGAAGAAATTTGATTTTTCTTCTATTTTGATGCGCTTAGAAGGACCAAATACACATAATGGCAAATCAAATGATCCGTTTGATAAAAATGAGTTTGAAAAAGAGATACTCAAAGATATCTATAAAGTCATTGAAAATACTGACGAGAAGATTGTTTTACATAAGGCTATTTGCAATACAAACCGAAGTTTTGGAACACTGATTAGCGGTGAGATTGCAAAATTTTATGGCAACAAGGGTTTAAAAGATGACAGTATCGTCTTTAGACTCAATGGTGTTGCAGGTCAATCTTTAGGTGCTTTTCTTGCCAATGGCGTCAGCATTAATCTTAAAGGTACGGCAAACGATTATGTTGGTAAAGGTATGAATGGCGGTAAAATCGTCATTGCACCTAAATACCAAGGTCGTGGTTATGCGTGTGCAGGAAATACCTGTTTATACGGAGCAACAGGTGGTAAACTCTATATCGCTGGTAATGTTGGGGAGCGTTTTTGCGTAAGAAACTCTGGTGCCGTTGCCGTTGTTGAAGGAACGGGTGATCATGCGTGTGAATATATGACCGGTGGTGTAGTTGCTATTTTAGGAGATACCGGCGTCAATTTCGGTGCAGGTATGACGGGTGGCGTGGCATTTGTTTATGATGAAACACGTGATTTTATTGATAAGCTCAATCAAGAGCTTGTGATTGCAGAACGCATTGATACGGATGACATGGATGAAGCGCGACACTTCCTTAAACGACTGCTTCGTACCCATATTAATGAGACGGCAAGTTTTAGAGCCACACAAATTTTAGAGAATTTCCGCCACGCGGTAAGAGATTTTTGGATTGTACGACCTAAGGATATGACCAAAGTGCCACTCAATCCTGAGCAAGGAGACTAAGATGCAAAATTTTATCAATGAAGAAAGAATTGAGCCTAGAAAGCGCTCGAGCGGTGATAGAGTTAAAGATTTTAAAGAGATTTATGAAATTTTGAGCAAGGAAGATGCTTCTATCCAAGCGGATCGTTGTATCCAATGTGGTGACCCCTTTTGCCATAGCAAATGTCCTTTGCACAATTACATCCCTTTTTGGCTCAAAGCAACCAGTGGGATGAAGCGTGAGCTTGCTTTTAATCTTTCAAATGAAAGCAATCCTTACCCTGAAATTACAGGGCGTATTTGTCCACAAGATCGTTTGTGTGAAGGCGATTGTACGCTCAATGACGGTCACGGTGCAATTACCATTGGCGCGATTGAAACGTTTATCTCAGAAGAGGGTTTCAAAAAAGGCTTAAAGCCAAGTTTTCCGGGTATCACAACGACTAAAAAAGTGGCAGTTATTGGCGCTGGACCTGCGGGGCTTGCTTGTGCGACCTATTTGCTTCGCGCTGGGATTAGCGTGAGTATGTATGACAGACAAAATAAAGCAGGTGGACTTTTAACGTATGGAATTCCTGGTTTTAAACTGGATAAAGAGGTCGTAGCACGTCGTGTACGCTGGCTTCAAGAAGCCGGTATGCAATTACATGTAAATACCAATGTGGGTAAAGATATCAGTTTTGATGATATCGCTCACAGTCATGATGCTATTTTCTTAAGTATCGGTGCGGAAAGTCCACGCAAAGCAAATATCGCGAATGAAAATGCCAATGGTGTTTTTATGGCGATTGATTTTTTACGCGGCATTCAGAAAAAACTGTTTAATGAGCCATACGATAAAAAATTTGACGTCAAAAGTAAACATGTTGTCGTCATCGGTGGTGGCGATACTGCGATGGATTGTTTACGTACTTCCATTCGTGAAGGTGCTAAGAGCGTAACGTGTCTATACCGACGCGACAAGTACAATATGCCAGGCTCTAAAAAAGAGTTTAAAAATGCCATCGAAGAGGGTGCAGAGTTTGTTTATAACGTCTCTCCTAAAGAAATTTTGGTCAATTCCGAAGGACAAGTTATCGGCATTGATATGCATAAAACCATTTTAGGCGCTAAAGATGCGAGTTGCCGTCAGTGCGTTGAAATTGTCAAAGGTGGCGATTTTAGAGTGGACGCGGATGTGATTATTTTTGCACTTGGGTTTGCGCCAGCTGTTCCGACTTTTTTAGCAGAAAATGGAATTGAAGTGAATAAATGGGGTGGCATTGTTGTCAATAACGAGTACCAAACAACCAAAGCAGGCGTTTATGCCGGAGGCGATTGTAAACGAGGTTCTGACCTTGTGGTAACCGCTGCAAAAGAAGGCAAAGAAGCGGCAGTTCATATGATTAAAAAACTGCTGGGATAATGAGAATCGCGTGGATTTTATAGCGGCAGTTCTTAAAGCCAACGAAGAGATTTATCACCATTTACATGTAAAAGGGTTGGAGGCAAAAGACCACCACTCTTTTCATGTAGGTGCGGGAGGCGATATTAGTTCAGGCATTGATTTAGAAGCCGAAAGAATCTTTATCAAATATCTCTTGCCCTTTGGAACCATTGTTTCAGAAGAGAGTGGGGTGATTGAAGGTTCAAATACGTCTGTTCGTATTGTGATTGACCCCATTGATGGAAGCGATAATTTACTATCACATTTACCGTACTATGGTACTTCTGTTGCTTATTTTGATGAAGAAAAGTGTACCAAAGCGGTTATCGTAAATCTTGCCAATAAAGACCTTTTTATCAAAGATGAAGACGGTCTAAGACAAGGCACATTGGGCTCAAAATCTTTACGGGAAGTGACATGTAATGCCTACAGCAAAGTAGGTATTTTTGAGCGCTCTTATTGTTCAAAAAAAATTCACCCACTGCTTCAATCTGCTCATATCAAATACCGTTCACCAGGAGCATTTGCACTCTCTTTAGCGTATGCTAGAGAGGTTGCTTTTGTTGTTTATGAAGGCAAAATGCGCACCTACGATATCGAAGCAGGACTCTTTATGTGTGAAGGATTATTGACCTATAAAGCAGAGGATATTTTCCTCGTAAGCAAAGATAAGGAAATTTTCGATAAAATAGTAGACTTATTTATAAGCAATTAGCTTTAAAAGAGGATAATAACCGATGCGATTTGCCGAAATCTTTAGTAAAATTAGAAAGACACAGTCTGCACCCAGTGAGGCTCCAAGTCATTGGATTAAGTGTAGTGCTTGTCAATCATTAATGTATTATAAAGAGGTAGAACAACGTTTTAGTGTCTGCCCAAAATGTGGATTTCACATGCGTATTTCAGCTTCTAAGCGCATCGAACAGCTATGCGATGAAGGAAGCTTTATAGAATTTGATGCCAATCTAGCACCTGTGGACCCTTTAAAATTTGTCGATAAAAAGTCTTATAAAAAGCGTATCGAAGAAGCCGAAGAAAAAACCGGTAAAAGCTCTTCCGTTATTTGCGGTTCTTGCAGTATTGATGGGATTAAAGCACAACTTGTTGTTTTCGATTTTGCCTTTATGGGCGGAAGTTTGGGTTCGGTGGAAGGTGAAAAGATTGTACGTGCAATTAATCGTGCAATTGCTAATAAAGAAGGTTTGATTATCATCAGTGCAAGTGGTGGTGCGCGTATGCAAGAGAGTACGTTCTCTTTACTTCAGATGTCAAAAACGTCTGCTGCACTTGCGAAGCTTGCTGAGGCAAAATTACCATACATCTCTGTTTTAACAGACCCAACAATGGGCGGTGTTAGTGCATCCTTTGCTTTTTTAGGCGATATTATTATGGCAGAACCCGGTGCATTAGTGGGTTTTGCGGGACAAAGGGTAATTAAACAGACCATTGGTGCCGATTTACCTGAAGGTTTCCAAAGAGCTGAGTTTTTATTGGATCATGGTCTCATCGACATGATTGTGACCCGTGAAGAGATGAAAAAAGTAATAGCAGATTTGCTCAAACTTTTAGGCGAGCATTGTAAAAGTGATGATTTTGAGTTAAGACTCAAAGCATGAATGTAAACGTCTTTACGATTGAAAAGAGTAGTGATAAAGCGCTTGATTCTATCGCAAATGATTATATAAAAATGATCTCTCGCTTTGCCAAAGCGGAAGAGATTAAGATATTTAATAAACAAATAGCCTCGGCACAAATGATCGGATCACGAGAAGCGAAAGCGTCTTATACCAAAGCGTATGAACCTTATTTAAAAGGGTACAATGTTGCTTTGGATGTAGAGGGTAAAGCGCTTAGCAGTGAAGAGTTTAGCTTGATTTTCGACCAAGATATTACGATTAACTTTTTTATTGGTGGCGCATTTGGGTTTGACGAGGTATTTTTAGGGCAAACTCAAAAGATTATAAGTTTAAGTAGATTAACATATGCGCACAAAATCGCGAAAGTGGTTTTATTTGAACAAATTTATCGGGGATTGTGTATAAAAAACAACCATCCCTATCATAAATAGTTGATTATAATGCAGGGCAATTTTTTCTAAAGGAAACAAAGGATGAGAGAGCACGAGTTAAAGCATTTTGAAGACCTTCTTAAAGAAAGAAGAGTTCAAATCAAAAAAAACATTGAAGATTCAATGCGTGAGATCGATGATCTCAAAGACAGTGAGGTTGGCGATGAAGCGGATCATGCTTCTGTCAGTACAGATCGTATGATCGAACAAGCTATCAGTACGCAGCAAATGAAAGAGCTGAATGAGATTGAGTTTGCACTCAACAAAATCCGTAATGGTACATACGGTATTTGCGAAATGTGTGAGGAAGAGATAGGTTTTCAGCGCCTTAAAGTAAAACCACATGCAAGATATTGTATTGTATGTCGAGAGATTATTGAGAAGTCAGCAAAAAATAAATAAGTAAAATAGGACAACACATGGGAATTAAACGTTATATCCTTTTATCACTGATCTATATGGTTGCCATAGGGCTTTATGTTTATAGCTTTTATGGGGAGAGTTATACCTTAGTACTTTTTGGTCTCTCGTTAAATCTTCCAGTGGCATTGTGGGTGATTGTTCCTGTGTTTATTCTGGTTCTTGGCTCTATCGCGCATTTGGTATTTTATAATTTTAAAGATTTTCTCTACAAGCGTGCTCTTAAAAAAGATTTTGAGATGTATCAAGAATCTGCAAAAAATAGAATATTGGGCGAAGAAGTAAACGTCAGTTATAAAACAGATGGTTTTAAGTTTGCAGGCAAAGTGCTCCAAAGCATGCAGTTTGATCCATCCGTTCCTGCCTCCTTTATTGAAGAAGAGATTGCAAAAGCATGCGCCGTTGCTATCAGCATTACCAATGGCAATTATGAAGATTTAAAAAAATACCGTCTTGCCAAGACCAATCCATTGGTGATTAAAAATATGATTAATCGCTTAGTGGTTGAACCGAAATTTTCACTTGAGGTTCTTAAAAATTGCAAAGATACCGACAGTGAGTTATGTCAAAAAGCGTATGATGCATTGATTAATTTTGCCAGCTTTAATGAAATTAAACGTTATGATTTTCCTACGGATAAACGTATATTCCGTCGTATGATGGAGCGTTATTTAGACGCAGATGATAGTTTCGATATGGATTTGAAATCCATTGAAGATATGCTAGATCAATTTAATGCAGACCGTGCAGATTATTTAGAGCTTGCCCGTGAAATCAAAATTAAACTAACGCCGGATGCCTTAATTGCATTGTTTGAAAAACTTTATAACACCAAAGGCTCTGTCGCGGCAGATGCTTATTTGTATGTTTTATATGATTTGCAAATGATTGATAAAATTCGTGATATTTTAGCAAATTCAGATAAAGATGAATTTGTGAAATTTAAGACCGTTCTTTTCTTAAGAGACAATGGTAAAAGCATCGATATCGATAAATTCTTGCGCGTATGACTCCTGAGATAGACTTTGAGAAGGGCATTTTAGCCCTTGCTCCTCTTGCTGGTTTTACTGACCTCCCGTTTCGTTCTGTTGTTAAAAAATTTGGGGCGGATGTCACTTTTTCTGAAATGATTAGTGCGAATGCACTGCGCTATGGTTCTGAAAAGACCTTTAAAATGCTGACAAAATCTCCACTTGAAGTTCCTTATATCGTTCAAATTGCCGGTTCCGAGATAGATGCCATCAAAGAAGCGGTGCTTGTTCTAAATGACATAGAAGGCATTGATGGGATTGATCTTAATTGCGGTTGTCCCGTGCCAAAAATCATCTCACAAGAAGCAGGTTCATCTTTATTGCTCAATCTTCCAAAAATGCAAAAGATTCTAGAGACGATTAAGACACACTCTAATAAACGCTATACCAGTGCGAAAGTTCGCCTTGGCTTTACCACCAAAATTCCAGAAGAGATTGCTAAAGCGTGTGAAAGCGCTGGGGTTGATTTTATGAGCATGCACGGACGCACACGTGCGGGTGCGTATAAGGCGGAGGTAGATTATCAAGCGATTGCACGAGCCAATGCAGCGGTTAAGATTCCTGTTATTGCTAATGGTGACATTACCAGTTATGAAAAAGCATTACATGTAAAAGAGATAACCGGATGTAACAGCTTAATGATTGGGCGAGGAGCCGTTGGAAATCCGTGGATTTTTTATCAGATTCACAATGAACTCAACCAGGTTGAAAAGACAAAAATCCTAGAAATCGTGGTTGAGCATTTTGATGCGATGGTCAATTTTTATGGAGAGAAAGGTGCGTCTATTTTCCGTAAACATTTACATACCTATTCCAAAGGTTTTCGTGAGGCCTCAGAGTTTAGAGACCGTATAAACCGTATCGAAGAGCCTGCCTTGATGCGCGAGGCTATTGTGAGCTTTTTCTCTTAGTATCCATCATCAAAGCCACGTGCTTTGTGTTTCTCTTTTTTATAACTTCCGCGATATTTCTCTTTTTCCAGTAGATTGGCTTCTTTGAGAAGTCGCTTATGTTTTTCACCCTGTTCTCCTTCATCCGACGCAATGAGGGATACCACTAAATTGACGTAATTTTGTAAAGCATTCGTGTACGTTGAATCCAATCGCACTACCTCTACTTTTTGCAACGTTTTAAGACCCTTTTGCGCACGCTTAACAAAGAGTTCATAATCAAACTGTTCATTCTTTAATGCACTCACACAGCTGCTTAAAAAGCGCTCTAATGCTCGTATGTATTTGACTCTGGCATCTTTGTCATTGATGTTCATGGTAAGCTCACGATTGTAAGATAATGCAAGAGATTGCTAATAAGAATAAAAAAGGGTATAAAAAAAAGCGATGTAAAAAAGACCAACACGGTGACATCTAAAGGTCTGCACTCATACAGTGCCGCTAAATTGACATTGGTCACAGCTAACGGGACGATTAACTCAATAAAAATCAACGTGGCTATCATCGGGTCTAAATTGAGCCATCCATAAAGGATAAAACCCGCAATCAAAGGCGTGATAATAAATTTAATGAAGCTGACATGTAAAAGCAATTTGGTGTTGATATTGCGCAGTTTGATATTGTAAAGATACATTCCAAAAATAACCAACTGAATGACCATCGTGCAGTATGCACCCATCTCCAAAGGTTTTTGCATTGCTGGGTGGAGTTTGATATCAAAAATATTCATAAGAAGCGCAATGGCAGCAAACCAAATCACAGGCAGTTTGATGATGTTAAAGAGAGATTGTTTGATGCTAAAATTGCCTCTTGAGTAAAAGAAGACGCCTAAAGTATAAACGATAAAGACATTCGTGATATTAATCATACTCATGTATAAAATAGAAGCATCACCAAAAAGCGCTATGCCTAAAGGAATGCCTAAATTTCCCGTGTTGCCGATAATAACGCAAATCGTAATAATCGATTTCTCTTTAATATCTTCAAAGAAAAATCGTGCAATAACGGAGCTAATGACGACGCAAATCAGCGAAATGGCAATATACAAAAAAGGGATTTGTAACAGTGAAAAATCGATAGGGCGGCTGGATAATCCCCAAAAAGAGAGCATGGGCTGTAAAAAGTAGATGGAAAGAAGAATCATTCCCTTTTCATTCATCTCCTCTTTGAGGGTTCGTTTTGCCATGAAGCCAAGCAAAATGAAGGCGTAGATAGACAAGATAGAAATGGCGATGGTCATCTAAGCTTTGGTGTCTTCAAAAGGTGGATAATCCGCGGAAGCTTTATTTTTATACGTATTGAGCTTGGAATCTTGAAGCTTTAAATAATCATCCAAACGACGACGGTTTTCTTCAAACACTTTTTCAAATTCGCTGTCGTTTTTGACTTCGCCATTTTCAAATTTTTCCAACAAAACATTGCTATTGCCGGTCATGACGAGGTATTTGATATTGCCGTATTCGAAGAGAACCACACTGTTTTGGTTGTCGATAGGTTTTTTATGCAACAGTGTGACTTCTTGATTGGAGCCAGTTTTTGGGTTAAAGAGCCATGATTTGCCGCTATTGGCTGAAGGGTGCATACTTCGAACGCCCAAACGACGTTTAATCCAAAGCATAAAGACGACTAAAAGCAGTAAAACAACAATAACGATGATATAGCGTGTATCTACCAAATCGCCCATGGAAGAAGAGCCTGTGGTAAGAGGAGACACTTTTGCATCGGCATTAGCGCTTTGGGATGGTGCTTGAAGAATGCTACTGCGAATGCGTAGTCCAAATCCATCAACGGTTTTTGACGCAATGACGCTGATACGTTTATCGCTTTTGAGGACGATTTTAAGTGCATTATTTTTTTCTGGAACGATAGAAAGTTCTTGGATAATCGCAGAGTTGATGCTCTTTTCAATCATCTTGTCATAACTTAAATCACTGATAATAAGCGTAATGGATGTCGCATCGCTTTTTTGTAGGATACTGCCTTCATGCGGTGCGTCAAATGAGAGCATCACATCAACACGGTCACTTCTTTCATACACGTTGTACGTCAATAAATTCGAAGCATTTAACCATGAAAGAAGAGCGAACAGTACAAGTATCAGTCTCATCATAGGTTCTCTTTTTTAAAGTATTGAATAACGGTTTTAGAATCTAAAATTTCATTGATACGAATCGCAAGATTTTTTTCATAAACCATTACTTCACCTTTTCCAAAAATTTTACCGTTAATATAGAGTTCCACACTTTCACCTGCTGGTTTTTCGAGGTCAATAACAGAGCCTTTTTCAAGTTTAAGAAGTCTTTGTATGGTAATACTGGTCGTGCCAAGTTCTGCGACGAAATCCACGCTAATATCTAAAAGATTTTCGAATCCTGAGAGGAGTTTTCGTGCGACATACTCTTGATCGGCTGCGTCCAATGTATTTCCTTTGAAGTTGTGTTGTGAAAATTAAGCAAAAACTCTTCCAAACCTTGTTAAACACGTCTTATTATAGTTTATTTAGTTTAAATTGTTTATTAATCAATCAAATTCATTTAAGCTTAGGCGAGGTAACAGCGTCAGTTTTTCATTTAATTTTAGAATTACATGTAAAAAGTAAAAGAGATATTTAGCGAGGTAAAATGGACATAAAAGAGTGTTTAAGAGATGTCCTTTGTGAACATCTCTTTTAACGATTAGTGCGTGATGTTTTGTTTAAGGTGCGCACTAAAACGTGCGATTTCTTCTTCGATATTTAAATCGCCTTTGAAGATGTCATGCACGGAAAATGTTGGAAGCTTTTGTAAGCCGCAAAATTGAAATGTTTTATGGGTCGCAACGTTGGCTTCATCAAGGCTTAGTCCATCAAAAAAGCCTTTAGGATTGCTAAATTCTGAAGTAGGGCAGTTGTATGTGAGAGAGAGCATATAGTATTTGCCTTTCATTAAACCGCCGCTTCCGTATGTTTTTGATGCATCGTGTCTGCTTCTGCCGTCATTCGCATATGTTACGGTGCCAACACCCGCTGAGAAAATCTCATCAATGTATTTTTTAGTCAGCCAAGGCACGCCCATCCAATAAACAGGGTATTGAAATAAAATAACATCTGCCCATGCAAATTTTTCAAGTTCTTCTTTGATGTCATAGTTACTTTCTACCACGCTGTTTTTAACATTAAATCCTGCTTCGCTTAAAACTTTATTGGCTGTGTCAATGTAAATCTGCGTTAATTTCCCCTCCGCTACATTTTCATAATACTGATGTCCGTTGATGATGAGTACATTTTGCATGTCCGCTCCTAGTAATTTTTAGAAAATAATAACTGTTATATTCTTAAAAGTTTATTACTTTACTTTATGTAAGTAATGTGCTTTGATTTATCTTCAGTTTGGCATGACAATTGCATAGGAGGAGAAAAGCAAAGGAGTCATGATGTTTTTTACTACTACCCCAAAGGTCATCTTTTATGAGAAAACAGGATGCAGTGGCAATGCACGTCAAAAAACACTTTTGCGTGAACATGGAATTGCTTTTGAGGTGCGAAGTCTCTTAGATACGCCATGGAACAAACCAACGCTAGAAGTTTTTTTTGAAGGACTTAGCCCCAAAGAGATGCTCAATCCTTTCGCCCCACAACTTAAAGATGGCAGTTTTAAACTAGAAGATTACACGAAAGAGAGTCTTATCGAAAAAATGGTGCAAGAGCCACTTTTAATTCGCCGCCCATTACTCGAAATTGGCACCGTAAAACTCTGCGGATTTGACATCGAAAAGCTCAACACCCTTTTACATGTAAACATGCCAACGCCTTCCAATATCAACGCCTGTTTAAGCAGTGATGCATGCAACAATGTTTAGAGTACATTTGCAGGGAGTTTGAAAAAGTCAAAGACTACTTAAATGCTCCAAGCCCTGCAAAAGAGCGCATCATCGACAATTTATTTGCCAATTTTATGAAGTGTTTTGCGCAGTATCCTTTTGAAAAAAAGCGCTACCCCAAAGAGTTTTTAGAGAGTGCCAATCTCTACAATGCAGGCGATGTTGTCATGCTCAAGCGTTTTGAAGACATCGGGATGCGCTACCTTTTGCTCAGCGACTTTTATGACTATGTGAAGATAACGCATTTGTACCGTTAATGAACCTGCACAATGCCAAAATAGCCTAAAAGATAACTCACCAAGATAAGATAAGGGATAAACAAAAACGACGTAAAGAAGATGAGTGTGGCAACATCGAGTGGCTTACAGTCATAAATTGCCGCGACATTGACATTGGTAAGTGCTAGTGGCATGATGAGTTCAACAAATAATATCGCCGCAACCATAGGCTCTAAGGGAAGAAAATAAAATAAAATCCACACCGTAATGAGCGGTGCTACAATGAATTTCACAAGATTTACATGTAAAAGCAGTTTGAAGTTGAGCATGCACAGACGAATGTTGTACATGTACATGCCAAACGCGATGAGTTGAATGACGATCATACAATAAGCGCCCATCTCCAAAGACTTAAAAAGCGCTGGATGAATCGTGATGTTTGAGATGTTTAACACAAGCGCCAATCCTGCCGCCCAAATCACGGGAAGTCTGAAAATGTTGAGGATGGAGGCTTTAAAACTGGATGTTCCACTGGAGTAAAAAAAGACGCCCAGCGTATAGGTCAAAAAGGTATTTGCTACACTAATCATACTGGTGTAAATGATAGAGTCTGCTCCAAAAAGCGCGATGCCTACGGGGATGCCAAGGTTGCCTGTATTGCCAAGAGCGACGCAAATGGTCATGATGGAGCGCTCTTTTGCATCGGTAAAAAAGAGTTTGGAAAAAATGTAACCAATGCCAATCGTGATGATAGAAATGAGAATGTAATACAGCGGTACTTGTAAAAGCTCAAACGTGATGTGTTTGGTGGAAAGTCCCCAAAACGAAAAAATAGGGTGTAAAAAATAGACCGAGAGAATGCTCAGCCCTTTTTCTTGCAACTCATCTTTGAAAATCTTTTTAGCGATAAATCCAAAGAGAATAAAAACATAAATGGAGAGAATCGAAATCGTAATATTCATGAATGTAGCTTTACATGTAAAAGTTTTGAAAGAGTATTGTAACGAAAATAGCGTCAAAAGGTTTACTCTTTCGTGCTACAATAAAAAGTCTAAAGCACAAAGGCCATAGGCTTTTTGCCAAAGAAAATTCACCCTTAGCGTAGCATTTGAAGCTTTGCTCTCACTACGCATCAAAAAAATAGAAAAGAGTTGAGTCATGAAAACATTTATTCAAAACATTCAAACCGCTATCATCGGTACGCTCGATGCCAATAACCATCCGTTTAGCTCGTACGCACCCTACGTCTATGACAATCACCGTTTTTACGTCTATATCTCAGACATTGCCACCCATGCGAAAAACATCCAAAGAAATCCTAAAGCATCTCTCTTTTTTGCAGAAGACGAAAGTAAAACAGAGAATCTATTTGCAAGAAAACGTGTCTCCTTGCAATGCGATAGTCAAAAAATTGAACGAGGAAGTGAACGTTTTGAAACGGTCTTGGACTTGTTTGCGCAAAAGTTTGATGCCAAGATGGTCGAAACCCTCAAAAAGATGACTGACTTCAACCTCTACGAGCTCCAGACGACTTACGGCGAAGCAACCTTTGGCTTTGGTAAGGCCTATTTTATCGGCGGGGAACATATGGACGAACTCATTGCTAGGGGCGAGAGTAACCCACATCGCGGGGTGAAGTAAAGCTTTTACATGTAAAGCGTTTTATCTGATTGTTTAGCTAAAATTGAATTTAGAAAATAGAGGGCTAATGGACAAAAGTTAAAAGTTTAACCCTGACCCCTATTTTCTTAAGTTGGAAGTGTGATTGGCAGAAGAAAAGTCAAAAGTTTAGCCCTTTTCTCTGCTTTTCTTAAATTATATAATACTCTGAAAAAGACATATAAGGATTTTAGATGGAAGCAATATGGACAACAATACTGTTTACATTTGTTGGAATTGTAGGGGGAGGACTCGTGAGCTGGTTTGTTACTGCTCACTATACAAAAATAAGTAATCAAGGATTAGAAAAGTTTACAAACTTGTTGATTCAAAAAATTGGAGAAAAAGATAATTTATTAGAATCTTTAGTATCTCCACAACAAGATTCACAAAAAATATTAGACGAAAATTCTAAAATTAGTAAAAGTGTAATACGAGAAGCAAATTTAATAAATCAAAAGTACAATGTGCATCTTGATACTTCATCTTTAATGAGATGCCAAACTTGTGGTAGTTCTTCACATTGGAATGGTAATAGATGTATGAACTGTGGACAAATTGATGATGGCGATTTCTAATAAGCTTTAGCCCTTGAAAAACAAGGGCTAAAATGCTTTACATGTAAATCTGTCCGCCGCTCTCTTTAAAATGTTCGGCTTGCTCTTCCATGCCCTTTTCTAACGCAACATTCACATCTTCTGTGCCGATTTTGGCGGCGTAATCTCTCACGTCTTGTGAGATTTTCATGGAGCAGAATTTTGGGCCGCACATGGAGCAGAAGTGGGCGACTTTGGCACTTTCGACGGGTAAGGTTTTGTCGTGGTATTCACGTGCTCGGTCAGGGTCGAAGCCGATGTTGAACTGGTCGTACCAGCGAAACTCAAAGCGTGCTTTACTCATAGCGTTGTCGCGGATTTGCGCACCGGGGAAACCTTTGGCAAGGTCGGCGGCATGGGCGGCGATTTTGTAGGCGATGATGCCTTCTTTGACATCTTCTCTGTTTGGTAAGCCTAAGTGCTCTTTTGGCGTGACGTAGCAGAGCATCGCCGTACCGTACCAGCCGATTTGTGCGGCACCAATGGCTGAGGTGATGTGGTCGTAGCCAGGAGCGACATCGGTCACGAGCGGTCCAAGCGTGTAGAAAGGCGCTTCAAAACAGTCCTCTAACTCTTTGGTCATGTTCTCTTTGATCTTTTGCATCGGCACGTGTCCCGGTCCTTCAATCATCACTTGCACATCGTGCTTCCATGCAATTTTGGTCAGTTCTCCCAAGGTCTCTAACTCGGCAAACTGTGCTTCGTCGTTGGCATCGTAAAGGGAACCGGGGCGTAAGCCATCCCCAAGCGAAAAGGCGACATCGTACGCTTTCATAATGTCACAAATCTCTTCAAAATGGGTGTAGAGGAAGTTCTCTTTATGATGATGCAAACACCATTTTGCCATAATAGACCCGCCACGAGAAACGATGCCTGTGAGACGTTTAGCGGTCATAGGTACGTATGCTAAGCGAACGCCTGCGTGAATAGTGAAGTAGTCCACACCTTGCTCGGCTTGCTCGATTAAAGTGTCTCGGAACACTTCCCATGTCAAGTCTTCGGCGATGCCATTGACTTTCTCTAAGGCTTGGTAGATGGGTACCGTACCGATAGGCACAGCGGAGTTACGAAGTATCCATTCTCTTGTTTCATGGATGTTTTTGCCAGTAGAAAGATCCATGACCGTATCGCCGCCCCAACGCGTAGACCAAAGCATCTTTTCGACCTCTTCCTCGATGGATGAGGTGGTTGCGGAGTTGCCAATGTTGGCGTTAATTTTAACCATGAAGTTACGCCCGATAATCATCGGCTCGGCTTCGGGATGGTTCACGTTGAGAGGAAGAACGGCGCGACCTGCGGCAATCTCTTGGCGGACAAATTCAGGGGTATAAACATCGGGAAGATTTGCACCAAAATGTTCCCCTTTGTGTTGAGCGCCTAAGAGTTTGTTTTGGCGCGCTACTTCCAAATTGCAGTTTTCACGAATGGCGACATACTCCATCTCTGGCGTGATGATGCCTTGGCGGGCGTAGTGCATTTGGGTGATGTTTTTGCCCTTCATCGCACGGCGTGGTTTTTTAAGGTTGGGGAAGCGAAGGGTTTTAAGCTCTTCGTCTTCAAAGCGTTTGTGAAAGTATGCCGAACTAAAATCACTCAACTGCTCGGTATCGGCACGCTCTTCTATCCATTTCGCACGAAGGGGTTTAAGCCCTTGATGAAGGTCGATTTTGACGTTTGGGTCGGTGTAAACGCCTGAAGTGTCGTACACATGCAAAGGCGGATTTTCTTCGACGGTGCCGTCACTTTTTGCGGTGGGACTAAGCTCTATTTCACGCATTGGTACTTGAATGTCAGCTCTTGAGCCTTGAATGTAAATTTTACGAGAACTTGGGAAGTTTTGAATGTAAGATGAATCTATTTTTTCAAGATTATCGAGGACTTTACTCATAAGTGTATCTCCTTATTTCCTACGCTGGCATTACCCAGATCAGGTTCGTGAAGCCACATTAATGACTTCTTGGGGTATAATCTCAGCTTTTTACAGCACCCCCACAGACAATAGTAAACAGTTAGAAAGTGATTATACTTACTCCATCAAAAAACGGACTTAAGCCACAGAGTTGATGCAAAAATAGGCATTATTTTTTTAGAATACGTTTCATTTATTTACATGTAAAAACATTTATATGTAAAAGCGATATCCGTATCACTTTATTTTTTAAATTGTTTATTAAGAGGGGTTAAAGTAGAATGAAATATCTTAAAACGCAAAGTTGGCATCGATGTTATTAGGACTGGGTCTGTTTGGAATTATTGTTGGATTTTGTTCAGGTTTTTTTGGTATTGGTGGTGGAACGGTTTTAGTTCCGGCACTGATTTATGCAGGCTACGACATCAAAGTTGCTATTGGTATATCGGTAATGCAAATGGTTATGGGCTCACTTTTTGGCTCATACATTAATCACAAAAATGGCAAGCTAGAGCTAGGGCATGGTCTTTATTTGGGACTTGGCGCATTAGCAGGTGCATCTTTTAGCGGGGCGATTGTCACTGCTTTACCGCGTGTTGCTCTTTTGATTATTTTTTCTCTCATTTTAGCGATGTCTATTTATAAATTTTTTACAGCCCCCATTGAACCAAAAGCCGAACCCAATCGTTCACGCATTTTACTGTTTTGTGTGGGACTTGGTATCGGGTTGATTGCCATTAGCGTTGGAACAGGTGGAGCCGTTTTTCTCACGCCTATTTTAGTGGGCTTTTTAAATTGGGAGATTAAACAGGCGGTTTCAACATCACTCTTTTTTGTGATATTTGGTTCTATTTCAGGGTTTATTAGTCTTTCAGCACACGGGTTAGTGGACTATACGGATGGATTTATCGTTGGCGTCGGCTCATTGGTTGGCGTCTATTTTGGAGTAAAAAAGTCACACACGGTGGATAAAAAGGTTCAAAAGAAACTTTTGCTCATTTTATACTGTGTGTTACTTGCGCTTACCATTAATAAAATTTTTCAAAGTTAGGCTTTTATGATAAAAATATATGGTGCAAAAGAAAATAATCTTAAAAATATTAATTTAGAAATCCCTAAAAATAAGCTCGTTGTTTTTACGGGACTCAGTGGTAGCGGTAAAAGTACCTTGGCGTTTGACACGCTTTATGCCGAGGGACAACGCCGTTATATCGAGTCACTCTCCTCATACGCAAGACAGTTTTTGGACCGTGTGGGAAAACCTGATGTCGAAAAGATAGAAGGTTTGACTCCTGCCATTGCGATTGACCAAAAGACGACCAGTAAAAATCCTCGCTCAACCGTTGGAACGATTACGGAGATTTACGATTATCTGCGTCTTTTATATGCACGGGTTGGAAAACAGCACTGCCATATTTGTGGAAAAGAGATTTCGCAAATGTCAGTCGCCGATATCATTGAGCAAGTGTTAAAACTTCCAGAAGAGACAAAGCTTTCTATTTTAGCGCCTTTGGTTCGAGAAAAAAAGGGTAGTTTTGCCGACATGATTGAATCCTTACGCCATAAAGGCTATGTCAGAGCTTTGGTGGATGGCGTTATGGTGCGCCTTGATGAAGAAATTGAGCTTTCAAAAACAAAAAAACATACGATTAAAGTCATTATTGACCGTGTGGTGATTCGTGAAGAAAACAGAGACAGAATCGCAACCGATATTGAAAAAGCATTGTTAGAGAGTTATGGTGAAGTAGAGCTTGATATCGCCAATGCTGAAGAAGTAGGGCTTGCAACATCGCATATTCATTACAGTGAGCATCTGGCATGTTTTGACTGTAAAATCAGCTTTGAACCGCTAGAACCACTCTCATTTTCATTTAACTCACCCAAAGGCGCTTGTCCGACCTGCGATGGTCTTGGCATTCGTTATACGCTTGATTTGAAAAAAATCATCAATGAAAATGTGAGTATTGATGAGGGCGCTATTCGTATTTTTTACGGGTTTAATAAAGGTTTTTATGCCAAGTTTTTAGCGGCGTATTGTGAAGCGGCAGGCATTAGTACGCGTATCCCTTATGAAGAGCTTGAAGAGTATCAGCAACGTTCTATCCTTCATGGCGGCGTTGAAGAAGCAACCTTCTTTTGGAAAAAACATAAGCTCACACGTAAATGGGAAGGTGTCATTAAAATCGCTTACGATATGCTCAAAGATGAAAAAGAGTTGGGCGATTATATGAGCGAAAAGACGTGTGACACCTGTGGTGGATACCGTCTCAAAAAAGAGAGTTTGGCGGTTCGCTTGGCAAAGAAAAACATCGCCGATATTCTTGAATTTCCGATTGATCAGTGTTTAGCATTTTTCCAAGATGAGAAAAATTTTGCTTCCATGAAACCACAGCACAAGATGATCGCTGAGCCTATTTTAAAAGAGATTAAAGAGCGCCTTTTCTTCTTATTTGATGTGGGACTTGGGTACATCAGTTTGGGAAGAGACGCACGAACCATTAGCGGTGGTGAAGCACAGCGTATTCGTATTGCTTCGCAAATCGGAAGTGGTTTAACGGGTGTTATGTATGTTTTAGATGAGCCAAGTATCGGATTGCATGAAAGAGATACGTTAAAACTAATTCGAACCTTGCGCAACTTGCAAAAAAAAGGTAATTCGGTCATTGTTGTGGAACACGATAAAGAGACCATTAAAACAGCAGATTTTGTCGTAGATATTGGACCAGGGGCTGGAAAATTCGGTGGAGAAATCGTTTTTGCAGGTACCAATGAAGAACTTTTAAAAAGCAATAGTCTAACCGCGCAATACATCAATGGTACAAAAGATATTAATTATAAAGAAAATCGTGAACAAAGTCGTTGGATAGAACTGAGTAATGTCAGCATCAACAATATCCAAAACCTTGATGTTAAAATTCCTTTAGGCAATCTCGTGGCGATTACAGGTGTGAGCGGTAGCGGTAAAAGTTCACTCATTTTACAAACCTTGCTTCCCGTAGCCAAAGAGTATCTTAACCGTGCTAAAAAGGTCAATAAAGTCGCAGGTGTTGAGTGTATTGGGCTTGACCAACTCGATAAAGTTATTTATCTAGATCAAAGTCCTATCGGAAGAACTCCACGCAGTAATCCAGCCACGTATACAGGCGTGATGGATGAAATACGAGCCTTGTTTGCTAAGACCAAAGAAGCGCAAATCAGAGGTTACAGTGTCGGACGATTTTCATTTAACGTCAAAGGTGGTCGTTGCGAGAAGTGCCAAGGCGATGGTGAAATTAAAATTGAAATGCACTTCTTACCTGACATCATGGTCAAATGTGACAGCTGTAAGGGACATCGTTACAACGCTCAAACGCTTGAGATTAAATATAAAGGCAAATCCATCTCCGATGTTTTAAATATGAGCGTGGATGAAGCGTATGAGTTTTTCAAAGCGATTCCTAAAATTCACCAAAAAGTACAGACCCTTGTGGATGTTGGGCTAGGGTATATTACCCTAGGTCAAAATGCTGTCACACTCAGCGGCGGTGAAGCGCAACGTATCAAGCTGTCTAAAGAACTGAGTAAAAAAGATACGGGCAATACCCTTTATGTTTTAGATGAACCAACTACCGGTTTACACTTCGCGGATGTGGACAGATTGGTAAAAGTGTTACACCATCTCACAGATATGGGTAATAGCGTACTGGTCATTGAACACAATATGGATGTGATAAAAAATGCAGATTATATTATCGATATGGGACCTGAAGGCGGAAGCTATGGTGGGCGTATAATTGCGATGGGAACGCCGTTTGAGGTTGCAAATACTGCTGAAAAAACGGGAAGTTATACCGGAAAATTTTTAGCGTTAGAACTGGGAATAAAAAACGAAGAAAAAAAATAGTTTCATTTTGTAACATGTTGTTACAAAAGAATGTCACTTTCTGCATTGCATGAGTAGGGACATAATATAGACATAATTTTTCATTATAATCGACTGAATTAAAAACAAAAAAGGATTTTTTTTGGAAGCAGTTGCAGGTTCAGTCGTTACTGATAATGAAAAAATTAAGCATAGAGATTGGAAAGGCTATACCATCAAAAGTTTAGCCTTCTGGGTTGTTGTAGGCATCATAGCAGGTATCGTTTTCGGTATCGTTGATCCTCAACTTGCAGTAAAAGCAAAACCAGGAATTGACTGGTTTATTCAAGTGTTAAAATGGCTTGTAGGACCGATTATTTTCTTGACGATTATCTCGGGAATCGTAGGCTTGGAGAGTTTAAAAGAAGTAGGTTCTATCGGTCTTAAGGCCTTGATTTACTTCGAGATAGTAAGCACGTTTGCACTTGCTATCGGTGTTCTATTAGGCAATGTCCTTGGTGCTGGTAAAGGGATGAACTTATCGGTTGCTTCTATGGATGCTAAAAGTGTTGAAAAATTTACCCATGGTACACAAGATGTTGGCTCTGTATGGCATATTTTAAAAGGTGCCGTTCCGAGTGACCCTATCAGCCCTTTTCTTCATGGCAATACGTTACAAGTGCTTTTTATGGCACTTTGTCTTGCGATTTTAATTTCTGCGTTTGGTGGAAAATATAAACCTTCTATTTTAAGACCTATCGAAATTGCACAAACTTTTTTCTTTAAAATCTTAACCCTTTTAATGTGGTTCAGCCCTATTGCAACGTTTAGTGCGATGTCTTTCTTAATTGGTAAATTCGGTGTGGCTTCACTGATTAATATGGCAAGTTTGCTAGGTGTTATGCTAGTGTCTGTGCTTGTGTTTATTTTTGGTGTGCTTGGCATCATCATGGCGATTTTTAAAATTAATATTTTTAAATTTATGCGCTTTATCGCGAAAGAAGTTCTGATTGTTTTTGCAACATCATCGAGTGAATCTGCATTGGCTCCATTGATGCGTCGTCTTGAATCAGCAGGTGTGAGCAGAGGAACAACGGGTCTTGTTATTCCAACGGGATATTCATTTAACCTTGATTGTACCAATATCTATCTTTCACTCTCCATCATCTTCCTTTCCCAAGCGTTTAATATTCCTCTAACGCTTGGCGAAGAGCTGAGCATTATTTTTATCTTGATGGTCACGTCCAAAGGTGCTGTGGGCGTTACAGGTTCAGGCTTTATTGTTCTTGCAGGAACTTTGTCTGCTATGGGTGGTGCTATTCCTGTGGCTACCGTTTCCGTTCTGTTAGGTGTTGATAAATTTATGAGTGAGATGAGAGCCGTGGGTAACCTTTGTGGTAATGCAGTTGCCGCTGTTGTCGTCGGTGCTTGGGATAAACAAATTGATATGGATAAATTCCGTTATGCGCTTGATCATCCAGAAAGTGTTGAAGACGCTATTCCAGGTTAATCTTTTTCGTCCCAATGAGGCATAACGTCTCATTGGGATTTCAACAAAAGAAAGCTATAATCTTCTCAAAATTCAATAAAGAGATGGCATGCTAGCAGAAATCGCCGAACGTATTCGTGCATTACCTCCCTTACCAAAAACATTTCTACAAATCAATGAGCTTTTTCGCAATGAACATGCAAGTATTGCTGATTTGGCTAAACTCATTGAAGAAGACCCGATGTTGGTTGCAAACTTGCTCAAAGTAGCAAACTCTCCTTTGTATAGTTTTCGTCGAGAAATCAAGAGTGTTTTGCAAGCGGTTGGTCTTTTTGGTATGTCTACAACGCGCTCATTGGTGATAGACATGTCTATCAAAAAACTTTTAAACGTTGATCTTTTGCCTTATAATATTTCGCCCGATGAATTTGCCCAACTTTCACATCTTCAAAGCATATTGGTCAGTCGCTGGTACAAAAAAGTCGATACGAGCAAAGTTGATTTTCTGTTCTTAGCTGCACTCTTACAAGAGACGGGTAAAATTTTGATTGCCGATGAAATTGTAAAAAGCAATGAAACCTATCAGTTTAAAGCCGAACTTGATAATAACCCTAACGTAGCCATGGTTGAAAAAATGTTCGTGGGTGTAAACAGTAGCGAAATTACCGCACTCATTTTTACTCATTGGAAATTTGATGAGAAGATGATTCAATCAATTCAATACACTGAAAACTTAGATGAAGCACCTGAGGCTATTCGAGCTTATTCGGCTGCTCTTAAAGTTGTTAAAACTGCTATTCCTATTAATGCACCGCTTGCAGAGCGAAGTATTAATCTTGCGCTTGGAATTTTAGAAAAAGAAGGACTGGAAAGTACGCCTTTCTTAGAGGTTGTAGAACAACTTAAAGCATGCTACTAGCATAATTTACATGTAAAGGCATTCGTGTGAAAACACTCACTATTATTGATACATTTGGTTTTTTTTTCCGAAACTATTACGCGCTTCCCGCACTTCGTAATTCCCAAGGTTTTCCTACAGGACTTTTAACCGGCTTTGCCCATTTTATTCATGCTATTAAAAATGAACACGATACGGACTATGTACTTTTTGCGTTAGATAGCAAAGGTAAAAACTTTCGACACGAAATAGACCCCAATTATAAAGCCAATCGACCTGAAGCACCCGAAGATTTGAAACGACAGCTCCCTGTTGCTATTTCATGGATTGAAAAAATGGGATTTAAATGTTACCGCGAAGAAGGGTTTGAGGCCGATGATGTCATAGCCTCAGCGGTAAGATTTGCGTTGCATCACGATATTAAAGTTCGTATTGTCACGCACGATAAAGATTTATACCAACTCATTGACGATGGCAGAGTGGTTATTTATGACCCGATGAAAAAAAGTGAAATTGACACGGAAAAGTGTTATGAAAAATTTGGTGTTTATCCCAATCAAATTAACGAATATCTCTCTTTAGTCGGTGATGTCGCCGATAATATTCCTGGTGTAAAAGGCATTGGCCCTAAAGGTGCTAAAAAACTCTTAGATGATTTTGGCTCTATTGAAAATATCTACAATAATTTAGACAAGATAGGCAATCCAAGAGTTCAAAGTATGCTTGAAGAGGGCAAAGAGAGTGCGTTTATGAGCAAGCAATTAGTACGCCTTGATAACTCTTTAAATATTGCCGATAAATTTGAGTCGTTTCACTTTCCAAGCGATAATCCATTGGCAACTATCGTGGATGAATTGGAGAAGTATGAACTGCGTCAAATGCTCTCACGTGTTAAAAGTGAAGTTTTACATGTAAAAGTCCCTGAAGTCAAGAAACAGACGTTTAACCCAATACTTGTCGATGATGCAAGATTGCTTTTTAACATTGTTGAAGGCATTGATGAGGACGATTTGGTGGCATTTGATACTGAAACAAATGCTTTGGATGCTTATCATGCCAAAATCGTTGGCTTCTCGTTTTGCGTCAATGCACGTGAAGCGTATTACGTACCTATCTCTCATCACTATTTAGGTGTTGGAGAGCAGATTAGCCTTGAAGATGCAAAAAAAGCATTAGAAGTGTTGTTGAACCATAAAATTATTGGACAAAATCTCAAATACGATTTAGCGGTTATCGAAAATAATTTTGGCTTGAAAGATGTCGCTATATACGCCGATACGATGATTTTAGCATGGCTTTTAAATCCTGAAACCAACGTCGGTCTTGATACCCTTGCCAAACGCTTTTTCAATTATGACATGGTGAAATTTAAAGACGTGGTTGCTAAAGGTGAAAATTTCAGCTCCGTTGCGCTTGAGAAAGCATGTGAATATGCGAGTGAAGATGCTTGGATGACACTGATGCTTTTTCACAAACTCCATGAAATGCTTGAACCTAATTTGTTAGAGCTTGCTAAAGAGGTGGAATTTCCATTTATTAAGACACTCATGAAAATGGAAAAAGAGGGCATTCAAATTGACGGTGCTTATTTTGAAACGCTTCTCAAACGAACAGACAGTGCGATTGAAGCGCTCAAAACAGAAATTTTTACGTTGTGCGATGCGAATTTTAACCTCAATTCAACACAACAATTGGGCGCTGTTTTATTTGAACAGTTAGGCTTACCAACGATTAAAAAAACAAAAACGGGGTACAGTACCGATGAAAATGTTTTAAATGAATTGGTCGATAAACACCCAAGCATCGCGAAGATTCTAGAGTATCGAGAGTTGTATAAATTGCGTTCTACGTATATTGAACCGCTCTTAAAACTTTCCAAAGAGTCTGCGCAAAGTAGGGTACATACTTCGTTTATTCATACCGGAACTTCCACCGGAAGACTCAGTTCAAAAGACCCAAATTTGCAAAATATCCCTGTTAAAACAGAACTAGGACGCGAAGTCCGTGGCGGCTTTGTCGCAAAAGAGGGTTATAAGCTTATTGGTATTGATTATTCGCAAATTGAATTAAGATTATTGGCGCATTTTAGCAATGATGAAGCGATGGTGAATGCATTTCAGTCGGGCAAAGATATTCACAAAGAAACCGCACTCAAACTCTTTGGAGAGGAAGAGGCTGATGCGAAGCGAAGCATCGCAAAAAGCATTAACTTTGGTCTTTTATACGGTATGGGACCGAAACGTCTTTCTGAAACGATTGGCATCTCCACAAAAGAGGCAAAAAGCTATATCGATAGCTATTTTGCAACCTTTCCTACCATCAAAAATTATTTAGCCTCCATTGCAGAAGATGCCAAAAAAGAAGGATTTGTGCAAACGCTCTTAGGGCGGAAACGCTATTTTGATTTTGAACATGCCAATGGGATGCAATATGCCGGTTATTTACGCGAAGCGGTTAATACGGTTTTTCAAGGCAGTGCAGCGGATTTAATCAAACTTTCGATGAATAAAATCATGAAAACCTTGGTGGATGACGAGGCAAAATTACTGTTACAAATCCACGATGAACTGATTTTTGAGGTCAAAGAGGAGAGAGCAGAAGTATTTGCTAAAGAAGCCCAAAAAATCATGGTTGAAATATATCAACTTCGTGTGCCATTAAAAGTCTCAATAGCAATAGGCAATAATTGGGGGGAACTGAAATGATTGAAGTATTATTGCTCGCATTTGCATTGAGTATGGACGCTTTTGCTGTGTCTATTGGACTTAGCGCAAAGCAAGGCAGCGAGTACAAACACCTTGCCCTTAAAGTAGGTCTTTTCTTTGGCTTGTTTCAAGCATTGATGCCGTTACTTGGTTATTTAGGCGGTATGGGGTTATTAGGCTTTTTTGAACACTATACCCGTTATATTGCCTTTGGGTTGCTCTTACTGATTGGTGCTAAGATGATTTATGAAGGCATCAATGAAGGTGTTGGTGAAGAGATTTCCCGCATCACCAATAAAGTTTTATTGATGTTAGCCATTGCAACCAGTATTGATGCGATGGCAGCAGGTTTTAGTCTCATGCTTTTAGAACTCAACCCTTTACTCTCTTGTGCTATTATAGGTGTAACAACATTTATCATTAGTGTTATAGGTATTTTTATTGGAAAATTCACTGGTACGTGGTTGGAGAGTAAAGCTGAAATTTTCGGTGGCGTTGTTTTAGTTGCAATAGGATTTAGAATTTTGTTTTTTTAAGGGACTCATGTGAGCCCCTCTATAAGTTAAAATTTATAGTTTAAGCCAAGATAATATTGAATAAAGCGGTCATTCTCAAGTGTGAGATTAACATTTGTACCACTGTCGTTGATTGTAGATTTATCATCTACATCACTAATCACATAGCGAACACCTATTTCAAGTTCTGTATTTTTTGTAATTGCATAAATAAAACCCGTCTCTGCTCCGTAATTAAATCCTTTTGGGTCTTGAAGATCAAGTTCTTTAGAAAGGTCACCATCAACTTTACCTATAGAGTATGAGGCGTTGATTCCGATAAAAGGTGTGAAGTCTGATTTGTTTTTGAAGAGATAATCATAGCCAAGTCCGTATGTATAGGATGTCATTTCGTATTTTTTATTTTGATAAGCAATACTTCCATAGATTCTTCCAAAATCAAAATACTTACCCACTTTGAGTGCTTCATAGGTTGCTTTGACTGTATCAGAAGTTGAACCTTCTCCGATAATATCTCCATTAGAAAGATGAACATCTGCTGAACCAGTACTTTTCCCATGAATGTTCATACCGCCAAATTCACCACCTACAAACCACGAATTAGAATCTGCAAAAATTGCAGGTCCACTTAGCATCAAAAATGATACAACCACTAAACTTTTTTTCATAGAGCCCCCTATTTGAATAATAATTAATAATAAAAAACACGAAATAGTATCGGATATAATTTAATAATACTCTTAAATTATAAAAAAATAATTACTTTGTTATTTAAGAAAATGATGGCGTAAAATTTTTGAGGAGCTTTTCGCACTGTTTATATTCAGGCATGAATTCAGCCACACATCTCCAAAAAGAGGCTTGATGGTGCTTATGGTTAATGTGAGCAAGTTCGTGGATGACGATGTACGTAACGCACTCTAGCGGTAGTTGAGCAAGGCTGAGGTTAAAGCTAAGCTCATTCGTATGACTGCAACTTCCCCAGCGTTTTTTTGCTTTCCGAAAGCTAATTTTAGTTGGCTGAACACTCATTAAAAAACTCCACTCTTCTACTAAACGCGTTACAAGTGGAATGGTCTTTTCTTTGTAGAAGGTTTCTGGTGTTTGATTGACGTGTAAAAGAATCGCTTCACCTAAGTAGAGTACTTTCCCTTCATTGCAGAAGAGTTCAGCAATGCTAACACGTTTTTTCAAATCGTGCATTTTTGCAAAAATCCATGAAGCTTTTTCTTGTACCAGTGTATGGACGCGCTCTTTGGAAAAAGAAGGATTTTTGACAATAACACCTTTTTCGGGGTGAATTTGAATGTAGAGGTGTTTGAGACGAGGGTTGGTGATGATAGAGTAACAAAGCGTAGTGCCTTGATACTCTATAAATGATGCCATTGTTTAGTTGAACCAACTTTTGATTTTATCAAACACGCCATCATACTTTTCATCTTTGTGTTTTGTCTCCACACCAAAATCTGCTTGAAGTTTTTCAAGAAGTTCTCGTTGTTCTTTCGAGATTTTTTTAGGATAACGAATTGAAATTTGGGCAATCATACTTCCTAGTTGGTGAGTATGGACATTTTTCACACCCTCTTTTTTGAAAATAAACTGTTGTTTATCTTTTGCACCCAAAGGAAGTTCTAGTTCTGTTTCACCACGAATCGTAGGAATTTTAATCGTTTCGCCTAAGGCTACTTGTGTAAAAAACACAGGAACTTCGATATAAATATCATCGTTATGACGTACAAAATGCTCATCTTCTCTAACGCGTACTAAGATGTACAAGTCTCCTCGAGCTCCACGTTCGTCAATATTGCCGCGTCCTGCTACACGGATTCGGTTATTATTGTCGATGCCTTCTGGAATATCAATCGTGACTTTATCCTCAACGTTTGTAAAGCCTTTTGCGTTACAGGTAGGACAAGGGTTTGTGACAACGCTTCCTTTGCCATTACACGCAGGGCAGGTTTGTGAAAACGTCATAAAGCCTTGTCGGTAAAAAACTTGACCTTTACCTTTACACTCTTTACATGTTGCTTTGGATTTATCTTTGCTACCAGTGCCATCGCAAGTATCACACGGTTTTTTATATGAAAAACTCACCTCTTTTTTGCTTCCAAATATAGCTTCATTAAAGGCAAGTGTGACTTCTGCTTCCAAATCTAGATTGTATTTTCTGCTCTGTTTTGAACTCCCACCGCCAAAACTGCCACTTCCAAAGCCTCCACCAAAAACAGACTCAAAAATGGAGCCAAGGTCACCCATAATATCTTCATAGCGCATATCTGAAAAGTGACTAAATCCTTGGCTATCAAGTCCTGCTTTACCATAACGGTCATAGGTTGCGCGTTTTTGCTCATCGCTTAAAACTTGATACGCTTCGTTGATTGCTTTGAATTTTTCCTCAGCCTCTTTATCGCCTTGATTGCGATCTGGATGATATTGTAAAGCTAATTTGCGATACGCTTTTTTGATTTCACCAGAATCCGCATCTCTGGTAATTTCCAATATTTCGTAATAATCTATCTCCACTGTTTTCTCTTTACATGTAAGTTTTTGAAGAACAAGATTTTACCAAATTCAAGATTAAACTTTGGTTGTTAAGGTACATTAACAAATCGTTAAGAGGTCGTTAAAATGAGCAGGATAAGATTTCATCATAAAACTTTCGAAGGAGTAGAAGATGAAAAAGACACTTTTAAGTATCGTAGCCCTTGTTGCGCTTGGAACGAGCGTATATGCATTTAATGGAACCAATTGTGGCAATATGCAACCTGGTATGGGGATGATGCAAGGCTCACCTATGGCTGGCGGAATGATGATGCAAGGTGGAAGAGGGGGCATGGGCTTTCCTATGTTGCAACAACTCAACCTTAGCGATGACCAACGCTATAAATTAGGCATTTTGCAAGGTGAATTTAAATTGGAAATGGCAAAATTACGCGATCCTAAAATGATGGCAAAAATGCAAGACATTATCAGCGGCGATACCTTTAATAAAAAAGAGTTCATTAAATTGCACAATGAAATGCATGAAAAAATGCTAGCGCTCCAAGCAGACCATATGGAAAAAGTGTTCAATCTTTTAACCAAAGAACAACGTGCAGAGCTTAAAAAACTGATGGCTCAACGCCCACAACGCCCAATGGCAATGCCAATGCAACCTGCTCCTGCCCCCGAAACAAAATAAAGAGTTCTCTAATTCTTTTTCTTTCAGAAGGCCTTGAAAAAGGTCTTCATTTTGAAAAAAACACAATTTTTGTATAATGCTAAAAAAGCTTAATTGAGGCAGCCTATGATTAACGTCTTAATGATAGAAGATGATGCAGAGTTTGCAGAAATCTTAAGTGAATACCTTGCAAAATACAACATTAAAATCACTAATTACGAAGACCCGTACTTGGGACTGAGCGCAGGTATTAAAAAATACGATTTGTTGATATTAGATTTAACACTACCAGGGATGGACGGTTTAGAGGTTTGTAAAGAGATTGTCGCTAAGTATGATATTCCGATTATTATCTCTTCCGCACGTAGTGACATCAGCGATAAAGTCATCGGTCTTCAAATCGGAGCAGATGATTATTTACCCAAACCGTATGATCCTAAAGAGATGTATGCGCGCATTCAGAGCTTGATTCGCCGTTATAAAAAAAGCTCTGTTCAAGAAGAGCAACAAAGCCACAGTGTATTTGCTGTCGATGAAAAACGTCATGAAATCTCTTTTAAAACGGAAATTCTCAACCTCACTCCCGCTGAATATGAAATACTCTCTTATATGATTAAGCAAAATGGTTTTTCAATTTCTAGGGAACAATTAGTGTATAACTGCAAATCGTTGAAAGATAAAGGTTCTAAAAGTTTGGATGTTATTATTGGTAGGTTACGTGCGAAGATTGGTGATGATTCGAAAAGCCCTGAATATATTCATTCTGTGAGAGGCATCGGCTATAAGCTCGTCGGATGATAAGAAACTCAATTTTAAATAAGATCAGTGCGATCTTTTTTCTTTCACTGTTTTTGTTGGCGATGTTTTTTGCACTTTTGCTAGAACATCAAAGCGATAAAAATTTGGAAAATATGAAACAACGCCAAATCCAATCGGTTAATTATTTGCTAGTCATGTACCGCAATAATGTTCAGCCAGGCGATATTGAAGAGTATTTCAATAATTTTGGACTCAAAAAAGTGACCAGCAAACACCTGCGTGCTTCTGTTTTGGAACGCGGTGTCGTGATTTTTCAAAAACTCTCTCCCATTAGTCGTTTTTCTTCGATTGTTTACAACGACCGTTACTATCTCTTCATTGATAATTTTGAATCAAGTGTTTTGCTAGAAAGCCAAGATTATAAAAATTTTAATGAGAGTTTGTGGATTGTTTTTGTGATTGCTCTTTTAATTTTACTTTACATGTATATCTCTATTTTTAAAAGCATAGCACCGCTTAAAACACTCAGTGGACAGATTCGGAAATTTGCCAGTGGTGATTTGAGCATTGAATGTCATAGTGAATCTAATGATGAAATCGGCGAAGTAGCCAACGAGTTTGATAGGGCGGTCAAGAAAATTCGCGATCTTATCAATGCCAGGCAGCTCTTTTTACGTACCATTATGCATGAATTAAAAACACCGATTGGTAAAGGCCGGATTGTGTCAGAAATGCTTGAAGATGAGACGGCTAAAAAGCGTTTAGTAAGTATCTTTGGTAGGCTTGATTTATTGATTGCCGAGTTTTCAAAAATTGAACAGCTTGCTTCAAAACGGTATGAATTACATCTGCAAGAGACTACACTTTCTAATATTTTAGACCAAGCGATTGATCTATTAATGTTAGATGATAAAAAACGTGAAGAGCAACTGCATATTGAGGGTAACTTTGATTTTGTGGTCAAAGTCGATTTTGACTTGATTGCTTTAGCGATTAAAAACTTGATGGACAATGCCATTAAACACAGTGCTAGCCGCAAAGTGTATGTCAAATCAAAAGAGTATACTCTCATTGTTGCCAATGAAGGCGAAGCGTTGAAAATGGCGGTAGATGAATATTTCCAACCATTCGTTTCTGGTTCAAAAGCATGCGGTAGTGGGTTAGGACTAGGGTTGTATATTGTTCAAAATATCTTGCAGCAACATGGCCTTGAAGTGTGTTATAGCTATGAAGAAGGCTATCATCAATTTAGTATTGATTTTTCAAAAGGGATTGTTCAATGATGCGAGGTTTGGAGAAATTCAATAAATTGGTTGAAGCGTTTGAAAGCTTACCTACCGTTGGTAAAAAATCGGCACTTCGATTTGCGTATCATATGGTATTAAACGATACGTTTGCGGCTATGAAACTCTCCAATGCCATTGAAAGTGCGATTAAGAGTATTCGTAAATGTGAGCGATGTGGAGCGCTTAGCGAACATGAGATTTGCGATATCTGTTTGGATGAGAGGCGTGATGCTCAAAAACTCTGTATCGTGGAGAGTGCTAAAGATATTTTTGTTCTGGAAGAGCATAAACTCTTCGATGGAAAATATTTTGTATTAAATGATATTGAAGAAGAGACGTTGAGCAAACTTGATGCAGTTGTGGCGGATGGAACGAAGGAAGTCATTTTTGCACTTACCCCTTCTTTGGCAAGCGATGCGCTTATTTTATTTATTGAAGATAAGCTCAAAGCTTACGCGTTACATTTTACGAAAATTGCACAAGGTGTACCTACTGGCGTGCATCTTGAAAATGTCGATATGCTCTCTTTATCTAAAGCTTTGGAATCTCGCACAAAAATCTAATCAACATTTTGTTTCTGTTATACTACAAACAAGCATACTCTTTTCTCTATTTAAAAAAGGATGGTTTTTCTTAAGTTTTGTTGTGTTAGCATCAAGAAACCTGCTCTAAAAGGTGGCGATAATGATTATTAAACAAATGGAATTATCACTCCGAAAATGTGTATCACCAGAGTTTGTTTTTGGCGTCGGTGCAAGAAAAATGGCAAGTCAGTATGCAAAAAACTTAGGCGCTAAAAAAGTGCTTGTGGTCACCGATATAGGTGTCCAACAAGTGGGTTGGGTGAAAGATGTTACCGATGCGCTTGAGCAAGAAAAAATCAATTATATTATTTTTGACAATGTAGTCCCAAATCCAAGAGATACCAATGTTCATGATGGCGTTAAGCTGTATCGTGAACACAGATGCGATGGCATCATAGCTGTTGGGGGTGGTAGCCCGATGGATTGTGCAAAGGGCATTGGTATCGTGGTTGCCAATATGGGAAGCATTTTAGATTATGAAGGTGTTGATAAAATTCTCTATCCCCTTCCTCCACTCATTTGTGTCCCTACAACTGCTGGAACCTCGGCAGATGTCTCGCAATTTGCAATTATTAATGATTCTCACAGACATGTTAAAATAGCTATTATTAGCAAATCTATTGTTCCTGATGTGTCACTGATTGACCCTGAAACAACACTGAGTATGGATGCCGCATTGAGTATTCATACGGGTTTAGATGCGCTAACACACGCTTTTGAAGCTTATGTCTCCAATGCGCATTCCAACATAACCGATTTATATGCCCTTGAGGCTATCTCTCTGGTTTCAAATGCTTTACCGAAGGTTGTTGCTCATCCTGATGATATAGAAGCGCGTGCCTCTGTTGTTATGGCAAGCTTATTAGCAGGCCTTGCTTTTTCCAATGCTTCTTTAGGTGTTATTCATGCGATGGCACACTCTCTAGGTGGATGGCTTGACTTGCCTCATGGTTTGTGCAATGCTATTTTACTGGATCATGCTGTCGCATATAATTTTGAATATACGAAAGAGCGCTATCAAGCGATAGCGGAACAAATGGGCATGAAAGGCAATATATCTCGTCATGATTTTTTAAAAAAACTCCATGATTTTAAACTATCACTAGGACTCACGCAGCATTTAAGTGCTCTAGGCGTCAGTCAGGATATCATTCCTCATCTTGCTGAAATGGCATTACAAGATGCGTGTATTATCACCAACCCTGTTATGCCGACGCAACAGAATGTCGAGGAGATATTGAGCCATGCCCTCTGATACACATGAAGAACTTCGTCAAAAGATTATTGGGTTAGGGGAGAGTTCTGTCCGCAAAAGTTATTACCCTCAGTTGCAAGAGCGAATACTCCAGCTGGAGCGTTTTCATGCACTTTTGGACCGCTCTAATGAATTAATTTTGTTAATAGATGCAAAGACCCATCTGATTGTTGATTTTAATGCCTCTGCGTGCGCGGCACTTGAAACTTCAAGAGAGAGCCTTTTAGAAAGCAACGTTAGCCAATGGCTGCCTCCTTTGGTTACGGAAGAGCTATATTTATTAGCGCAACGAGAGCCTATTAAAGATTGTAGTATGATTGAAGCTATACTGAAAAATTCACAAGGTCAGTTTTTTATGGAGTTTGTACTCCAGTGCATACGTTTTAGTGAACAAGATTATTATGTGATTTTAGGAAAAGATATTTCTGAGCGTAAGGCAGCTGAACTTCAAATTCATACGCTCGCTTTTTATGATTCTTTAACCCATTTACCCAATCGACAGCTCTTACATGACCGTATTTCCCAAGCCATTGCCAAAAGTCAGAGACATCAAAAATATGGCGCTTTAATGATGATTGATTTGGATAATTTTAAAGCACTCAATGATACGAAAGGACATCATATTGGCGATGAGCTTCTCAAACAAGTTGCGACAAGAGTACAAGAAGTATTGCGTTCAGGTGATACTTTAGGTCGTGTTGGAGGTGATGAATTTGTTGTATTGCTTGAAGGGCTTAGTTTAAAAGAATCCGATGCCGCTATGGAGTCTGAACATTTTGCAAAACGGATTAAAAATATTATTAACCAACCGTATCTTCTTTTAGGGTACGAGCATACCTGTTCACCAAGTATTGGAGTTGCTCTTTTTGTCGGCAATACATACGATAAAGAGACATTACTCAAACAAGCAGATATCGCGATGTATCAGTCTAAAAAATTAGGGCGTAATCGTATCAGTTTTTATGATCCTATGATGCAAGAAAAAATTGAGCACAAGACAACCATGGAGCAAGAATTACGCCTTGCCATTACGAAAGAAGAGCTTGTTCTTTTTTATCAACCTCAAGTCAATTTAAAAGGAGATATCGTAGGTGTTGAAGCCTTGATTCGATGGAATCATCCTCAAAAAGGGCTGATTCCGCCAAACGATTTTATTCCTTTAGCGGAAGAGACGGGACTTATTATTCCTCTTGGAACGTGGGTTTTGCATGCGGCATGTGAGCAACTGCTCACATGGTCAAAGCTTTATACGCATCATTCATTACATATGTCGATTAATGTGAGTGTCAAACAGTTCCAAGAAATTCATTTTTATGACACCGTTGCAACCGTACTTCAACAAACGGGTGTTCCTGCCCGCCGTGTTAAATTAGAGCTCACAGAGAGTTTAATTGTGGAAAATATTGTTGAGACGATAGCAAAAATAGAAGCCTTACGCTCTCTTGGCATTAGCTTTTCACTTGATGATTTTGGAACAGGGTACTCTTCTTTGTCTTACCTTAAGCGTTTACCATTGGATGAACTCAAAATTGATCAATCATTTGTTCGCGATATTACGGTGGATAATAATGATGCAATGATTGTGAAGACCATCATAGAAATGGCGCATAATTTTGATTTGGATGTGATAGCAGAAGGGGTGGAAGATGAAGAACAGAGTAAATTTCTTCTTGAAAATGGATGTACCCTTTTTCAAGGGTACTTGTTCGGTAAGCCAATGCCTGCCGCAGAAATTGAGCGACTATTTCAGCACTCTTTATAGGTAAAATGTTTTAGCTATAGAGCTTTCGTAGCTCTTTTTTATTGACTTTTCCCACACTGGTCTTATCAATGCCCTCAACAAATTTGATTTTAAGTAACATTCCTTCTCGTGCCATAATGCCTTTTTTAATAAACTCTTTCGCATGGATTAAGAGCTCTTTTTCGTTGGTGGGTTTGGTGGCATCAAGAACGACAAGTGCCAACGGTCTTTCACCCCATTTATCATCTTCTATTCCAATGACGGCAACCTCTTTGACGCTAGGGTGTTGGTGAATAATATCTTCCAATTCTAAAGATGAAACCCATTCACCGCCCACTTTGATGATGTCTTTCATTCGGTCTGTAATTTTAATATACCCTTGTGCGTCCACATTTGCCATGTCGCCCGTGTGCAAATACCCACCATGCCAGAGAATCTCAGAATTCTTTTGGTCTTTAAAGTAGCCTTGCGTGAGCCAAGGTGCTCGTACGACAATTTCACCCGTACTCATACCATCACGTGGTAGGGATTGCATCTGCTCATCAACAACTTTCATATCAACAAGCCCCATAGGACGACCTGTCTTGATGCGAATATCACTTTGTTCGCTATCATCCAGTTCTAACATTTCGGGTGTTAATTGAGCAACACTCAAAATAGGGCAGGTTTCACTCATTCCATACCCTGTAAACATATCAATACCTCGTTTTAAAGCCTCTTGACACATTGCTTTTGGTAGCGATGCGCCCCCAATCATAACTTTCCAACCGTTAAGATTGATCTGGTCGATTTTGGGTGAGTTAAAAAGCATATGCATGATGGTCGGCACACAGTGTGAAAACGTTACTTTTTCCTTATCGATTAACTCAAGGAGCATGTCTGGCATATAGCGTCCGGGATACACCTGCTTAACCCCAAGCATCGTTGCAACATATGGTAGTCCCCATGCATGAACATGAAACATAGGCGTAATAGGCATATACACGTCGTATTGCCTAAAACTGCCTTGTTGTGGTGCACTGCCAAGGGTCGATAATGTCCCTAGTGTGTGCAAGACAAGCTGGCGATGTGTAAAGTAAACGCCTTTAGGAAGTCCTGTAGTTCCTGTCGTGTAAAATGTGGTTGCACGGGTATTTTCACTAAAATCGGGAAACGCAAAAAAATCGCTTTGTTCCCTTAATAACGTCTCGTATTCCCCTTTTACATGTAAAGATGTAGGGCTAATCGTCTCATCATCAGACAGTACGATATACGTTTCTATATCAAGACGTCCTTTTATTTGTTCCAAAATAGGTAAAAAATCATTATTAGCAAGAATGACATCATCTTCTGCATGGTCAATTGTATAGAGAATTTGCTCGCTGGAGAGACGAATGTTAATCATGTGCAAAATAGCACCAATCATCGGAATCGCAAAGTAGCACTCTAAATAACGATGCGAGTCATAATCCATGACGGCAACGGTATCTCCTGCTTTGACACCCAATGAGGTTAAAAGATTGGCAAGCCTATGAACCCGTTTTTTAAACTCGGTATAGGTGAAACGTTTATCCCCTTTATAGACGATTTCTTGGTTAGGGTCGCAATAAATAGGTGCATTTAAAATATTTTTTATGAGCAGCTGGTAGTCATGTGCATAAGGATTGTTGAGTGTTTCTTCTCGTTGCACGGTGTTCCTTTATAAAATTAAAGTTCAAAAGCAGGGCGCATCAATGATTCAATTGTTTTGAATTCATAACGCTTCGAAAAAAAGAGGTTAAAGGCTAAGACGCCTTGAAAGAGAAGCATCTCTTTCCCGTCTTTATATAAGAGGTGATGTTTTTGTGCCAAGGTTAAAAAAGGGGTTGATTGATTGTAAATGACGTCAAAAGCACAACGCGCTTTTTGAAACAGCGCTTCTAAAACAGACAATTCACAAGGAAGGGCATCGTCTTTTAAGCCTGCGGATGTCGTGTTAATGATGAGGTCATATGCGCTGATTTCGAAGCTCTCCCACGTTTTACATGTAAAACCTTTTGCTTCAAAAAAAGAGAGTCTTGAAGCGGAACGATTTAGAATTGTTACGTCGATATGATGTTCTTTCAAGATGATAGCAATGGCTTTAGCCGTACCGCCCGCACCTAAAATAAGGGCATTGCGAATGGTTCCAAAGCTCTGAATCGCTTCATAAAATCCTTCGGCGTCGGTATTGTATCCGATGACGCGTGTCCCTTCTTTTACCAACGTATTGACTGCCCCAATTTCTTGCGCTATCCCTCGTACTTCATCGCATTGTGCAAACGCAACTTCTTTATGGGGAACCGTCACGTTTGCTCCGTGAAGTCCCATATCTCTAAAGGTTGAAAGTAGTAAAGAAGGCTCTACAATGGCTTTGCGAATGTAACAGCCATCCAGGTTGAGTGCTTGCAAAACGCTGTTATGTAAACGCGGCGAAATAGAGTGGGCAACAGGGTTGCCAAAGAGGCTAAAGAGTAGCATGCACTACTCTTTAAGATCATCAAGGGAGCTGGTCATTGCCCCTAATTTATTGGTGACTTCTAAATATTCAAGTTCAGGTTTACTGTCTGCAACAATACCGGCGCCCGCTTGAAAAATAATTTTTTCATCATCTAAGTAAGCTGTTCGTATCATAATACAGCTGTCCATATTCCCATCAAAACCAAAATACCCTGCCGCACCGCTATAGAAACTACGTTTTAAGCCTTCAAAATCGCTAATGAGTTCCATCGCACGAATTTTAGGTGTTCCGGTCATTGTTCCTGCGGTAAACGTTGCTGCAAATAGATCAAACATATCGTATTTGGAATCCAGCGTTGCCTCGATATCGCTTACCATATGCATGACATGTGAATAGCGCTCTACGCGCATCATCTCTTTGACTTGAACTGAACCCACTTTAGCAACACGTCCTAAATCGTTTCGTCCTAAATCAATGAGCATTAAATGTTCAGCTCTCTCTTTTTCATCATTAAGCATCTCTTTCTCATACGCTTGGTCTTTTTCATAGGTCGAACCACGTTTGCGTGTACCCGCAATGGGGCGAAGCATAATGCGTCCGTCTTTAAGCCCGACCATGACTTCAGGCGAGCTACCAATAATAGCAAAGTTAGGATAAGAGAGATAAAACATATAAGGTGATGGATTTTTTTGTCGTAAAATACGATAAAAACTCAGTCGGTCAATATGGGTATAGTGTGTAAAGCGATTGGACATTAAAATCTGAAAGACATCGCCACTGCGAATCATCTCTTTGGATTTTTCAACCATCTCAAAGAAATGCTCTTTTGAAAGCGAAAAAGACCCTTTTGATTTATCGACTTGTGCCGTTTGGATAGGAATATAATAATGAGGCTCTTTCAGTGTTGCTTCGATTTTATCCATTTGTTCGGCAATGCTTGGCATAAACGTTGTTAAGATAAGGGTATTGGATTTGTGTGAAAACGTACAAACAAGCTTCGGACGCATGAGATCAATATCTGGAATGTCGAGTTCGTCTTTGAGCGGGTCCATATGTGCACATAAACGCGGTTCAAAAAGCTTAACGGCATCATAGCCTATATAGCCAATAAATCCATCGATAAAACCAACACCAAGTTCTTTCGAATAGGTTTTATAGAGCTCTTGATCAACGGTAGCGTAGCGCTCTTTTAAAAAAGGAAAAGGAGATGTTCCTAAAGAGTGCGTCACGCCTTTTTCATCAATATGGGTGCTTTTAGCGTGCTGGTGAATGACACGCTCTCTTGCGCCTATGAAAAAAAAACTAAAATTACCATCATTATTATGAATAGCACTTTCCAATAAAAAGCAGAGCTCACCCTTAAAATACGCCTGCAATTTTGCATAAATCGTAATAGGGGTGAGTTGATCAAATAAAATTTTTCGAGAAGTTAGCACCTTATTTCACCCGATAGATAAATGCATTTTTGTTGATACTTGAGCGAATCAGTACTAAAGCACTTTCTGCATCACTGGATTTTGCATACGGTCCTATAAGAATCTTAGTGACTTTGTTGCCATTGACGATAGTCGAATAGAGTCTGTATTCAAAACCTTTTGCTTTAATGTCATTTAAGACGCGTTGTTCAGGAGCTGTTGCAACTGCACCGACTTGTACGTAAATACCAGCCTCTGCTGTGCCACTATGGGTTGGTGCTTCAGATGCACTTTTGGCTGTAGTTGCAGGTTTTACTACTTCTTTCTTCGCTTCTACTTTTGGTTTTGCTACAGGCGGTGGTGTCACATTTGAAACAGGTGCCGTTGCGGGAGTTTGTGTCGTTGCAGGAGCACTTGTTGTATCATTTGCTTTGGCATCACCTTTTGCGTCTTCTTGTTTTTGTGCTTCTTTCTCTTTAAGGGTTTTGATCATATCTTCAAAACTCTCTTTTTTAGGGTTCTCTTCAATAATTGGCACTTGCTTAAAGAGTTGGTCATCTTTAGGGATTTGCGTCTCTTGTGTTGGTTCTGGAGGCAAGATTAATTTTGAAGCATCCTTACTTTGGTCTTTGTTCATGAGTTTCATACTCGCAAGTGCAATCAGAAATACAAGAATCAAAAAAGCAACTAAAATCAAGATACGTTTCATTTTCAGGGTTTTGCTATCCCCTTTTTCTAATACGATATCACTGAGTTCATTTCTATTTTCCATCGGTTCTCCTTAAGAATGATGATAAATTACACGACATGCATTAACAAAAATAGATACTCTACTGTTTAAAAAACAGTTTACATATGTTTTGACCAAGAAGCTCCACGTTCTTTTTGGTATAAATCATATGGTAATGCCAAGATATTAAATTCTCTTGGTAATTCTTGATTTGGAAACATTCTCCATTCACGTGGAAGTTTTTGAGAAAGTTTCATAGAGAGCATTTTGGCGATTTGGTAACCCTCTTGCAACGTTGTGTGTCCTTTATGAACATACAAATGTAAATGGCCCTCTGTTTGGCTCTTATACGCCGTAAAATTGATAAATCCTTCTTCTCTAAGCAAAAGTTGTGCCCTATGCCAAAAGCGCTCCGTATTTCTACCGTTATAGTCAAAAACGATATTTTCAACTTTATCAAAGCGATTAATTAGCGAATGAGCAACCGTGATTTTTCCATCCAGATGATCTTTGATGATACTGTTATTCAAAGGCTGATTAATACGCTCATATTTATCAAAAAAGACTCTCCCGTTAAAATCGAGCTTTTGGACGATAGTATCGCGTTTAATCCAATAATGATCGGTAATCATTTTAATGAGAGAGACATCAATATTGTACATAAAATCCCTTAGTACGTTGGTCTATCGTAAATAATAAACTGACTTGCCAATGCTTTCATCTCAGCTTTAATTTTTACATGTAATGCTTCATCGTTGATGTTATCAAGGACATCAGCAATTTTATTGGCAATAATCTCAAATTCTTTTTCTTTCATACCGCGTGCGGTCAGTGCAGGTGAGCCTATGCGAACGCCACTGGTCACAAATGGACTGCGTGTTTCACCTGGAACAGTGTTTTTATTGACGGTAATACCTGCATCGCCTAGCGCTAAATCTGCTTCTTTACCGCTGAACGCTTTATTAAGGAATGAAACAAGTACCAAGTGGTTGTCGGTGCCGCCACTGACAATGTCGTAGCCACGTTTAATTAAAACGTCAGCGAGGACTTTGGCATTCGCACGTACTTGTTTGGCATAGGTTGTCCATTCAGGTTTTAAGTTTTCTGCAAAACCAACGGCTTTAGCAGCAATGACATGTACCAAAGGACCACCTTGAATTCCTGGGAAAATAGCACTATTCACTTTTTTTGCAATCTCTTCATCATTGGTTAAGATGATACCACCACGTGGTCCACGAAGTGTTTTATGGGTTGTAGAGGCAACAACATGACAATGAGGAAAAGGACTTGGATGCTCACCAGCTGCTACAAGACCAGCAATATGTGCGATGTCGGCAAAAAGGTATGCGCCTACTTCATCTGCAATCTCTCTAAACTTAGCAAAATCAAGCTCTCTAGGATACGCACTTGCACCACAAATAATCATTTTAGGTTTAACAATATGGGCAATTTCTCTTACTTTATCATAGTTAATACGACCATCTAACTCAACACCATAGAAGAAGCTTGAATAGGTTTTACCTGAACTACTTACTTTCGCGCCATGTGTTAAGTGACCACCGTGGCTTAAATCCATACCAAGGATTTTGTCAAAAGGATTTAAAAGTGCTTGATAGACACCTTGATTCGCTTGGCTACCCGAATTAGGTTGAACATTGGCGTAGGCACAGCCAAACAGTTTACAAACTCTATCAATTGCCAGTTGCTCTACTAAGTCTGCAAATTCACAGCCACCGTAGTATCGTTTATTAGGATAACCTTCCGCATATTTGTTGGTAAAGACACTGCCCATTGCTTCCATAACCGCTGGATAGGTAAAGTTTTCGCTAGCAATCATCTCTAAATGATCGCATTGTCTGTGTAACTCTTTTTCAACCAGATCGTAAACTTCTGGGTCAATGTTTTTTAAAATACTCATTACTATTCCTTATTGTCTGTTGGTGTTGTTAATTCATCAAGTTCGTTTAACGGCTTCATTGCGGGGAAAAGAATAACATCTTTGATAGATTGCTCATTGGTTAAAAGCATCGTCAATCGATCAATTCCCAATCCTTGTCCTGCCGTTGGCGGTAAGCCGTATCCTAGCGCGTAGACGTAATCTTCATCCATTTCGTGTGCTTCATCATCGCCTGCATTTTTAGCTTGCAACTGTTTTGCAAATCGTGTGTATTGATCCAGTGGATCATTGAGCTCATTAAATCCATTGGCGATTTCTCGCCCAGCAATAAAGAGCTCGAAACGCTCTGCAATATTAGGATTTGTTTCGCTACGACGTGCTAATGGACTGATCTCGATAGGGTAGTCTATCAGAAATGTTGGGTCGATGAGCTTTTCTTCCACAAAGAGGTCAAACAACTCTTCAAACAATTTACCAAGGCTGAGATTTGGCTCAACACTGAACCCTTTGGCGGTGATATACGCTCTAATTTGCTCAGCATCGTCTAAAATTTCATTGGGAATATTACCAATTTCAACCAAAGCATCCCGAAACGCAATTTTACGAAATGGCTTAGAAAAATCAATTTCGATGTCGCCATACGGCAGTTTTTTAGGGAGTTTTAGTTTTTTAAGAAGGACATCGAACATCTCTTCCGTTAAGCGCATCAAGTCGTGGTAGTTATGATAGGCCCAGTAAAACTCAATCATTGTAAATTCAGGGTTATGTGTTTGATCCATTCCTTCATTTCTAAAGTTACGGTTGATTTCAAAAACAGCCTCAAATCCACCAACAACAAGGCGTTTGAGATAGAGTTCAGGAGCAATTCTTAGGTAACGATCTACACCGAGTGCATTATGACGTGTGATAAAAGGCTTTGCATTAGCACCCCCTGCGATAGGATGCATCATCGGTGTTTCGACTTCTAGGAAGTCTCTCTCCTCAAAAAAGTGACGAATTTCACTGACAATTCTGCTTCTAATTTTAAAGGTTTTACGAACATCACTGTTCATAATCATATCCAAATAGCGCTTGCGATAACGTAGCTCTTTATCTTGTAAGCCGTGAAACTTTTCAGGCAAGGGAACAATCGACTTTGTCGCTACGTCAAGCACTTTTACATGTAAAGAAAGTTCACCCGTTTTTGTAACAAAAGGAAAGCCTGTTACACTGATAATATCACCGACTTCGACTAACTTTTTAACGTTATCAAACCAATCATCGCCGATAGATTCACGGCTAAAATAGATTTGTAAAAGGCCATGTTCATCTTCAACTTTTGCAAAAGCTGCTTTACCCATATGGCGTAAAAATTTAATACGTCCTACAACGGTATTGGTTTTGTTTTCATCACGCTTTAATTCACTATCAATAACATAAGCGTAGCATTCTAAAAACTCTTTGGTACTCGTATCTTTAATAATATTATGTCTGTATGGATTGCGTCCAAGTGCTTGGAGTGCTTTTCCTTTTTCGATACGTTGTTGTTGGTATTGGTCATCAAATATCAAATCTTTTCCTCTTTTCAGTGTTTACTTTTCTTTAGCGCAATCTTCGCAAAGACCACGTAGTTGCATTAAATGGCTTGTAATTTTAAAGTGATTTGCTTTAGCAATTTCAAGCTGTAATTGTTCAATTTTTTCATTTTGGAATTCAATAATCAGTCCACAGCTTTTACAAATCATATGATCATGATGGGGTTTGTTTGCAAGTTCAAATTTTTTCCCTGCAACACCAAAGGAGATGGATGTGACCATCTGAGATTCTTCAAGAAGATTGAGTGTTCGATAGACTGTTGCAATTCCGATGTTGAGTTCAGGGTAATTGCCTTTTAAAAAAATGTATAAATCTTCTGGGGTAAAGTGATCATTTCTTTCATACAATGTTTTTAAAACCACCTCACGCTGTTTGGTGAATTTAAGACTGTTGGTTTTTAACAACTCCTTAAAAGAAGCAAGGAGTGAATTGTATTCTAAATTTTCAAATGTACTCATGCGTAACCTCTATTTACGGGTTGGGTTTATCTTGAGTGGGGAGGCTATCTAAGACATCTTTTGTGTCTAACTTAACAATGTAGCGACCTGTCTCTAAAAAGAGAGGAAACATCATACTATTCGCGACATAAGGTTCTATTCGAGATTTAATAAATTCGATATTGGTCAAAGTAACGGCTAAAACAGAAAATACTAAAAATATTTTAGCACTTCCCATAATAAATCCTGCTAATTTATCAATCATACTTAAACCGCTAAGGCTCAATGCTTGCGCAAGTAAATACCCAATGAAAATACATGCAATCCAAAAAACGATTAATACGGCAATAAAACCAAAAAGATATAAAGAAGCTTGGTTGCCAAAAGCATAAATATGCTTATGAATGAGATCTCCTGCGACGGCTGCGTAACGTGATGCAAAGTAAATACCGCCAATAATACCCAAAAGACCAAAAAATTCTTTTACAAAACCGTTGATAATGCCTTTGATACCTAAAATGAGTACCAGTGCGAGCGTAATAAGATCAAAAAGTACAATATTTGCCATTAGTGAGCACTCCTAAAACAGTTTTTACCATCAAGTTTTGCTTCGTACAATGCTTTATCGGCTCTGTCTAAAAGCTCTTCTGCTGAAATGTTTTGCTGATGTGAACAAATGCCAGCACTCAGCGTTAAATGAATGTCGTGGCTTTTATAGAGTAATTTACTATCGCTGGTCTCACGGATAATGCGGTCTACAATTTTTGTTGCTTCTTCTGATGAAGTACGATTGAGAATCACAACAAATTCTTCACCGCCATAGCGATAAATACGTGTTCCGCGACGTAATGAGTTTTGAATCAGTTTTGATAAAAAGATGAGTGTTTTATCGCCGGCAATGTGACCAAACGAATCATTGATTTGTTTAAAATCATCGGCATCGAACATGACAAGATGCATATCCATGTCTTTGTCTTTACCAAAGCTAAGGACTTCTTCAAGGTCTTTAATTAAAACTCTTCGGTTGTGTGCCTTGGTTAAAGGGTCAATATTGGATTCACGCTCTAGTCGCTCAACTTCCAACTTTAATTTTGCGATTGTTTCATCGGCTGTTTGAAGTTCTTCAAGAATTTTACCTTGAAAATTATCAAAGGCTTGAAGGACTTGATGCGTATCGACACTGGCATAATCTTTTTTGATATTATCAATATTAATCGCTGTTTCATCTGAGATGAATTTTAAATTATCATTGGTTTTAACAAACGCTTCTATGCCTTTTTTCATAAGCCCAAAACACGTCTCACTGACCATCTCTTCTTGTCCCGCATTGGAGAAGAGATAACTATGCTTTTTGGCAAGGTCCAAAACCTCAGGATCACTATTTTTTTGAAGTGTTTCTACAAAAGTATCATGATAGTATTTTGGATAAGGTGGGATATTGAGGTGTTTAAGTTTTTCAAATGTTTCATCGGCTATTTGAAAAATAATGTCAGAAATATTATTACCATTGTTCATACTATGAAGCGCCTTTACCCATTGTTTTAGAATTTCATTTGCTTTAGTATAGCTTGCTTAAGCTGTAATATTCGTAAAACGTTGCTTTTAATGGTCAAACTCCCATGTTATTAAGGAGCTCTTGAGGTTGGGTTGAGTAGCGAATAGCATCTTCTTTGCTGATAAAATTGGCTCTTAAATATTTCATCATTGCTTGTGTTTGCGTGACCATACCCGTTTTTTGTTGGTTGAGTTGCATTTGTGAGTAGATTTGATGAATCTTATTTTCTCGAATCAGATTAGCAATGGCCGCATTATTAATCATAATTTCATGTATAGCGACCCTTCCTCCTCCGATTTTAGGTAAGAGACTTTGTGAAATAACTGCATGCAAAGAGGTTGCAAGCATATTGCGCACTTGCACTTGTTCCGCACCATCAAAGCTATCGACAATTCTATTAATCGTTTGAACCGCTGAGTTCGTGTGAAGCGTTCCTAAGACTAAGTGTCCGGTTTCTGCCGCGGTAATAGCGGTACTAATCGTTTCTTGGTCTCTCATCTCCCCAACCAAGATAATATCGGGGTCTTGACGAAGTGAAAATTTAAGTGCTCTCGCAAAGCTTTTGGTATCATCGCCTACGTTACGGTGAGAGAAAAGAGCTTTTTTATTGGTATGAATAAATTCAACAGGGTCTTCGATGGTAATAATATGACGATGTTCATAAAGGTTGATTTCATTCAGCAAGGCAGCCAGTGTTGTTGATTTACCACTTCCCGTAGGTCCTGTTACTAAGATAAGCCCTTTCTCACGCTTGATAACATCTTTAAAAACAATGGGAGAATTGAGGTCATCTAAGGAAGGAATATCAATAGGAATAATTCTAAAAGCAGCTGCTAATTCGCCGTTGATTGTATAATAATAATTGGCACGAAAACGCCCAATATCGGGGAACATAATTGCAAAATCAAGCTCTTTTTCTTCTTCAAGCTTTTTCTTTTGCTTATCCGTAATTAAGGTGTAACACATCTCCTCAATGGCATTGCCGTTGAGTTGTTCCATATCAAGTGGAACCAACTTTCCATCAATTCTTATTTGAGGCTCACTTCGACCTACTAAGTGTAAATCAGAAGCTTTATAAGCAACAACATTTTTTAAAAGAGCCTTGATGTTGGGTGAACTCATAATTACACCTTATATAAAAATTGTTTATTCAATGATTTTTGGTACGACAAAAAAGCCATTTTCACTTTGAGGAGCATGTTCAAGAATTGTTTTAACAATAGTATTATCCACACTAGGGATATCTTCTCTAAAAGGAGTTCCACCTTGCAGTGTCGTAAAGGTTGCTTCTTCACTTTCGAGATTTAATTCGTTAAGGTTTTCTACAAAAGAGACAATTTCACTTAATTGAGCGATAACTCCTTCACGTTTTTCATCGCTGATTTGTAACGAAGAGAGTTTTTCTAATTTTTGTAAAAGTGCGTTATCAATTTTCATAGGCTTCAAAATCCTTAAATATTTTTGAAAGATTATTATAACATATTCTCTTTGTCGCTATACTGAAATGGCATTAGTCCCTTTTTATATTTCTTGTGATAAACTGTGTTATATTTTTCAAAAATCGTTTATTAAGGATAGTGTTTGGGACTTAAGGAAAATATTAAGGCGGTCCAAGAAGAGTTTAGCACCGAAGAGCAGTTCTTAGAGGGAATGATTAAAGGTGAACGCTTCTTTAAACGCAATAAAAAATACATTATCTCTGGATTAGTACTTATTGTGCTTGGTGCAGCAACCTATGCTGTCAATGATGTGTTAACACAACAGCGTTTAAAAGCTTCTAATGAAGCATATCAACTACTTCTAAAAGATGCTAATAATCAAGCTGCATTAGATACTCTCAAACAAAAAAGCCCTAAACTGTATGCGATGTTTATGTTTGAAACAGCCATGGCAAAGGGCGATGTCGAGGCACTTAAATCGGTTTCTTTATCCACTGACAATCCTATTTTAGCAGAAATTGCAGCCTATCAGCTTGCTCAAATTGACACGAATGCAACGATTAAGAGTAGTGAATTATTGGCAGGGATGGCACTCCTAGAAGAAGGATACAACCTGCTTAAAGAAAATAAGATTGAAGAAGCCAGACTTAAATTTGCTCAAATAGATGTTGGTTCTCCTCTAAAACAGATTGCAAAAAATCTAGAACATTATCAAGGCATAAAATAATGAAATACGCAAAAATTGTTTTTTCACTCATGACGTTATTATTGGTTATAAGCGGCTGTGGCACTAAGCGACAATACTTTGAACCAGAAGCACTTTCTGGTAAAATCAGTTATGACGGTTCATTGCCGGCAACCATTATTGATGCGGTAAGAGATGGTGCAACTTTAGATAATGGCCAAATTATTACCAAGCAAGGCTTGTCCAATGTAACATTGCCATCGGGGTTTGTCTATCTTGCAGAAGATCAAGGCCGTTATGTGGCTACATCTAAATGTGGCGCACTACAAATTGTAGATGCCAATAAAAAAATATTGTTTTCTAAAGAGTGCAGTGTCTCTGTTGCTTCTGCGGCATTGAAAGGCAATGTCTTAGCACTCGTTCTTGGTTCAAATGAGCTTGTTTTAATTGATATTGTTGATGGAAAAGAGATGATGCATCTTAAACAAGACAATGTCTATGTTTTAGATTCTCGTATTGCTTCGCCTTATTTCTTAGGTGATTTAATTGTTTTCCCTACGCTTGATGGTAAATTAGTCATTGTCGATGCGCAAACAAAAAAACCTATTCGTGACGTTGTCGTTAGTAATGATAAGTTTTTTGGGAATATTATCTACTTGCAAGTATTAGGTGATCGTTTGGTTGCTGCAACCAAAAGTAAAGTTGTTTCAATCAGTCCAAAGTCTATTAGCTTCTTAGAAAATGATGTTAAAGATGTGATCGTTCTTGAAAATCGTATTTTTGTTTTCACAAAAGACGGACGTGTCATTTTAACTGACGCAGATCTGAAAGTTTTAAAAGAGCGTAAATTTCCATTTGCAACTTTTGCCGGAACAATTCATGGTACATACGTTTACATGATCGAAAAAGGTGGCTATATTATTGCAACGGATTTAGATTTAATCTCAACGAATATTTATAAATTGCCTGATGAGATTGAAACGCATATTTTTACAACAGGTGATACCCTTTACTATAAAAATCGTTTCTTCAAACTCAATCGTACAAAATAGTGATTGTTGGAAAAAACTAAACGATGAAAGAGGTGTTAGAACGTATTTGTAAAAAACAAATCGTTTTTGCATCTCTTTCAACTATTGATCCAAAACTTCTTGGTACGCGTAAAAAAATTGCTATTTTTAGCGGAGTTGATCTCAAATCATTTTATCATTTGATTTTTAGGATAGAACAAAAAAGTCGTTTTGTCCTAAAACACGCCGAGGAAATTTTAGCTTTAACATTAGCATTAGAATCACAACAAGCACACCGTTATCGTTTTAAACATTTGATTCTTAAAGCACCGTTGTGTTCAAAAGCAGCAGCACTATTACATCAGAATGGATGGAAGGTATATAATGATACTTTGTGATATTGGTAATTCAAATGCCGATTTTTATCAAGACGGTAAAATATGGAGTATGTCTCATAAGCAATTTAAAGAGTATAGTACGAAAGAGACAATTTATTATATCTGTGTGAATGAAGCGATGAGCCATTATTTAAGTACAAAAGATCAGTATGTTGATCTTGAACCTTATTTTGATTTTGACACAATATACCAAGGTATGGGAATTGATCGTATAGCGGCATGTTCCACTATTACAGATGGGATGATTGTGGATGCAGGAAGTGCCATCACCGTAGATATTATGTCAGGAGGTATGCATTTAGGCGGATTTATCTTACCAGGGCTTAGTGCGTATGAGCGTGCGTATAGTTCTATTTCATCTCGTTTGAATAGTCCTATTAATCCCAATGTTTCACTGGATGCCCTACCTCAGAAGACAAGTGATGCCATCGCTTATGGCGTTGTAAAGTCCATTTTATTATTATTAGAAACAACGTGTAAAGATAAAAAAATATTTTTCACAGGAGGCGATGGAAAATTTTTCTCAAAATTTTTCACGAATTCCATTTTTGACAGAGCACTTATCTTCCGTGGTATGCTCAAAACTATCAAAGAAGCACATTTAGAATAAAGGGAAAATAGAATGTTAACCGTTGCATTACCAAAGGGTAGAATTGCAGAAGAGACGTTAGCGATTTTTGAAAAGATATTTGGAAAATCGTTCTGTTTTGATGATCGAAAATTAATTTTAGAAGTGGATGATTTTCGTTTTTTATTAGTTCGTAACCAAGATGTTCCAGCATATGTATTGCATCAGTCAGCAGATATTGGTGTTGTTGGATTGGATGTTTTAGAAGAGAAAGATGAAGATTTATTGCGTTTATTGGACCTTGGAATTGGAAAATGCAAAGTATGCGTTGGAATTCAAGAAGGTAAAGAGATTGATTATTCTGTGCCTGAACTTAAAGTGGCAACCAAAATGACCAATATCGCACAAAAATATTTTTCAAAAAAAGCAATGGCTGTTGATATTATTAAGCTGTATGGCTCTATCGAACTAGCACCATTGGTAGGACTGTCTGATGTGATTGTAGATATCGTAGAAACAGGAAGTACCATGAAGCAAAATGGTTTGAAAGTCGTCGAGACGATTTTAGATTCATCCGCTTATCTGATTGCCAATAAAAATAGCTTTATCGCTAAAAAAGAAGAAATTACCTCGCTATACAATCAAATCAATAAAGTCATTCATAGCTAGATAAAAGTTGCTGTTCAAAAAAGATCAGCAACTTTAGCAATTTTACTACTGAGTTCATGCTCTCTGATAGGTTTAACAAGAAAATCAAAAGCACCGTGATCAAATGCTTCATGCTTTCGTGTCTCATCCGTTGTCAAGACTATGATAGGTAGCTTTTTAAACTCAACCATAGATTGTACATTGGTGAGAAACTCAATACCATCCATCACGGGCATTTTAATATCAAGCAATACGAGATCAATATCTCCTTGCGTTTTCAGAAGGTTGATGGCATCTAAGCCATTGGTTGCTTCAATAATCGCACCCACTTGTGTATTTTTGCGTAACATGGAACTGATGAGTTTTAGGTTAATAAAATCATCATCGACTGCTAGAATTTTTAATTGTTTTTCCATGATTTAGCCTTTAAATAAACTTATGAATGAGTGCTTCTAAATCTTTTTTGCTAATTTGATTTGGCAAAATAGCATCAAAGGCAACTGTATTATCCTCTATCTTATCTTTGGGGTCAATGAACATGATGGTATTCATATGTTTTGAATGGTGTTTTGATTGCATCGACTCAACCCATGTTATGAATGTTTGTGCATCTTCTAAGAGCATTTCTTTATCGAAAAGAAGAATCTTATAAGCATTAGATTCAACTTTTTGTTTAAAATCTTTAAAAGATGTAGCGGCAGTGACATTATCACACATTTTTGTGAGTACACTGGTGAAAATTTTCGTTTCAATAGGACTTTTTTTCAAGACCAAAATATCTTGTGATGGCTCTATTCCTGTCTCAAAATCTTCGGACGAAGATGATGAAACAAGTTCTTCATGCATGTTATCTTCAGGACTAATAGGAGCTTCTTCCTGTATGACATCGGTGCTTTCAACATGTGGCGCGTGATCTCTTAGTGTCTCTTTTGGATTCGGTGAGGACTCTATTGGTTCCTCATAGGAATAATCAATTTTGTCTTGGATAAAAAGGTTTAAGATGCTAATAATACTGTCTTTTTTAATAGGTTTTGTAATATACTCATCCAACCCTTCTTTCATAAAACGCTCACGATCACCTTTGAGCGCATTGGCCGTGATAGCAACAATTGGAATATGGGGAAGATGATTTTTTTCTTCATATTCTAGGATTTTATGGGTTGCTTCAATACCATCCATAATTGGCATCGCAATGTCCATAAAAATCATATCAAAAGACTCTGAACGACGGCGCTCTAAGGCTTGAAGACCATTGGGAACTATCGTAATCATGAGCCCCAAATCTTCCAATGTCCTTCGAATCAATTTTTGATTAATCTCATTGTCTTCTGCTACGAGAACATTGGCTTTAAATTTTTTGCCAAACGTTGCTTTATGTACAGGTTGTGGTTCAACTTTATTCTCTTTTGTCGGTAGAAACTCTCGCTTGGACTCCAATACTTTTACAAGTTTTGAAAGATTGATTGGCTCATAAATTGGTGTGATATATTTGGTACTAAATTCGTTAAATTTGGCTTGTTGAGACGATTTAAAAATAAGGATAATAGGTAATTTGATCTTCTTATACTCATCAAGTTCTTCTTTTGTCAAGTTGTTGTAATCCGCAACAATGATATTGCTTCCTGATTTAAAGATAAGATTTTTAAGAGAAGGGAAATCGGTGTAATACTTGGTGTGTGCACCAAAATAATTAAAGTAATCATACATGAATTCTGTATGGGCTTTTGTGCTGTTCAGTGGTGAGAAAATAGCACAATTAAAGTCACTAAAATGATCTTTATAATCTGTGCCGCTTGCTGTGGATTCGACAAGATCAAGTGCAAAGAAGAAACGGCTACCTTTGCCTTCTTCGCTCTCTACCTCTAAACGTCCGCCCATAAGTGCTATGTATTTTGAAGAAATTGTAAGACCTAGACCTGTTCCACCAAATTTACGAGTAATGGTTGAATCTGCTTGATTAAAGGCATCAAAAATACCTTCGATTTTATCTTGGTTAATACCGATACCAGAGTCGTGAACACTAAAGAGAACACGCGCTTTATCCAAAGGTGCATTTTCTAGGCGTTTAATTTCAACGGTAATTTGACCATTGTTTGGTGTGAATTTGACCGCATTACTCATAAGGTTAATTAAAACTTCTTTGATTTTAACAGCATCACCTTTGAGATAATTATGCAAGCTAGGGTCTATATATAAAGAGAGTTGAATATTTTTTTCCGCCGCTTTAGGGCCATAGACTTCAACGGCATTTTCAAATTCATCAATAGGGGAGAAGAGAATTTCGTCTATTTCGATTTTATTGCTTTCAACTTTTGAAAGGTCTAGAATATTATTAATAATAGCGAGTAGGTTTTCAGAACTTTTTTCAATAACATCCACAAATTCACGTTTTTCTTCATCAAGGTCAGAGTTCTTAAGAAGCTCTGTGAATCCGATAATTCCATTAAGAGGCGTACGAATTTCATGCGACATATTTGCGAGGAAAATACTTTTTGCGGCACTGGCTTCTTCAGCATTTTTCTTCTCTTTTGCGATATTTTCAATCGCTTTATCAATAATGGCATAGGCTACGTTCATACCTTCTGTGGTATTGAAATCAACTTTTTCTTTTGTTTCAGCAAGTTCCTCAACACGGGTAAAGATATTTTCCAATCCTTGAACATTCTTTCTAAATTGTCCTGATAATCCAAGTCCTAAAAACATCAAAACGATTGAAATAATCCATGTTGCACCTGCTCCAATAAGTTGGCCTATGTTTTGATTATCGTAACTTTTTTCTTCCGCACTGAGCGATAGTTTAATAATTTGTGCTGATTTATCTAAAATATCAATTTTTTTCGTTAAAAGGGCAAACCAAAGGGTCGGATCGATAAGGTATTCACCGCTTTGTGCCGCCGTAATAAGCTCGGCTTTAACCTGCGTAATTTCTTCTTCTAGTTTTTGGTTAGCAGGGAGATTATATAAGTTCTCAATTTGTGTACGTGTTGTGGTATCGTTAATGGTTCTATGGTCAAAAATATTGGAAACGCTAAAAATATTGATCCAAATTTCAAGGTCTTTCGGACTAAAAGGAACATATTGGCTCAAAATTTTGGCAACAAAGCCACGCTCTTGACCTAAGTATTCAATATTTTTATAGACGGAAACTAACGAGTAGGTGAGGTTTGAAATATTTGAATTGGTGTTAATGGTTCCTAAGGACTCAAGTTCTTTTAAAATATGTGTGTTAATTTGGCTATAGTAATCAAAAAACATCTTATTAAAATCAATAGAGAAGCTATCGACAACTTGACGCATTTCGACAATTTTCGTTAAATAGGTGACCACTGTTTTAATTTGCGCCGACATCTCATGTGTTTTATAAAATTCGTGAAACTCTTTAATGGATTTATTAACATTGATGCGTTGTTCTTGAAGTGCTTCTTTTGCAATACTTCCCTGACTGGAAAGATACGATGCACTCAATCCCCTCTCTTTAGCGAGTTCAATCGAAAGTGAACTTAAAACTTTTGTACTTTCAATTTTGTTCTTCAGTGTCAAGGTAGTGTCAAATTGTGTGTAAGATACAAAAAGAAAATAGCTAGAGAAAAGAAAAAGAATCATCAATGGATATTGACTAATAAGTCTCAAAGTATGCTGGGTCGTTAATTTCATGGTCTACGTCCTTATATTAACTGTTTATTACGATATTGTAAGTTGAAGCAATCTCTTTACATGTAACGCTGTCTTTAGCCCCTTGTTTTAACAAGACAAGAGCTTCATCATGTTTAATATGACTTTTAAGATACGCATCTGCAAGATAACATTTGGCTTTAAGATTTCCTTTCATAACGGCTTGTTCTAGATAAGGGATTGCAAGCGATGGATTTGCTTCCACACCCTCGCCATAAAGATAAATCTTTCCAAGATAAAAATAGCCTTGTATGGAGTTTTCTTTTTTGATAGCCAGTTCAAAAAGCTCTTTAGCCTGTGCATAATTGCCTGCTTTATACGAAAGCATCGCGTCTCTAAAATGGTCGGCCAAAAGCGGTGAAAAAACAATTAAAAGGCACACGAACATTTTTTTCATAAAACGGTTTCCTTAAATGACGCAACTGAGTTTTGAAGATGGTGTAGCGTCTGAAGAATTTCTTCTTTGGTATCAAAATCAAGGCTGGTTTCAAGATGCTCAAAATGGTTATAAAGCGCATTGATATGCAAATGTAGCGCAATACTTTTGAGCTTTGCTATCTCTTCTTTCGCCTCATGACGGTTATTGTCTTGGATGGCTTGTAAAAGTAATGGCATGGTTGAAGTGAGTGTTTCCACGTATTCTTCAATAATTTGAGCCAACGTGCTAATGTCTAATCCTAACTCATCGGCACATTCGGATAAATCAAACGGTTCCTCTTGGATTGTTGGTAGTGGTTGTTCTTCCCTGAGTTCTTCAACAAACAGTGTTTGATCGCTTAAAAGATCTTCATGTTGGTCTTCAGGATAACTCTCAAGGGAGATGTCATCAAATTTTAAATCAGTCGGTTGGATTTGGTCAATAGAATCATACTCTAAGGGCATCGGCGCAGAGGGCTCTTCTTCCTCTTCTTTGGATGGTGTCTCTAGAATGGTATGATCAAATTTAAGTTTAAAATCAAAACCATCGTCAATTGCAGATGGCGAAAGAGAAGGTTTAAAAATGGCATCTTCTGTTTCGGATTTTATCAAAGGTTCATCATCGTCAATTGTAATAAGCGCTGGTTCATAATCCTGTGAAATTGTGGAAGTCTCAAAAGAGGTTAATGTGCTATCGAGTGAAGGGAAAATAGGCATGTCTTCTGCTAAGGAGGGTTCTTCTTCATTGATTTGAGGGACTTGAATAGGTGTTTCTTCACGGGTGTCTGCTGTGGTTAAAGAGGTGGCTGGTATGTCGTGTTTAAAAGGAGCATTACTCAACTCGACGCTAAAAAAGATGGATGATCCGTTAATCTCTTTTGGCAGAAAAATCTCTGTAATATTTAAGGCAGATTCGATTTCTTTACCATTTTTTGTTCGGATCAGTACGCGTTTATTGGGCGTGCCACTGTGCTGTGCATAATCAATCCACGAAAAATTTTTAAATTTAAAAATGAAGCCGGGTTTGTTCACAAACAGATCCGCAAAATCATTGTGATAATTACGAAACTCTTCCATGTCTTCATACCCTAAAAGGTACAACTCTTGGTTGCCCATACCCAGAAATAGACCATTCTTATCGTAAAGTATCAAATGAAGATCCTTTAATGAACGTTAAAAAGTCAATTTTAACTCACTTATACTTAAAACTAAGCTATTTTTTTAAGAAATGTACTATGTTAGCGCCAATGCGTTTACCAACTGTGACCTCAAGTTCTTCTTCACTTGCGTTGTAAATGGCGTCAAAAGTACCAAAATAACTGAGAAGTTTTTTAAGAGTTGCTTGACCCACGCCTTCAATTTCAAGAAGCTCTAGACTCATATCTTTAGAGCGTTTTTTACGTTGATGATACGTAATAGCAAAGCGGTGTGCCTCATCTCGAAGGCGTTGAATAAATTGCAAGCGTTTATCGTGTGGAGGAAGATTGAAGGACTGATTTTTTGAGTGGATAGTATCGTGGGCACTTCCTTTAGCGCGGTGTGCTTTGGCATCTCTTTTCTCTTTTGCAATCGCTAAAAGATCAACAGAAACATGGCGTTCTTTGAGCAACGTTTGCGCTAATTTTAAGAGCGTTTCTCCTCCATCAAGTACCCACAAATCAGGAGCAGGCTCTTTATCAAAATCATTGATGCGGCGCTCTAACATCTCTTTCATTTGTGCATACTCATCTTTGTGTTCTAGCGCATAACGTCGGTAACTGTTCTTGGCAAATCCATCATCCCAAACCACCATCGCTCCAACAGGCGCAACACCTCCTAAGTGTGAATTATCAAAAATTTCGATGCGTTTTGGAAGAGATTCTAAGTCGAAAAGTTTTTGCAATTGCTCTTCTAGGGAGCTATGATTTTTAGTAAAACTTTGCAATAAAATTGCTTTTGCATTTTCGCGTGCCATAGAAACAAGATGCAGTTTTTCACCTCTTTGCGGTGTTGTTATGGTGATTTTTTGATTGAATTTTTCACTCAAGAATTGAACCATAGACGCTTCTTCACTAAAAGGTTCTGCAATTAAAATATGCTTTGCAAACGTTTGATTCATAGGATGATAGAATTCAAAAAGAGTTCGTTGATACAATTCGTCTTTTTCAAATCCATACGCGTTGTGCATGAGTGTGTGCGATGTTGAAACAATTTTGCCGCCGCGTACAAAAAGGCGCATAATTACAGCGGTTTTTTCAATCATCTCAATGGCGAAGACGTCATAATCTTCGAGTTTTGAAAGTTCCACATGCGTTACATGTAATGCATCTTTGATGGCGTTAATCGTGTCTCGAAGTTTGGCAGCTTCTTCAAAATTTAGCTTCATAGACGCCTCTTCCATTTTTACATGTAAAAGGTGCATCAGCTTTTTTTGATCATTCAAAGCGTCCAGTGCTTCTTGAACAATTTTGCCATACGTTTGCACATCGATTTTATGTTCACACGGGGCAAGGCAGCGATGAATTTGATGAAAAAGACAGGCTTTCTTTCCTTTAAGACACCCTTTCTTCTGTACCAACTGAAATACCAAATAAAGTGCATCAAGCAGCGCTTTAGCCGAACCCGATAGTGGGCCGAAATATTTCATATGCTTGTCATTGATAATTTTTCGAGTAATCTCAAAGCGAGGAAACGGTTCTGCGAGATTAATCGCAATATACGGATATGTTTTATCGTCGCGCAATAAAATATTGTACTTGGGCTTGAGTTGCTTAATCAAAGAATTTTCTAAAATCAAAGCATCATGTTCGCTCTGCACAATGATAAATTCGACATTCACAACTTCGTGTATCATTTTTGTAATGCGCAGTGAAAGTGTCGGTGAAGGCGATAATGCACCTGAAAAACGAAAATAACTTTTGACACGATTTTTAATGTTTTTAGCTTTACCGACGTAAAGCAGCATGCCCGATGCATCAAAAAATTGATAAATTCCTGCTTGTTCAGGAGCGTCTTTAAGTTTTTGACTTAGCATGAATGGTGGTGTTTCTTGATGGTTTCTTTAATCGTTTCAAAGAGCGCGTTAAGTTTAGGGTCTTCACATGTGTTTTCAAACGTTCCATTCGCTTGTTCTGGGTAAAATATTTCCGATGAGGCGGGTATTAAAGCGTCTTCTTCATGGTCTTGTTTATTAGAAATGAACGCTTGAACATCTTTTACATGTAAACAAGCACAGTCTGGAAAATGTGCATTGAACTCTTTTAATAGACTCTTTATTAAATTACGTTTATAATTAAATTCCATTTTTGCGCAGGGATGATTGAGCACAAAAAAGAGCGTGTCATTTTTTGTATAGACGAACCGTATCATGGAAGTGAAGCTTTGAGGTAGCAAAGCAAGCAATCTTTCATAACAGCGCATCTGCTCAAATTTTTTCAAAGAAGGTTGTTGAACTAAATGAGAAATTATACTTTTAGAATCTTTCATGTTTTAATTATAACATGTTTGGGCTTTAGCTTATTGGGCTGTGGTTACAAAGCGGACCCTGTTTACAAAGATGCCAATACTACAAAACCGTCAAAATCATCTAAACACAACGAATTTATGTCAAAATGAAAACGTCTTATGATGTCTTGATTATTGGCACAGGCATTGCAGGGCTGAATACCGCCTTGTCGCTTCCTAAATCACTGAGTGTGCTTGTGATCTCCAAAGATTATGCATGGGAATGTAATACGTTTTATGCGCAAGGCGGCGTTGCCGTTGCTAAAGATGCAAGTGATATTGCTTTACATGTAAAAGATACGCTCGCCGCTGGTGCTGGGCATTGCAATGAAGATGCCGTCAATGTTTTGTGTTCTGAAGGGCCGATGGCTATCAAAAGATTGATTGAGCAAGGTTTCTCTTTTGACAAGGACGCACAAGGCAATCTTCTCTACACCAAAGAGGCGGCGCATAGTACCAATCGTATTTTACATGCGGGTGGCGATGCGACAGGGCGCTATATTCATCTTTTTTTAATGCAACAACTTCCTTTTCCCATTCTTTACAATACTCAAGTAACAGACCTTTTAATCGACAATAATGTGTGCTATGGCGTACGCGTTTTTCATGCCGATACCGTTTTCAATCTTTATGCCAAAAAAGTCGTGATAGCAAGCGGTGGGGTTGGTTCGTTGTATGAATACCATACCAATGCAAGAACCATCAGTGCCGATATGCAAGGCATCTGCCTCAGCCACGATATTGAGCTTGCAGATATGGAAATGATGCAATTTCACCCAACGGTATTTGTATTAAGCAATACCGTTCGCAAGCAGCTTCTTAGTGAGTCTCTTAGAGGCGAAGGCGCTAAAGTTGTGGATGAAGAGGGCAGGCGTTTTGTGTTTGATTATGATCCAAGAGGAGAACTTGCACCACGGGATGTGGTCAGTCGTGCTATCTTTAAATACAAACAAAAAAACGGGAAAGAGGTCTATTTGGATTTGAGTTCATTTGAACCCGAACATTTTAAACAACGTTTTCCGAGTATCTATTTTAATATGAAAAATATAGGCTATAACGTCCCAACGCAAAGAATTCCCATCTCTCCGGCATTTCATTATTCAATGGGAGGCATTAAAACGGATTTAAATGGACATGTGGGACAGGTCAAAGATTTATACGCAGTAGGTGAATGCGCCTATACAGGAGTGCATGGTGCCAATAGACTCGCTAGTAACTCATTGCTTGAAGGGTTGGTCTTTTCGCGCAGAGTGGCAGAAGATATGTGTCAAAGCATTTCAAGACCAAAGGAATTTAAACAGTTTAGCGAGCATGAGAGTTCATTAATGGAAGAGGGTGATAAAGAGTTAAAAAATGAGTTGCGCCACTTAATGTGGTGTTATGCGGGTATACTTCGTGAAGAGGAGAGTTTAAAGAGCGCGAAACAACGGGTTGAAGCGATGTTGAAATTACCGATTGGTAAGCTTTTGAGATTGCGATTAATGGTCTCAAAAGAGATAATAACAAGTGCGCTCAAGCGAAAAGATTCGCTGGGCGCTCACTACATACAGCAAGGGAATGGCATATGAAAATTGTATTGTTTTTGTTAGCACTGGTAAATACTATCTGGGCTTCAAGTGGTCAAGATTTAACAACGTCTTGGGTTGGAATCGTCTCATTGATTATTTTTCTTTTGGGCTATTATATTGTGGCAGCCGAAGAGAAATTCCACATCAATAAATCAAAACCTGCTTTGTTCATGGGAACATTCATCTTTATTTTAATCGGTGCATATTTTACTATTCACGGTCTTGATACAGCACCTCTGACTCATGAAGTGGATGCTTTGATTTTAGAAATTGCAGAAATCTTTTTCTTCTTGATGGTGGCAATGACGTATATTGAGATGATGATTGAAAGACGTGTTTTTGATGCACTTAAATACAATTTAGTTTCAAAAGGCTATTCGTACAAAAAACTCTTTTGGCTTACGGGAACTTTGGCGTTTTTTATTAGCCCCGTTGCTGACAACTTAACAACGGCGTTAATTTTATCAACGGTTTTGATTACAATTGAAAAAGAAGATAAATCATTTTTAGTGCCAGGTGCCATCAACATTGTAGTTGGTGCAAATGCAGGCGGTGCATGGAGTCCTTTTGGCGATATTACCACATTGATGTCATGGATGGCGGATAAGGCAAGCTTTGTTGAGTTTTTTGGACTTTTCCCTGCTGCTTTTTTAGGGTGGTTGCTAACAGGATGGTTGCTCTCTTTATCTGTGCCTAATACCAAACCGCATTTTGATGCCAGCGTTGAGCAAAGAGTGGTTATTTTAAAAGGGGGTAAAGTCGTAATGGGTTTAGGCGTGATTACGATTGCGTCTGCTGTTTTGTGCCAACAACTTTTTCATATACCGCCAATGTGGGGAATGGTATTTGGTCTGTCCTTGCTCAAACTGTACACCTATCAATTGAAACGACGTTCAAATGAGTACATCAGTGTTTTTAAATCGATTAGCAAAATTGAACACGATACACTTCTCTTTTTCTTTGGTATTTTAGCCGCTGTTGGCGGACTTCACTTTTTAGGTTTCTTAGATTTAGCTGCAAAATTGTATGATAGCGCAGGTGCAACCACGGTCAATATCGGTGTAGGCTTTTTATCCGCCATTGTCGATAATGTTCCTGTCATGAGCGCTGTGTTAAAAGCAAATCCTGCCATGAGTGATGATCAGTGGTTACTCGTCACAATGACAGCAGGTATCGGTGGTAGTTTGATTAGCTTTGGCTCTGCCGCTGGTGTGGGTGTCATGGGAAAATTAAGAGGTATCTACACATTTGGAACGCATATGAAATATGCATGGACCGTGTTGGCTGGATATATTCTCTCCCTTGTTATTTGGTATATTCAGTTTGAAATTATTGGCATATTTTAGTAAAGGAAATAGATGAAAGAAGTCCCTATTTTAGTCTTAGATTTTGGATCGCAGTACACGCAGTTGATTGCACGAAAGTTAAGAGAAAACGGTGTGTATTGTGAAATTGTACCCTACAATGAAAAAATCGAAGATATACAAAAGAGAAATCCCAAAGGTATTATCTTAAGCGGTGGACCAGCTTCCGTGTATGCCAAAGATTCATACCATCCTGATACAAAAGTATATGAACTTGGCTTACCCATCTTAGGTATTTGTTATGGTATGCAGCTGCTCACGCAATATTTTGGCGGGAGTGTGATCCCTGCAACGCATCAAGAGTATGGAAAAGCTGAACTTAAATTTGAAAGTGATCATAAGATTTTTAAAGATACGCCCTGCGGTCAAATTGTTTGGATGAGTCATGGTGATAGAGTTGAGACGTTACCAAGTGGTTTTGAAAAAATTGGCTTTAGTGAAAATTCACCGTATGCTGCCATTGCCGATGAAACAAGAAACATGTATGCTTTCCAATTTCATCCAGAGGTTTTTCACTCTGAGCAAGGTTCAAAACTACTGAAAAATTTCGCGAAATACATTTGTGGCTGTGAAAGTACATGGAATATGGGTTCATTTGCGAAAGAACAAATTGCCAAAATTCAACAAAAAGTGGGTTCTAAAAAAGTGTTATGTGGTGTCAGCGGCGGTGTTGATAGCTCCGTTGTCGCAACACTTTTGGCTGAAGCGATTGGCGATCAATTGGTTTCCGTTTTTGTGGATAATGGGTTGCTTCGAGCACATGAGCGAGAGCAAGTCGAAGCCATGTTTAAAAGCCGTAATGTACCGCTGATTACCGTAGATGCCAGTGAGAAATTTTTAGGCCGTTTAGCAGGCGTGAGTGACCCTGAAAAAAAACGTAAAATTATTGGTGAAACATTTATTGAAGTGTTTGATGAAGAAGCAAAAAAACATAACGGCATTGAATTTTTAGCACAAGGCACTCTCTATACCGATGTAATTGAGTCTGTTTCGGTTAAAGGGCCTTCAAAAACAATTAAATCACACCACAATGTGGGTGGTTTACCTGATTGGATGACGTTTGAACTCATCGAACCGCTTCGCGAAATTTTTAAAGATGAAGTTAGAGCGTTGGGTGCTGAATTAGGCCTTCCAAAAGATATGCTTTCTCGCCATCCTTTCCCAGGTCCCGGTCTTGCAATACGCATTATGGGAGCAGTGACGAAAGAAGATTTAACGCTTTTAAGAGCTGCGGATGTTATTATGCTACAAGAATTGCGTTCAAGCGGCTATTATGAAAAAACATGGCAAGCTTTTACCGTACTTTTAAATGTCAAAAGTGTGGGTGTTATGGGCGACAATAGAACCTATGACAATACAATTTGTGTCAGGATTGTTGATGCAACAGATGGTATGACAGCAACATTTGCACATATCCCTCATACCATTTTGGAAAATATTTCTAGACGTATTATCAACGAAGTCAATGGCATTAACCGTGTCGTATATGACATCTCTTCTAAACCACCTGCAACGATTGAATGGGAATAAAAGAAGATGATCTACCTCTTCAGCGATAAAGCGTATGAGGGGGTAGAGCATCTGCCCTTGTTCGAAATCTGCTATGATTTAACACCCCTAGATACGTCATCGTATGATGCAATTGTCTTTACCTCTAAAAACAGCGTCAAGGCGTTGGAACGTATGCATGCGGACTGGAAAAATAAAGATGCGTATGCCATTGGTGAAGGAACAGCCTCTTTCATCAATCATGTTGGCGGCAATGTGGTATTTACATGTAAAGAGTCATATGGCGACATCTTTGCTCAAACTATCGCTCCGTTACTTCAGCATAAACGCGTATTGTTTCCCAGAGCAAAAGAGGTTTCATCGTCATTGTTTTCTATCTTATTGAAACATCATGTTACTATTGAAGAACGTATTGTTTATGAAACAGTGTGTAAAACTTACCCGATTGAAAAAGCGCCTTTAAAAGAGTCTAAGCTGATTTTTACATCGCCTTCAACCGTTCACTGTTTTTTTAAAAATTTTCCGTGGGACGAGAGTTATCGTGCCATTGTGATTGGTGAAAAAACAGCCGCCGCTCTGCCTTTACATGTAAAATATTTTCTTGCTCCTGAGCAGTCAATAGCGTCTTGCATTGCCTTAGCAAAAGGTATTTAGAAGCTAAATTTATTTATAATGATATATAGTTTCGAGTGCCTGGGTGAAGCGATAACCGTTTTCATGAGGGTCCAACAATTAGTAGAAGCGGAATTTTGTACATTTTTGGTGTGTCTGTGGTTTCATTTGAGCTTTTCACAAAGCGAGAAATTGCAGCCTAAAGAAAAGGTCAATTCCCAGAAGTTGGCTTATTAGGGCCGCTTCAATCACGGAACGCTCACTTGGGTTTTACATGTAAATTTTTGGAGATAATGAATGAAGGTAATGGTTGTTGGTAGTGGCGGCAGAGAATATTCTATAGGTTTAGCACTCAAAAGAGACCCAAAAGTTACAGAACTTTTTTTCGCACCGGGAAATGGTGCAACGCCACAACTTGGACACAATGTTACCTATAAAGATTATGAAGCATTGGCAGATTTTGCTAAAGAGAATGGTATTGATTTAACCGTTGTAGGACCGGAAACTGCTCTTGTGGATGGCATTGTCGATATTTTTAAAGCTAAAGGACTTGTCATTTTTGGTGCTTCAAAAGCAGCGGCAAGACTTGAAGGCTCAAAAATCTTTATGAAAAATTTCCTCTCTCGTTATCACATTCCAACCGCGAAGTTTATTGAAACCAGCGATGCGCAAAAAGCTTATGATTTTATTGATACTTTAGACCTTCCTATCGTCGTGAAAGCCGATGGTTTATGTGCAGGTAAAGGTGTCATTATCGCTGGAAGTAAAGAAGAAGCCAAAGAAGCCGTTGCTGATATGCTCAGTGGAAAAAGTTTTGGCGATGCGGGATTAGGTGTCGTTGTTGAAGAATTTTTAGATGGGTATGAACTCTCTTTATTTGTGGTTTGTGATGGTGTGGATTATAAAATTCTTCCCGCAGCACAAGATCATAAACGTCTGAAAGATAATGATATTGGACCCAATACAGGTGGTATGGGCGCATACGCTCCAACGCCATTGATTGATGATACGCTTTATAAAAAAGTTGAGGAACGCGTTGTTAAGCCTACATTGCTTGGAATGCAAAATGAAAATGCTCCGTTTGAGGGTGTTTTATTTATTGGGTTAATGATTGTTAAAGGTGAGCCCATTGTTTTAGAATACAATGTTCGTTTTGGTGACCCTGAGTGTGAAATTTTAATGCCGTTACTCAAAACGCCTGCGAGTGAACTTTTTTATAAAGCAGCAACAAAAAGCCTTAAAAATTTAACGATAGAGTTTTATGATAAATACGCGATTGCTGTTGTGATGGCAAGTGAGAATTATCCGTATGGTAATTCAAAGCCTGCTGAAATTATCGTGGATAAAACGGCACATTTAGAACTTGAAAATACACATATTTCTTATGCCGGTGTCAGCCTTGAAGATGGCAAATTGTTTGCAACAGGTGGGCGCGTGCTTCTATGCGTTGGCGTGGGCGATAGTATCAAAGAAGCTCGTGATCGTGCTTATCTGCTTTGCGGGCAAGTCCATTTTGCTGGCAAACAATTTAGAAGTGATATTGCATATCAGGCACTGAAACAATGACGAATGAAGAGTTAATTGAAAAGTTTGAAAATGAAAATTTGACGTTAGCCTCTTTGCAGAAAAGAGGGATGGCCTATATGATTGATGAGATTCTAATCTCTGTTCTTTTCTCCTTAATTTATCTTGACCAAATGCCTGCAAATGTGAGTACGGAAGAATTAATTGGTATTGTCAATAGTTTATTTGGGTATTTAGTCGTGATTAAAGTGTTGTATCAAACTTTTTTTATATGGATGTACGGTGCAACGATTGGCCGTATTGCTATGAAAATTCGTGTCATTGCTACCTCAGATTTAGAAAATCCGAATTTTGTTGTTGCTTTAACACGTTCTGCTTTTAGAATTATCAGTGAATCACTTTTTTATTTAGGTTTCCTATGGGCTTTTTTAAATCCAAAACGAGAGACATGGCATGATCGAGTTGCCAATACATTGGTTGTCAATGCGCGTTAAACAACTGCTACTGAGTTTATTATTTGTTGGGAGTTTGTTTGCACAATCTCCTCAAGATGTTGAAGTATTAGCTAAAACCGTTACCAAAGATGGTAATGTGGCTCATGCTGTTGGCAATGTTGTTTTATACAGTCCTCAATACCTTATTACCGCCGATGAAGCCTTTTATGACTATGTAACAGGTGATTTAGAGTTGTTTGGCAATATTACAATACTTGAGGGTGTTAATTATGCTTCACGCAGTGGTCATACAAAGCTGAATTTAAAGACAAACAAAGGTGCTTCCGATCCAATGTTTTTCTTTGATGAGGATTCAAAAATATGGCTAAAATGTGAAAATGCAATTTTAAATCCTGAGTCTTATATTGCTCAAAAATCTATTGTTTCAAGTTGTAATACGCAAGACCCTGATTGGAAAATAGCTTTTACGACGGGAGAATTTAATAAAGAGAGTAAATGGTTACATCTTTATAATCCTGTTTTCTATGCGGATGATATTCCTGTTTTTTATCTACCTTATTTTGCATTTTCGACGGATAGAACAAGACGCACAGGTCTTTTAAGACCTGATTTTGGGATGAGTGGCTCTGAGGGATTTTATTATATGCAGCCGATCTACTTTGCACCTGCCGTTGATTGGGATTTGGAATTGCGTCCACAGATTCGCACTAATCGAGGAGAAGGTTTACATGAAACGTATCGTTTTGTGGATTCTCCTTACTCCAAAGGTGAGATTACTGCTGGATATTTTAAAGAACAAAGTGGCTATGCTCAGGATGAAAATTTAAAAAATAGTTCACATTATGGATTGCACGCTCAATATGATCGTAGCGCACTTTTAAGCCAAAAATATGATCAAATAGAAGACGGTCTTTGGTTAGATATCAACTATCTTAATGACATAGACTATTATAATACTCTGGATAATGAATCTATTGCTTATGATAAGCTTGCAATTTCAAAACTTAATTATTATGTTAAACGTGATCAAGACTATTTCGGTTTATATGCAAAATATTATATTGATACCTCAAAAACGTCTAATGCTGATACTTTGCAAGAGTTACCAACACTTCATTATCACCATTTCTTATCGCCACTGTTATTTAATAATTTACTCTATTCTGTTGATTATAAAGCAAAAAATTATACGAGGCAAGAAGGAACCACAGCATTCCAAAATGAAGTGCGCACACCATTAACGCTGTATTACTCTGCATTGGAAGATTACTTGCATCTTAGTGCGTCAGAAAATATCTATATGACTCATATCTCTTATGGTAGCGAAGAAGAGGGTGGTTACGGACAACACTTTAGTAATTACCATCAATTTAGCGCATATACGGATATTGCAAAAGCATATGATAATTTTTTACATACTATGTATTTTGGAGTAGACTATATTTTGCCAAGTTATCATAAAACGGAAGGTACGTGGTATAAATTTAATAGTGCTATCACCAATGAAGATTTGATTCCTTTAGAGTTAGAAGAAAAAAGCACAGCATTAAAGTTCAAACAGTTTTTTTATAATATGGACGGTGATAAAGTGCTTAGCCATTCACTCAAACAAGTTTATTACAATGATCGAAGTTATAAATATGGCGATTTGGAGAATGATATCAAATACTATATTGACGATCATCTCTATATAGGAGATATTACCAACTATTCAAATCAATACAGCCAGCTTTCTCGCAATCAGATTTCAATCAATTATCAAGAACCAATGTACAAAGTATCACTAAGACACACATATATAGACAGTAGCTATGAGTACAATCTTGCCAATAAAAGTTATAGCTATATGACATTATCTGCAGAAACGAACTATTGGGAAAATATTACACTGTTTAGTGCCGTAAATTATGATATTCAAGATGATGTTTTTAAATCGTGGAGTATCGGTATTAAAAAAGTGAAAAAATGCTGGGATTACTCTTTGGTCTATAAAGACTCAACTTTGCCTAAATTAACAAGCTCAACGATTGATTCCGTCAATAAAAAGGGTATTATGTTGATGTTTAATCTTTATCCTATGGGCAGTTTAAGTTATAATTTTTCCAAAGAGACAACAGATCAAAAACAATAAATTACATGTAAACATGATAGCTAGGACTATCAATAAGGAGCAAAAGAGTGGAATATAAAATAAGCGTCAATAATCAAGAAGAGACGTATGATCTTGGGAAAGTTGCTAAGCAAGCAGCAGGTGCTGCATTATTAAAAATTAAAAATACAGTTATTTTGGCAACCGTTGCACGTGATGACAATCAAGTCGCCGAGAATTTTGTCCCTCTAACTGTTCAATATGTTGAAAAGAGTTATGCTGTTGGAAAAATTCCAGGTGGATATATTAAACGTGAAACAAAGCCTGGTGATTTTGAGACTTTGACATCTCGAATCATTGATAGAAGCCTTAGACCATTATTCCCAAAAGGGTATGCTTACCCAACACAAATTACGGTATTTGTGCTGAGCTGTGATTCTGAAGTAGATTTACAAGTGGCAGCGCTCAATGCTGCTAGTGCAGCTCTTTACCTCTCTGATATTCCTGTGAATAAAGCTGTTGCAGGTGTGCGTGTAGGTTATATTAATGGTGAATATGTTGTTAATCCAACAAATTCTGAGCTTAAAACCAGTAAACTTGATTTATATGTTGCCGGTACAAAAGAAGAGCTTCTTATGATAGAAATGCGCTCAATTGCCTCTATGGAAACACTCAGTTTACCTGTTATGGCGATTGATCCAATGCTTGACCCAACTCTTGCTGAAAGTGTTATTGCTAAGCAATCCGTCAATGAGTTCGATGAAGATGCGATTGTCGCAGCTATTGATAAAGCGCAAAGTGCCATTACAGAAGCTACAACCGCGTATGAAAATGTATTTAAACCACTGAAAAAAGAAGATGCTGTTTTAGATTATAAAGAAGATTTAGCCAGCGATTCAATTTTCGCCTATATTGATGAATTTTATAAAGAAGAAGTTTACAATGCGATTAGCCAAATGGCAAAAAGCGAACGCGCTAATGAACTCAGTAAAATTGCAGGCAAAGTTTTAAAAGATGATGTAGCAACACTAGAAGGCTGGAGTAAAGAGTTAGTGGATAGTGTATTAGGTGCGTATAAAAAGAAAATTGTCCGTGAAATGATTGTTGAAAAAAGAGTACGTGCGGATGGTCGAAAACTCAATGAAGTACGACCTATTAGTATTGAAACAAATATTCTTCCTCTTGCACACGGTTCTTGTCTTTTTACGAGAGGGCAAACTCAAGCGTTGGTTATTGCAACACTTGGAGGCGATAAAGATGCTCAGATGTATGACCTTTTGACTGAAAAAGGAAGTGTGAGCGATTCTTTTATGGTGAATTATAACTTTCCAGGTTTTTCGGTGGGAGAAGCTGGACCCCTTCGTGCACCAGGCAGAAGAGAATTAGGACATGGTAACCTTGCACGTCGCGCATTAGAGCCTGTTGTGGATATCAACAAACTTCAAACCATTCGCCTTGTTTCTGAAATTTTAGAATCTAATGGTTCATCTTCTATGGCAACCATTTGTGGTGGTGCATTGGCTTTACGAGCAGCGGGTGTGACAACAGAAAAACTTGTTGCTGGTATTGCGATGGGATTGGTTTTTGAAGGCGATAAACATGCTGTTTTAAGTGATATTATGGGATTAGAAGACCATGATGGCGATATGGATTTTAAAGTTGCAGGAACACGTGAAGGTATCACTGCATTACAAATGGATATCAAATTAGGTGGTATCTCTCGAGATGTCCTGAAAGAAGCCTTGTATCAAGCCAAAGAAGGGCGTGCTCATATCCTAGGTATTATGGAAGAAGCTGAGAAAGAAATTGTTGTCAATAATGCTGTTTTACCTAAACTGGAACTTTTTAGTGTTGATCCTTCTAAAATTGTAGATATTATTGGTCAAGCGGGTAAAACCATCAAAGAAATTATTGAAAAATTTGAAGTTTCGATTGATTTAGATCGTGAAAAAGGTGAAGTTAAAATCGCTGGTGAAAATAAAGAAAAAGTTGATGCTGCGAAAGAACATATTATTCAAATCACTAATAAACCTTCCTTTGGTGGACGTGGTGGACATGGCAGAGATCGTGGTGACAAGCACAGTGCACCTAGAGAAGAGAAGCCAATTCCAACGTTTGTGCAAGATGAAGTTGTCGATGGAACTGTAAAACGAATTGTAGATTTTGGTGCTTTTATAGAACTACCAGGCGGTATTGATGGCCTTTTACATGTATCTAAAATTGCAGATCATCGTGTCGATAAAGTCAGTGATTATCTTGCTTTGGAGCAAAAAGTACGTGTCAAAATTTTAAAACAAGCGGGCAATAAAATCGAACTGGAACTTGTAAGATAATTTTAAAGGCTTTTTAACAATTAGATGGGTATAATCTCGCTCACAAAGTGGAAAGTAGGGATTATATCCGAACAGACTTTGAAAAACAATCAGGAGAAATCTGTGAAAAAGATTCTTTTTTTAATGGTAGCATTTGCAACGTTAGCGTTTGCAGGTGAGGGCGAAACAGTTAAAGCATATTCAGCACTAGCTGTAGGTATCGTATTAGGTCTTGCTGCACTTGGTGGTGCAATCGGTATGGGAAATACTGCATCTTCTGCAATTTCTGGAACAGCTAGAAATCCAGGTCTTGGTGGTAAACTTGTAACAACGATGTTTATTGCTCTTGCGATGATTGAAGCACAAGTTATTTACGCACTTGTAATTTCATTAATCCTTCTTTACAAAAATCCATTTCTTGGTTAATTACTAACACAAAAAATAAAGAGGTCTTTTGACCTCTTCTCTCTTTATCTATGCGGACGTGGTGGAACGGTAGACACACTACCTTGAGGTGGTAGCGCACTACGTGTGTGGGGGTTCAAATCCCCCCGTCCGCACCATTTTATTCTTTCACTTTTTTTCATTTCTTAACTTTTATTAAATCTAATGTTGAATTATGTTAGTATCACTTTTTATTTTTCAATTCTATGCAAAAGGAAATCAATGAGAGAATTAGAGTTAAAAAATATTTTAAAAATTGATAATCGAGAGTTTTTAATTTCAACTATCAGTATGCATGTTCGACACTCATTTTTTGAAGGTGATACTCAAAAAGTAGTGTATGAAACAATGGTATTTGAAATATTAAACGATGAAGTTCAATTTCACCACCCCATTTTCAATGAACGCTATAATATGGCTGATGAAGCGATTGCGGAACATAGCGCCATTATCAAGAATCCAAAAAACTTCTTTATTATTTAATTACTCCATTTTATAGATGAAAAAACTTCTTTTTTTACTAGGAGTGAGTGTTACTTTGCTATTTGCAACGCAACAAGCGCAACAATCTCCTAAAGATATATTATTGATTCAATCGTATCATAAAGGGTATAAATGGAGCGATGATATATCAAAAGTTATTGAAAAAAATTTTTCAGAACATGATAATATGTTTTTATCAACCGTCTATATGGATACGAAAAGAGTAGATACCCCAGAATACTTAAATTCCTTTTATCTCTACTATAAAGAGCGATTTAAACATTATAAATTTGATGTTGTTATTGTTGCCGATAATAGTGCATTAGACTTTGTAAAATTACACTACGAAGAGCTCTTTTCCCATTCACCTATTGTTTTCTTAGGAATTAATAACTTTGAACCTAGCATGATTGAAGGGATAAAAAATGTTAGTGGTGTCGTGGAAAATGTTGATATCGAAAAAAATATTGATTTGATTCTGTCATTAGACCCACAGCTCGATAAAATTTTAATCATTAACGAACAGTCCATTACCGGTGATGCTATTAGGCACCAAATCGATGCGATTATGCCAAAATACAAAAACAAGACGGCTATAGAGTATGTTAATAGTATGGATATGGATGAAATTGCCGCAAAAACGAAAGAACTGAGCAATCATAGTGCTATTTTATGGGTTCTTCTCTTTAAAGATAAAACAGGCAAGTTTTTTACGTATAAAGACAATTTACAACAGATTAGGAAAATTACAAATATTCCAATTTATGGACTGTGGGATTTTTATTTAGACTATGGAATAGTTGGTGGCTTTCTAACCAGTGCCATATCGCAAGCAGAGGCTGCTTCAAAAATAGTGAATCAAATACTTGCCGGTAAAGACCCTCACAATATTCCCATCGTCGAAACCAGCCCTAATCGTTATATTTTTGATTATAAAGAGTTGAAGTCTCATCGAATTGATATCTCTCCATCCATTAAATCTTATGAAATAATCAATAAACCGTTCTCTTTTTATGAAGAGTATAAACATTACGTTTGGCTTGTGATAGCCATTTTAAGCGCTATTTGTATGGTGGTTGTTTTCTTAATGCAAAATGTTCGTATTCGAAAACAGAGTGAGTTAGCATTAAAAAACCAGCTTGAGTTTAATAAAGTCCTTCTCGATACCATTCCCAATCCAATTTATTATACCAATGTTGCAGGCGAATATATAGGGAGTAATGTCTCTTTTGCAAAGCTGTATGATCACAGCAAGGAAGAGATGATAGGCAAAACGGCATTTGATTTTTTTCCAAAAGAGTGGGCGGAAGAGCGACGTAAAAATGATTTGGATTTATTGGCCAATAAAAGCTCAGGAACATTTGAATTAATGCTCCATTTTCCTCAAAAACGTGCAAGATTATTTGCGCTAAACAAGGCTGTGTATACGAACATTGATGGCAGTGTCGGTGGTATCGTTTGTATTATGGATGATATAACGGAGCGTATGCAACATCAACAATTTTTAATTCAACAGTCAAAATTAACAGAGATGGGAGAGATGATAGCCGGTGTGGCGCACCAATGGAATGAACCTTTGGTTGAATTGTCTGCTATTATGCAAGATATGGAATTTTGTTTTAATAGCGGAGAAATGGACGGACCTAAAATGAAAGAGTTTGTGCGGGATGCTATTATCCAGATTCAGTATATGTCCCAAACGCTCAAAGATTTCAGGAATTTTTTAAAGCCTTCGACACGAAAAACACTTTTCTGCGCAAAGAAAGCTTTATTAGAGGTATTAGAAATTATTGGCAGACAAATTTTTTATGCACATATTGACCTGAGTGTGGTATATTTAAAAGATGTTGATAGTTTTCCGGTTTATGGGTATGAAAATGAGTTTAAACAAGTTTTACTCAATGTTATCAATAATGCTAAAAATAAATTGACAAAGACCCGCAAAGGTGAGCGGATCATGATTGAGTTAGACAAAGAAATAACGCGTACAAAAATTGTGATTAGCGATGATGGTGGCATCATTCCAGAGAAGATTATCGGCTTTATTTTTGATCCCTATTTTACGACCAGCAAAAATGGAACGGGGCTAGGTCTTTATATGGCAAAAATGATTATTGAAGATAAAATGGGCGGAACAATACGTGTTCAAAACAGTGGTATTAACAAAGTAGAATTTACAATATTAGTACCAAATGCTATACAATGAAAGGCTTGAAATGAAAATTTTGCTTTTAGAAGACAATGCAAGGCTCAATGCGACAATCGTCAAGAGACTTGAAGCCAAAGGATACGATGTTGATGCTTTTATTGATGGCAAAATGGCAGACGAATCACTTGATAATGGGTATGCCTGTTTTATTTTAGATATTAATGTCCCTACCGTTGATGGTATTGAAATCCTCAAAAAAATTCGTGATTTTTATCACGAAACACCGGTGATTATTATTAGCTCAAGTGTCGAACTTGAAGTGATTAAAGATGCTTATAATTATGGGTGTAACGATTTTATCAAAAAGCCTTTTTTCATTGATGAATTAGAAATAAAAATTGAAAAATTGTGTAATATTCGCCATGATATTGTCAGTCTTGGTGAAAATTGTCACTTCGATTTCCAAACCAGTCTCTTAAAAATTGGAGATTATGAAGAACATCTTTCGAGAAAAGAGAAACTTTTACTCAATATTTTAATCAGCGAAAAAGGAAAAGTTGTCTCATTTGATAAAATTCAAGCCATGGTATGGGAAGGCAATTTTGCGAGTCTTGACTCCATTCGTTCCCTAATGCGAAGACTTCGAAAAAAAATCCCCTTTGAATGTATAGAAACCGTTGTGGATGTCGGCTATATTTTACGCTTCTAATCAGTTACCATAAGTAACACAAATTTTGTCTTATTATTAGAACGTTCTTACATGTAAAAACTCGTTGTTTGTATAAATGAAAAATTTATACACACTATCCTATGATTTGGTCGAGTTTAACATTTTAAAGGAGTTCGAATGAAGCTTTCTGCTAAAAAAGTTCTGGGTCATTTAGCGCTTATCTGTTTGTTGATGGTATCTGCAAATGCAGCAAGTGATAAAGTAACATGGAAGTTGGCAACTTCTTGGAATGCTACATTTCCACCGTTTACGAACGCTGTTGAAAACATGGCGAAAATGGTCGAAGAGATGAGTGGAGGTGATTTTAAGATCAAAGTTGATGCTGTTAATAAGCATAAGTCTGCATTTGGTGTCTTAGATATGGTCAAGTTAGGACAGTACGATATGGCACATTCTGCTTCGTACTATTGGAAAGGTAAAGACCCTGTGTTACTCCTTTTTACGACAATGCCATTTGGTATGAATGCATTAGAACAATATGCATGGTTCTATTACGGTGGTGGCATGGACTTGATGCAAAAAGCTTATGAAAAACATGGTGTTTACTCCTTCCCTGGTGGTAACACCGGTGTTCAAATGGGTGGATGGTTCCGCAAAGAGATCAATACCGTGGACGATCTTAAGGGACTTAAGATGAGAATTCCTGGTTTTGCGGGTGAAATTATGGCAAAACTTGGATGTGCTGTGACAAATATTGCTCCTGGTGAGCTTTATACGGCATTAGAGCGTGGAACGATTGATGCACTAGAGTGGGTTGGACCTGGTATGGATATTAGTATGGGTTTCCATAAAATAGCACCTTATTACTATACAGGATGGCATGAACCCGCGACAGAATTGCAATTTATCGTTAATAAAACGAAATTCGATAGCCTTTCCCACAAGAATAAGGAAATTCTACGAACGGCAATGCGGTTAGCTGCATACGATATGTTGATTCAAAATATTGATATGAGTGCAACGGCTTGGTCAAAAATTCAAACCGAATATCCCAATATCAAGATTAAGACGTTTCCAAAACCTGTAATGGATGCGATGCGTCAAGCCAATGCGGAACTTGTCAAGGAAGAATCCGAGAAGAGTCCTGAGTTTAAAGAGATTGTTGAGTCACAACAAGCGTATATGAAAAAAGCGCGAGCATGGACGCTGATTGGTGAGTATGCTTATATCCGAGATAATCAATAGACACAATAGTGTATTGTCCTTTTTTTAAAGGGCAATACACTATAATTCTAAAAGACAATTAAGTACGTCTAGCGTATTTAGTTGTCTTTTCGCATTTATATACAAAGGATTTTTATGCTTGTTAAGCTCGAAAAATGGTTTGATATGATCAGCGATGCCATTGGTCATCTCTGTTCATTTTTGATGATTGCGATGATGCTTAATATCTTTTACGATGTTTTTATGCGTTATCTTTTTAAAAGTGGCTCTATTGCATTGCAAGAGATGGAGTGGCATCTTTTTTCTGTCATTATTTTACTCGGTATGTCTTATGCCCTCAAAGAAGATTCACATGTTCGCGTTGATGTGTTATATGCCAAATGGAGTGATAAAAAGAAAGCATTGGTCAATATCATCGGAGCATTTCTTTTCATCACACCGATTGCCTTATTGGTTGCCTTGGGCTCTGTTGGATTTGTTATGGAGTCATTTAATACGCATGAAATCAGTGGCGATCCAGGTGGATTAACCCATCGTTGGATTCTTAAAGCGTTTATTCCTTTGTCCTTTTGGTTGCTTATTTTCATTGCTACAGGATTTGTCATTAAAAATGTCAATGTTTATCGTGGTATTCATAAGAGTGAAGAGCATAAGGAGAATATCATATGATCGGAATCATTATGTTCTTCGTCGGTATGCTCATGCTACTGATTGGATTTCCTGTCGCTTTTACGTTTGGCGCAGTTTCGGTTATTTTTGGTTTGATAGCAGGTGTCGTTGAATCTTTAGGTGATGGTGGTACCTTAATAGAAGGTTTGGAAATTGGTTCCAATATGTTTGCGTTTATGCCGCATCGTATTTGGGCCATTATGAACAATACGATTCTTATCGCTGTACCGATGTTTATTTTAATGGGTATTATTTTGCAAAAATCAAGATTAGCAGAGAGATTGCTCGAAGCTATGGGATTTTTGTTTGGCGAAATTCGTGGAGGACTTGCTATCAGTACGGTTTTAGTTGGTGCACTTTTGGCTGCTTCAACAGGTGTTGTAGGCGCAAGTGTTGTCGCAATGGGTGTTATTTCATTACCAGTAATGATGAAATACAATTATTCAAAATCATTGGCATGCGGCACGATTTGTGCATCAGGGACTTTAGGTCAAATTATTCCGCCATCGGTTGTTTTAATTATTTTAGGCGATGTGTTTCAGCAGCCTGTGGGTGATCTTTTTGAAGGTGCTTTTTGGCCTGGACTAACACTCGTGGCACTCTATATTATCTATATTGCTATTGCGTCATATCTTAAAAAAGACATGGCACCTGCGATTCCAAAAAATGAAATAACGGCAAGTAAATTACACCAAATTTGGATTGCCCTGAAAGCAATTTTACCGCCTCTTATTTTAATTATGCTGGTGTTGGGTTCTATCTTTGAAGGAATTGCTACACCTACAGAATCTTCTGCGGTAGGGTGTATCGGTGCTATGCTTTTAGCATGGATATACAAATCGTTTTCGTTTAAAATGATTCATGAAGCTTCTTTGGAAACAGTGCGCGCGACGGCGATGGTTTTTGCAATTTTAATTGGTGCAACCGCTTTTTCAATGGTCTTTTCTTATACCGGCGGCGATGAAATCATTGAAGAAATTATGCGTAACTTACCTGGGGATAAATGGGGATTTATTGTTGTGTCGATGCTTGCGATTATGACATTAGGATTTTTTATTGATTTTGTGGAAATTTCCTATATTATTGTCCCTATTCTAGCACCGATTGCTGAAGGGTTAGGCTTCAATCCTGTGTGGTATGCATTGCTCATTGCACTCAATCTGCAAACATCGTTTTTAACGCCTCCTTTTGGATTTAGTCTCTTTTATTTAAGAGGTGTTGCCCCTCCAAATGTAACGACTTTGCACATTTATAAAGGGGTTGTACCTTTTATTCTTTTACAAATTTTAGTCTTAGCCATGTTTGCCATTTATCCAGAATTTTATGGTGTGGAGATGATGCTAAAATAGCGATTTTTCCTTCAAAAAAAGTTACATGTAAAACGTGTAACTTTTTTACTTTTTTTTTACATGTAAAAAAGATTTTCTTAAAATATCATATGTTTTTTATGCCTTCTTGTTAGACTAAAGAAAATTCACAGAAGGATACTCGATGACACTGAGTGGTAACTATCTTGATTTCTATAAGGAAATCATCAATTTTATTCCAGAATCACGTATTTTTACGGATCCATTGCATACGATTGCTTATGGTACGGATGCTTCATTTTATCGCTTAATTCCAAAGGTTGTCGTTTGGGTTAATAATGCTGATGAAGTCAGTCGCATTTTAAAAACGTCCTCTTCTTTGAACTTACCCGTTGTTTTCAGAGCTGCAGGTACAAGCTTGTCGGGACAAGCCATTACGGATTCGATTTTACTTGTCACCTCTCGCGATTGGAAAAAAATCAACGTTAATGCCGACATCAGTCACATCACATTGCAACCTTCTGTTGTGGGAGCGGATGCGAACGCTTATTTGCTTCCGTATGGTAAAAAAATAGGTCCAGACCCTGCAAGTATCGGTTCAGCGATGATTGGTGGAATTGCAGCCAATAATGCGAGTGGTATGTGCTGTGGAACAACCGATAACTCCTATAAAACCTTAGAGTCTATGAAAATCATTTTTCACGATGGTAGCGAGCTGGATACTGCTTCGAAAGAGAGCATTGCAGCATTCCAAGCATCGCATGCATCTTTAATTGAACGCATTGATGCTTTGGCTAAACGTGCAAAAAATACGCCTGAACTTTATGAAAAAATTGTTCGCAAATTCAAAATTAAAAATACCTGTGGGTATAGTTTGAACGCATTAGTTGATTTTGAAGACCCTATTGATGTTATTTCACATTTAATGATTGGTAGTGAAGGAACCCTTGGTTTTATCAAAGAAATCACTTTTAAAACCGTTCCAGAATATAAAGATAAAGCCAGCGCTTTGATGATTTTTAAAACCATCAAAGATGCCTGTGATGCTGTCATCGTTTTAAAAACACAATGCAAAGAGAATGTCGCTGCCGCTGAAATGATGGATAGAGCGGGACTTAAAAGCGTTGAAGACCAAGAGGGTATGCCAACGTTTCTTAAGACGCTAAGTCCTACGGCCACAGCGGTATTAGTTGAGAGTAGGGCCGCTAATGATGAACTTTTAGAGAACAATATTACAATCATTCTTGAAAAACTAGCACATATCGAACCTGAGCTCCCATTGCATTTTACGAAAGATGTGTATGAATACACCAAATATTGGAAAATTCGTAAAGGACTTTTCCCTGCCGTAGGTGCCGTGCGCGAAAGTGGTACAACGGTTATTATTGAAGATGTGGCTTATCCCATTGAATCGCTTGCAGATGCAACATTAGAGTTACAAGCGTTATTTGTCAAATATGGATATAACGAAGCGATTATTTTTGGACATGCCCTTGATGGCAACTTACACTTTGTCTTTACGCAAGCTTTCGATGATGAGGCTGAGGTCAAACGTTATGAAGCATTTATGCAAGAAGTGGCAGAACAAGTTGCGACAAAATATCAAGGAAGCTTGAAAGCAGAGCATGGAACAGGGCGCAATATGGCTCCATTTGTTGAGTTAGAATGGGGTCAAGAAGCGTATAGTCTTATGCAAGAGATTAAAGCGATTTTTGATCCAAAAGGGCTTATTAACCCTGGCGTCATCATCAATGCAGACCCTAAAGCGCATTTGAAAAATTTTAAATCAATGCCAGCAACAGATGCGTATATCGATAAATGTATCGAATGTGGTTTTTGTGAACCTGCTTGTCCATCCAATTTTTTAACATTGACTCCTCGCCAACGCATTGTTGCAAATCGCTATATGAAGACACTCGAGCTACAAAATGATGTTGAAGCACTGAATGAACTCAAAGCCTTGTATCAATACGATGGTGTAGAAACGTGCGCAACCTGTTCACTTTGTTCTTTATTGTGTCCTGTTGGAATTGATACAGGCTCACTTACAAAAAAATTGCGCTCTAAACAAATAGGTGCTTTAGGCCACAGTGTTGCAGGTTTTATCGCCAATCACTACGAAGGTGTTTTAAGTACAGGACGTGTTGCCTTGAGTGCCGTTAAAGGTGTGAACGCGCTGATACCTGATAGCGTGATGAAAGGCATGAGTCTAGGGCTTCGAAGTATTACCGCCAATAAACTCCCCTTGTGGTCGGCGAGTTTGCCTTCTGGTAGAGCATTTAAGCCTGTTTTGAAAAATAAAAATTCACAAGATAAAGTCGTCTATTTCTCGTCTTGTATCAATAGAACAATGGCGAACCCAAAAGAGAAAAATGGTGAGAGAACACTCGATGTTGTTATTATCGATATTTTAGAAAAAGCGGGTTACGATGTCATTATCCCACAAAAGATTGATAATCTTTGTTGCGGTATGCCTTTTTCAAGTAAAGGGTATGTTACAGAAGGTAAGCAAAAATCAGATGAGCTCAAAGAGGCGCTTAAACGTGCTAGTGAAAATGGAAAATACCCCATTTTATGCGATATGAGTCCTTGTAGCAAGACGATGGCACAGAATTTTGGAGATGAACTGAAAGTTCATGATACCGTTGAATTCATCTTAGAGTATTTAGTGGGTCGTGTAACGTTTAAACAAATTGATGAGCCCATTGTAATTCATACGACATGTAGTACGCGAAAAACAGGGCTTGCTGAGAAGTTTGAAAAAATAGCGCGTATGTGTAGTTCAAAAGTAACAATCCCTGCGGATATTACGTGCTGTGGATTTGCAGGAGATCGTGGCTTCACGTTTCCAGAACTGAACAAATCAGCCCTTCGCCATCTCAAATCTTCTATCCCCTCCGATACAAAATTGGCATTTTCAACCAGTAAAACCTGTGAAATCGGCTTGAGTGAAGAGAGTGGGTTAGATTACCGCTCTATCTTTTATTTAGTCGAACGCTGCATCTCGTAACATTATAAAAACAACTTATGATCTCAGTACATCCATCTCTATTTTATAGGTGGATGTACTCTGGATTTTTCCTCTCTTCTCTCTTCCTTCTCTGAGTTTGATTTAATAAAAGAAATGATAAAATACAAAAATTTGGGCTATTGTTTTTAGTTAAATTTAAACTTAAAGGGTTGCGTCTATGGAAGTTAACTTGATAGTGGAGGCCTTGAAATTCTTGGTTCTTGGTATGTCCACAGTATTCATGTTTTTAGCATTGATGGTGGTTGTTCTTAGCATTCAGGCTAAAATCATTATGAAGTACTTTCCTCCAAAAGAGGAAACACTAACAGCAACTGGCTATGCCAGTCAGGAAGTATCAAAAAAGAATAACTTCTCAGTTGTTGCAGCAATTGCTGCATCTCTTAAATCACACAATCAATCAAAATAGAAAAAAGGGCAAAGTAAAATGGCTAAAAAATACATCGATGTGATGGATACGACGTTTAGAGATGGGTTTCAATCAGTTTTTGGCGGACGCGTTTTAATGGATGATTTTCTTCCCGCAGTGGCCGCAGCACGTGAGGCAGGCATTAGTCATTTTGAATTTGGTGGAGGAGCACGTTTTCAAAGTTTGTATTTTTATTTGAATGAAGATGCTTTTACCATGATGGATAAATTTCGCGAAATTGCAGGTCCTGATGCAAATCTTCAAACATTGGCGCGTGGCGTAAATACCGTCATGCTCGATACCGGCAATCGTGATTTGATTGACTTGCATGCCAAAATGTTTAAAAAACACGGTACAACAACTATCCGTAACTTTGATGCACTCAACGATGTCGAAAATCTTAAATACAGTGGAGAGCGCATTGTCCATCATGGTTTAAAACATGAAATTGTTGTCACAATGATGGATTTACCACCGCATTGTGTGGGTGCGCATGATGTAGCGTTTTATGAGAAAACATTGCGTGCTATTTTGGATTCGGGTATTCCGTATCATAGTATTTGTTTTAAAGATGCCAGCGGTACTTCAAGTCCTCAAAAAGTGTACGAAACGATTAAAATGGCACGTAAACTTGTTCCAGAAGGAACGCATTTACGTCTGCATACGCATGAGACAGCGGGTGTAAGTGTCGCCTGTTATTTAGCAGCACTTGAAGCAGGTATTGATGGTATTGACCTTGCGGCATCACCTGTAAGTGGCGGTACTTCTCAACCTGACATTTTAACGATGCTTCATGCGACAAAAGGTAAAGCGTTTGATCTTGGCGGATTAGACCTTGAGAAGATTCTAACGTATGAGGAAGTGCTTCAAGATTGTTTAAAAGATTATTTCATGCCGCCAGAAGCGGTACAAGTTTCTCCTCTTATTCCTTTCTCCCCAATGCCAGGCGGTGCTTTAACTGCAAATACTCAAATGTTACGTGATAACAATATCCTTCATAAATTTCCAGAAGTCATTAAAGCAATGCGTGAAGTAGTTGAAAAAGGTGGTTACGGTACCAGCGTTACACCTGTTTCACAATTTTATTTTCAACAAGCATTTAACAACGTTATGTTTGGACCATGGAAAAAAATTGCGGATGGTTATGGCAAAATGGTCTTGGGCTATTTTGGTAAAACACCCGTTACACCTGATAGCGATGTTGTTGCCCTCGCAAGCGCACAGCTTAAATTAGCACCAACAACACGCAATGCAATGGACCTTGCAGACGAAGATGACGCAAAATCACTTTTACATGTAAAACAAACTCTTGAAAAAGAAAACATTCCTGTAACCGATGAAAACCTCTTTATTGCAGCCGCATGTAAAGAAAAAGGTGTTGCGTTCTTAAAAGGCGAAGCAAAAATTAATGTAAGAAAAATTAGCCCGGCTAAAGAAGAAGTGGTCGCTCTTGGCGGAAACGAATATACCGTGACGGTCAATGGTCAAAAATATCACGTCAAATCAGAAGAAAACAGCAGTGTTCTTTTGGTCAATGGTGAAATTTATGATATTGAGGTGCAAGAGGGTTGTGAAGAAGGTTTTGCAGAAACCTCCTCAACGACTGCTACAACGGCATCATCTTCAAATGGATTAGAAGTTAAAGCTGGATTACCAGGTTCTATTTTTAAAGTGCTTGTCAATGCGGGTGACCGTGTTGCGAAAGGTCAGCCGGTCATCGTGATTGAAGCGATGAAGATGGAAATTGAAGTTGCGGCACCACAAGATGGTATCGTGAGTATGGTTAAAGTGAAACAAGGTGATACGGTAGTTAATGGCCAAGTCCTTGTCATTCTTTGAGAAGGAGCCGCATGAAGAAATATATTTTATCTATCATGTTTTTCTTGGGTCTCGTGGCATTTGCAACAACGCTGAATGCCAGTGATGTCGCTAAGGAAAATTTAAATCAAGATTATAAATCTAAAAGTGTAGCAGAGCTTTTTGGTTCATTGTACGAATCAACAGGTATCAATGCGATGATCAACCCCCAAGAGGGATTAATGTCGCACGGTATTCCTGTTTCTAAATTCAACCAAGGTGCGGGTCGCGTTATTATGATGGCCATCTGTTTTTTACTTTTTTATCTGGCTATTTCTAAAGGATTTGAACCACTATTGCTGATTCCTATCGCTTTTGGTGGATTCTTAGCCAATATTCCTGTGGCAGACATTGCAGGACCTGAAGGGTTTTTAGGAATATTATTTAATATGGGAATTAGCTCAGGACTCTTCCCATTACTCATTTTTATGGGTGTTGGAGCGATGACGGATTTTGGACCTCTTTTGGCCAATCCCAAAACGGCTCTTCTTGGTGGCGCAGCTCAACTTGGTATTTTTGGAACCATCGTCGGTGCGGCTATTTTGACCGAATATACGGGTATTATTAATTTTTCATTGAAAGATGCATGTGCTATCGGTATTATTGGTGGTGCGGATGGCCCTACATCGATTTTCGTGGCAACAAGACTCGCACCTGATTTATTGGGTGCCATTGCTGTGGCAGCTTATTCTTATATGGCCCTTGTTCCTATTATTCAACCACCTATTATGCGTGCACTCACAACAAAAGCTGAGCGCCAAATTAAAATGGAACAGCTTCGTGAAGTTTCAAAACTCGAAAAAATTATTTTTCCTATTTCTATTATGGTGTTATGTATTTTAATTTTACCGGATGCAACGCCGCTGATTGGCGCACTCTCCTTTGGTAATTTAGCGCGTGAATCAGGTGTTGTTAAAAGACTTTCTGACACAATGGAAAATGCTTTAATTAATATTGTCACCATCTTTCTTGGTCTTTCTGTTGGCTCAAAATTAGCCGCAGAAAAATTTTTAGTTCCTGAAACGTTAGGAATTTTGGTGCTTGGTTTGGCCGCTTTTGCTACGGGTACTGCTGGCGGTGTGATTATGGCAAAAATTATGAATAAATTTAGTAAACATAAAGTGAATCCGTTGATTGGATCAGCAGGCGTAAGTGCTGTACCAATGGCAGCGAGGGTTTCAAATAAAGAAGGTATGAAAGAAGACCCTACCAATATGCTCTTAATGCATGCGATGGGTCCAAATGTTGCAGGTGTCATTGGCTCTGCGGTTGCAGCAGGTGTGTTGCTCTCCATTTTTAAATAAACGTTTTGAGGATACAAAAGTTATGTCGAAGATTAATGAAGTAGAAAAGTTGGGATTAACCAATATGGGCAAGATTTACTACAATTTAGGCTATGATGAATTATTGGAACATGAAGTGAAAAATAATGAAGGCCGCCTCACCCATAATGGTACTTTCAGTGTAGATACAGGTATTTTTACAGGTCGTAGCCCAAAAGATAAATATTTTGTCGATCAAGAACCTTCTAATAAGTACATTTCTTGGGGCAAAATGAACCATAAGGTCAGTAAAGAAGTATTTAACGAACTTTTCGACAAAGTCAAAAAGCAACTCTCTGGTAAAGATATTTATATTCAAGATGCGTACAGTGGTGGAAGTTTAGAAAGCCGTAAAAGTATTCGTGTTGTAACGGAGATTGCATGGCAAGCCCATTTCGTAAAAAACATGTTTATTCGCCCAAGCGACGAAGAACTTGCCTCTTTTAAACCTGATTTTGTCCTCTACAATGCGTGTAAAATTGTCAATGACGATTATAAAAAGCATGAGCTTCATTCCGATGTTTTTGTTGTGTTTAATGTCGAAGAGAATATCGCTATTATTGGTGGTACATGGTACGGTGGCGAGATTAAAAAAGGTATTTTCTCTATGATGAATTACTGGTTACCATTAGAGGGTAAACTCTCCATGCATTGTTCTGCTAACGTGGGTGCAAAAGGAGATACAGCTCTATTCTTTGGTCTTTCCGGTACAGGAAAAACAACACTTTCAACCGATCCAAAACGAAAATTAATTGGCGATGATGAACACGGTTGGGACGATGAAGGTATCTTCAATTTTGAAGGTGGATGTTATGCCAAATGTATCAATCTTGATCCAAGTAGCGAACCAGAAATTTTTGGGGCTATTAAAAAAGACGCTCTTTTAGAAAACGTTGTCATTGACGAAAAAGGTGTTGTTGATTATGCTGACGCTTCTAAAACAGAGAACACGCGTGTCTCTTACCCTATTTACCATATTGACAACCATGAAACTTCACTTCAAGCTGGACATCCAAAAAAGATTATTTTCCTAAGCGCGGATGCTTTTGGTGTTTTACCTCCTGTTTCAAAACTCACAAAAGAACAAGCAATGTATTATTTCTTGAGTGGTTATACGGCAAAAGTTGCGGGAACAGAACGTGGGATTACCGAACCTGTTGCAACCTTTAGTGCATGTTTTGGTGAGGCATTCTTACCCCTTCATCCAACTGTGTATGCTAAGCTTTTGGGTGAAAAAATTGCAAAACACAATGTGGATGTTTATTTAGTCAATACTGGCTGGAGTGGCGGAAGCTATGGTGTGGGTAAACGTATGAGTATTAAAGCAACTCGCGCGTGTATTAACGCTATTTTGGATGGTAGTATTAATGATTGCGATTTTGAAAAAATCCCTGTCTTTAATATCGAAGTCCCTAAATGCCTAGCAGGTGTTCCAACAGAAATTTTAAATCCAGTCAATACATGGGTTGATAAAAGCTTGTATGATGCTACGCGCGATGAATTGGCAGAGATGTTCATCGAAAACTTCAAAAAATACATTACACCAGATTCTGATTTCTCAAACGCTGGTCCAAAACTCTAATTTTAACTTTACATGTAAAGAGGCGTTGAGCCTCTTTACGCTTTTTTTCAAGGAGAGACTTTATGTCAAAGCTATGGTCTGGCAGATTTGCCAAGAGTGGTGCACAACTGTTAGATGAATTTAATGCTTCATTGCCTTTTGATCGAAAACTGTATGAAGAAGATATCAAAGGCTCAATGGCTCATGCGACGATGCTCGCAAAACAAGGGATACTCACTCAAGACGAAGCCGATCAAATTGCAACGGGGTTATTGCAAATTAAACATGAAATAGATGAAGGCAATTTTGTTTTCGATATTGCACATGAAGATATTCATATGTCCGTAGAAACACGGTTAATTGACTTAATTGGTGAGGCAGGAAAGCGGTTACATACAGCACGTAGCCGAAACGATCAAGTGGCGGTTGATTTTAGATTGTACGTTCAAAAACAGACAAAAGTCATTGTCCATGTTTTAGAAGACGTTATCACGGTTTTAATGAGCATTGCCAAAGAGCATACGACGACACTTTTGCCTGGTATGACGCATCTACAACACGCGCAACCCATCAATTTAGCCTTTCATCTTCTCGCATATGTTTCGATGTTTAAACGTGATATTGAACGACTTGAGAGTTCCTATCAACGCAATAATGTGTTACCACTAGGCTGTGCGGCACTTGCCGGAACACCACATAATATTGACCGGGAATACGTTGCAAAACTCCTTGGGTTTGAAAGCGTGAGTGTTAATTGTTTAGATACCGTGAGTGATCGTGATTTTGCGCTGGAAATTTTATTTAATATCTCAACGATTATGATGCATGTCTCACGTTTTGCAGAAGAGTTAATCTTATGGTCAAGCTATGAATTTAAATTTGTGACATTAAGCGATGAGTATTCTACAGGAAGCTCTATTATGCCTCAAAAGAAAAACCCTGACGTTCCTGAACTTTTACGTGGAAAAACAGGACGCGTAAATGGGAATCTCATCTCCTTGCTTACTGTACTTAAAGGCCTTCCTTTAGCCTATAACAAAGATATGCAAGAGGATAAAGAGGGTGTTTTTGATAGTGTTGAGACAGTCTTTATGTCACTGAATATTCTTAAAGAAGCGGTGCGCACGATGACAATTAACACCAATAAAATGCGTCAAGCGTGTGAAGTTGGTCATTTAAGTGCAACGGATTTGGCAGATTATTTGGTACAAAAGTGCAATGTTCCTTTCCGAGAAGCACATTTTATTACGGGTCGTGCCGTAGCACATGCTGAGAGCTTAGGGATGGATTTAAGCGTTCTTAGTGCAAAAGAACTTCAAAAAGTAGATGACAGAATTGGTGAAGATGTGGGTGAATATCTCAACTTGACGCATTCGATGAACGCAAGAACTTCGCAAGGTGGGACATCAACAGCTTCTACCTGCCAGCAGATTAAAATTTTTGAAGCATGGATGAGCGAGAGAAAGTAGCGTAAGAAGAGGGATGCTCATCCCTCTTAAAATGATTTTATAGAAATTTGCGAGTATCACTATCCGCAAGATGATCCCATGAAAGTTTGGCACCGCCTAAAAGGTGGAAGTGTAAATGAAAGACTTCTTGACCCCCATCGACACCATTATTTGTAATCAAACGATAACCGCTAGCATCCAGCCCTAAAAGCTTCGCAACACTTTGTACAAACTGCGTTAAACCTACCATAATAGCAGGATCGACTTCTTGAAAGCAGGTGTATTCAACTTTGGGAATAATCAAGATATGAATGGGCGCTTTAGGGTTAATGTCGTGAAACGCTAAAAAATCCTCATTTTCTAAAACTTTGTTGCAAGGGATCTCACCACTTACGATTTTGCTGAAGATTGTCATCGCCTTCTCCTTGTTTTTAGAGGATTTTAACCTTTTATAATTAAAGTTTCACTAAAATAGACGTCCTAATAGACTTTGATGAAAGGTATACCTTTGAAAGAGATGGAAAATGCGATTGCATCTTGCAATTCGCTTATTGAATTAGATAAATTGAGGGTTTCTCTTTTTGGCAAGAAAGGATATTTTGCTGCACAGTTTGAAGCGCTAAAAAAGCTTGATGGTGATGCAAAAAAAGAGTTTGCTCAAAATCTAAACAATAATAAAGAACAATTTTTAGAGCTCTTAAATAACAAAAAAAGTGCCCTTGAAGCAGTGATGATTGAAGCAGAGATGAAAAAAAGCAGCGTTGATGTAACCCTGTTCAATCAAGAGAGCCCAGCAGGTGCTTTGCATCCTGTTATGGAGACAATGGACAAAATTATTGAATATTTTGTAAGCATGAATTTTTCTATCGAAGAAGGTCCATTGGTTGAAGATGATTTTCACAATTTTGAAGCACTGAATCTTCCTAAATATCACCCTGCACGTGATATGCAAGATACATTTTATTTTAAAGATTCGATGTTGCTTAGAACCCACACCTCTCCCGTTCAAATCAGAACGATGCTAAAACAAAGTGCACCGATTCGTATGATTTGCCCTGGTGCAGTGTTTAGACGTGATTTTGATATTACTCATACACCGATGTTTCATCAAGTTGAAGGTTTAGTGGTTGATAAAGCAGGAAAAGTTTCCTTCGCAAATTTAAAATTTATATTAGAAGATTTTTTAAAATATATGTTTGGGGATGTTAAAGTACGATTTCGTCCTAGCTTCTTTCCATTTACGGAGCCTAGTGCAGAAGCAGATATTAGTTGTATTTTCTGTAAAGGGAAAGGATGCCGTGTCTGTTCACATACAGGATGGCTTGAAGTATTGGGATGCGGCGTAGTTGATCCGAATGTTTTTAAAGCCGTTGGGTATAAAGACGTGAGTGGCTATGCATTTGGACTCGGTGTTGAGCGTTTTGCCATGCTTTTACATCAAATACCAGATTTGCGCTCATTATTTGAGGGCGACTTGAGATTATTGGAGCAATTTAGATGATAGTAACAAAGCAATGGTTAAATGAATGGATTGATATTAATGCCGTTGAGACTGATAAAATTTCGATAGCACTGAATGCCATTGGCTTAGAAGTAGATGGCATACATCAAATTCGTATTCCTGCACATGTGGTTGTTGGACAGGTTGTTTCGTGTGAAAAGCATCCTAATGCGGATAAACTCAATGTTTGTCAGGTCAATGTAGGAGAGAGTGTTCAACAAATCGTTTGTGGTGCTAAAAATGTCGCTGCAGGTCAGATGGTAGCCGTAGCGCTTATTGGTGCTGAACTTCCTGGCGGTCTTAAAATTAAAAAAGCAAAACTTCGTGATGTTGAATCGTGCGGTATGATCTGCTCTTCTACAGAACTAGGCCTGCCCAAAATCAATGACGGCATTATGATTTTAGATGAAAGCATTGGCACATTAAGTCTTGGTAAACCTTTAAGCGAATACCCTTTAATCAATGATGATATTATCGAAATAGGACTCACACCAAATAGAGGTGATTGTCAAAGCGTTTATGGCGTTGCACGTGATTTAAGCGTCTATTTTGATCTTGAAGTCAAAAGTATTCCACATAAAGAGGAAGAAGAAAATCAACCCGGTGTTGGAAGAGTGCTTCAAGTTCATGGCAGTGAAGCTTTAGATGGCTCCTATATGTATAAAGTCTTTGATAATAAAGAGATTCAAGTACCGCTTTTAGTAGAGCTCCGTTTGGGGTTTGCAGAAATTGAAACAACGTGCTTTTTAGCGAAGCTTTTGGAATATTCAACGTATGTGACAGGCGTTTTACTTCGTGCTTATAATCAGACATGTTTTGGTGCCAAAGATGAAAAAGCAAAAATTACGATAGCTAAAGATGAAAATGGGCTTGATGCCATTTTTGCACAAGGTCAGAAAATAGCAATTGCCGGTATTGCACAAATGCCAGAATGCAGAGCAAGCGCTATGGATGAGCGTATTATCATCGAGGCCAATTATACACATCCTGGCATTATTGCAGAAAAAAGTGCCAATAAAAAATTGGGAGCCGATAAACATCTGTACCGTTCTTCACGAGGCAGTGAGCCAAATTTGGCGTTTGGGTTGGGTTATTTTCTGAAAATTCTCTCCAAGCGTTCATCCATTATGCCTTATGCAGATGCGCAACAAATTACACAAGATTTTGAAGAAAAAATTATTAATATTCACCAAAATGATTTGACCGAAATGATTGGTGAAGAGATTGCTAAAAACGTTGTTATAAAAATCCTTAAAAAGCTTGGATTTGGCGTTAATTTTGCCTTTGAACAAGATGTTATTAACGTTAAAATTCCACAATTTAGACCCGATATTCTCAATACGCAAGATATTTGTGAAGAGATTGTTCGTATTGTTGGTATTGATAATATTACATCAAAGCCATATGTTTTGGCAGAGCAACTTCGTATTAATAAGCCGTATGTTGATTTTAAAAAGCGTCAAATGTATCGACACCGCGCCGTTGCAGCTGGCTTTTTTGAAACATTGCACTTTGTTTTCGATGATAGCAACAAGGTTCAAAAATTTGGGCTACCTCTTTTAAATGAAGCACTTGATGTTGCCAATCCGATTACCAGTGAGCTTAACACATTGCGTAGTTCGTTGGTGCCGAACATTTTAACGGCGGTATCGAATAATTTAAAAATTGGTAAAAAACGTGTTCCTCTTTTTGAAATAGGAAGTGTGTTTGATCAGGAACGTAACGAGGCCCGCAAAATCGCTTTTGTTTTTAGTGGTGAAAATGGTATCGCAGAGATTGCAAATCATGGAAAACCAAGTGAAATTGATTTTTTTGCTTTTGCCAGTAAAGTCCAAAGTGTTTTAGGAAACTTTACATTAGTCCCCCTTACAACGCCAAATGTCCTATGCAGCCCTTATGAAGTAGCATGTGTGATGATTGAAGGTGTAGAGGCTGGGTATATGGCTCGTGTTAATATTCAAGTTGAAAAAGAGTTAGATTTGGCACGAACGTATATTTGTGAACTTAATTTTGATGCATTATCGTATCGTCACAAGTATGCAAAAGAGTATTCAAAACTTCCTTCGACTTCACGCGATTTAAGTTTGTTGGTCGATGGTTCTATGTCGTATTCAACCTTGGAAGCTTTTATCAAGTCCATTGCGCCTCAAAGCTTAGTCAAGTTTTCAGTGATTGACCGTTATGTTCATGAAAGTTTGGGCGACAAAGTCAGTTTGACATTAAATTTACAATTTCAATCCATGGATAAGACATTTGAAGAGGCTGAAATAGCAAGTATGATCGAAGATTTGCTTGCAAAACTTCATGAAAGATTTGGAATTAGCATCCGATGAAAACTTTACATGTAAACCCAAAAGCCTCTTTCGAGTTTACAACTGATAAAATCGCCAGCGATAAGTCAATTTCTCATCGCTGTGCGATTTTTTCCCTTCTAAGCAATCAACCTTCTATTGTGAAAAATTATCTGCCAGCAGAAGATACGCTTTGCACGCTGAACATTGTGCAGTCATTAGGCGCACATGTTGAAAAAGCCGACGATGGTACATTAACCATCACCCCGCCTGAGCATATTGTTGAGCCTCCATTGATTCTTGATTGTGGCAATTCAGGTACGGCTATACGTCTTTTAATGGGCTTTCTCTCAAGCTGCCAAGGGTTTTTTGTTCTTTACGGAGATAAATATTTGTGTTCGCGTCCAATGCGCCGTGTTGCAGACCCTTTACGCGAAATAGGCGCAAAGATTGATGGCAGGAATCATGGCAATTATGCGCCTCTTAGTATTCGAGGAGAAAAGCTCAATGCGTTTCATTATGAGAGTAAAATAGCCTCTGCACAAGTGAAAAGTGCCCTTATTTTAGCAGCACTTCAGGCAGAGGGCATTTCAACTTTTCGTGAGCCAGAACTCAGTCGCGATCATAGCGAACGAATGCTTCGTGGAATGGGTGCTAATGTTGTCTCTGAAGGATTACATGTAACGATTCATCCTCAAACAAAACCGCTTAATCCTCTTCATATAACAGTGCCAAGTGATCCATCCAGCGGCTTTTTCTTTGCTGTTGCTGCCGCAATTAATGAAGGAAGTAAAGTCACATTACATAATATGCTTTTAAATCCTACGCGTATTGAAGCTTATAAAGTACTTGAGCGTATGGGAGCTTTGGTTCAGTTTATTGAGAAAGAAAGCCTGTATGAAAGTGTCGGTGATATTGTGATTATCGGCAAAGCATTACAGGGGGTTGAAGTTTCTGAAAATATCTCCTGGCTTATCGATGAGCTTCCCGCTCTCTCGATTGCTTTTGCTTGTGCAAAAGGTAAGAGTTTGGTTAAAAACGCCAGTGAATTGCGCGTTAAAGAGAGCGACCGCATCGCGAGCGTGGTGAAAAATCTCCGCTTATGCGGCATTGAAGTAAACGAGTTTGAGGATGGCTATGAAGTCAATGGGGGGACACTTAAAAGTGCCACCATTAATAGTTTTGGTGACCATAGAATTGCGATGAGTTTTGCGATTGCTGGCACTAAAACGACGATGAAAATTGAAGATACTGAGTGTATTAATACCTCTTTCCCCAATTTCGTTGAATTGCTCTCAGCGATAGGAACTATTACGTATGCAGATTAAATTAGCAACAAGTTATGGCTTTTGTTTTGGCGTAAAACGTGCAATCAAAATTGCTGAGAATACGCAAAATGCATCGACGATTGGGCCATTGATTCACAATAATGAAGAGATTAATCGTTTAAAAGAAAACTTTAACGTGAAAACACTGCATGACATCTCTGAAGCAAACGGTGTCGAACGCGCGATTATTAGAACACATGGTATCCCAAAAAAAGATTTAGAAACATTGCTTGCCAGCGATGTTCAAGTCATTAATGCAACATGCCCTTATGTCACTAAGCCACAAGAAATTTGTGAGAAAATGAGCATGGAAGGGTATGAAATTGTCATTTTTGGCGATGCGGATCATCCGGAAGTCAAAGGGGTAGAGAGTTATGCGATTCATGGCGCTTATGTTGTCCAAAGTGTTGCTGAATTAGAAAAAATTAAATTTAAAGGCAATAAAATTGCCGTGGTTTCTCAAACAACCCGTAAAATCAATGAGTTTTTAGATATCACCAACTATTTAGAGACACGCTATAAAGAAGTACGCGTTTTTAATACGATTTGCAATGCAACGTTTGAGAATCAAGATGCTGCACGCGAATTGGCAAAAGAATCAGATGTCGTCATTGTGATTGGCGGAAAAAATTCTTCCAATACCAAACAGCTGCACAGCATTTGTAAAGAGTATTGTGAAGATAGTTTTTTAGTGGAAAGTGAAAAAGATCTTGATCCTTCATGGTTTAGTGGAAAAAAACTTTGCGGTGTGACAGCGGGTGCATCTACGCCAGATTGGATTATTGAAAAAATAGTTGGCAAAATAAGCGAAATTAAAGTATAATAGGCAACTTTTACATGTTTACATGTAGCTAAATGTGTCAAAAATCAATAAAAAGGGTAGCAAATGGTAAATGAGGCGAACAAAGCTGTTCATACTGACGCCGTAGACGAACATGAGGAGATGGATTTTGCGGCGATGTTGGAAGAGTCTTTCAAAGATTCTGAGAGAGACGCACTGATCAATGGTGTTGTGGTAGCAATCAAAGAAGATGTTATTTTAGTGGATGTGGGTAAGAAGTCAGAAGGACGTCTTAATGCATCAGAAGTGACAGATGAGAGTGGTAACATAACATGCAAAGTAGGTGATGTAATCCCTGTAGTGATTACAGGATTCAGAAACGAAAGACCAGTGGTTTCGCACAAAAAGGCCCTTCGTAAAGATAGAATTAAATCATTTATCGCTGATTTTAAAGAAGAAGATGACGTGGTTGTTGATGTCAAAATCACTGGAAAAAACAAAGGTGGTTTTATCGCTGAAAACAAAGATGGTATTGAATTTTTCCTTCCTCGCTCACAAGCTGCTGTGAAAGATATGAACAGCCTTGTTGGAAAAAGTTTAAAAGTAAAAGTCATTAAAATCGATAATGAAACAGAATCTATTATTATCTCTCGTAAAAAATTCCTAGACGATGAACGCAAAAAACGCAAAGAAATCGTTCAAGAACTTATTGACCGTGATGAAGTGGTTGAAGGAACAATTAAAAAGATTACAACATACGGTATGTTTGTAGATGTTGGCGGCATTGATGGTTTAGTGCATTACAGTGAAATCAGCTACAAAGGACCTGTCAATCCTGGAACATTGTATCAAGAAGGCGAAGTTATTCCTGTTAAAGCAATCAAATACGATAAAGACAAACGACATCTTTCTCTCTCTGTCAAAGCAGCGATGCCTGATCCTTGGGATGAAATCAAAGATGAGTTAGAAACAGGTGATTCAATCCAAGTAACCATCAGCAACATTGAACCATACGGCGCGTTTGTTGATCTTGGCAATGACATCGAAGGTTTCCTTCACATTTCTGAGATTTCATGGGATAAAAACATCAAACACCCACGTGATTACATCGAAGAAGGACAAGTGGTTGATGTTGAAGTCATTGAAATTGATGCAAAAGAGAGACGATTACGTGTATCTTTGAAAAACGTTCTTCCAAAACCATTTGATGAATTTATGAAAAAATATAAAGTTGGCGATATCGTTAAAGGTGAAATTACAACGATTACAAACTTTGGTGCATTTGTCAAAATTGGCGGAATCGAAGGGTTACTTCACAATGAAGATGCTTCTTGGGATCGTAACAATAAATGTAAAGAACTTTTCAACGTAGGTACTGAAGTCGAAGTAAAAATCGTTAAAATTGATGTTGAAAATGAAAAAATTTCACTCAGCAAAAAAGAGCTTGAAGACAGCCCAATCCAAAAATATGCAAAATCTCATGAAAACGGTGACATTGTTCATGGTAAAATCAGAGATATTAAAGAGTTTGGTATTTTTGTTGAATTGGAAGAAAATGTTGATGCGCTTATCCGCAAAGAAGATTTAGGACAAGTGAACGAAGCTGATCTTAAAGTAGGTGATGAAATTGAAGCGGCAATTACATTTATTGATGATAAGAAAAATCGCATTCGCCTTTCTGTAAGACGTCTTTCAAAACTTAAAGAAAGAGAAGCGTTAAAAGAGATCAATAAAGAAGAAAAAATGACGCTTGGAGACATCTTAAAAGATCAATTGAAATAGACTATGCAAAAAAAAGTACTGGGTGGTGTTTTTTTACTCCTCTTTATAGGTTTAGGATTTTTTTTATATAAACTTCTGGACCAAAAAGTTGAGATAAAAGATGACACCGCCTTGTACGAATCTCCTCGAAAACCAACAATCAAACCAGATACTCAAGAACGCATTTGGATTAAAGAGATGGCACAAAAGGATGCTAGAGAGTTTGTGTTTCCAGTCAATGAACTCTTTATGCAAATTGATCAGTACGGCGCAAAAGATAGTAACGGTAAAAAAGCAAAATCGTTTCGTTTGATGATTGATCGAGCGGATCGATATTCACTTTTTTGTATTGTACAAACACTGACCGCTTTGCATCTACCTTATATGGTTATCAAAGAGGGCAAAATCCCAATTATTTACATCGAAGAAAAAAGTGACAAACAATTAGAGAGAGTTGTTTTGGAACTTGAAAAATATGATATTAAATCAAAAATTGTCGAGGTTTGGTTATGAAAAAGAAAAAAATCATTGTATGTGATGCAATTCATGAAAAAGGTTTTCAGATTTTACATGCTGAAAAAGATATTGAAGTCGTCGATGCTGTTAAAATACCTAAAGATGAACTCCTTAAAATTATCGGAGACTGTGATGTCGCCATTACCCGTAGTTCTACGGATGTTGATGAGAAGTTTTTGAATGCGGCTACGAATTTAAAAGCAATTGTGCGAGCAGGCGTTGGTGTGGATAACGTCGATCAAGATGGTTGTAGCCGACGTGGTATCATCGCAATGAATGTTCCAACGGCTAATACCATTGCTGCCGTAGAGCTTACAATGGCACATCTTTTAGGAACGGCAAGAAGCTTTGTTAATGCAAATAACCACTTAAAAATTGAACGTGTATGGAACCGTGAAAAATGGTATGGCATTGAGTTATGCGAAAAACGTTTAGGTGTGATTGGTTTTGGTAATATTGGTAGCCGTGTTGCTATCCGCGCTAAAGCGTTTGGCATGGATGTTATTGCTTATGACCCTTATATCTCAGCATCAAAAGTAACAGACCTTGGTATGACATACACTGAGAATTTTGATGATATTTTAAAATGTGATTTCATTACCATTCATACGCCAAAAAATAAAGAAACGATTAATATTATCTCTTACGATGAAATCGCTAAAATGAAAGATAGTGTGCGTTTAATTAACTGTGCGCGTGGTGGTCTATACAATGAACAAGCTCTTTTTGATAATCTTAAAAGCGGTAAAATTGCTTTCGCGGGCATAGATGTATTTTCAAAAGAACCCGCAACCAGTCATCCTCTTTTGGACCTTGAAAATATTTGTGTGACACCTCACCTTGGTGCCAATACATTAGAATCTCAAGAAAAAATTGCGATGCAAGCTGCCGAAAATGCTATTAGTGCAGCGCGTGGTGTTAGTTACCCGAATGCACTCAACCTTCCGATTAAAGCCGAAGACCTACCTGCTTCAGTTGAGCCATATTTAGAGCTTGTTCAGAAAATGGGATTTTTAGCGGCACAATTGAATCGTTCAGCTATTAAATCCATTAAACTTGAACTTGAAGGCGATATTGGAGCCTATGGCAAATCTTTATTGACATTTGGCATTGTAGGCTCTCTCAAAGAAGCAAATGACAACAAAATTAATTATGTCAATGCTGAATTTGTCGCAAAAGAAAAAAACATTGAAAGTAAATTTGAGGCGGTCAGTAGCACTAGCGGTTATAAAAATAAAGTAACCCTAACATTGACGACAGAAAAAGATGTTGTGAGTATTAGTGGAACCGTCTTTGGTGAAGATGAACAACGCATTGTAGGTATCAATGGGTTTAAATTTGACTTCAAACCAAAAGGCAAAATGATTATTTTCAAAAATAATGACGTCCCTGGTGTTATTGCCAATATTGCATCTATCTTAGCAAAAGAGGGTATTAACATCGCTGACTTTAGATTAGGACGAGGGGCTCATCAATTTGCGATGGCTGTTATCTTAGTTGATACGGATATTGATAAAAAAATGATCGCTGAACTTAATAAAATTGAAACATGTGTATGGGTTGAATACGCCGTTTTATAAGAAGCGATTTGGTTAATTCAGAGGAGTAATTTCTCCCTCTGGATTAACTTTTGTAAAATTTAATTAACTTTATTTTCTTCTATTTTCCCCTGAAAAAATGGTTTTTAGGCTTATAAAAGTAAAATTTTATTATCTTTAGCTAAAACCATGCGCTTAATTCTTTTCAATAAATAAATAAATATTATAGTTTTGATAATATTGTTATACTATAACAGAATTAAAATTGACAGAGGGATAGTGCATGAAAATTGTTTTGGTGAGTTTAATCCTCTTCGGTGTGTGCTTTGGTGCAGAGCCATTAACCTTAGAGCGTGCTATACAAAAAGTCAAAGAAAATAATCAAGAGATCACTATTGCTAAATTTGATGAAGAGATTAAAGACCTAGAACATCAAATAGCAGTAGGACAATCGTACGGTAGTTTAGATTTGACGCAATTGGCTCTACGCAGTAACGATGCTTTAAGCGTATTTGGCTTTAAATTGCAATCACGCGAAGCAACCTTTGCTGATTTTGGATTTAAACAGTTGAATATGTCAAGTCCAGATTTTTATACACAACCTAGTGATCTTAATTATCCAAAAGACCGCAATCTGTTTCAAACCACACTTTCTTATAACCTTCCAATTTATACGGGTGGCAAATTGGAGCAGTATGGCAAAATAACACAGGCTTTACACTACCTAAGTACTCTAAGTCGTGAAGAGCTCACGTTGCAAAAAGTCTCAGAGGTTAAAAAGAATTTCTACACACTCTCTTTATTGAAAACCTATTTGTATAATTTGAATATTATTGCCTCAAATATTGCACGATTGGAAAAAACAACGCAAGCGATGATGGAAGAAGGGTATGCCAAAAGAGTAGATTTGCTGGAAGTGCAAGCAAGGCTTTCCGATGTTGAACGACAGATTTCACAAACCAAAGCCAATCAGACACTGGTCTATCATTACCTCTCATTTCTCATTAATGAACCTGTCACAGAGATTAAGGGAACGTATGAAGCAGCACCTGATATGAATATGAATAGCGATGCTATTTTAACCAACAACCTCGATATCAAAAAAGCAGAGCAAGGCGTAGAGATTTCAAAAATGAAGATAGCGTTGCAAGAGAGCGCATTTCTTCCTCAAGTAGGCGCTTTTGCTCAGTATGGCAGTAGTGATGACAAACTCATGAATGACTTTGCTAAACACGATGCTTATACTGCGGGTGTTCAAATTAAGTGGAATTTTTTCAACGGTGGAAGCGACAAAGCAGGTTATGAAAAAGCGCGCGTTGAAAATCTAAAAGCAGCGCAAGAGTTGCAACTAGCGCAAAAGAGTATGGCTTTACATGTAAAACAGTTGCAAACACAGATGCAAAGCCACGAATATGAAATCGCAAGTCTCAAAAAAGAGGTGGAAGTGGCTCATTTGATTTACGAAAATTATGCGGGAAGGTATGAGCAAAAACTTGTTTCAATTAATGATGTTATGATGAAACAGTCTGAAGAATTACGTATTGTTTTAAAACTCAAAGAAGTACAAAATGCACGTAATGACATTATTTTTGAATTAGAAAAAATAGCAGCGAAGGAAACCAAGTGAAGACATTACATGTAAAAATAGCCATTGCCTTATGCGCGAGTAGTTTAATGCTAAACGCAGCGGAATTAACCTTAAGCGGTAGTGTCATTTCGGACAATGAAAAAAGCATTACAAGCCGTTATATGGGGTATGTTAAAGAAGTGCGTGTCAAAGAGGGCGATATTGTTAAAAAAGGTGATTTGCTTTACAGCATAGATTCAAAAGAGATTGATACGGCTTTAGCGCAAACAGATTTAGCCATAGCTCAAGCAGAGCTTTCCTATGAGATGTATCAAAACCAATATTTAAACGCCAAACTGAATCAAGAACGTTATGAAAGACTTTTGGCAAAAGATATGGTTTCAAAATATGATGTAGAAAATTTGGAACTTTCAACCAAAAACCTTAAAGCGATGATGGATATTGCACAAAAACAGATTGCTCAAGCCAAACAAAAACGACAAGAAGTTCAAAATCAGTACCATTACTTAAAAATTCAAGCGCCTAATGATAGCGTTGTGACTGCAAAACATATTGAAGCGGGCGAAATGGCATTAGCCGGTGTTCCTGCATTGGTATTGTCTGATATTACGCATTTAAAAATTACGGCTGAAATTGCTGAGAGCTATCTCAAAACGATTAAAATAGGCGATAGTGTTGCTGTGGAAATCCCATCAATTGGATGTCAAAGTGAAGGAAAAATTGAAGCGATTGTGCCTAGTTCCAATCCAATGACCCACTCTTTTAAACTCAAAACAACGTTTACATGTAAAAATGCTCAAGCATATCCTGGCATGTATGCAACGCTTAAAATAGGGCAACCCTAATGCGTACCTATAAAGAAAAATACCTTGCGGGCTTTTTAGCCCGTCGTTTTTTACGCAACCCCTTGACGATGATATTAGGTGTGACGCTCATTCTTTTGGGTGTGATTGCACTTTCCATGATGCCTAGAGAAGAAGACCCCCAAATTTCTATCAGCGGTGGCGTTGTCATGGTTTCATTACCTGGAGCGAGTGCTGCTGAAGTGGAACAAGTGATTGTAAGACCGCTAGAGCGTCGTATTCGCGAGATAAAAGGCGTTGAGCATATTTATGGTGTTGCAAGCGATAACGTGGGTATCGTGAATGTTATGTATTACATTGGCGAAAACAGAGAAGCATCCAATCTTAAATTGTATGACAAAGTCATGCAAAACATGGACCAAATGCCGCAAGGTGCTTCTACTCCACTGGTACGTCCTTTTGATATCGACATCGATATTCCTGTTTTATCGGTTGCCTTTTATGCTAAAGATGCATCCAAAAGTGATTCGGTTGCTTTGTATAAAAAAGTGGAAGCTATTCGTAACTCCTTGGGAAATGTACCAAATCTGGCTAAAACAGAGATAAAGGGTGGGCATAAAGAGCAATTTAATATTGATGTCGATATCTCTAAGCTTGCAGGTTATCATCTCAGTTTAGAGCAAATTGTGGGTGCATTAACGTCGCTTACCACGCGTTTACCTGAAGTCAATAATCGTGCCAAAGATGGAAAACTCGTTGTGTTTGGTATCAAAAATGTTCTTGAAAATGTTGAAGATATTCAAAATCTCATCATTGCGCATTACGGTGGTTCGGCTATTTATCTCAAAGATGTGGCACATGTCTATTTGGGCTATGACATGCAAAATGTTAAAAGTGCGCAAATCAGCCATAAAAATCCTGACGGTAGCTTTACGCCTTTGCAAGAACAAGTTACACTCAGTGTCTCTAAAATTAAAGGCTCAAATGCCGTTGTCATTGCAGAAGATGTTCTCAAACGCCTTGAAGCGTATCAATCAGAATTGGATAAAGAAGGCATCGGATATATCGTGACACGAAATTATGGCGAGAGGGCAAACGAAGCGGTGAATGAACTCGTGTTTCACCTTTTTATCTCTATCGTGATTATCGCCTTATTACTGATTTTCATTTTGGGTTGGAGAGAAGGGTTGATTGTGACATTAACCGTTCCTGCGATTCTATCCATAACCATTTTCATTGCCTACATCAGCGGACAAACGATTAATCGTATTACGTTGTTTGCTTTTCTGTTGAGTCTAGGGCTTTTAGTTGATGACGTTATTGTTGTTATTGAAAATATTCATCGCCATTTACATGATAAATTATCAAAAGATAAACCGATGGACGAACTGTTAATTGAGGCAACCGATGAGATTGGTGCACCTACCAATCTAGCGACCATCGCTATTATCTTAACGATGGTTCCTATGGCATTTGTGGGGCAGATGATGGGCGAATTTATGAAGCCTATTCCTCTGAATGTTCCTGTTGCCATGACTGCATCACTGTTGATAGCGTATATTTTTACGCCGTTTTTAGCAAGTAAATTTTTAAAGAAACCAAAACACGATCAAGGAGAAAAACATGATGCAACGCTTTGAGCAGTTTATTCATGCCATTTTGCTTGATAAACGTAAAAAACGTTTGGTGCTATTACTGACCCTTTTTGCCTTTATTCTCGCCGTCATGATGTTCCCTACAAAAATTGTTTTGGCAAAGATGCTTCCGGGCAAAAGTACCAATACCTTTTCTGTGTATATTGATTTGCCAAGCGGGAGTTCTTACGTGCAGACACAAACGGTGGATAACTGTGTTGTTTCAATTTTGCAAAAAGAAAAAGAGATTAAAGATATTGAAGTGTTTAACGGCATGGGCTCTCCTCTTGATTATGCAGGGCTTGTTAAAGGTTCAGGTCTGAAAAATGGTGAAAATATCAGCGAAATCGTTGTGAATTTAACAGGGATTCATGAGCGAGACGAACGTTCTTATTCCATGGTTCACCGCTTGCGTCCTGTGATTCAAAAAAGTTGTGAGCCTTTGGTGGATAAAACATCCATTAAAATGGTTGAACAACCAGCGGGTCCTCCTACGATGGCGGCAATTGTGATTGAACTATACGGTGAAAATACGGCACATTTGATGCGACTCTCCGAGGAGATTAAAGGTATTTTAGCTTCTACTAAAGATTTGACCGATGTGGATATTATGAATGATGATATCTATCCAAAACTCTCTTTAACGATTGATCATGAAAAAGCACTTCGGGCAGGGCTTGGGATTGAACAGATTCATAAAATGCTCTATTTGGGATTTGAAGGTATGGCTGTTACGTATAAAAATAGTGCAACCTCTCCAACGCAAATTCCTCTTTTTGTGGTCTTTAGTGAGGATTCAAAAAAATTAGGGCATTTTTCAAAAAATGAGCTTTTAGCGAAACTCTCTTCCGTAACACTTTTGAATGCTCAAGGAATGATGGTACCGCTCAGTGAGGTCGTTCGCGTGGAAGAAGTTGCTTCAACCCCGACCATCATGTCTAAAAATCTGCAAAAAATGGTGAGCATCGTTGCTGAGGCTGACCTGGTTTCACAAGTCTATCCTTTACTGGATGCGAGAAGTGCGATTAAAGAAAAACTCAAAGATCGTTATGACATCAGCAATACCCATCTCTTTGACCTTCAATTGCGTGATAAACACACTGGCGAAGTGTTTAACGTGGTGTGGGATGGCGAGATGAAAGTGACGATGGATACTTTTAGGGATTTAGGAGCGGCTTTTATTGCGGCATTAGTGCTTATCTTTTTATTGATGGTCGTGTATTATAAAAGTTTTGCTATCGCAGGCATTGTTTTGCTTGGAAGCTTTCTTTCTATTATTGGGGTGATTGTGGGGCATTGGATTATGGACCTTTTCTCACACGGAACCTTTTTCCTCACGGCAACATCTCTTATCGGATTTATTTCGTTGATGGGCATTAGTTCTCGTAACTCCTTGCTCCTGATTGATTTTGCCAAAACACGTATTGCTCAAGGGGAGAGTAAGCATGATGCGATAGCCCAAGCCAGCGCAACGCGGGCAAAACCGATTTTCCTAACAGCAGCAGCGATTATTTTGGCCAGTACATTATTGGCATCTGACCCTATTTTTGGGGGATTGGGTGTTGCGTTAATTTTTGGAACCATTGCTGCGGTGATTGTTTCTTTGATTGTCGTACCTGTATTGATGGACAATACCAAAGCACTTTAATTTGTAGTTAGTTTACATGTAAACGGTAAATCTTTTTATCGTTTTACATGTAAAATTCTTCGACGCGTAGAAATCATGAGACGCATACAGCGATAGAAAAAAAGACGTTTATTTATAAATCCAATCTTGCGATAATGTTTATGCTGTAAACATTCAAACACTTCCTCAAGAGCCAACTTTTCACCTACTGTCAGATTTGTCATGCCTTATCTCCCTGCCCGTCGTTGATTTTACGCACTAATCTCACAATGTCTTCATCTTTTAACATACCAAGCATATTAAACACCACTGGAATTGCCATGGGAGCACTGCTACCAAGCCTCCACTCTTGATAGGTGCGCATGGAAATGCCACAGGTCTCTGCCATCTTTTTTTGAGAAATTTTTTTCCCAAGATGTTCAGCTTCAATAGCATTATGCAAAAGATTAATGATATCGTTTGTTTTCATCGTGATATTGTATGTAAAAACGTATTAAATATAAATTAAAATGAATAAAACATACTAAATAAATAATATAAAAAACAATATATGGAATTTTATAATCATAATATAGAATATAAAATACAATTTTAAAGTAAAAATATACAATATTATGTATAAAAATAAGTCATTTTGTAGTCGTTAAAATTTTCGCTATAATGATAAAAATTAAATTTAGGAGAAATTATGGCCTCTATTGGAATGGGCGACTTAAAAAAAGGGTTGAAAATTGAATTGAATGGAATCCCTTATAAAATCGTAGAGTATCAACATGTTAAACCTGGTAAGGGTGCTGCATTTGTACGCTGCAAAATCAAATCATTTATTGATGGTAAAGTAATTGAAAAAACATTTCACGCTGGGGATAAATGCGAAACGCCTCATTTGGAAGACAAAATTATGCAATTTTTGTATGATGATGGCGAATTTCTTCAATTTATGGACAGTGTTACCTATGAGCAAATCGCTTTAACTCACGACCAAGTAGGTGATGCGGCAGATTGGATTATTGACGGTATGAACGTCGATATGCTTTATCATAACGGCAAACCTATCAGCGTTGAGGCTCCTCAATTTGTTGAACTTAAAATTGTTGAAACACCTCCTAACTTTAAGGGTGATACACAAGGCGGTAAAAAACCAGCTACTCTTGAAAGTGGTGCAGTTGTACAAGTACCTTTCCATGTTGTTGAGGGCGATGTCATTAAAGTCGATACCGTACGTGGCGAATATTTAGAAAAAGTAAAATAACGTAATATATCTTCAAAATAGGGTAATTTCTTACCCTATTTTTCCTCTTTTTACTGCTATAATTGTCCTGTATTAGAAGTTTAAGGAGGTTCCCCTATGCTAACCCACCTTTCTATTAAAGCGCGCAATATTTTATTGGCGTGTGTTGTGCTTCTTGGTTTATTAGCGATTCATACAACCGCAAAAATTTTTAATGATAAAGAAAAAGCATTATTGTCACTAAAGATGCAAGTAGCCTCTATCAAAGAAGAGATTTTAATACTACGCAAACATGAAAAGGATTTTCTTGCGCGGCATACTCTTAATTATGAAACACTGTTTCATGAGAATGCAGCAAAGCTTTTATCCAATGTGCAATCCATACAAACAACAGCACAAAAGCTGGGAATTGATACCAAAAACCTTACGCAATTAGAGGCAATTCTTAAAAATTATGGCAATGAATTTGATGCTGTTGTCGCGCAAAAAAAGAAAATAGGGCTTACGCCTGAAGAAGGCTTAGAAGGTGTGATGCGTCAAGCGATTCATCAAGCTGAGAGTGCTTTTAAAGAGCTCAAAGATTATCAGATGCAGTCATTGATGCTGATGTTGCGTCGCAACGAAAAAGACTTTATGTTAAGACTCTCTTTAAAATATGCCAATGAACACACCGCTAACTATGAAAAGGCCATTCAATACATTAAAATGCATGAAGAGCTCGCTTCAACACTGCCCTTGATGCAAAAATACCGAGAAAGTTTTGTTGCTTATGTTTCGGCGTATGAAGTTTTAGGCTTGAATGAAAAAAGTGGTCTGAATGGCAAATTACGCGATACGGTACATCAAACAGAAGAATTAGTGGCTCAAATGAGTCACACTTTAGACGATACCATTCATGCGCATATACAAAAAACTGTCTTGATTTATTGGATCGTTGGAGGCAGTGTTGTTACCATTCTTTTTAGCCTCATCGTCATTATTATACGCAGTGTTTTGATGCCACTTCGCAGTTTAACCAATGCCATCGTCTCCAACGAACGCGATTTGACGATGCGTTATCATACCCCTTACAATGACGAACTGAAAGAAATTGCAACTTCGCTGAATGATTTTATGGAGAGATTGCGAAAAATTGTTCAAGGTGCCATTCACGCGAGCGATGAAAATGCCGCAGTCGCTCATGAGCTTTCTACCACATCGAATAATATCGGAGAGCGTGCTGAAAAAGAGAGTGCCATTGTCGTCAAAACAACGCAAACAGGCTTAAAAGCAAAAGCTCAAATTGATGAATCGGTTTTAAGTTCAAAACAGGCTAAAAAAGAGATTGAAGAGACCAATCAATCGTTACAAGAAGCGAACAAAATTTTTGAACTTTTAATTGCAAAAATCGAGCAAACGGCACGTGTTGAAAGTGATTTACAGCACAAAATGGAAGCGCTATCGCATGACGCCGATAAAGTAAAAGATGTTTTAACGGTTATCAATGATATTGCCGATCAAACCAACCTTTTAGCGCTTAATGCCGCGATTGAAGCGGCACGTGCCGGAGAGCATGGCCGTGGATTTGCCGTCGTTGCGGATGAAGTGCGACAACTCGCCGAGCGAACACAACGAAGCTTGGTCGAAATTAATGCGACGGTGAGCATTATCGTCCAATCTATTTTGGACTCAGGAGCCCAAATGGATGAAAATGCAAAACTGTTTCATGAATTGGTAAAGCAATCTGAAGAGGTTTCCTCAAAAATTGATACGTCAGTCTCATTAATGAATACCTCTTTAAAAGTGGTAGAAACAGCAACCGATACCACTGAAAAATCAGGCGATGGTATTAAAAAGGCCATGGATGAGATTGAGCATATCAATGAAATAACCACGACCAATGCGAGAGATATTGAAGAGATTGCCGCAGCCGCAGAGCATTTGCACTCGGTTACCCAAAAGCTCAATGATCAATTGCATTATTTTAAAGTTTAGGAGAAATGATGTCAAAAAAAGTACTTGTTCCTTTAGCTACAGGATTTGAAGAGATAGAAGCCCTCAGTATTGTTGATGTATTACGCCGAGCAGGAGCGACGGTTGTGATGGCGGCGTTGGAAGATTTACATGTAAAAGGTGCGCATGGCATTGTTGTCGTTGCCGATACCCTGATTCACGATGTCGATGCGTCTGTATTTGATATGATAGCCCTTCCGGGTGGACTTCCTGGCGCTACAAATTTGGCGGCAGATACAACAGTGCAAACGATTTTAAAAGCTTTGGATAAAGCAGGCAAACCCATTGCCGCTATTTGTGCAGCACCCTATGCCTTGTATACCGCGGGTGTACTCAAAGAAAAGTACACATGTTACCCCTCTTTTGAACAGAAAATAGGAACAAAAGGCTATGACCCTACACATAAAGTTGTGCAAGATGGCAATATTATCACCTCACAAGGACCGAGTACGGCGATGATTTTTGCATTGGCTTTAGTAGAAAAACTGTATTCAAAAGACGCTTCGGACACTCTAGCAAAGGATTTATTATTGGTTTAGAGTTCTCTTAATACGTTTATATTGCGCAAAGGAGTTATGATGTTTAAAACCATTAAAGGAAAGCTAACGCTACTTTTAATTCTGCTTATTATTGGATTTGCTACCTTGGGTTATTTTATCGTTGAAGTGAGTAACAATGCAAAAGGCGTTGCGGATCGATTTGCGGCGATTCAGTCATTAGAATCTCGTTTTTTGCAAATGCGTATTGAACAGCGTAACTACCAGAACTATTACCGAGAAGATGCGGTAGAAGCTTACCATAATCATTACAAAGCGCTATTACCTGAGATAGATATTTTGCTCTCTTTATTTCGTTCTAAAATTAACCAAGATACTATCAGAGAGATTCAAAAATCACTGGCAATTTGGTATGAAGCGAATGAACCTAAGAAAACTGTCGATGGTGGCTCTTATGAAGACTATCAGGTGGGGAGTGATAAGACAAAGAAAAATGCGAACGCTTTTGAGTCTATTGTCGAAAATATTCATCTTCTTTCATCGAATGTCAGGAAGACAAATTTTGCGCGGTTGGATCGTACGCGTATCATCTCTCAGGTCGTTCTTGGGGTGGTCTCTCTTGGAACATTGATCTTAGTCTTTTTCGTTGCACGCTCCATCAATCAATCGGTCAGTGAAGCGCAAAGCAAGTGCGAACAGATGCGTCAGACCAAAGCATTAAATATGTCTTTGAATATCAGCAATCACGATGAAGTAAGTGAAACGATGAAAACGGTCAATGCCCTGTTGCAAGAGATAGCCCACGCTATTGCACAAGCAAAAGATAATGCCGCAGAAAATGCGTCCGTTGCGGAAGAGCTTTCAAGTACGAGTTTGCAAATTGGAAAGCGTGCAGAAGAAGAATCCGATGTGGTCAAAGAAACAACCAGTGAAGCTGCTAAAGTAGCGCAAGAAATTGAGCATACGAGTGAAGATGTGTCTAAAGTAAAAGAGACCATTCATCATGCGCAAAAGAGCCTTTTATTGGCACAAGATTTACTGCATGAAACGATAGAGCAGTTAGAAGAGACGACGCATACAGAATCGCACATGAATGATAGGCTGATTCAATTATCCAACGATGCCGACCAAGTGAAAAACGTGTTAGATGTTATCAGCGATATTGCTGAACAAACCAATCTCTTAGCGTTAAATGCCGCGATTGAAGCAGCGCGTGCAGGAGAACATGGCCGTGGATTTGCCGTCGTTGCAGATGAGGTTCGAAAATTGGCGGAGAGGACACAAAAGAGTTTGATTGAGACGAATGCCACTATCAACGTGATTGTTCAAGCCATTCAAGATATTTGTGGCGAGATGAGCCATAATGCCACACGCATTCACGATTTAAGTGAATTTTCGACAAAAGTCAGCGTGCAAACCCGTGATGCCGTAAGTCTGTTGGACAACTCAGTGAGTGCCACAGATGAGGTTGTTTTAAAAGCATCGCATAATGTCAAACGCATCAATGAAGCGATCATTCATCGTATTGAAACGATCAATCATCTCTCCAGCTCGAATGCGAGAAGTGTCGAAGAGATTGCCTCTGCGGCGGAACATTTAGCGAAATTATCGGAGAGTTTAAGTCATACCTTAGCCCAATTTCAAACGGCATAATATTTTACATGTAAAGAGCGTTGAATAACGCTCTTTATCTTCTGTTTTCCTCTTAATTGCTTATCATCCTCACACTGTTGTTACATTTTGTTTAAACCCCAAGGAGTATAATTACGTCCAAATTTTGTTTGTAAGGAAAAAAATGATGTTAAAAACTATTAAAAGTAAACTTTGGTTACTTTTAATTATTGTAGGAATGGGTTTTTTGTTTGCAGGATTTCAGGCACATCGATCCAGTGAAGATGCAAAAGAAGCAGCAACGAAGATTTGGCTTTCCGGTCAAATTGAATCCAACCTTGCCATATGCGGTATGGAAATTAGAGGGTATCATTTATTGGGGGATGCAGCCTCTTTAAGTAAATTTCAAAGTGCCTATAAAGCGCTTATCAATGATATTGAACAGCTCAAACCCATGATAACCAAACCTGAAAATCGTCAAAAATTTACAGAGTTGGAACAACATATTCAACAGTGGGATGCGTTAAATCAACCCCGTATTGAGATTATAACACGCTTTAAAAAAGCCATTTTACAAGATTCATTTGCAACAAAAAATCCTGATGTCTATGAACAATTGATTGGACTCATGGAAAAAAGCAATTCAACGTATCAGGTGATTTTTGAACACGCCAAAGCACTTGAAGCATCTTTTAAAAATGATAATTTAGAAAAAATAGCGTTGGATGAAACTTTATCAACAATAGCCTACACGGTTATTTTTATGATCGTTTTAGCGATTGCTCTTATTGTCATGCGTTCGATAGGCAATTCCGTAAAAAAAGCAAAAGAGGGGTGTTTATGGATGCGTCAAACAAAAACATTGCACCAGCGAATTGAAACAGACAGCCAAGATGAAATCAATGAGACGATAGAATCCGTTAATATGCTTTTATCCGAATTATGCGATGCTATCTCTCATGCAAAAGACAATGCGCTTGAAAATGCTTCTGTCTCAGAAGAGCTCTCCCAAACAAGTTATCAGATAGGTTTGCGAGCAGAAGAGGAGTCTAGTGTCGTTCTTCAAACAACACATGAGACAAAAAATGTGGTGGATCATATTCAATCTTCGGTTCAAAAAACGCAACGTGTTAAAGGAATTACGTTTGAGGCGCAACAAGGTCTTGGCTTGGCATATGCTTCATTAAAAGAGACGGTAACGCATTTGAGTGAAACAGCGCAGATTGAAGTACAAATTAACGAACAGCTGACGCATCTTGCCAATGAAGCTGGGGATGTTCGAGGCGTTTTAAATGTGATTGGTGACATTGCCGATCAGACCAATCTTTTAGCCCTCAATGCTGCCATCGAAGCGGCACGAGCAGGCGAACATGGCAGAGGTTTTGCGGTTGTGGCTGATGAAGTACGCAAACTAGCGGAGCGAACACAAAAAAGCTTGGTAGAAACCAATGCAACGATTAATGTGATTGTTGAGTCTATTACCAACATCAGTGCGCAGATGAATGAGAATGCAAAACGCATTTCTGATGTCAGCGAACTCTCTCAAACCGTAGCAACGCATACCAACAACGCCGTAGGATTACTCAATCAAACGGTTGCTTCTATCGAAGATGTGGCGCGGGATGCAGAAGAGAATCAAGCATATTTGCAAGAAACAGTGATTCAAAAAATCGAGTCCATCAATGGCTTTTCCAGCTCCAACGCCAGAAGCGTTGAAGAGATTGCTTCTGCGGCAAAACATCTTTCCAAACTGTCTGAAAATTTAAGCGTAACGCTCGCACAGTTCAAGACGGCGTAGCCTTTTACATGTAAAGAGTCCACCGTGGCTCTTTACTTCTTTTTTACTTCTCTTCGTAGTGTAATTTTAAGCCTTCACTGCTCATTACAAAGCCGCTAATGGTAATTTTACCTTCATGCACCATCTTATGATGTTTGGCGCACAGGGGTATAAGATTGTAGCGGTGATTTTGATGAAAATGCTCGATATTGCCATTGACATCGGCACTCTCTTGCGCTTTAATGTGATGCACTTCTTCGACATATTCATCACACAGTGCGCACTTGGAGAGATAAAGATTTTTGTTGTATTTACTGCGTTTTTTCTGTTTTAACAGTTCTACTTCCCCTAACTCTCCTGCTAAAGAGCGTCTGATGTCGTATGCCATTTTGATGAACTCTTTATCCATATGAAGAGATTTAGCAAATTCAAGTCCATACAAAGAGCTTCCACTGCCCATCTCTAGTTTACGGTTATAGACAAGTCTGTCACTCTCCTCATCGTAACTCACACCTAAATGCAGATAGATAATTGTTTTGAGTTCTGTCATAAATGTAAGATTGCCCAATTGGTGTAAGTGGGTTGCAAACACAAAAAGTGAGCCAAGTTGGTGCATCTTAGAGACACTACTCGCAACAATGGCGAGCGCAGATTCTGTCTCGGTTCCATGGCTTATCTCATCGCCAAGCACTAAAGAGTGTTGGGTTGCACGGTTAAAAATATTTTTGAGTTCTAACATCTCAACGGTGAAGGTTGAAAGTCCTTTATAGAGGTTGTCATGGCTGATAATGCGTGTAAAGATTTTATCGAAGACATGAAAACGCATTGCCGCACATGGAACAAAAAAGCCCGATTGCGCCATGATGACTGCCATGCCAAGGCTCTTCATCAGGGATGATTTACCACTGGAGTTAATGCCGTAAAGAAGAATGCCTTGGACTTCTTTATCGCGTGCGGCTTCAATGGTCACATGGTCATGCGTAATCCGTGGTGTTATGTTGCCTAAGAAGAGGTCGTTGGGAATGTAGATGCCATTTTCTTCGCGCGATTCGATGAGAGGATGACGAAGTCCAATGGCTTCGACAAAACGCTCTTCCTCTTGCATTGGTAAAAGTTCAGGTCGAACATAATTATAAAGTACGGCACATTTTGCATTGCTCAGTGCCACATCCAGTGTACCAATAAAAGCGATAAGATGCTCTAAAACAAGCGCATAATGGGTTTCGATTTTTTCTAAAATTTCATCGTAGCGTTGTTTGACAAGCGCTATCATCTGAAGGTTGCTGAGTGTGATTTCTTGGGAAATCTCTTCGATGAGCGATGCGGAAATTTTGACGCTATTTTTAAGGTGTCTAAATGTAAAATCTTTGAAAAAGTAGTGTTTATCGCCAATCGTGATAAAACTTTGCATAAGCTTCTCTTCAATCAGTGCGAAACGGTTCTTACTGATGGCGATGTAATGCCCTTCGCTCTCTAGCCACTCAATACTGATGGTTGAGCGGTTGTTCTCTTCAAAAAAGCTCTCAATCTCTTGTGCAATTTTTTCTAAAGCACTATAGCGTTCTTGCTTGCTTTGTTCGATTTTATCAATTTGAGGAAAGATGCCTTTGACAAAAAGATTTTCATGAATCTGGTCTTTACGAAATTTTGCACAGACATCAAGAAGAAACGTGTTTTTAAGCATCAGGCTTAATGCTTCACTCTCATCGTACAAATCTTTGGGCGTGGGGATTTTCTTAAACTGCGCCTCTTTGAGAATGCCTAAAATCGCTTCAAGTGAGGTGCTAAGATAATCCAGTTCTAGTGGGTGCAGTTTTTTCAGTGCGATGCGTCTTAAGATACGCTCCAAATCATAGACTTGTTTGAGGGCAATATCGAATTTTTTATAATCTTTAAGCAGTTGGCTACTCAAATCAAAGCGTTCATTGAGGGTTTTAATATCGCAAATAGGATTGAGTAAGCGTTCTTTTAAGAGTCGTTTCCCAATGGCGGTTGAGGTTTGGTCAATGAGCGTTAATAGCGTCATCTCCGTAGGATTTTTAGAGATAATGTCAAGTTGTTCTAAGGCGTTATTGCCGATGTAGAGGTATCGACTATTGCCCAGCACAATAGGTCGGCTCATTTTTTCAATAATATTGGCATCGTGTTCGATGATAAAATCGCATAAAATTGCTAATGACTCACTCGCATAAGGGTAACGCTCTATGTCTAAGTATTCAATGGGGGAGAGTAAAGAGCGAATGGCATAGATACGAGCAAAAAGTTCATTTTGATACGCCACTTTAAGACGCTCTTTATTGAGGCTATGTGCCACACTCGGCGTGATTTCAAGGTAGTTTTGTACCCACTCTTTATCAATATTTTCACTATTGAACGTAAGGACGATTTCGCTGGTTTTATAGGTTTGTAAGAGATTGAAAATCTCATCTAACGCATAAGTTTTATCTTCTCGCGTCCCATGCACTTCATTGATAATCGTTTTCCCCGTTGTTACATCAATGGCGCTGTATCCGACAGAATAGATAGCGTGATTGCAGTCGATGAGTAAGGATACCAGATAGTTTTCACTGGACTCCATCAGATAATCAAAATTGGTTCCCGGGCTGATGATATTGGAGATATAGCGTTTGACATGCGGTGGTTCACCTTTTTGGCGCACCAAAACGATGGTATATTTTTTACTTTGAACCAAACGGCTAAGATAACGATCAAGCGATACGGAAGGAATGCCTGCAAGCAATGGATTTTGCAAAGAGTTATCTAAAATAGATTTGTTTTTGCGTGTGAGTTGGATGTTTAAAAGTTCACTGACCTCTTTGGCTTTGCCAATTTGGTGTGTTTCATTATTGACTTCATAGGTTTCAAAAAAAGAGCCGATTTCCATAAAAACAATAGTGTTTTTGCCATATTTTGCTTCAAAAAAAAGCTGAAGGTCAAAGTAAATTTCAGTGAGAAGTTTCTCTTTGGAATTGAGCATTTGAGCAATATTTTCAAGCATATAATCTGTTTCCACCTCTTTATAATAGCTAGATTATAGCGCATGAAAGCATAAAGTTTGGTTTGATAAAAGCCGTTTTAAGATACAATAAAAGCACTTAATGTAAAGGATAACCATGGACATTGAAATTTCAACGCCCGCACTTTTATTTCCCGCCGTTTCTCTTCTTTTGCTAGCCTATACCAACCGTTTTTTGGCAGTGGCGCAATTGATTCGGATGTTACACCGCCAATCCAATGAACGGGATAATTTTGAAGAATATAAACAGATTCAAAGCCTCAAACATCGTTTGGAATTGACCAAATGGATGCAATTTTTTGGAGTTCTTTCGATTTTACTCTGCACTTTTTCGATGTTCGCACTCTTTTTGCAGTATCTTGAAATGGGTAAAAAAGTCTTTGGACTCAGTCTAATCGCGATGTGCGCATCGTTATTTATCTCTCTTTGGGAGGTCATCATCTCCACCAAAGCACTCAATCTAGAGTTAAGCGATATGGGTGACAAAATGAAAACGAAAGTAAACCATGAATAAGTATCTCCTTGTGGGCGAAAAAAATCGTCTCAAAATCAATCGCTATACGGACAATGGCGTGTATTTAATCTGTGAAGACAAGGATGAGGTTTTACTCCCAAACCAATACGTCACGTATGCCATGAAAGAGGGCGATGAGATTGATGCGTTTGTCTATTTTGATTCTGAAGACCGCATTGTGTCTAGTACCACTTTTCCTAAAGCGATGTTAGATGAATTTGGTTGTTTTGAAGTGGTTGATGTCACACCTTTTGGCGCTTTTTTGGATTGGGGGTTGCCTAAAGATTTGCTTGTGCCTAAAGCACTCCAAAAATTTGCGTTTCATGTGGGAATGAAGGTGATTGTCCGTGTGTGTTTGGATGATGAGACAGGACGCATTATTGGCAGTCAAAAGTACAATGAATTTTTATCGAAAGAGACACAGAGCCTTAAAGAGGGACAAGCCATGAAGCTTTTGGTGCGAGAACGTACGCCTCTTGGGTTTAAAGTCATTGCCAACAATCTGTACGATGGCATGATTTTCCATACGGAGATTTTTGAAAATATTGACGTAGGCGATGAAAAAATAGGCTACATCAAAACCATCCGTAAAGACGGCAAACTGGATTTGACCCTTCAACCTAAAGGCGATAAAAATGAAGCGCTTGCCGTAGAAAAAGTATTGGAATTTTTACAAGCCAAGGGAGGGGTGAGTTCATTAACGTATAAAAGCGCACCAGAACAAATTCAAGATGAAGTAGGCTTAAGCCGTAAGACGTTTAAAAAGGCGCTTACGAAATTAATTGAAATGAAAAAAATCACAGTCAATGAAGAAGGTATGACGCTTTTATGAAGCACGTAGCGATTATCGGTGCAGGTGCTTCTGGGCTCGTATGTGCCATTATAGCGGCTCGTAAAGGGCATTCTGTAACTCTTTTTGAAAAGAACAGTAAAGTGGGTCGCAAAATTTTAGCAACAGGCAATGGCCGTTGCAATATCACCAATCAGAACGTCTCCCTTTCACGTTATCATGGTGAGTCCATACATCTTTTAAAAGATGTGTTTAAACGCTTTGACACAACAACCTGTAAAACATTTTTTAGAAGCCTTGGGCTTGAAATGCGAGAAGGAGAAGAGGGGAGATTGTATCCTATGAGTCATCAAGCCTCTTCTGTGGTAGACCTCTTGGTGCATGAAGCACGTTCGTTAAACGTTGTGTTTCATCTGGATGCAGAAGTGCAAGATATTACATGTAACGAGGGACGTTTAGTTTTACATGTAAAAGAACAAACACACTTTTTTGATGCTTGTGTCATTGCAACAGGAAGCCTTGCGATGCCGACACTGGGAAGTTCTGGCAGTGGCTACATGTTCGCTAAAAAATTAGGTCATGCCATCATCGAACCGTGTGCGTCGCTGGTCCAACTTACGAGTAATGAAGCGCATCTCAAAGAGGTGAGTGGCGTTAAAATAGACGCTGGTGTAACACTTTTTCGCAATAACCAAAAGGTGCAAAGCGTTTTGGGCGATGTGCTTTTTACCAACTATGGACTTTCTGGAAGTGCTATCTTAGATGTAAGTCGTATTGTCTCCAAAGCAAGCCTAAATGGAGATAGCATCCATGTTCTCCTTGACCTCATGCCTGCCTTTTCACAAGAAGCCTTACAGACACTTTTGCAAAAGCGTCTAAGTATCGCTTCGGGTAAATCGCTTGCGTTATGGTTAGAAGGGCTGATTCCTAAAAAACTGGCACATTTTATCGTTTTGCACACACACTTAACACATCTTAAAACTGCATCGGACTGCTCACCCAAAGAGATTAAAAAGCTTGTTTTCGCACTCAAAAGTCTGAAAGTGAGCATAGAGGGAACGAAAGGGTTTGAAAGTGCGGAAGTCTGTGCGGGTGGTGTAGATGTTCGCGAGATTGATGCCAAAACGCTCATGTCTCATAAAATCAACAACCTTTATTTTTGCGGTGAAGTTCTCGATGTCGATGGCGATTGTGGAGGGTTTAATCTTCACTTCGCTTGGGCATCAGGTTATCTTGTAGGACATAGCTTGTAATCGTTCGTGTTATCAGGTTTTGTTGAACCAGATACGAATGTCCCCATAAAGACAAAAGTAGCTTCTATTTTTCCTGACGAATTAAGGAATGGGAAAGTACAATAGAAACTTTAAAATGACATTTTCATTGTCATTAAAGTTCATCATCTCGCACGGGATGAAAAAGAGGTACTTTTGTTTGCATTGAAACACGATAGTTTTAACAAAATTAAAAATAGCATTCTTACCCGTGTGGTATTATTTGCTTTTATGATGGTTTTTGTGGGAGGATTGATACGCTATTATCTTTCTGTTGAAATGATTCACAGTAATCTTTTCAAAATCGTCTCTGTGCATCAAGAAGCCCTTGCCAATGAGGTCGCTCAAGATATTGCTCATGATTTAGACGTTCGAAAAAGATTTCTCACAAAAATGGCCTCTTTGCTTCCTTTACCACTCTTAGAAAATCCAAATGCATTACAAAAATGGCTCACAGAACGCTATGAATTAGACCCGATTTTTTCGGAAGCTTTATTTGTTTTAACCACCGATGGCACGCTGATTTCAGGGGCAGGTACTGAAATACAAGGGCGTGAAAAAGCGTATGCCAATGACGCATTTTTCACACAAGCCTTGATGCAAAAGTTTGTCATTGGAACTCCATTCTTAAGCAAAATTTCAAACGAGCCTATCCTTCCCATGACTGCGGTCATTAAAGATGACTTAGGGCATACACGCGCTATCGTGGTGGGCATGACTAATTTATATACTTCAGACCTCTTTGGACGCATTATTAACGGGCGCATTGGTAAAACAGGTGATTTCTTGCTCATTGATGCACAAAAACAGATTTTTATTGCAGCAGCCAAAAAAGAGTGGATTCTTAAACCCACACCCGAACATGGAAAAAATCTTTTGCATGACAAAGCCATAGCAGGTTTTAGAGGCAGCGGCATTACGATCAATGCCAATGGTATAGAAGAACTCTCTGCCATCGCTTCTGTACCAAATACGCATTGGTTTGTTGTCTCTCGCATCCTTACGGATGAAGCTTTCGATATGGAAAGGTACCTTAAAACAACACTTATCAAAGCACATGCCATCAGTTTAATTATTGTCCCTTCAATACTTTTCTCTTTTTTATTTTTATTTTTTAAACCGCTTAGAACCTCTGCTTCATTGGCGAATAAAATGTCTCTTGGGGAAGTACCCCTTACACCGTTACCGATAAAGAAAATGGATGAGGTAGGGTATTTAACAGCAGCCTTTAATCGGTTGATGGCTATGTTATTAGAAAGTCAAAAAGAGTTGAAAGAGATAGCACATTATGACTATCTTACCAAACTTCCAAACCGCTTTTTGATGGTCGATAAATTGGAGCAGGCTTTAGTGCGGTGTGCACGCAACAATACACGATTGGCACTACTTTTTATGGACTTAAACGGGTTTAAATCTATCAATGATTCGTTGGGGCATAAGGCTGGAGATGATGCACTGATTGAAGTTGCGAAGCGTTTTTCGACCTTAATACGTGAGAATGATACATTAGCGAGGATGGGCGGTGATGAATTTGTGATTTTACTCAGTGACCTCGACAGTGATCGCGCGCGTGCCACACATACGGCTCATTTGATTGCCACTCGATGCATGGAAGCATTAAAAGAGCCATTGATTCTTAAAGGGCAAACAAAATATTTAGGGGTATCCATAGGTTTGGCTATGGGAAATAAGGAGAGCTTGATTGATGACTTGATGGTCGAAGCGGATACGAAGATGTACCAAACTAAAAATAGAACAACGCTTTTTTAGGTTTTCACAAAGGAAAAATCACTTCTTCCTTTATGAAATAGCATATAAAAAAGTGAGCGAGAAAGCGAAAGCTTACTCTTTATGCTCCGGTTGTTGAAAAACCATGTAAATTACAAATGCAAAAAATGCAACTGTAATGGAGGTAAAAAGGAGAGAAAACGTTTTAACAACGACATAAGCAACGATTAAAATGGAAAGCAGTGTTGGAACTTCATTGTACGCGCGAAAGAAATTTCCACTGCGTGTGCATTCGCCTTTTTCCAGTTGGACACGGTAATATTCGAGTGAAAATGAATAAGCAGTCATAAGAGCGACAACCACTAATTTAGCATAAAGCCAAGCGCCTGTTTCAAATAAAATAGGATTTACAATTAACATGGCTACACCACTGATGAGCGTCGCCCAAAAAGCTGGTAACCCAATATACTTATAGACTTTATATTCTTGAATTTTGACAACTTCAACAAATTCACTTTTATGTGAGTGCTCTACGTGATAAACATAAAGACGAGGCAGATAAAAAAGCATCGCCATCCATGACATGAATGACATCACATGAAATGTTAAAATCCAACTATAGTATTCCATAGCCTTCTCCTTGAAAAGATGGGGTACATTATAGCAAGAAAACATGTTATTTCTAGGGCTTTAACAACATTCCAGTTCGGCTTTTTCCATCAATTCTATGCCTTTTTCGAAATCGTATTCTTCAAAGAGGGCAGAGAGATAAAAAACATGTGAGCAAATATGGTACAAAATATCTTTAGAATCATGTTTCGCAAAAACGGCTTTATAATCCTTTGGAATCAATGTTTCAAAGCGAATCCACAAATCATCTTTTGCTTCAGGATGCGCGTCAAAGAGCTCATACATCGCGTCTAATACTTCCGTGGCGTTTTCATAGCAGTCGATATTGTGAAAACTGACATAACGGTCACGTACTTCTTGCATAAAAAAGCCTTTTTAGGCACAGCTATGCATCTTTTGTTCCTTAATTTTTTATGTAGGAAAGTTTGGTGTTTGTATCAGAAGTGCTATTTGCCTTTTACATGTAAAAAGCAAATAGCTTTATTGTGGTGTTAGCGTGCGAGAACGCTGTTTAGAAAATCATCTACCATTTTGGTGTATGTTAGCTCTTTTCCGAGCAATAAATTAATATCTTTATGGCTTAATGCTTCTGGAATCAACTGTGTTTGCGTCCCAAAACCAGCCGCTTTTTCTAAGAAACGCTTCGCTTGTGGGCATGAGTCGTCTCGTTGTGTTGAGCAAACGGCTAATAGAGGCATACGTTTGTCTGAAAGTTGATGATATGGTGAAAGACTTTGCCAGTATGTTGGATTGTCTCCAAATGCACGGTCATACAAACGAAGATGCTTCCCGCTCATGAGCAACGGCGTATCCATCACGGCACTGTCTAAAAAGAGGGCTGCAACAGGTGGTGTGATACCATAACGGGTATAGAGCGATGAAGAAGAAGCAAGCATGGCAATCAGATGCGCTCCCGCAGAGTGTCCCATAAGAATCACTTTATTTTTATCTCCACCCCATGTAGCACATTTTGCTTGAATAGCTCCCAACGCTTTTGCCACTTCTTTGAGTTGAAGATTTACTGGCGTAGAAGGGAGCATCGGATAGTTGATTGAAATCAGGATATAGCCTCTTTGCTTGACCCAATACGTGATTTTATTTTCAACAACACTTTGATTTTTTTTGTCGCCAATCATCCATGCTCCACCGTGAACCATGAAGATAATAGGCGCATTCATGATCGTATGGGTTGGCATATAAACATCAAATTTCTCTTTAGCCTCCGAGCCATACGAAAGATTTGCAATTAAGCGAATATCTTGAGCGATGATGGCCTCTTTTTCGTTCTCATTCTCAGTGAAACGTTCCCGCAAAATACCTGCATGAAGCATCTGTGTTAGAAATCCAATACCTATTAAAACGGCGGCGCAATGTTTAATGAATGTCATAAAAAATCCTTGTGAGAAGATAACATCGGATTTCTTCGTTGAATGGAAGCATTCGTGTAAGAACCCGATGTAAAATACTAAAAAGCTCGTGCGTACGAGACTTCTAGCAACGCTCGTTCATTTGCTTCTTTTGCGGCAAATTGTACTAAATTAGGATTACGTAAAAGTTCTCTGCCAAAGGCTACAAGGTCGCAAACATCTTTTTCAAGCAACTCATTTGCCATTTGAGGCGATGTAATAAGACCAACAGCAATGGTTGGAATACCTACTTCTTGTTTAATTATCTGGGCATAGTCTGCTTGGTAGCATGGAAGAAGTGGCGGCATCAAGGGTTGTTTTTCATGATTGCCTCCTGCTGAGAGGTGCATCATGCGCACGCCAATTTTATGCAACGCATCGCTTAAGTAGATGCTATCATGGATATTCCAACCCTTATCAACCCATTCATCCGCCGAGAGTCTGACGATAAGTGGCAGTCCCGTGGTTTGTATAATGGCATGGCATATTTCAATGACTAAAGCACAGCGGTTTTCCAGACTACCTCCATACATATCCGTGCGTTGATTTGTCAGTGGCGATAAAAATTCATAGAGTAAATAACCGTGTGCCGCATGAAGTTCTAGCATGTCATAGCCTGCTTTAGCTGCTCGAAAGGCTGCTTGTACAAAATGATTTTTAACACTTTTAATGTCATCGAGCGTGAGTGCTTGGGGAAGTTTATAGCCGTTTGTTTCGCTGAATAAAAGCGCGGAAGGTGCAACCGGGGTGGAAGCCTTACAAAGACTTTTTCGTCCTGCATGTGCTAGTTGAACACCCATTTTTGCTCCAAATTGGTGACACAATGCCACCAATTGTTGATGCCCTATTATTTGCTCATCACACCACAATCCAAGATCATTATCACTGATGCGACCTCGCGCTTCTACGGCGGTTGCTTCTGTGATAATGAGTCCCACGCCACCAATGGCTCGCGCGGCATAATGAACCCTATGAAAGTCTGTTATACAGCCATCTTCTAGAGCTTTATACATACACATGGGTGGCATAACCACTCTGTTTTTCAGCTCAATTTCGTGATATGAATAGGGGCTTAGCAAAAGGCTCATGGTTATTCCTTTATTTTACATGTAAAAGTTCTGATTCCTTCCATCCTCCACCCATTGCTTTAAAAAGTTCTGCTTGGGAAGTTAGGAGCACTTGTTTGGTCGAGACGACATTTAAGGATGCGGAGAGAACATTTTTTTGCGCATCTAACACTTCTAATTGGTTGGCAACACCGAGATTGAAACGTTTGGTATTTAAATCGAGCACTTTCTGATAAGCTTTTAACTCTTCTTCTTGAAAGGCTAATCTACTGGTCTCTAGCGTTGTTTTTGCTAAAGCATCGTGTACTTCTTTATAGGCCTTTTTTACGCTTTGTTCATAACTCACCAGCGAACTTTTTAAGTCTGTTTCTGAAATAGCAACGCGCTGTTTAATACGCCCGAAATCAAAAATCGGCACACTTAAACTAGGTCCAAAGCTCCATCTATTGGCACTGGATTTTAGAATGTTATCTAAGTCAGAACTTTGCTGTCCTAAATTTCCCGTGAGGCTAATCGTTGGAAAATAAGCAGCTTTTTCAACGCCGATGAGAGCGTTTTTACTTTTCAAATTTTCCAAAGCCTCTTTAATATCAGGGCGGTTTTCCATCAACGTCGAAGGTACACCCGCTGGGATGATGAGTGCATGTGGTAAAGAAGCGTGTTCGTTGTTCGTCTCAAAAAGAGATTGGGGTGTTTTTCCTAAAAGAATTGCAAGAGCGCTTTGTTGAAGCTTATAACTCTCCATCAAGCTATTTTGAGATGCTTTGACGTTGTTGTATTGTGCCAACGCTTGATTGGCAAGGACATCGCTGATGGTTCCGACTTTTTGTTGTTTAGCTCTAAATTCGTAACTGGCTTGGTAAGCTTTGGCACTCTCTTCTAAAATAGCCATACGTTCTTTGAGTGAGGCGAGGTTGAAATAAGCACTTATAACATCATGAATGAGACTATTGCGAATCGTTTCTTGCGCCGCTTGCGATGCTAAATAAAGTGACCAATTGGATTCACTTTGATTGGAGAGTCGGTTCCAAAAATCAATTTCGTAAGAGAGTCCAAGTCCCATGGCATTATCGGTATATTTAGCGCGATTGTGCTGATAGGTTTCATCACTCGTTCTTTGGCGAGTTGAACTCGCCGTTGCATTGAGAATTGGGTATTCGTTGGATTCACTAAGTCCAAATGCTTGACGTGCTTTGAGGACTTTTAGGGCTGAGAGTTTAAGATCATCACTTCCTTTAAGAGCCTCATCAACGAGGGTATTGAGCGAAGGATCATTAAACTGTTTCCACCACTCTTTATTGACATGTAAAGCATCTTTGGAAGGTGCTGGAAGCTCAACTTTGGGAACATTCAGTTCGGGAGAGAGCGAACATCCACCCAAGAACAAGATGGTTGCAAGGGATAAAAGGGCGATGTTACGCGGCATTTTTGACTCCTTTTTTAGTCCATTTTTCTTTTGTTTTCATAATAAGATAGAAAAAAAGCGGTACAAAAAATGTACCAATAGCCGTTAGCGTAATCATACCGCCAACGACAGTCGTACCAATAATATGACGGCTATTTGCACCTGCACCAGAACTCAGCGCCAATGGCAACGTTCCTGCGATAAAAGCAAATGAGGTCATCACAATCGGTCTAAAGCGAATTTTTGCCCCTTCAATAGTCGCATCGACTAAGGAGTAGCCTTCTTTGAGTTTATGCATCGCAAACTCGACCATCAAAATCGCATTTTTAGCGGAAAGTCCTACGAGTGTAACGAGTCCGACCTGAAAGTAGATATCGTTTTGTAAGTCTCGAAAGAGTACGAAAAGGGTTGCTCCTAAAAATGAAAAAGGAACAGCCAACACAATCGCAAATGGAATACTCCAACTCTCATACAGTGCCGCTAGAATCAAGAAAACAAAAATAATGGCATAGATAAAAGCGGTATTGCCACTTTTCTCAAGTTGTTTTTCTTGGTACGATGTTCCTGCCCATGCTATTGTGTAACCGTTGGGAAGAACCTCTTTTGCAATGCTTTCAATGAGTTTTAAAGCTTCACCAGAGCTATGTCCTGGGCTTGGTTGTCCTGAAATTTGCGCGGCTTGAAACATGTTAAACTTTTGCACGACAGAAGGGCCCACAACGCGTTTAATCGTAGCAAGAGAGCTAATGGGAACGAGCATTCCTGCACTGGATTTGACAAAAACATCATTGTAGTTTTCAACCCCTTCTCTAAAATGATCATCGGATTGAACATTGACATGATAGGTTCTGCCAAAAAGATTAAAGTCATTAGTATAAGTGTTTCCAAATGTCGCTTGGATTGTTGCATATATATCAGCGGTATCCACACCCAATGATTTTGCTTTTTCGGTATCGACTGAGATTAAAAATTGCGGTACATTGGTGTTGAGTGTTGTTCGCACCGCTGCGAGTGCTGGATTGGCATTCGCGCGTACGACAATCTCTTTGACATAATTGTCTAACACCTGAATGTCGCTTCCCGTACGATCTTGGATATACATCTCAAATCCACCTGTCGTACTCATACCCATAATCGGTGGCGGTGTGACAGGAAAAAGCATCGCTTCTTTATTGGAAGAAAGATCACGCATCATTTTAGCCGCAATGGCTTGTGACGTTTGATCTGCTCGAGGTCTCTCACTCCAGTCTTTTAGACGAATAAAACTAATTCCCGCATCGGTTTTATAAGCACTGGTAATAAAATCAAGTCCTGACATAGCACCCACTCGTTGAATGTTTGGATTGGTAAAGGCATAATCGCTGACTTGCTTGCTGACCTCTTGCGTACGACCCAAAGACGCACCTGGCATGAGATTGTTGATGACAAGAATCATGCCTTTGTCTTCATTAGGAACCAAGCCTGTTGGGATACGTGCTGTAATGAAGTAAATCGCTGCAATCATCACGCCAAAAATGGCAACATTGAAAAATCCTAAACGAATAGTTTTACGAACACCCGAAGAAAAAGCACTGGTGGCAACATCAAAAAGGTTATTAAATTTTTTGATAAACCAAATAGGCTCACTTTCATGTTTGCGTAGTAGCAATGCGCACAATGCCGGTGTTAATGTCAATGCCACGATACCGGAAATAGTTACCGAGATAATGACCGTCATCGCAAATTGTTTATAGAGCATGCCGCTGAAACCACCTAAAAATGCCGCAGGAACAAATACCGCACATAAAACCATTACGATGGCAACCACCGGATTGGTGATTTCTCTCATTGCTTTAATCGTTGCATCTTTAACGTCTAAATCTTCATCGCGTAAGATACGTTCCACGTTTTCGATAACAACAATCGCGTCATCGACAACAAGTCCAATGGCAAGCGTAAGCCCAAAAAGAGTGAGAAGGTTGATGGAAAAACCCGCAGCATAAAAGCCTGCAAAAGTTCCTACGATAGAGACAGGAATAGCAAGAACGGGAATAATAGTGGCTCTCACATTGCCTAAGAAAAGGTAAATAATGCCGACAACTAAGGCAATGGATAAAAGCAGCGTAAAGATAACTTCATGGATGGATTCACGTACAAACGTAGTAGGATCATACGCGGTATTTATTTGAAGGTCTTTAGGAAAATTTTCCGAAATTTCTGCCAATTTTTTATCTAACAGGTCTGAGACTTCAAGAGCATTTGCACCAGAGGATAGGAAAATACCAATAGGAATCATCGGATTGTTATTGTAAATGCCTCCAAAATAGTACGCTTCCACACCCAATTCAATACGTGCCACGTCTTTGAGTTTAAGAGATGAGCCATCGTTATTTGATTTAAGGATAATATTTTCAAATTCCGCTGCCGTTTTTAGCCTACCTTCGGTTTTTACCGTATAGGTATAAGTTGGCTCTTTACTCATCGGCTCTTGTCCAATTTGACCTGCCGCGTACTGCTCATTTTGGCTTTTAATCGCATTGATCACTTCTGCGGTTGTCATATCATACAATGCCAATTTATCAGGGCGTAACCAGACGCGAATCGCGTAGTTTTTGTTGCCAAAGATGGTAACATCGCCAATACCGGGAATCCGTTTTAAATCATCAACGATATTGACCAAGGCATAGTTGGAAATGAAGGTTGTATCATGGACATTGTCTTTTGATGTGAGCGCCAAAACTTTTAAGATGTCAGGGGAACGCTCTCTGGTTGAAACACCTTGTCGTTTAACGGCTTCGGGAAGTTTGTTGGTCGCAATTTGCACACGGTTATTCACATCAACCTTCGCTTGGGCGACATCGGTACCGATTTGGAAATAGACATTGATGTTTACACTACCACTCGGCGAAGCGGTTGTGGTCATGTAAATCATGTTTTTTACACCGTTAATCTCTTCTTCAAGAGGTGCTGCAACCGTTGTTGCAAGGGTTTGTGCATCGGCTCCTGGATAGGTCGCTGAGACAATGATTTGAGGCGGTGCAATACTCGGGTATTCTTGGACAGGTAAAGAGCGAATCGCAATAATACCCGCAAGGACAATAACGATTGATACAACAGTCGCAAAAATAGGACGATTGATAAAAAATTTAGAGAACATTATTTCGCACCGTCATTCACTACTTTATCAATTTTGACAGGTGCACCATTTTTAATTCTAAAGAAATTGTTCAAAATAACTTCATCATTAGCTTTCAATCCACTTTCAATCACATAATCATTTTCACTGGCTTCTCCCACTTTGACAGGACGCGCAACTGCTTTCCCCTCTTGTACCACAAACACAACGGTTCCCAAAGGATTTTGAAGCACCGCTTTTTGAGGAATTTTAATGACATTATTACGGGTTAAACCCATAAGATTGACTTTAACAAATTGGTTTGGCAAAAGGTCTTTGTTGGTATTTTTGAAGGTTGCTCTGGCTTTGAGAGAGCCTGTTTTTGCATTGAGTGCGCTATCAAAAAAGTCCACAACACCCACCTCTTTGTATGGGGTATTGCCAACAAGCAAGGTGGCTTTGAGCTTGCCTTCGCTTGGATGGCTCCATTTGCCATTTTTGATATTGTATTTTTGTTTCATAATATCAATATCTGGAATGGAAAACTCAACATTTAAAGGGCTGATTTGTGTGATTTCAACCAAAGGCGTTCCGTCGCTGACCAGTGCACCGACATCCACTTGTTTGAGCCCTGTCATACCGCTCATGGTCGCTTTGATGGTGGTTCTATCAAGGTTGATAGAAGCTGTCTGTAAAGATGCTTTTGCACTGGCTAAATTGGCTTTTGCCCCTTCATAAGCCCAGTATGCGGTATCTTTTTCTTGTTCACTGGAAGCGCCACTGTCATAAAGGGCTTTAATTCTTTCCCAATCTTTTTGTGTCTTTTGAAGCTGGACATCAAGGCTTGCAACATTGGCTTTGGCTAAATTAAAAGCGGCTTCGTAGCTATCCGGTTCAATTTTATACAAAATATCCCCTTCTTTAACAAAATCCCCTTCGTTAAAAAATTTTTTGAGCAAAATACCGTTGGCTCTTGCTTTAATCACAACATTTTGTGAGCTAATGGTTTTTCCTGGGTACTGAAGTACCAGTGCTTCTTCTTTTGCTTCTGAGACTTTATAGACATCAACAGCTGGCAACGGTGCTGTTGTTGCAGCCGCTTTGGGTTCTTTTTTGGCTTCTTCGGCATAGCTTTGTGTGCCAAGTGCCGCTAGACATGTTACTAAGAGAAAAATCTTTTTGTTAAGTAAAAACATCCGCATTCCTTAGAATTATAATATATGTGTCGATTTTAGCATATCGTTGTTAATAATATCTATATTATGTCATTTTGAAATACGGAATTAATATATTTTAAACTAACACACCCTATAATCGTTAAAAGACCGCAAATGGAGGATCAAAGATGCAGACAATTGGCGATGAAATTGTGTTGGAAGAAACAACCATTTTGGTATCTGAAACCGATGCAAAAGGGGTTATTGTTTACGCCGACGATGCCTTTGTTTCTGTCTCAGGATATGGCTTAGAAGAACTGATTGGTAAATCGCATAATATTATTCGTCATCCCGACATGCCAAAGGCTGCTTTTAAGCAAATGTGGCAAACCATTCAAAAAGGCGACGTTTGGCAAGGGTTTGTTAAAAATCGTACAAAAAACAATCAATTTTATTGGGTGTATGCAACTATTTTTCCTTTTGGAAAAGATCATTATCTCTCTGTACGAAAGATGGCAAGCAGGGAAGAAATTGAACGTTATACTAAAATCTATCGCGATATGCGTGCAAGCGAGGGGAGAGTATGAAGCACCTTAGTATTCAATTTAAAGTCACAATGCTCGTAATTATCTCTTTGATTTTGACAGCAGTTGTCTCAACCATTGTAGTGGTTGTTTTGATGAAACAGGATGAAACTGCACGATTAGAGGGGATTCGTTCAGTGATGACCCATGAAAAAGTGGAGGCACTTTCCGATAAAGTGGGAATTGCGCTAAAAGTACTCAACGCTTCGTATGTAGCCCTTCAAAAAGAGCCTGATAAGAGCCAGCCTGAAGTCATAAAACGTTACCAAGATAAAGCGAAAATGGCTATCAAGGAGCTTCGTTTTGGAAAAGACGGGTATTTTTGGATTAATGATTTTACGCCTGTGATGATTATGCATCCCATTAAGCCTTCCCTTGATGGCGCAAATTTGAGTCAATCCAAAGACCCTAACGGTAAATTTTTATTCAATGAAATGGTCAAGGTTGCGACCACAGAGGGCAAAGGGGTTGTGCATTATATGTGGGAAAAACCAGGATTTAGCACCCCACAAGCAAAAATCTCTTATGTAGAAGCGTTTAAACCATGGGGATGGATTATCGGTACGGGTGTTTATGCCGATGATATCGACGCATTGGTTGCCAAAGAGAAACAAACATTGGATGATGCTTTGATGGCATTAGTGATTCGCAATAGCATTATTTTGTTGGTGGTCGTGCTTCTTTTCTCTTTGTTATCCCGTTATTTGAGTCAAAAATTAATTGGAAGTCGTATGCAAAATCTCAAACACTATGTTGAAGATTTTGGATTGTATGTGACCAATAAGAAAAATCTTATTGATACCACGTTAGATGACCATGCCGACGATGAAATTGGCTCGACGGTGAGTGTGATTGATAAGACGTTTAAAGATTTTGAAAAACTTCGTTTGGATGATGTTCGCGTGGTAGGTGAAGTTCTCATTATTTGTTCAAAAATGTCTAATGGGTTTATGAACAATAAAACATCGTATATCTCTTCGAACTTTTTAACCAATCGCCTCTCCTTTGAAATTGATAGAATGATTGCCAAGGTCAATGAAGTGATGAATGCGACACTCTTTTCATTGCATGACTTCCAAAAGGGTGATTTTAGTAAACCGATTCAAATTGAAACCAACGGTGAATTAAAAGAGTTGGTCGATGGTGTCAATGCGCTCGGCAGTGCTTTAGCCAAAATGATTCATGAAAATGCCGAACAAAGTTCTCAAATACAAGCCAATGCTCAACAGCTCAGCGATTCTGTGACGACCATTAAAAATGAGCCACTGAGTGAACTGAATCGCATTGTGAAAAAAACAACGTCCTCCATGCAACAGATGGGTTCTGTTCAACAACATCTAGCCGATACGCTCAGTACTCTTTCTCAAAACGCTAAAGAGGTCAATGATATTTTAAACATGATAGGCGATATCGCAGATCAAACCAACCTTTTAGCGCTCAATGCCGCGATTGAAGCAGCGCGAGCGGGTGAACATGGGCGTGGATTTGCGGTTGTTGCGGATAATATTCGCGAACTTGCAGACAAGACCAATCATTCCCTAACACAAATTCAAGCTACGATTAGTGTCATCGTGGGCGGTATTGTGGATAGTTCAGCCAAGATGAGTACCAATGCAAAAGAGATGACTACACTCACGGCGGATGTGGAAGAAATTCAAGAAAAGACAGATGATATCTTGCATATTATGAGCCGCTTAAACTAATCAAATGCGTTACATGTAAAAAGGTTTACTTTACATGTAACGCTCTTTTCCCTTCACTTTTTGAATAATTTTCCGATATAGCTTTGGGGCAAATAAAGTATAAGGAGATGGACATGAGTACCATCAACCCATTAAATGCAACCCAAGTTCTGGTCAATCAAAATAGTACCAGTAACAATACTGTATCTTCAACGAGTAGTGCCAACACAGAAGAAGCGAGTGCGACTTCAAGCAGTATTCCTGTCGATACCGTTGAAATTTCGGACGAAGCAAAAGCATTAGCGGCAAGTAGCGAGAGTAGTAGCTCAAGCACAACAAGCGATGGCTCATCAAGCGAAAGTTCAACGACAGGTTCATCCAGCAGCACACAAAGCGGGGGCGCAAGTGCCACTTCAGGAACCAGTAGTGCGTCAAGTTCGAGCAGCAGTGTAGAAGATCAAATTGAAGCGTTAGAGAAAAAAATCGCTGCGCTTGAAAAAGAGATTGCTGCGGCACAAAAAGATTCTAAAGGCGATGCGCAAGGCAATAAAGATATTCAAATCAAAGAAGCCCTTATTGCATCCTATCAAGCACAAATCGCTGCATTAGAATCCGAGTCTACATCAACATCTGCCTAAAAAAATCCCTGTTTGGCTTGGGTAAAAGCTTTACATGTAAAATGACATGTAAAGCTTTTAAAGGCACCTCTTACACCCTCTTAAGTCCTCTTTGGGTACAATTAAAAAAACTATATTTAACAGAGAACTTATGAGCGAAATTCCTTATACCCATTTACATTTACATACTGAATACTCCTTGCTTGACGGCGCCAATAAAATAGGCAAGTTAGCAAAAAAACTCAAATCACAAGGTGTTACATCGGTTGCCATAACAGACCATGGCAACATGTTTGGAGCAATTGATTTTTATAAGACAATGCGTAAAGAAGGCATCAAACCGATTATTGGTATGGAAGCGTATATCCATAATCAAGATGATATTGGCGATAAAACAACCAAACAGCGTTTTCACCTTTGCTTATATGCTAAAAACGAAATTGGCTATAAAAATCTCATGTACCTCTCTTCGATGAGCTACATTCAAGGCTTTTATTACTATCCTCGTATCAACAAAAAAATGCTGATAGAACACTCTGAAGGTTTAGTCTGTTCGGGGGCATGTTTGCAAGGGGAAGTGAACTGGCACCTAAACCTCAATAATAAGCGAAATGTTCAATTCGGTGCGCGAGGATATGAGAGAGCCAAAGAGATAGCCCTTGAATACAAAGATATTTTCGGTGAAGATTTTTACTTGGAAATCATGCGTCATGGAATTTCCGACCAACATTTTATCGACGATGATATTTTACGTTTGGCTAAAGAAGCAGGCATTAAAGTTATTGCAACCAATGACACGCACTATTTAGAGCAAGACAATGCCGAAGCGCATGAGGCGTTTATGTGTATCGCGATGAACAAAGAGTTTGATGACCCCAATCGTTTGCGCCACTCTGTCCATGAGTTTTATGTGAAATCGCCTACGCAGATGAGTGATTTATTTGCGGACATCCCTGAAGCGATTTCCAATACGCAAGAGATTGTGGATAAATGTAATTTAGAGATAAAGCTGGGCGACCCAACACCGCCTAAATTTAAGTTTATGAAAGAGTATGCGGCAAAAGAGGGGCTTAGTTTTGAAAGCGATGATGATTTCTTTGCGTATCATTGTAGAGAGGGTTTGAAAAAGCGCCTTGAACTCGTAGATGAGAGTAAGCACGAAGAGTATAAAGCCAGGCTGGAGCGCGAGATTGATATTATCTGTAAAATGAAGTTTCCAGGCTACATGCTTATCGTTTGGGATTTTATTCGTGAAGCAAAAAGCAGAGGCGTTCCTGTAGGTCCGGGACGTGGTTCGGCAGCTGGTAGTTTGGTTGCTTATTCACTCTTCATTACCGACATCGACCCGATGCCCTATAACCTTCTGTTTGAGAGGTTTCTAAACCCAGAACGTATTAGTATGCCCGATATTGATATTGACTTTTGTCAAAGCAGACGGGGCGAAATTATTGATTATGTGGTTGAAAAATATGGACGCTACAATGTGGCGCAAGTCATCACGTTTGGTAAGCTTTTAGCCAAAGGTGTTATTCGTGACGTTGCGCGTGTTCTGGCAATTCCTTATGCCGAAGCGGATGCTATGGCAAAGCTCATTCCCGATGAACTCGGCATTACGCTTAATGGTATCGGTGTTGAGGGCGAAGAGGGGTATAAGCCAGGCGCGTATCAAAAAGAGCCAAAATTGCGTGAACTTATCGAAAGTAATCCTAAAATGCAACGTGTTTGGAAGTTTGCCTTAGCACTCGAAGGATTGAACCGAAACTCGGGAATGCATGCTGCGGGTGTTGTCATCAGTGATGAAGAGTTATGGCATAAAACGCCATTGTATCAGCCTTCGGGTGAAGACCATTTGGTGACACAATATTCACTGAATTACCTTGAAGATGTGGACTTAATTAAATTCGACTTCTTGGGTCTTAAGACCCTAACGGTGATTGATAATGCGCTCAAACTGATTAAGGCGCGTTATAACAAAGAGATTAACTTTAATGCCATTGATATGAATGACCCTAAAGTGTATGAGTTGATTCAAAGTGGTGATACGGTAGGGCTTTTCCAGATTGAATCCAGCGGTATGCAGTCTTTAAATGAACGCTTGAAGCCAAGTTTATTTGAAGATTTAATTGCGGTTTTGGCACTCTATCGCCCAGGTCCGATGGAATCAGGGATGTTAGATGATTTTATTGACCGTAAAAATGGTAAAAAAGAGATTGAATACTTTTTTGATGAATTCACCAAACCCCTTAAGCCTATTTTAGAGCCGACATACGGCGTTATCGTTTACCAAGAACAGGTTATGCAAATCGTTCAAGCCATTGGCGGATTTAGCCTTGGCGAAGCGGATTTGATTCGTCGTGCGATGGGTAAGAAAAAAATTGATTATATGAAACAAAAAGCCGAAGAGTTTGCCGATGGCGCTGTAAGACAAGGGCTAAATCGTGACCATGCCATTGAGCTTTTTGGATTGATTGAAAAATTTGCAGGGTACGGTTTTAACAAATCACACTCCGCTGCATATGCGATGGTAACCTTTGAGACAGCCTATTTAAAATGCTATTATCCGCAAGAATTTATGGCGGCACTTTTAACATCAGAACAAGATAATACAGACAAAATTGTCAAATATATTGATGAGGTAAAACGTCTAGGGCTTAAACTCTTACCACCGTCTATCCAACACTCTTTGGTTGAATTTAGTGCGATTACCGATACCGATGGGCAAGAGGCGATTTTGTTTGGTATGGGTGCGATTAAAGGTGTTGGAAATGCTGCGATTAGTAAAATCTTAGAAGCCAGAGAAGAAGGACCCTTTGCCGATATGAGTGATTTTATCTCACGTATCGACAGCTCAAAAGTCAATAAAAAAGTCCTTGAATCGTTTATCAAATCGGGAAGCTTTGATGACTTTGGGCATAGCAGACGCGCATTGCTTGAAAGCATTGATGTGATTATTGAAGCCAGTGCTGAGTGTAATCGTGCAAAGAAGATGGCAGAGTACTCTCTCTTTGGTGACGATGAAGAGATGGTGACCGTTCAAGTGAAAATCGAAGACATCCCTGAATTTGACAATAAAGCCATGCTGGATTTGGAAAAAGAGACCATAGGTTTTTATATCTCAGGTCATCCTTTGGATGCGTTTAGAGCTGAAATTGACCAGATGAGCTATACCCTCTCCAGTGAAAAAGAACAAATAGAAGATGGCTCCAAAGCGCTGTTTATTGGTAAAGTAGAAGCGATTAGCGAAAAAATCAGTAAAAAAGGCAATAAGTTTGGCATCATCACTTTAATGGACTTTCACGGCAGCATGGAACTGACAGTTTTTGAAAAACAACTGGAAAATCTCAATAAACTGGATATCGAAAAACCACTTTGTTTTAAAGTAGAAGTCAGTAATGATGAGCAGGGCGTTAAAATGCGCGTGCTTAAAATTATGGATTTGGATGAAGCAAAAAAAGAGAAGATTGACACCAAAGTTATTGAAATTCCACTTGATCCTAAAGTCTTGGTCTGTGACTTAAGCGATGATGTGGCGCTGTTGGAACGATTGTATCAGGTTGTAAGAGAAAGTCCTGGTAGAAGACCTTTGCATCTTATTATCACTTCTAAATTGCAAGATGTGCTCATCGAAACCGCTTTTGGCGTGGATGACAGTTTGGATGAAAAAATTGCGGCTATGGAACATGTAAAGGTTGTTTAGCCTTTACATGTAAAACTATTTCGGAATCTTAATGGCAAAGCCTTTAGGGTTTTCAAGAAGGTCAATTTTACCTCCATGGGCTTGAATAATCTGCAATGAAAGCGCAAGCCCTAATCCATTGCCTTTTGTTTTCGTTGTTTTAAACGGTTCAAACAGGATGTTTTTATTCTCAATGGCTTTACCATCATCTTTTACATGTAAAATCATATATTGGTCATCTTCTTGAAACGTAAGAGTGATGGTTCCTGTTTCATTGTCTGACTCTTCGATAGCATCAATGGCATTAAAGATGAAGTTTTGCAAAACCACATTTAAAAGCTCAAAATCACCTCTGATTTCTGTGTTTGGCAAATCAAATTGAAATGAGATTTCTTTCGTATACGAGTAAAGCGCGATGGCTTGCTCGCACTCTTTGGTAAAGTGGGCTAAGGAGAACGTGTTGGGATTGATTTGCACGCTCTTAGTGAAAAGCAACGTTGCTTTAATGATACGCTCAACCCTCCAAATCGCTTTTTTTATCTCCGTGACCAAGGGTTTGACGCTTGGATCAACTTTTTTGAGTAGGGTTGAGGCGAGCAAAGAGACTGAACCTATGGGGTTTCGAATCTCATGTGAAAGATGTGCCGCCACTTGCCCCATGGAAACGAGACGCTCTTGGCGCTTTCCTTCGGTGATGTCAGTGGCGGTAATAATCTTTTTATCGCCCTGTTGCACGCTTTTTAACAAATAAGATTTTCCCTCAAAATCAATCTCTTGAGTCTCTTCTTGGAGATGCACATTGTCCAAAAGAGCACCGATATTTTTAGCTTCGCTGTTTTGCAGAAAAATGGTTCCTTCTTTATCAAATACCCAAAGTGCATTGGGTTGTACTTCAATGATTTGACGGATAATATCTTGAAGCGCATTGTACGAAACACCCAGTTTTTTATACTCATCTTCAATAACATACGTTTGGTTAATGAGGTCCTCAAGACCTTGTTTAAAAAGCTCTTTTTCTTTGGCACTAAGACTATTGAGCAAATTTTCATCAATCATTTTTGATTCCCATCATCTTTTTAAATGTTTATTAAAGGTATAATACCCAAAAAAGTTTTGGGAAACGTAGTGAAAGAGATACGAAGAAATATTATTAAAGATAAAAATATTCTCTATTTTGATTATACTGCCTCAGGGCAGGGGTATAAACCTATCGAAAAACAGATGTTAGAAATCTTAAAAACGTATGCCAATACCCACTCTGAAGTCGCTTCAAGTGCCATAAAAACAAGTCAATACTATGCAAAGGCACGCAGCGATTTGAAAAAAGCATTGGCTGTGGATGAACGCTTTTACCTTTTTCCCTGTGGTACAGGGGCGACAGGAGCAATTAAAAAGTTTCAAGAATTGATGGGACTTTATATACCACCGCGTACACTTAAGCGTTATGGGCATAAACCTGAAAATCTTCCTGTTGTATTTATTGGTCCGTATGAACACCATTCCAATGAATTGAGCTTCCGCGAGGGACTATGCGAAGTAGTGCGCATTCCACTTGATTTGGATGAAAAAATTGATATTAGTGTTTTGGAAACGAAACTAGAGGCCTATAAAAATCGTGAGATTATTGCTTCGTTCTCTGTGGCTTCTAATGTGACGGGCATTGTGAGTGATTATAAAAGTATTTATACGCTGGTTAAGCGCTATAAGGGAATTTTATGCCTTGACGCGGCAGCGGCGTCACCTTACATTAATGTCGATTGCAATTATTATGACGCCTTGTTTCTCTCTCCGCATAAACTATTAGGCGGTGTAGGTTCTTGCGGGCTTTTGGTGATGAAAAAAGAGTTATGCACCGATACCAAGCCAACTTTCGCAGGGGGTGGAACCGTGGCCTATGTTTCACGGATATCTCATAACTTTTTAAGTGATATTGAATGCATTGAAGATGCGGGAACACCTGCAATTTTACAATTTATCAAAGCCTCTTTAGCGTATAACTTACGTAATGCCATCGGGCTTGATAAAATCTATGCGGCTGAAGAAGAACTCAAATTTTACTTTGGTTCTCGTTTACGTTTGATTGAGGGTGTGAAACTCTATTGTAAATATTCTCAAGAAAAATTGCCGATTTTTTCACTCAATTTTGAAGGGATTAATCCTTACACCATTTCTCAGTATTTATCGGAGCATTTTGGTATTCAAACCAGAGCGGGATGCAGTTGTGCAGGGCCTTATGGACACGACTTATTGGCTTTAGAAGATGGACAGTCTTTTGATGAAAAGCCCGGTTGGCTTCGCATCAGTATCCATTTTACCCACACGAAAAAAGAGATTGACCGCTTGTTAAAAGCGATTGAAACTACAGTAAAAGCTTTACGCAAAAATCACTAAGATTTTTTACATGTAAACGTTTGGAAGAGGTTAAAACTTCTTCCAAAAGCTACGGCTTAACATCATAAAAACAGTATAACACTCAAGTCTTCCGATAATCATTGCCAAAGAGAGAATCAATTTATCGTACCATGAAAAGAAAGCATAATTTTGCGAAGGGCCTGTGAGCCCAAGACCCGGACCAATATTGCCTATCGTAGCGATTGCAGTACTAAATGCGGTCATAAAATCATAGCCTCTTGCATATAAGTACATCATCACTAAAAATGTTGTCAAGATGAAGAGCGCAAAAAAGCCAAAAATAGAGTTGATAATAGAGCTTCTGATTTGCTTTCCATCCACAAAAATAGAGGTGATAACATCGGGCTGAATCGAGCGTTTTATTTCTAATGCTATATTTTTAAAGAAGAGAATATAACGAATCATCTTGATACCACCAGCCGTTGAGCCGGTATTGGCACTCATCATCATCGCAAAAATAGCAATCATCATTGCCGTTTGACCCCATAACTCATAATCCGTTGAGGCAAATCCTGTGGTTGTCGCCAGGGTTGAAACGGTAAAAAATGAGTGCATCAGCGACGTGTAAAAAGAGTCGCCACTGGTATTGACATGAATAAGTGATAAAATCATAGAAAGGGCAATAATAAGCCCTATATACCATTTGGTTTCTTCTGTGTTATAACAATTTTTTTCGCCTTTAAACAGACGAATATGTGCTAAAAAGTTGATACCTGAGATAACCATGAAAAAGGTTGTTGTCCAGATAACACCATCACTAAATGCACCAATAGAAGCATTTCGTGTCGAAAAACCTCCTGTTGAAATCGTTGCAAAAGCATGATTGATTGCATCAAACCAGTTCATACCAAAGAGCATTAAAAGCGCAAAATCAAGCAAGGTAAACAAAATATACACCGCCCAAATACGATTGGCGGTATCTTTGATTTTCGGTGTAATTTTATCCATCGAAATACCAGTGGATTCTGCTTTAAAGAGACTTAGTGAGCCGCTTGGATTGATGAGAGGTAAAAGACCAACCCCTAGCACAATGATACCAATACCCCCAATCCAATGCATTAAACTTCGATGAAAAAGAATGGATTTTGGTAGGATTTCTACGTTGGTATAAACACTGGCTCCCGTGGTCGTAAAACCACTGATGGCTTCAAAAAAGGCACCTGCTAAGTCGATTTTCGTGTAGAGAACCAATGGAATAGCTCCCCCGATACCAAGGAGTATCCAAATAAAATTTACAGAGATAATACTCTCTTTGATACCAAGATGCATGGCATCATTTTTTAAAATTAAAAAGATAGAGAGGTTAATGACAAACAATGCAAACATTGAAACAGCGTAGATGAAGACATCTTCGTTATAAAAAAAGCCTATAAGTGGCGGTATGAGAAAAAGGAAAAAAACAACAAGTCCAACAGCGGATACAAACTTTAGAATGCTTTTAATACTCATGGGATACTTTAATTAAGGGTTCTGCTGTAGCCATTTTGCTACAAGGTCAAAATCAAGCTCTTTTGTAAAGGCAACAATAACATCATCGCGTTGAAATTCATTGATGAGTCTATACTCGTATATGTCATTGTCTCTTAGGACAATAAAATGCCCTTTATCATCGACTTTATCGGGAAGGGGAAGCTTCTCACCTAGAAGAGGTGAATTTGAGTCAATTTTTCGTAATAAAATAGCACCTTCGCCACCACAGAATTTCTTTTGTGTGAAGATATTATTGGACTGGATACGCTCTAAAATAGAGTAGTAGGCATTGATTTTTTCCCCTCGTACGACTTCAATGTTGAGATTACGCATCAAAGAAGAGTAGGCAATGTCGTTATTAATTCCAATGATTTTTTTAATGCCTTTTTGCTTCGCTTCAATGCACTTTGTGATGTTATATTCATCGTTTTTGGTCGCGGCAATGAACATATCGGTATCAAAACGTGTTGTGTTGATATGGTCGGCATCATAGGTTGTTTTTAAAACGGTTGCTTTGTTTTTCAGTTCGATATTGGCTTTACGGCACAATTCGATATTTTTATCCATAATTTGAACGTCAATCCCTTTTTTAAGAAGGACTTTTGCTATCTCAACACCCAATGCATCTGCTCCAAAAATGACACAGTTTTTAATCGGCGTGGAAGGTTCATTAAATTCACATACGGTGGTGCGAAGCGATAAAATGGCATTTGGAAAAGCAAAAAAGTAGATAAGATCACCCGGCAGTATAGTCTCAACAGGCTTTGGAACAAAAAACTCTTTTTTTCTCTCAATACCCGCAACGGCCACTTCACCACTAATTTCTCCTATAAAGGTAGAAATCATACGGGGTGTAAAATCTTCTTTAAGACGAATTGAAATTAAAAGGGCTTTGGTATCATTGAATGATTTAGCATTGTGTGCGTGAGAAAAATCAACCAAGTATTTAAAAGGTTGTGCCGCTTCAAAGGAGGGTACGATTGTCTCATTGATGTTCAGTTTTGCTTTGACTTGATCGCTGGCAAAGAAGGTGTTTTTTAAACGAATAATTTTACGTTTAACCGTTGCAATATTATCAATAATCAGTGACGACAGAAGATTCACTTCATCGGAATCGGTCACGGCGATAAAAAGATCAACTTGTTGGTTAATTCCAAGATACGTGTGAGGGTTTTCAATATTGCCACATATGCCTAAAACATCAAGGTTTTCCTGTATATTTTGGATGGCATATTCATTCTGGTCGATAACGGTAACGCTGTTGTTGTGCATAAGATGTTTGGCGATATTGTAGCCAACTCTTCCTGCTCCTGCTATAATCACTTGCATAAAAATCTGTCTCTCATATTAGTAATTGTAATGAACGTTAAAAAAGTATTGTATCACATTCTGATAAAAAACAAGAGAGCGTCACTCAAAGAAAAGCAAAGAAGAAAAAAGTCTTACGAAGGAAAAACAAGAAGTCTTAAAAAAGACTACCTTGTTTCATTAAATTGTTTCATATTTTCAATATATGCTTCACGCATAACATTCATAAATGCATTGGCTCGTTTTGTGTCTGTGATGGTAATGAGCGCTTCATTACCGAATTTATCGCTGATTTTGCTTAAATCATACGCAAGTTTAGATTTCTCATTGACTTTTGTGAGTGCTTTATAAAACGCTTCATCAAGCTCTTTATTTTTCAGTTTATCGTTTTGATAAAGATAAATAGCAATCTTATACACTTCATCTTTGTCATTGCTATATACTTCAACATACTCAACAGCATTGTCTAAAAGTTTGATATTGAAATAATTTTGATCTTTTGTCACACAAGAAAAATCAGTACATTTAAATCCATTTGCTTCAAGAAACGCTTTGTCTTTCCCAATCAAATCATCTAAAAAACCGGCAAAAAGTGTCATGTGTGTGAGTAATGCAAGAAAAAAAGTTATTTTTTTCATCGTGTTTACCTTTATCTATAATTTTCAGTAATCCAAAATTCAGGCATAAGTGGTGGGTCCTGAGTGGCTCGAACACTCGACCACCCCGTTATGAGCGGGGTGCTCTAACCAACTGAGCTAAGGACCCAAATTTAAAGAGTGAAATTGTACCCTTTTTATTGTTAAATAAATATAAAAAACTTCCAAAAAATAGCCTTAAATAGGGCGCTACAAGGAATACTTAATTGAACGGTAGGTTGGGTCAAAACGAAATGCTAATAGATTTTCTAAAATACCAAAAAGTGCAAAAAAAGTAATAAAACTACTACCGCCATAACTGTAAAACGGAAGCGGCACACCTACCACGGGTGCCAAGCCAATGGTCATGGCGATATTAATGCTCATATAAAAGAAAATGAGCAATGAAATAGCACTGGTAATCACTTGTGCAAAATAGTCTTCTTTGAGTTTAAAATTGAGCGTAATAAGGTGAATCACCAAAAGAGCGTAACAGACAATGAGTCCGAGTGCTCCCCAAAAACCAAGTCTCTCAACGGTGTACGCAAAAATGAAGTCACTGGTTGCAATCGGTAAGAATTTATAATGTGTTTGAGTTGCTTCACTGCGCTCTTTTCCCGTTAGTCCTCCTGAGCCAATGGCAATAATCGATTGTTTGACGTGATAGCTTGGTTGGTCGGAGAGAAAATCTGAAATACGTTGTTTTTGATAATCATGTAAACTATTGTAGAGAATAGGACTGCTCAGTCCAACGATAATGGCTAACGTAATCCATATTTTCTTATTGACGCCAATAACAAAAAGCGTACCATAGCCTAAGAGCAGCAAAATCATAGCCGTTCCAAGATCGGGTTCTTTGGCGATAAGTGCAAATGGTAAAAGGATATAAAAGCTGAGTTTGAAAAAAGACTTCCACCCATAGCCCTCTTCATCGGGCGGATTGTATTTGATAAGATAGGCGAGCATCAGGATAAATGCAGGTTTGAAAATTTCAGAGGGTTGAATGGTAAAGTGTACAAACGGAATCTCTAGCCAACGCCTTGCCCCGAGTTTTGCTATTCCAAAAAAATCAACACTCAGGAGCAGTACAACCGTGACCCAATAAAAAAAAGGGATGACCCATTCAATCTTTTTAATCGGGATAATAAAAAAAATAACAAATGCCAAACAGCCTACGGCATAGTAGACAATTTGTTTATTCGAGAGTGCAACATTAGCTTCGTCGATAAGAAAGTACGAAAGTGCAATGATAGGTAAGACCAATATAGGAATTAAAAAATCAAAATGTGTTAAGATGCGCCTATCAATTTGAAACACAAAGTTCCTTTGGAAAGTTTTCAAAAGTATATCAAAAAATGATAGGAAAGTAGACGGATGGAGTTTACATGTAAAGAGTCCAGCCGCCTTGATGTTGCTATGAGTGAAGCGCTGAATCTTCCTCGCAATCAAGTCGAAAAACTCGTAAAAAACGTAGGTGTTTTAATTAATGGCACACAAAGTTATAAAAGCAGCTACAAAGTACAACACGGTGATGTCATTACGTATGAGTTTGTTGAAGCTCCTAAAAGCCAATCAGCATATCGTATCGAATTTGATGTGCCTATTTTGTATGAAGATGATGATCTTTTAATTATCAATAAACCGCCTTTTCTGACCGTACATGGCGCCCCAAGTGTCAAAGAAGCCACTTTGGTGGATTGGCTACAGCATAAAGGCATCTCACTTTCAACCATTAGTGGAGAAGAGCGTCATGGCATCGTCCACCGTATCGATAAAGAAACGAGCGGTGCGTTAGTCATTGCCAAAAACAATGAAGCTCATGTTAAATTAGCAGAACAATTAGAAGATAAGAGCATGGGAAGATACTATTTAGCCATTATTGACGTGCCCTTAAAGGAGAATTTGATTGTAGAACTTCCTATCGGGCGTAATCCCAATCATCGTTTAAAAATGGCGGTGGTTAAAGAAGGGCGCAATGCAAAAAGTGCGTTTACTAAATTGGCACTCTCCAATGATGGGAAAAAAGAGTTGATTGCGGCAAAACTTTTTACAGGGCGTACGCATCAGATTCGCGTGCACCTCAATGCCCTTTCACGCCATATTATTGGCGATAGTTTATACGGCTTTAAGAGCCAAAATGGTACAATACCAAGAGTTATGTTACATGCGTATATTTTGTATTTAAACCATCCCAAAACTGGCAAGCTTTTACAAGTACACGCACCGTTATGGGACGATTTTAATACTTATTTGACACACCATTTTAAGAAGGAAGAAATAGATGAAAAGATCACTTTGGATAGCATCGTTAGTGGCTTTAAGTTTGATGATAAATGGTTGCGAAAAGACTCTTGAAACACCTAAAGAGCCTGTGATTGATTCCTCGCTTCCACGTATAGAAACGATTCGAACGCTACCTGACATTACGGAAATTGGATTTGAATGGACGCCTGTTTATGGTGAGCGGGTTGAAGGGTATTATTTGTACCGTATGGACGGCAATAAAATGAAAAAAATTGCAACCATTCACGATAAATACACTTCCCATTATGTTGATACAAAATTAACACCCGATACACAATACAGTTATCGAATGACAACATTTAGCGCAGAGAAACGCGAGTCTGAACCAAGCCCTATTATCACTGTTACGACAACCGGTAAGATTGAATCTGTTTCGTTTGTTAAAGCAATTACAGGATTGCCTAATCGTGTCAAATTGGTGTGGAGACCACATCCGATGGATCGCGTTGAGGCGTATATTATTGAGCGTAATGAGTTCAAATCGACGAAATGGGAAGAAGTAGGGCGTGTGAATGGTCGATTAAATGCGGAGTATATTGACAAAGACTTAAAAGATAACTACGTTTATCGTTATCGCATTAAAGTGAAAACATACGACGATATTATTTCTAAACCAAGCGAAATTGTAGAAGCACACACCAAACCTCTGCCAAAACAGATAACCGGTGTCAAAGCAACAACGGATTTGCCTAAAAAAATCGTTTTGACATGGAATCCTGCGAGTGAAAGTGATTTTTCGCATTATAAAATTTATCGCTCTCCCACGTCATCTTTGTTTTACAGTTACCATGGAAGAACAAAAAATACAGAATTTGAAGATTTAGTCAATGAAAATGGTAAAACGTATTACTACAAAGTTGTTGCGGTTGATGCCGATGGCTTAGAATCACAACAACCCGATGCTGCCATTATGGGAACAACCCTTGCTGCACTTGCTGCGCCTGTGGTAAACGCTGTGAAGCACGATGGCAGGTCTATCTATCTTTCATGGAGCGGTGACCAAAATACCGTTAAATATACTATTACCAAAGAATTCCAAAGTGGTGGTAGCACTAAAAAGCAAAATTTTACAGGTATCTTTGAGAACAATTACCAAGACATGGATACCGTTCCAGGGGTAGAGTACAAATATAATATTATTGCTATTGATAAATTTGGTATCGCATCCAATCCTTCTGATAGTGTATTGATTACGATTCCAAAGGAATAAAAGTAGGTTATGCCAAATTTTCATACAACGACACTCAAAAAGCTAACCTATCCTTGTTCTTACAATGAAACGACGTTTCATTTTGAAGCTTCTTCACCAAGAGGAAATACCTTGGTGATGGCTTCACATCAAGAAGAAGAGTTATTAATTCGAATCACGCCCAAACCAGAAGGTGGTTTCCTCGTAAAAGGCGATAAAGTCACTCGTCCGACGCAAGCCTCTTTTTTACAAAAAGTCTTGATGGATTTTCGTGATATGCATGAAGCAGAGGTTACGCACTCCAATATTGAACCTAAAAAGTTTTTACATGTAAAACATTCGCCGTACCTTAAAGAGATTGATTTTTTTGCACATTCGTTTGATACGAAGCGTGAAATTTGGGTAGAAATAGGCTTTGGTAGCGGCAGGCATCTGTTGCATCAAGCAAAAAAAAATCCTCAGATTCAATTCATCGGTTTAGAAATTCATAAACCCTCCATTGAGCAAGTTTTAAAGCAGTGTGAATTGCAATCCATTGAAAATATTTTGGTGATTGATTACGATGCGAGACTCTTTATGGAGTTTTTGCCTTCTAATTGTGTGGGGCGCATTTTTGTGCATTTTCCTGTACCTTGGGATAAAAAACCACACAGACGTGTTTTTTCAGCTGGATTTATTGAAGAAGCATTGCGTACTTTACATGTAAATGGTACACTAGAACTTCGAACAGATAGTGAGCTTTATTTTGAATTTTCATTTTCACAAATGATGCAACTCTCACGCGCAAATGTGCATGTGAAAAAGAATGCCGATCTTGAGATTACGAGTAAGTATGAAGATCGATGGCGAAAAATGCATAAGAATATTTATGATGTTACTCTAACCAATGAGAGTATTTCAGAGGCAATCTCCGGTATCTCAACGCTTCATTTTTCACAAAGTGTGAATTTTGCAAAAGTGTATGCCGCTTTTCACGATGAACTTTTACGTGGAGAGGATTTTTTCGTGCATTTTGAAGAGATATTCAAGATTGACGATACTTCTGGACTCATTCGCCTCTCTTTTGGAGCAAATGAGCGGAATGAAAAGTGTTATATTTTGATAGATAAAACGAAGGTGTCGTATCTGCCTGATGCGATTTTAGCAACGAAAAGCAACAGTGCTGCTCATATCTTAATAGAAAAGTGGTTTCATGGAATATGTGATTAAAGCCAATGGCTTGAATATCAGTTATGAACGCGATGAGCCTGTCATAACGGATGCTAGTATTGCTATTAAAGCACAAGATTTTGTTTTTATTACGGGAAAGAGTGGGAGTGGCAAATCAACGATCATTAAATCGCTTTACGGTGAGTTACTGCCTAATCATGGTGAGCTCAATGTGTGTGGTGTGGATTTGAAGAATATTAGCAGCTCCAAACTCAACCTTTTACGTCGCTATTTGGGTGTTGTTTTTCAAGATTATAAACTCATCGATGAGTGGAGTGTGGAACAAAATGTGATGTTGCCGCTTATTATCGGTGGATTTTCTAAAAGTGTGTGTGTCAAGCAAGCCCATAAGCTTTTAAAGCACGTTAAATTGTTGCATAAAATTAATAAGTATCCTTACGAGCTGAGTGGTGGTGAACAGCAACGTGTGGCTATGGCGCGAGCGTTAGCGCATAATCCCGTCCTCATTTTAGCGGATGAGCCAACCGGAAATTTAGACAGTTATTCCAGTGAAGTGATTTGGAATTTACTCAAAGGTGCCAAAGAGCATCTAGGCACAACGGTGGTTGTCGTAACGCATAATATTCCTTCAACATTGGGAATTGATTATAAACACTATTTTCTAGAAGGTGGCGTCTTACATGAGGTCAATTAGTAGCCATTTTTCCATTTTTATTTCAGGCTTTGTTTTACTGTTTTCTTTTCAGTTTACAACCGTGATTAAAAGTATTGTCAATGATTATGCTTCAAAAATAGTCAATGAATACTCTATCGTAGTTGTTTCATCAGCTGAACTCAAAGAAGACGAATTACGAAAACATGTGCCAGAGATTGAATCTGTTTCTGAAATTAGCAGTAAAAAGATTCTTGATCGTCTTAAAAATGATATGTCTTCTAAAAATTTGGCACTGTTACAAGTAGCTCTTCCTAAATTTTATTCCCTCAAATTAGAGTCTTTACCTAATAAAAAACGTATTGAAGCGATTAAGCAAAAATTATTGGAAATTAACACTATTACGCGAATAGAAACGTTTGCAAAAACCCATGAAAAAATGTTTAAAATGTTTTTGTTACTGCAATCAATGGTCTATATTTTTGCTTTATTTGTCGCATTGGTTGCGATACTTCTTATCTTTAAGCAAATTCGCATTTGGATTTATGAACACAATAGACGTATGTCGATTATGACACTCTTTGGCGCATCTTTTTTTATGAAAAGCGCAATGTTATATCGCATGACTATCGTCGATACTTTAGCCAGTGCTTTGTGTGTGTGCCTGATTTATTCTATTGCACCAAGACTTAGCATTGTACAGTCTTTTGCTAATGAACTGGATATTGTGATTCCTCCGTTTGATTTTTTATATGAAGGCGGCACATTGATAGGCGCATCGATTCTTTTTGCTTTGGTTGCAGTGACAATTGTTGCTCGCAAGATTGGACGTGTATGATTTATAGGCTTTTAGGAGTCGCTTCACTTCTTCTGCCCTTATTGGCGTTCTCAGCTTCCAATACAGTCCAGAAGATTACCGAAAAATCAAAAACACTTGAAGAGAAGTTGCAGACCGAAAAGAAAATACACGGTAAATTACAAGATATTGCTAATGATATTGTCAATGAAGAAAAGAATATCGAAAAAATAAAAGACAAAATTGATGATTTAAGTAAAAATATTAATGATTCACAAGAAGTCGTACAACGTAAATATGAATACCTCGATAAACTTACCAAAGATACACAGCTTCTCTCTTCTCAAAAAAAAGATTTAGAACAGAAAATTATTAAAATTATTGCTGAAGATTTTTCGTTTTATCTCGTTTCAGACAGCGATTATCTTGATAACGAAGATGGTATTCTTGTGGATGAAGTCCTCCAAAAAATGGATACGATTATGCGTAAAGAGTTCGGAAAGCTTGCCACGGATTATAAACAAGTCAATGAACAAATCTACTCTCAAAGCCAAGAGATTAAGAGTATTCATAGTGAAATACAAAGTGCTAAAAATAAAAAAGATGAGTTGGTCTCTTTAGAAAAAAAGCGTGAGAGCTCCATTATCGCTTTGAATGCAAAAAAAGAAGATTATAAAAAGCAGCTTGATGATATTCAAAAAGAGCGAGATGAATTAAGAGTGACCCTTGAAAAACTCAAAATTATTAAAGTTCAAGAAGATAATAAAGTTTTAGCGGAGAAGAATGCTAAACGTGACAAATCACCAGGGAATGTTGGTGAATCTGGCATCAGACAAATAGGCTCATCGTATCAAAACAGTAATGTTAAAAAATATGTGGGAGAACGAACCATCTCTCCACTAGATAGCTATTCTGTGAAGAGACGATTTGGAGATTATATTGACCCTATTTATAAAATTAAAATTTTTAATGAATCGGTAGTGCTTGCGTCGAATGTTCCTGATGCAACGGTTAAGAGTGTTTTAAATGGAAAAGTTATTTTTGCAAAAGACACTGCCTCTATGGAAAAAGTTGTCATTATTGAAAATGGCGATGAGATTCATACCATTTACGCACACCTTTCAAAAATTGCGCCAACGATTCAAGTAGGGCAAAAAATCAAAAAAGGCTACATTATCGGGCGGGTTGATAATGACTTAACGTTTGAAGTGACACAAAAGAATTTTCACATTGATCCACTAGAACTGATTGCAAAGTAACTTTTTAGGTCTCTTAGGGTACAATAGAGACGTTTTCTATGCCTAGAAAAGAAAGGTTTACACACGATGGAGAAGAGAAAAAGGGTTTTAGTGAAATTCTCTGGCGAAGCACTTGCTGGAGAAAATGGATTTGGTATTGATACATCAATCTTAAAATTTATTGCAGATGAAATTAAGTCGCTTGTTGTTCACGGTATTGAAGTCGGTATTGTCATCGGTGGTGGGAATATCATTCGTGGTGTCAGTGCCGCAAAAGATGGAATCATTAAACGCACAAGCGGTGATTATATGGGAATGATGGCAACGGTTATTAATAGCATTGCTATGCAAGAAGCATTGGAGCATGTCGGTATGGAAGTCCGCGTTCAAAGTGCTATTAAAATGGAAGCTATTTGTGAAACATTTATTGTCAGACGCGCACAACGCCATTTTGAAAAAGAGCGAATTGTCATTTTTGCAGCAGGAACAGGAAATCCTTTTTTTACAACCGATACAGCTGCGACACTTCGTGCTATCGAAATAGGGGCTGATATGATTATTAAAGCAACCAAAGTAGATGGTGTTTACGATAAAGATCCTAATAAATTTTTAGATGCACAAAAACTGGCGGAATTGACATATGACAGAGCAATGGACGATGCGATTAAAGTGATGGATGATACATCTATTGCATTGGCAAAAGACAACAACCTTCCTATTGTTGTGTGCAATATGTTTGCTAAAGGGAATCTTTTAAAAATTATTGAGGGCAATTTAGAGAGTTGCTCTATCGTTCGAAAATAAATAAACGCAAGGAAAAAAACAATGAGAACAGAAGAAATTACAGCAAAAGCATTAGCACTTGTAGGCCAAGATCGCTATCGATTGGTGATGCTTGTATCAAAAAGAGCCGATCAGTTATCTAATGGCGCTGAACCTCTTGTCAAAGCCGATAAAAACAAGCAGAAATTTACGGATATTGCTCTTTTGGAAATTGCAGAAGGCAAAATCAAATTAGAATCCATTACCGATATTTAAGCAAGTTATCCTCTTGGAAGAATTACTTGAAATTGTAAAAGAGTGCAAACAGTCTGATAAGGCTGTTGAGCTCTTGTACAAATACATTAAGCCAACACCCATTATTGAAAAAGCTGTTGCGTTTACGATAGAGAAACACAAGGGTCAATACCGTAAAAGCGGTGAAGAATATGTCATTCATCCTATTTTGGTTTGTGTCTTTGTGGCCTATTTAGGTGGTGATGAGTCTATGATTATTGCGGGGCTTTTGCATGATGTTGTTGAAGATACCGCATGCTCTAACGAAGATATCAAAGCAATGTTTGGTGAAGAAGTTGGACATCTTGTCGATGGACTCACTAAAATTGTTGAAATTCGTGATGTAGAACTCATTCCATCTTCTTCCAATGATAAACTCGTTGCATCTGCATTAACGTTTCGTAAAATGCTGATTGCCTCTATTCGCGATGTGCGGGTTTTGGTTGTGAAATTGTGTGACCGCTTACACAACATGCTGACATTAGAAGCATTGGATTCCCTCAAACAACGCCGAATTGCAGAAGAGACATTGGTTGTTTATGCTCCTATTGCGCATCGTTTAGGTATTTCGTCCATAAAAAATTTATTGGAAGATTTTAGCTTCTATTATGTGATGCCCAATGAATACAATAAAATTGACGGTTATATTAAAGAGCATGGGCAACAACTTCAACTTCGCCTCAACCACTTTATCTCAAAAATCAAAAACCATATGCTTAAAGAGGGTTTTATAGAGAGTGATTTTACGATTCAAAAACGGGTCAAGCACTACTACTCTATCTATCTTAAAATGCAGCGAAAGGGTGTGACGATTGAAGAGGTATTGGACCTTTTAGCCATTCGTATTATTGTTCGAACACCGATTGATTGCTATCGCGCACTGGGGATTGTTCACCAACACTTTAAGCCACTTATTTCTCGCTTTAAAGATTATATTGCCATTCCCAAAGAAAATGGGTATCAGACCATTCACACCACCGTCTTTGACGATAAATCGATTGTTGAGTCACAAATTAGAACGTATGATATGAACAAAACAGCTGAGTATGGCGTGGCCGCACACTGGAAATATAAATCAGGGGGGCTTAATCCCAAACTGGATTGGCTTAACGAACTTAACAATCAAAATGAAGAGATTGATAACATCGAAGATTTTTATGCGATTGCAAAAGATAATCTCTACAGTGAAGACATCGCTGTTTTTTCACCTAAAGGCGATATTTTTACGCTTCCTAGAGGTGCTACGGTTTTGGATTTTGCGTATGAAGTGCATACTGAAGTTGGAAGTTATGCAGATGAAGCGTATGTCAATAAACAAAAAGTACCGCTTCTGAGTGAACTCAAAAATGGTGATATTGTTCGTATTGTGACTTCAAAAGAACCAAAATACCGCTGCAGCTGGATTAATAGCGTTAAAACAGGTAAAGCAAAAAGTACTATACAGTCCAATTGTCGTCAAAAAATTCGTGAAATTAACCATAAAGTGGCTATTAAAATTTTATCCAATGTGTTTAGTGTGACGGAAAGTAAGGTTGAAGCATGGGTCGAACAAGAACATGCTATGAAGAAGATTTTTAAAATTGCAACCGATTCTATCTATTTACAAGATGTTGCAAATACATTAAAACTCTATGCGATGCAAGACACATTACTGTTCCCTCTCTTAAAAAAAGACCGTTACCATGTCCGCAAACAGAAGTTTGAAAATATTGTTATTTATTCAAATCATCATATTTCAAATGTTTATTTTGATTATTGCTGCCATCCGAAACGAGGCGATGATATCGTTGGTTTCAAAAAGGGGAATGATGTTTTTGTCCACCATAAGTTGTGCGAGCGTGCCGCGACACTGATGGAAGAAAATGAGCCAATGGTCTTTGTCAAATGGACAAGAGAAGCACCGGATCGGTATAAACTGATTGTGAGTTTAGAGAATAAGAAAGGCTCTTTAGCCTCGTTTTTGGCTTATTTGGCTAAAATGCAGATTAATCTCGTGACCATTGAACTTGGAAAAGGTGAAGATGAAGGTCATGCAGATTATTTTGAAATGATATTGGAATTACCTGATAAAAACGTAAGTGCCGTACGCGATAACTTAAAGGGCAAGTATCGCGTTATTGAGTTTGTCTCAGTCAATGACGCTTATAAATAAGAAAATAAGGATAGAAACGTATGGATAGTCGGATTCAAAATGCGCTTAAAGAGATTAAACGAGGAATTAGCGAGATTATTGACGAAGAGCGCATTGTAACATTATTAAAAAATTATTTTGAAAAAGGTGAAACTTTTTTAGTCAAAGCAGGATTTGATCCAACAGCGCCTGATTTGCATTTAGGTCATACCGTTCTTCTCCAAAAAATGGCAATGCTTCAAAAATTTGGTGCGATTGTTCAATTTTTAATTGGTGATTTTACAGGCATGATAGGCGATCCTACCGGTAAAAATGAAACACGTAAAAAATTAACGCGTGAAGTTGTTTTAGCCAATGCACAAAGTTATAAAGAGCAAGTTTTTAAAATTTTAGACCCTGAAAAAACAGTTGTTATGTTTAACTCTGAGTGGATTGAGGCTCTTGGTGCGGCAGGTTTGGTTGAGCTTACGACAACATTCAATGTTGCTCGTATGTTAGAGCGTGAAGATTTTGAAAAACGCTATAAATCACAAACGCCTATTTCGATTAGTGAATTTTTATATCCATTGCTTCAAGGATATGATAGTGTTGCGATGAAATGTGATATTGAGATGGGTGGAACCGATCAAAAATTCAATCTTTTAATGGGACGACATTTACAACGTGCCTATAACATTGGAAAAGAACAAGCCGTCATCATGATGCCTTTACTTGAAGGCTTAGATGGTGTGAATAAGATGAGTAAATCACTTGGTAATTATATTGGCGTAACCGATGAGCCTTGCGATATGTTTGGTAAAATGTTGAGTATTTCCGATGATTTAATGTGGCGCTATTATGAACTTCTGAGTATGAAGACTTTATCGGAAATTGAAGCTCTCAAACACGATGTCAGCAATGGCGTGGTTCATCCTAAACACGCCAAAGAGATGATTGCTTTAGAAATTGTTGAGCGATATCATGGAAAAGATGCTTCCCTCATGGCTTTAGATGAGTTTAATCGTGTCCATGCACAAAATGAGGTTCCAAGCGATATTGAAGAATTTACATGTAATGAATCACCTCTTTGGATAGCCAAAGCATTGGTTGATTGTGGTTTAGAATCTTCCACGTCTCAAGCAAGACGCGATATTAAACAAGGTGCTGTCAAACTGGATCAAGCAAAAATAGATGATGAACAGCTGCAACTCACACAAGGTGACTATATTTTACAAGTAGGCAAGCGAAAATTTGCAAGACTAAAGGTGCAGTAATGGCATTTAAACCTCTAAAAATTGGTAAATATACACTTGAATATCCTATTATTCAAGGTGGTATGGGGCTTGGTATTAGTTGGGATAAACTGGCGGGTACTGTAAGTTTGGAAGGTGGATTAGGTGTTATTAGTTCTGTTGGAACAGGCTATTATGAAAACACACATTACAGCAAAAAAAATATTAATTCACGTCCTTTTGAAGCAGAAAATTTTTATTCTAAAGAGAGTTTGAGCGCTATTATTAGAAATGCACGTAAAATTTGCGGTGATAAACCTTTGGCGGTCAATATTTTGTATGCTATTAATGAATATGATCGTGTTATTAAAGATGCCTGTGAAGCTGGTGCTGATGTCATTATTACAGGTGCGGGCTTACCGACCAATATGCCAGAATTTACGGCTGAGCATCCTGATGTTGCCTTAGTACCTATCGTCTCTTCCGCAAAAGCTTTGAAGATTATTTGTAAGCGTTGGACTCAGCGTTATAATCGCTTACCCGATGCTATCGTCGTTGAAGGTCCTCTAAGTGGAGGCCACCAAGGTTTTACGTATGAACAATGCGGACAAGAAGAGTATCAATTAGAAAATTTAATCGCACCTATTTTAGAAGAAATTAAAGCCTGGGGAGACTTCCCCTTAATTGCAGCCGGTGGAATCTGGGATCATAACGATATTCTGAAGATGATGGATTTAGGTGCAAGCGGTGTTCAAATGGGAACACGTTTTATTGGAACCCATGAGTGCGATGCTGACCAAAATTTTAAAGATGTGCTTTTGAATGCTAAACAAGAAGATATACAACTGTTTAAATCTCCTGTGGGCTATCCTGCCCGTGGTGTTCGAACGAATTTAATCCAAATGGTCGAAAAAAGAGAAGGTCCTGCTATTCGCTGTGTGAGTAATTGCGTCAGTCCATGTCATCGTGGACAAGAGGCAAAAGCAGTAGGATACTGTATTGCAGATCGCTTATTTGATGCGTATAATGGCCGTGTTGAGACAGGACTCTTCTTTACCGGTGCCAATGGATATAAACTTAATGAAATTATCAGTGTAAAAGAATTAATGTCAAAGTTGGTACATGGGGAAGAGTATTAGAGCTTTTTGTCTTTTAGTCGTTGCATGTATCGTTCTTTACGGTGCCCCGAACTACATGCAACAACTTGAGCAATACGATGCTAAAATTAATCATCAGACGAGTAGTGATGAGACGTTAAAGGTTTTTCATGGCCTAAAGTCTATCTATATTCAAGCTATTATTTCAGGCGATCAGGATCTTAAAAAAGAGACGTTAGAGCGTTTGATTAAAACAGCGAAAATATTAAAGCTTGATGCTTCAAAATATGAGTCTGAATTAGCTACTATGAATAAAGAATCAAAGCGTAGCACTACAAAAACCGCAAAACCTTTTGTGCCCCCACCTGCGAGTGAAGAGAGTTTTAGTGAACCTTCTAAAACAATCAATACACCAGCCACATCAACACCATCGGTTTACGCTCCGGCTGAAACAGCCACACGTACACCTATTGCTCCAAAAGTATCTACACATGTTTCATCATTACCAAAAACATATCGTGGTAAGAACGTTTTACAAACAATAGATGCTAACAATGAAGAAATTGTCCTTGAATTTGGTACCGATGTCCCTGATAAAGGTATTAAAGTATTTGTGCTCAAAAGCTCAGGAAGCTATAAAAAGGTTATTGACCTTCCAGCAATTATATTAAATGCTCCTCTTGCAATTAAAACCCCTTCTAAATTGCAGAATTTTAAAGTCAGCCAATACAATGAGGATACAATTCGTATAGTTCTTGATGCCGCGCAATCATTTGAAACCTATGTCAGTGTGTTAAGCAATAAAGTGATTATTTCGCTTGATAAACAGCCTATTTTAACACAAAAGAAACTTGTTCCACCCACTCCTTCTTCTGCCGCCAATGCTCCCGTTGTGGAAAAAGAGAATAAAAGTGTTTTAACACCGCTTCCCACAACTAAAAATAGCGCTGTATCGAAAAATACCGCCTCTAATAGCAAACCACTTTCTAAGAGTTCTAAACGCAACAAAACCATAGTCATTGATGCCGGACATGGTGGTAAAGATGCAGGAGCCATTGGGTACAAACAGCGCATGGAGAAGCATCTCGTTCTTGAAATGGCATTGGAACTTGGAAAAGAGTTAAAAGAGCGTGGATACAAAGTCTATTATACAAGACAAAAAGATGTCTTTATTAATTTAAGAGATCGTACGAAATTAGCCAATGACAAAAATGCTGATATTTTTATCTCTTTGCATGCCAATGCTGCACCGAATGATGCAAAAAAGCTTTCGATGAAAGGACTAGAAACATTCTTCCTCTCTCCTGATCGGTCTGAGCGTTCAAAAAATGTCGCTGCCCTTGAAAACCAATCTGATATGGAAGAGATGGATTATTACTCCAAAGAGACATTTTTAAACGTGTTTAACCGTGAAAAAATTGTACTCTCTAACAAAGCAGCGATTGATATACAGTCCAATATGCTTAAAAATGTTAAGCGAAAATATGATGTCGATGATGGCGGAGTTAGAGAAGCTCCTTTTTGGGTTTTAGTAGGGGCAACAATGCCTTCTATTTTGATTGAAGTTGGTTATATCACGAACCCTGATGAGTCAGATCGTTTATTTAATCCCCATTATCAAAAAATATTGATAGAGGGTATTAGCGATGGTATTGATCAGTATTTTACAAACAATCCTTAATTGCTTTTCCTTTTGCGATACATGCATCCCTAAAAAAGTGTGACCACGTTTCAACAAGCTCTTTGTTTGTATGTTCAAAGTAAATTTCTACTATACGTTTTTCTCCGACAAATCGTGGTAAAGAGGAAAAATGAAGCTCCTTTGGAATAGCTTCCATGATTTCTATTAAATCATTTTCAGAGGATTCTACAATGAAGGCATCATTAAAAGAGGGAACTTCATCCGAAAAATACCTATCCAAAGCTTCTATGACCATTGGCCATGCCATCGAGGGAAAGCCAGGTGTAAAAAAGAAACGATTCTCCAATGAAAACCCAGGTACTTGATTAACGACATTATGCAAGAGCTGTGCCTGCGGTGGAAGCATTGCCATAGAGATACGATGCGGGTAAGCCTCTTTGCCAAATTGTGCGATAATAAGCTCTTTTGCTTTTACATGTAAAACAAGTGGCCGCGCTGTAAATACGTCACTTGCAATGGCGCGCGTTAAATCATCAGGGGTTGCGCCAAGACCTCCAAAGCAGAACATAACGCTTTTAGGGTCATTGAGAATCATTTTAAAGCAGGCTTCTATTTGCTCTTTATCATCTTGAATAACAAAATTACCAACATGTAAAAGATTGCGTTTACGAAGCGTTTGATTTAAAAAAGTGAAGTGTTTATCGACTCTGCGACCATTGAGAAGCTCCGTCCCAATAATCACAGAGTAGAAGTGGTGCATTTAGATATTACTTTTTACGAAAGCTTCCATCTCATCTACAATAGCTTCGATGGTACGCTCACCATTGATTTTGTGAAGTAAATTTTTAGCGCCATAAAATGCTTGAATACCCGCTAATGGTTCCGTATAAACTTTCATACGATTTTTAAAGACTTGGACGTTGTCGTCTGCGCCACGTGCACGACCTAATACACGATCACATGCGACTTGTTCGCTCACTTCGACTTCAATCACAGAAACAAGCTTCACAGATATCTCTTTTGCAAGAATAGCATCCAGTGCTTTCATCTGCTCGTCAGAGCGTGGGAAACCATCAATTAAGACAACATTTTTAGGGCTATTTTTGATGGCACTGACAATAGTGTTGATAACAATATCAAGCGGAACAAGATTGCCAGCACTGACAAACGAATCAATTGTTTTACCAAGTTCACTACCACTGGCAACTTCATCTCTCAGTAATTCACCTGTTGAATAGTGTGCGATTACATCGCTATTTTTTTCAGCGATTAAACTCGCGTCCGTCGTTTTGCCACTGCCTGGGGCGCCAATAATCAAAAATAGTTTCTTCATCAACAAATTCCTTTTATTTGGTTTTTTCTCTAAGTCTAATACCAAGGTCACGCAATTGTTCGTTCTCTACGGCGCTTGGTGCGCGTGTAAGAAGGCATTGTGCTTTTTGGGTTTTAGGGAAGGCAATAACATCACGAATACTTTCACTTTTGGTAATCAGCATCATCATTCTATCCAAACCGATAGCTAGACCACCGTGTGGTGGCGCGCCAAACTTGAGTGCATCCATCAAAAATTCAAATTTTTCATGCGCTTCTTCTTCTGAAATGCCAATCAATTTAAAGACTTTTTCTTGAATCTCTTTTTTATGAATTCTGATACTACCGCCGCCAAGTTCTACACCGTTTAAAACAACATCATAAGCAATGGATTCCATCTCATCAACAGGTGTATTATCAACGTCTTTTGGCATGGTAAATGGATGGTGCATCGCTTTGACTTTACCATCTTCAACTTCGAACATTTCAAAATCAACGACCCATACAAACTCAAATGTGTCTTTTGGAATAATATCCATTTGCTCTGCTAAGAAAATACGGAAACGTCCCATATAGTCCAAAACAATTTTTTTAGTACCCGCGCCAAAGAAAATAGCATCGCCGACTTTTAAATCTGCACGTTCAATAATCTTTTGTAGGTCTGCTTCGTCAAAGAATTTTGTAAGAGGACCTTTGAGTCCATCTTCTTTCATTTGAAAGTAACCTAAGCCTTGGGCTCCAAATTTTCTGACGTACTCTTCAAAGCTTTGCATTTGACGTTTTGAAAAGATATTGTCACCGTTTGGAACTTTCAGTGCTTTAATACGGTTTTTCTTTGAATCTTTTGCAATGTTGCTAAAGATTTCATTTTTACAATTTGCAAAAATATCGATAACATCAATCATCGAAAGGTCGTAACGAAGGTCTGGTTTGTCTGAACCGTATTTTTCCATCGCTTCTTTATAGCGAATGCGGTTAAAAGGAGTGGCGATTTCATAACCACATGCTTTAAAGACATCTTTTAAAAGATTTTCAGTGACTTTCATAACGTCTTCTTGGTTACAAAAGCTCATCTCAATATCAATTTGAGTAAATTCTGGCTGACGGTCTGCGCGTAAATCTTCATCTCTAAAGCACTTTGCGACTTGGAAGTAGCGGTCAAAGCCTGCACACATCAAAAGTTGTTTGAATAATTGAGGAGATTGAGGAAGTGCATAAAATTCCCCGTTATGTACACGACTTGGCACAAGATAATCTCGTGCACCTTCAGGTGTGGCTTTGGTTAAAATCGGTGTTTCAACTTCCAAAAAGCCTTGGCTATCCAAAGAGTTACGAACTGCAATGGTTGCTTTAGAACGAAGTTTGAAAATTTCATACGCTCTTGGGTTACGTAAATCTAAATATCGGTATTTTAAGCGTGTCTCTTCGCCAACACTGTTGTCACCAATGACGAAAGGAACAGTCTCACTCACGTTTTCAATGATAAGATCATCGACAACGATTTCAATTTTACCTGTTTTAAGACGAGGATTTTCCAATCCTTCACCGCGTGCTCTTACTCTGCCTTTGGCTTTTAGAACATACTCGTCTCTCACACGAGAGGCAACATCGTGCGCTGTGATGCTATCGGCTGGATCGCAAACGAGTTGAACGAGCCCTGATTTGTCACGTAGGTCAATAAAAATAACTCCACCATGGTCTCTATTACTATTCGCCCAGCCACACACTTCAACAATCTCGCCAATGTTAGCGACATCTAAATCTGTACAATAATGACTTCTCAATTTTCTTTCCTAATAAAGGTCGTTTTTTTAAAGCTCTTAGTATAGCCAAAAGTAGCTTGCCTTTAGTTTATTTTAGAAAAGATTGTCGGTTTTTGTGCTACAATCCTTCTGCTCGTAGTTTCACAAATCGTATTATCTTGGGGTTACATGCATCCATTTATATTCATGATAGAACTGGCATTACTGGTTACTGGGGCTTTTTTTCTTATTCGTTCACTCACACCGATTAAATACTTAATTTTAGAATTACCCGAAGGAAATCTTACCAAGCGTTGGAAAGTGTTGAGTATTCTAATTCTCTCTTTTTTACTAGGTTATTTCATTTTAGGATATGACCTTTGGATGAGACGAGAGACAACCTCTTTCATCTCCATTGTGATTGCCGTTGTTCTTTTTTTAGGCGGTATTTTTGCTTTTTTGGTGGGGCAATTAGCCTTGCATACCGCAAGTGATGTAAAAAATCTTGCAATACTACAACACGAAAGTATTACAGATGCTTTGACAGGGCTTCGCAATAGACGTTATTTTGATCAACGAATTTGCGAAGAAGTAGCCCTTTCTAAACGCTATAAACTTCCTTTAACCCTGATTCTTTTGGATGTGGATCATTTTAAAAAAATTAATGATACCTATGGTCATAAAGTAGGGGATGAAGTTCTTAAAAATCTTTCACATATTATTTCTGAAATGGTAAGAGATAGCGATATCGTAGCTCGCTATGGTGGAGAAGAAATTGCTATTATTACCCCCAATACGACTAAACAAGAAGCAGAACTTTTGGCGGAGCGTTTGAGAAGTGAAGTTGAAAAAACAACGGTTGCAATGGTCGGCACAACCCAAGAAGTTGTTCAAGTGACGGTAAGTCTTGGTATTTGTTCTCTAAGCCCTGTCATTACTGATAAAGATGCACTTTTGGAGGAGACTGACCAAGCGTTGTATTCGGCCAAAAAATTTGGAAGAAATAAAGTGGTAGTGAGTAATTGGTAAGAGGAGAAAATCTCCTCTTTTTTTAACTATAAACGTGTAAGACGCGTAACGACTTGGTCGATACTATCGGCAAACAGTGAATATAAAAACGGTTCTAAGTCTTTAGAATTGTAAGAAGGTGCAATCCATTTGCTGCCTTTTTGTTTGAAGTTTTGTGTGATAACTTCATCTCCCCGTCTTACAATCACTTCGATTTCAATCTCACCATTTAAGTTAGCATCAAAATTTTTGTCATTATACACTAGTTCAATGTCTTTAATGTAAACTTCGACCACTAAGCTAGCAGCTTGTGCAGCGGCATTGGTATTGAATCCTGCAAGGTTAAGTGCATAACCAAGTCCTTCTTTATACTTGTCTTCGAAATTAACATCGCTGTAAAATTTTGTCAGTGCACCGCCTTTTTGCTCGACATAGCCAATAGTGCGTTTATCTGCTCTAAGGTCTTTGACAATTCTTAGATAAATCGTCTTTTGATCTTTTGAGCGAGGACCTGCATATTCAGCTTTGTAAGAATCTAAAGAGAGAGCTTCATTTTTATAAGTACAACCACCTAACAGCAAGAGTGCTGTTACCAAAAAAAGCAGAGTTTTCATTCTTTTCTCCAATATAATATCGCGCGAATTATAGCATAATCCATGATTAATGAAATACAAGGTAGAATAAGCCACTATGAAGATAACGAATTATAATGAAAAATTAAATCAACTCCATTGTGTAGGACTTGTCACCAAGCCCAATGACGCAACACTATCGCCTTATGTCGAAGAGATTCGCATGGCTCTTGACAAGCACGGTGTACAACTTCTTATCGAAGAGAAAAGTGCCGCTTTGCTGGGTTATCAAGGGGTAGCGTTTAATACGTTATGTGAAGCGTGTGATTTTCTCATTTCCTTAGGCGGAGATGGCACGCTGATCTCTTTGTGTCGTAGAAGTTTTAGGCATCATAAGCCTGTCCTTGGAATTCATGCCGGGCAATTAGGCTTTTTAACCGATATTCAAACCGAAGAGATTAGCGCATTTATTGAAGAACTTTTTAAAGGTAATTATCGCATTGATACACGTATGATGTTAGATGTTACTTTGCATACGAATGATACGTTTGAAAAATTGGTTGCGTTCAATGATGTTGTCCTCTCACGCTCTAAAATATCGCATATGAGTACGATTCATGCTTATGTAGATGGTCATTTGTTTAACTCCTATTATGGGGATGGAATTATTGTTTCAACGCCAACAGGTTCAACGGCGTACAATCTTTCAGCGGGTGGTCCGCTTGTGTATCCACTGACGGAAGCACTTATTTTGACACCGATTTGTCCTCATTCGCTCTCACAACGCCCTCTTGTTTTACCGGTTGATTTTGAAATTTCGCTAGAAAGCAGTGATGATACGGTAGTTGTCATTGACGGGCAAGATACTTACAATATGAGTGAAATTGATCGCATCAGTGTCAAAATTGCCAAACAAGGGGCACAACTTATTCACAGTTTGGATCGTGACTATTTTGATGTTTTAAAGAAAAAATTACGTTGGGGGCATATGTGATAGAGAGGTTACTGTTAAAAAACCATCTTTCATTTGAAGAGTGCGATATTGAGTTTTCCAAAGGGTTAATCGTCTTTACCGGACCTAGTGGCGCTGGAAAATCTGTTTTGATGCAAGGATTATTGTCGTTGTTTGGTTATGGAGAAGCTCATGCCGATGTCATGGAAATAAGCATAGCTCAACACCTAGGACTGGATGCCTTTGGTTTTGAAGAGGAGACGCCCAATACCATCAAATTTTTAAAAGCAAAAAGTGGACGTTATTTTATTAATACACAAAGCGTTTCAAAAAAAGGGATGATGGATATTTCACGAACGTTTCTCAATTACCTTTCCCATAAAGATAACAGTGAATTTGAAAATAGACGTCTGTTGGGTCTATTAGACGGCGTTTGCGAAAAGTATCATGCCGGGCATCTTAAAGCAGTCGTAGCATTTGAAGCGGCGTTTGAAACCTATCAAAAATTTAAAGATGAACTGACGCGTATTGAAAATGAAGAGAAAAAAATCGAAGACTTAAAAGAATTTGCGCGTTTTGAAATTGCAAAAATTGAAGAAGTCGCCCCCAAAGTCGGAGAAGACGAAGAGTTGGTTATGTTCAAAAAATCACTGTCAAAAAAAGAGAAAATTGAACAAGCCATGCAAAAAGCATCCGAAATTTTTAATCTCGAATCCAGTGTTTATGAAGTGTTGAACCTTGTCGAAGCCGATAGTGCTTTTTTTGATGCGTGTATGAATGAACTCCGTCTTACTTTTGAAAAGCAGCAGGAAAACTTAGACGCTTTAGAAGAGATAGACGTGGAATCGCTTTTGGATCGCATTGAGAAAATTGCACAACTTAAAAAGCGCTATGGCTCGATTGAAGAAGCACTAGAACATAAAAAGAAACGTCAAGAAGAGCTTGATTATTATGAAAATATTGCGTTTGAAAAAACACAATTAGAAAAAAAATTGCATCAAGCAACGCTTTTGATTCAAGAAGAAAGTAGGCATATTCATGAGATAAGAGTGCGCTATTTGCCAATTTTACACGAGCGCTTAAATGATTATTTAGAGCAATTATATATGCCAAATGTGGAGCTTTTTATTGAGGAAAGTGACATCCACGCGCAAGGGATAGACCTTTTACATGTAAATCTTGGCAAAGTCGATTTGAAAAAAATTAGCTCAGGCGAATATAATCGTTTACGATTAGCATTTCTTGCGACACATAATGAGTTCTTACTCTCCAATGGAGGTGTGCTTGTTTTGGATGAAATCGATGCCAATTTGAGTGGCAAAGAGTCCATGAGCGTCGCGAATGTTCTAAAACTGCTTTCGGACAAATATCAAATTTTTGCTATTTCCCACCAACCCCAACTCTCTTCCCGTGCCGACCAACATTTTTTAGTGACAAAAAACCCTGAAAATAGCAGCTTTGTACGTGCTTTGACGGATGCCGAACGTATTCATGAATTAGCCCGAATGATCAGTGGTGAACATGTTACCGATGAGGCAATCGTTTTTGCCAAAACCTTGTTGGAAAGTGCAGATTTGTAACAGTTTTTTCCTCCTCTTTTTTTTTCACGCCAAAAAATCATACGAATATCATACCTTTTCTTTACTCTGCGTGTAGAGTTTACATTTAAGAGGAGGTTTGTATGCAAGCTTGGCAACAAGTTTACGCACCCATTGGTGGGAGTATAGGATTATCTGCACTCATCGCAGTCATTCCAATTGTTTTCTTCTTCGCAGCACTCGCTGTATTTAGAATGAAAGGGCATATCGCTGGTGCCATTACGTTAGCGCTCGCTACTGCCATTGCAATTTTTGCATTTAATATGCCAGCTAATATGGCTTTGGCATCTGTTGGGTATGGCTTTTTGTTTGGTTTATGGCCAATCGCTTGGATTATCGTCGCTTCCGTTTTTCTTTATAAACTGACTGTGAAAAGCGGGCAGTTTGGTATTATTAGAAATTCTATTATTACCATCACAGAAGACCAACGTATCCAAGTTTTATTGATTGCATTCTCCTTTGGTGCGTTCCTAGAAGGTGCCGCTGGTTTTGGTGCTCCGGTTGCAATTACCGCAGGTATTTTAGTCGGTCTTGGTTTTAATCCTCTCTATGCAGCGGCACTTTGTTTGATTGCAAATACTGCGCCTGTTGCGTTTGGTGCTTTAGGTATTCCTATCTTGGTTGCGGGTAAAGTAACAGGTATCGATCCTATGACCGTTGGTGCAATGGCAGGTCGTCAATTACCATTCCTTTCCGTGCTTATTCCTCTTTGGATTGTTGCGATTATGGATGGTTGGAAAGGTGTTAAAGAAGTATGGCCAGCAGCATTGGTTGCCGGTGGTAGTTTTGCTTTGACTCAATTTTTCACATCAAACTTTATCGGACCAGAGTTACCAGACGTTACATCTGCTATCGTTTCTATTATCGCACTCTATCTTTTCTTGAAATTTTGGCAGCCAAAAAACATTAAAAAAGGTCATGTTTCTGCTGAATTGGAAAAAGAGACGTCAAAAGTACACACACGAGGCGAAATTTTTAAAGCATGGTCACCGTTCCTTATCTTAACTGTAATGGTTACCATTTGGACACTCAAACCTTTTAAAGCTCTTTTTGCTAAAGGTGCAGCACTTGCAGGTACCAATTTCTCATTTGAATTTACTTCTATTAGTGATATGATTTATAAAATGGCTCCAGTGGTTACGCAACCTACAAACTTTAAAGTTGTTTACACCTTCAACAGCATCTCTGCAACGGGTACAGCGATTTTAGTAGCTGCATTGATTTCTATGTTTATTTTAAAAATCAAACCGGGCATGGCTATTAAAACTTTTGGTGAAACGTTGTTTGAACTTCGTTGGCCAATTGTGACGATTGGTATGGTTTTAGGGTTTGCCTATATTATGAACTTCTCTGGTATGGCAACTACGATGGCGTTAGTTCTTGCTGGAACAGGCTTTATGTTCCCATTCTTCTCTCCAATTTTAGGATGGTTAGGCGTATTCTTGACCGGTTCAGATACGTCATCCAATGCACTTTTTTGCGGTATGCAAAAAGCAACAGCAGGTCAGCTTGGTTTACATGAAACGCTTACAGTTGCAGCCAATACAACGGGTGGTGTATGTGGTAAGATGATTTCTCCACAGTCTATCTCTGTTGCGTGTGCTTCAGCAGGACTTGTTGGACAAGAATCAGACCTCTTTAGAATGACCGTCAAACATAGTATTGTTCTTGTCCTCATTATGAGTGCAATGACAATGGCACAAGCGTATATTTTCACATGGATGATTCCATAATCTAACTTCTTTGTTATGCGGTGAAGGTTCTCTTCACCGCCTTTTTTAGAAAACTCCCAAATCTTTTATGTTACAATCAAAGTCTTACTTACCAATGAATTTACATGTAAAGCCTAGGATGATGAATGTCACGCGAAAAAATTTTAATTGTAGAAGACAATAAAGCACTCTCCAGATTGATTGTTAAAAAAATGGAAGCAAGCCTTGACTTTGATGTGGATGCCGCGTATAGCTTTGAAGAAGCCTTGAGCTTGGTTGAAAAAGACAGTGACTATTTTGTCGCTCTTTTGGATTTAAATTTGCCTGATGCGCCTGATGGTGAAGTGGTAGATATGATTTTAAAACACAAAATTCCTTCCATCGTTTTAACCGGTTCCATGGATAAAGAAGTGCGCGAAAAAATTCTGAAAAAAGAGGTCATTGATTATGTCTATAAAGGCAATATCGATGATGTGAATTATATTTTTTCCCTGATTGAGCGACTGCATAAAAATAGAGGTATTAAAGTTTTGGTTGTGGATGATTCCATGGCAACTAGAGCGCAGATTAAATCTTTATTGCAACACCAAATGTTTCATGTTCTTGTTGCTGCACACGGGGAAGAAGCGTTGGTCTTTTTAAAGGATAATCCTGATATTAAACTTATTTTAACCGATTATCTTATGCCTGTGATTGATGGCATAGATTTGACAAAAGAAGTCAGAAAACATTACAGCAAGAATGACCTCTCTATTATCGCGATGACAGCTGCCAATGCGGAGTTAATATCTGCTAAATTTCTAAAAATTGGTGCGAATGATTTTATCAATAAACCGTTCAGTAAAGAAGAAATTGCATGCCGTATCAATAATTCATTGGATTCTTTAGAATACATTGCCCAAATTAAAGCGATGGCGGAAAATGATTTTTTAAGTGGACTCGCCAATAGACGACATTTCTTTGAAATGATGCGCGAGTATTTTCACGAAGCCAAAACAAACAATGAGCCCTTCGCTCTAGGATTAATTGATATTGACCAATTTAAACAGATTAATGATACGTTAGGACACAAAGTAGGGGATGATGTGATTGTGGCCTTATCGGAGCTTTTAAAAAAACACTGTGCGCATGATGCTTTTATTGCGCGGTTCGGAGGCGATGAATTTTGCGTGGTGCTCAAAAAATGTGACCAAAAAAAAGCCTTGGAATATTTTATTAAACTCACGAATACCATAGCCCATTTACCAATTGCATCGGTAACGCCAAAGCCTTTACATGTAACGGTTTCTATCGGTGTTACCTTCAATGATGTCGGCAGTTTAGAAGAGATGGTCAATCAAGCGGATAAGGCGCTCTATTTAGCGAAAAAGAATGGCCGCAATCGCGTGGAGGTCGTGTGATGATTATTGATACCCATTGTCACTTAGATGACGAGCAATTTCAAAACGATTGCGATGCTGTGATACAACGAGCATGGGAGGATGGCATCAAAGGGATTATTATTCCTGGGGCTAATATCAATGATCTTTCACGTGCGCAAGCGCTCTCTCATCGTTATACGCATATCTTTTTTGCTGCAGGTATTCATCCGTATCATCATGACCAGTACGATGAAACAATTTTAAGAGACTTTTTAAGCGATGAAAAATGTATTGCGGTGGGTGAATGTGGTTTAGATTATTTTCGATTGCCAGAAACAGAGGACGCAAAGCACTACGAAAAAGAGCAGCAACAGCATGTGTTTAGAAAGCAAATCCAATTAGCAAAAGAGCTCAAAAAACCATTGATTGTACATATACGTGATGCCAATGAAGATAGCCGAAAAATCTTATTGGAAGAAGGTGCCGGTGACGTTGGAGGTGTTTTACATTGTTACAATGCATCAAAGCATCTGCTTGATTTAGCGCAAAAAGGTTTCTATTTTGGCATAGGGGGTGTCTTGACATTTAAGAATGCCAAAAATTTAGTTGATGTTTTACCACTAATACCAAAAGATAAGCTTTTACTCGAAACGGACGCCCCATATTTGACGCCAATGCCCTTTCGTGGGCAAAGAAATGAGCCTTCATACACTAAACTTGTGGCCGACAAAATGGCAGAATTGTTAGGTGAAGATGTCACAGAAATTCACAAAATGACCTCAAAAAATGCTTTTTTACTCTTTAAAGCTTTAGAAAAGATAAAGTTAGGTACAATCTAACGATACTACATAAAGAGAAGGAGAGGCATGCTTAAGGTTATCGTAACCCTTTTTTTATTTTTTCAAAGTCTTCATGCTTTTTTGAATACTGACAATAACGATTACGAACAACAACTTACCGCCCTTAAAAATTTCGATTTACCCAATACTTTTTTAAAAGATTCCATCTTTATTTCGATGAAAGAAGATGTTGAAGTTTATAAAACAAAACACTTTTTGAAAACGCTTGAAAATGGAGATAAATTTGTCCCCATTCTTCAAAAAATGATGCAAGAAGCCGGTGTTCCTGCTGAATTTTTATACCTTGCTATGACCGAATCCAGTTTTAACCCTTATTCTTCTTCTTCTGCCCGCGCGTCTGGGATTTGGCAATTCATTCCTGCGACGGCAAAGTTGTATCATTTAGAGAATAACAGTTATGTTGATGACCGACGAGAGCCTATTAAATCAACACAAGCTGCCATTTTGTATTTAAAACATCTTCATACCTTATTTGGTAAATGGTATTTAGCAGCCCTTGCTTATAATTGTGGCGAAGGTACCGTGCTTAAAGCCATTGATAAAGCAGGAACCGATGATATTAGCGTATTGCTTGATGAGACGAAAAAGTACTTACCCAAAGAGAGCCGTCTTTATATTCGCAAAATTTTAATGATGAGTTTTATCTCAAATAGCACAGATTTTATGTTAGACAATGAATCAGAATATTTACTCAATCGTGCCAATAACGCAACGTTTGTTAAAGTCAATGTGAAAAGTGGAACATCTTTAAAAGATGTTGCAGAGAGTATTGGGGTTTCTATTAATGAGTTGAAATCATATAACCCTCATCTGAAGCACGGTTTTACCTCGCCTTTAGATAAACAAAGTTACCTCTATATTCCTCAAGACCGTCAAGTTGCTTTTACCCAAAATTTTGATCAAACCAAAGAGCCTCAAAAATATGCTGTTTATATTGCCAAAAAAGGCGATTCACTCCAAAAAATTGCTAAACAGTATGGCACAAGCTTCCATACGCTCATGGAGCTCAATAGCCTTAAAAGTGCGGCACTAAAACCTAAAACAGAACTTATCGTACCTTATGGTCCACCCCCTTCTCCAACGCAAATATCTCATAGTGAAAAATTGTACGTTATCAAAGCGGGCGATACGATTGAAACCGTTTCAAAGATGCATGCCGTTTCTGTCGATCAATTGCTTAGAGCGAACAAGAAAAAAGACACATGGGTAAAAGTGGGGGAGAGCCTTGTTATTCCAAATAATTAGAAATATTTGCTTTTGTTTTATCGTTTTAGTTGTCTTAGATGGTTGTTCTTCTAAAGGTGATTTTTTTACCTCTCCTCGGTCTTCTGCATCTCCTTCTGAAGGATTGACACCGGTTAATACTTCCCCTTCGATGTATAAAGCTACAATGCGTCCTTATACGATTGATGGTAAAACGTATTATCCAACGATGGTGAGTGTTGGAGATTATTTTAGCGGTATTGCCAGTTGGTATGGAAAAGATTTTCATGGGAAAAAGACATCCAATGGCGAAACATACAATATGTACGATATGACAGCGGCACATAAAACACTCCCTATGAATACGATGCTTAAAGTGACTAACCTTAAAAATAATCAAAGTATTGTTGTTCGGGTAAATGATCGCGGACCTTTTGTGGGAACGCGTATTATTGATTTATCATACACTGCGGCAACACGACTTGGACTCGTTGCAAATGGTACCGGTCCTGTAGGTCTTGAAGTGATTGGTTTTGCGGGTGTCATTACCCCAAGTGGTGCACCAAAAGAGAGTGTTGTAGAGAGTGATTATTTCATTCAAATTGGAGCATTCCGTAAAAAAGATGGTGCGACCCGTTTTGCTCAAAGCAATGCTAATGTAAATAATCGCTACAATGCGATTATTAAAGAGGGAACATATGACAATCAGCCGATATACCGTGTATGGCTTAAAGGATTTGGTAGTGAAGCTGAAGCCTCTGATTTTATTGCAAAAGGGCAGTTTAAAGGCTCATTTATCGTAAGGGAATAAAATGAAAACAGTGCAACGAGTAACGAAAGAGACAGATATTAGCATTGAACTTGATGTATATGGAACAGGACAAAGTCGTATTTCGACAGGAATTGGCTTTTTTGACCATATGTTAGAAGCATTTGCCAAACATTCTTTAATCGATTTAAATCTTACATGTAAAGGTGATACGCATATCGATTTTCACCATAGCGTAGAAGATGTGGGTATCGTTTTAGGACAAGCCTTACGTGCGTCTATCTATCCGATTGCACAAGTTGAACGCTATGGAAATGCCGTTGTTGTGATGGATGAGGCGGCTGTTGAGTGTGCTTTAGATTTAAGTAACCGTGCGTATTTAGTCTATGAAATCGCTATGGACGGTAAAGTCGGTGAATTTGATGTTGAACTTGCCGAAGAATTTTTTAGAGCATTAATGCAAAATGCAGGCATTAGCGCACATATTGTGGCACGACGTGGAAAGAACAAGCACCATTTACTTGAGGCTGCTTTTAAAGCCTTTGCCGTTGCATTGCGTCGTTCATTAGTGAAAAATGAGCGAGCAGGAATTCCTAGCACCAAGGGTGTATTGTAATGATTGAATTATTGGTTTTTGATGTCGATGGATGCCTCACGGATGGGGGCATTATGTATGGAAATAGTGATGAGGAAGAGTTTAAAACATTTAATGTCAAAGATGGTTTTGGTATCGTCTCCTGGATGAAATTGGGTCGCAAGAGTGCAATTATCACAGGACGTAAATCGCGTGTGGTTGAAAGACGGGCTAAAGAACTTGGCATTACATATCTATATCAAGATGTAAAAGATAAAAAAGCGGCACTTCAAGAAATACTGCACAAAGAGGGGCTTCATTTTGAAAATGTCGCTGCGATTGGGGATGATTTGAATGATTTAGCGCTTTTACGTGCCGTTGGTCGCTCTTTTGCACCTTGTGATGCGCTTCCGATTGTGCAACAAGAAGTGGATGTCCTCTTAAGCAAATATGGTGGCAAAGGGGCCGTTAGAGAGATGATTGACTCTGTGGTTGAGTCAGAGAACTTAAGTGAGGCATTTGTAAACCTTTGGCTGTAAGATTACTTTTTTATTCCACATTGCTTTTTTTTGGCATGATGATTTTTTTAATTGTCAAAGAACCGTACACGATTCATACGATTGACCAAGACGGTAATTTGATTCCTGAAATTGAGCTTTTTAATGCTCAAAATTATCAGATTAAAGAAGGTACGATTGATAGTATCGTGCGTTCAGACAAAGTTGCCCGTTTTAAAGATTACGATAAACTCTATGTCATTCATGCTGGGCATAGAACCAAAGAGGGATTAAAAGGTGTGCTCAATTCCGATGAAGCAACTTTGCAAGATAAGATTATTCATTTTATGACCAATTCACACTATTTTAGAGATGACGGTGTTGCCCTCGATGGTGAAGACATTTTTTACGATATGCAAAAAGAGATTTTATACAGCGATAAACCCTTTATTTTTTCTCAAAAACAGAGCCGTACTCATGGGCTTTCATTTGTTTATCAGATGAAAGAGGGCACAATTGCTGCTACTAATATTCACTCATTCATTCAACAAGTAGGAAAAAAATAGATGAAACAGTTCATTGCTCTTTTATGCTGTGCTTCATGCGCACTCATTGCTGCTGAAGTCGAAATTACGGCCGATAAATTCTTTGCGGATGAGAAGAAAAAAATTAGTATTTTTGAAGGTAACGTTAAAGTCGTGAAAGAGGGCGATAAAATTACCGCTAAAAAAATTACGATTGATTTTGATGATAAAAAACAACCGATTCGCTATGTTGCTACCGGTGATGCAAAAGCCAATCTAACGATGAACCAAAAGAAGTATTATGGTGAGGCTGAAAAGATGACATATGAGCCCAATAAAAGTCTTTATACGTTAGAAAAAAAAGCGTTTCTACATGAACTTGATACCGATAAAAAAGTCTATGGCGATTTTATTCGCGTTGATCAAATCAGCGGTCATTATGAAGTCGATGGAAAAGGTACGGGACCTGTCAAATTTATCTTCAAGGTTGAGGATAAAAAACAGTGATTTATGTTAAAGAGGCCTTTTTTGTTAAGTCCGCTTCTAAATTAGAAGAGACAACACCAGAGGGTATCAGCGAGGTCGCTTTTATTGGTAGAAGCAATGTCGGAAAAAGTTCTATTATTAACGCGCTAACCAATAAAAAAGGATTGGCTAAAAGCTCTTCGACCCCTGGTAAAACGCGTTTGATTAACTTTTTTCATATAACGCTGGTACAGGATGAAAAAAGCTACAATGCACAGTTAGTTGATTTACCAGGTTTTGGATATGCTCGCGTTTCACACAGTATGAAAGATGAGTGGCAAAGGAATCTCACCAATTACATTCAAAAACGTGTTTCTATCCGTGTTTTTGTCCATTTAATTGATTCGCGTCATCCTTTTTTGGAAAGTGATGCGGAAGTACACCAATATTTAGAAGAGATTGTTCGTCCCGATCAAAAAATAATACGTATTTTTACGAAAGCCGATAAACTCAAGCAAAGCGATGTGAGTGTGATTAAAAAACATTATCCAGAAGCGTTGTTGGTTTCAAGTAGCAGTAAAAAGGGAATTGATAAAGCTTTAACGCTTATCTTTACGATGCTTTTTGGAGAAACACTATGATACAGTATACAAAAGCAAAACTCAGCGATATCGCTCCGATGCAAGAAGTGGTCAAATCTGAAGTTGAAAAAGGAATAATTTTATTTAGAAGCTCCGATGAGATGGCAACCAATATTAGATCCTACATCCTAGCAAAAGAAGATGATGTCATTGTTGGCTTTGGCGCATTGCATTTTCATGCAGATGACTTAGCTGAAATTCGTAGTCTTGTTGTTAAAGAGGGTTTTAGAGGACGTGGTATTGGTAAAGGGATTATTCAAAATCTTATTGTCGAAGGAACTCAATTAGGCGTAAAGAAAATTTTTACATTGACATATCAAAAAGCGTTTTTTGAATCGACTGGATTTACCGAAATATCCAAAGAGACACTTCCTTCTCATAAAATTTGGGCAGACTGCATTAAATGCAAACATTTTCCGATATGCGACGAAGTAGCGTTGATCAAAACTATCTAAAACTCTTTTGGATCAGTATAGGGCTATTTCTAGGGCAGGTGATGTCCTCATTATACCCATGGATTCCATCATTTGTTGGTGTGGTTTTTTGTTACGTCATCCTTCATTTTAATCGCCGTGAAGAGCAAGCCGCTCCTATTATTTTGGCATTCGTGTATTTAAGTTTGTACGATATTAATAAGGGATTTTACCTCTTTTCGTACATTATTCTCTTTGCTTTAGTGTATCGCTTTGCCATTTATAGGCTTCAAAATTTTATTACATGTAATAACTGTATTTTAGCCAGTTATGTCATTATCGCCTATTTAGGGCATTTTTTGCTAAATGTTTTTTTTGCTTATTTGGATAACGAACCATTTCCGTATTTTTCAAATTACTATTTTTATTACATCGCCATTGATTCGATATTGGCGTTCATGCTTTTTAGGATAGCTCGGTGAGAATTAAAATTATTCTTGGTTTCTTTTTTTTTGTTTGGTTTGCTCTACTCGTTCGCGTCTATTATATTAGTATCAAATCCAACGCATATTATGAAGAAATCGCAAAACAAAATGCTATCAAAGTTGATGAATTAGCGCCTTTAAGAGGTGTGATTTTAGATCGTAACATGAAGCCTCTTTCGGTGAACCGCTTAGGCTTTTCTATTGGCATTAAACCTCGTCTGAGCTTAAAATCGAATCGTGCAATTTTGGATGAAGAGATTGCTTTTTTAGCTTCCCTTTTACCTGAGTTCACCGTGAAAGAAATGACCAAAGAGTATCTCAAGGCGGATTCGCCTTATAACCATGATTTTGTGGACGTCATCGCGTTTGTGCCTTACGATGTTTTGACACCGCAATTTGCTCGTATCTCACAACACGACAATCTCAAAATTGAAATTGCTTCAAAGCGTCACTACCCTTATGGCAGTTTGGCATCACATGTGATTGGGTATGTCGGAAGGTCTAACACGCAAGACGTAGCGGAAGACCCTATCGCTAAATTGGTTGGTTTTTCAGGTAAAACGGGTATCGAAAAATATTACAACGCTGTTTTACAGGGCGTTAAAGGTGAAAAAAAGACAAAAGTCACTGCCTTTAATCAAGAGATTGAGCAAATCAGTAAAACACTCCCCGTGAGCAATGATTTGGTCTTAAGCTTAGACCTAGAATTGGAACGATACATTGCTACTCTTTTTGGAGATGATAGTGGCGCCGTTGTGGTTTTAAATGTTAAAAATGGTGAAATCCTAGCCGCAGCTAGTTTTCCTGAATACGATTTAAATAAGTTTGTTAATGGCATATCCCAAGAGGAATGGTCCCTTCTTGCCAATGACTTTAACCATCCATTCACCAATAAATTGGTGAATGGACTTTATCCTCCCGGTTCTGTTGTCAAGATGGGAGTTGGTATGGCTATGTTAAATTCAGGCATCATTACACCACAAACAACGTTTGAATCGACGGGTTCGATGGAACTTGGCGGACGTGTCTTTCGCGACTGGAAAAAAGAGGGGCATGGTATGATCTCTTACGTGCGAGCCATTCGTGAAAGTTGCGATGATTATTTTTATAAAGCCAGCCTCAAAACCGGTATTGACAATATAGCTCCCTTTTTATCAAAGATAGGCTTTGCTGCTAAAACAGGCGTTGATTTACCACGTGAATTTGTGGGAACCGTTCCCAGTCGCGAATGGAAAAAAGAGCGCTTTGGAAGAGGCTGGTCACAAGGTGAGACGTTGATTAGCTCTATCGGTCAAGGGTATTTCTTGGTGACACCTCTGCAAGTTGCTAAATATACCGCTTTTTTGGCCACGGGTAACGGCGTAACGCCTCATTTTCTAAAAAAAATCAATGACGTTGAAATTGACTTTCCCGTTGATCCGCATATCGTGAGTGAGAGCGAAAAACGTTTTTTAAAAGTCAGTCGCGAAGGAATGTATGAAGTTGCCAATGTCCCAGGTGGAACGGCATTACGACATATTAACGTCTCTGCACCTTTTAAGATAGCCGCAAAAACGGGAACCGCGCAAGTTGTCAGTATCTCACAAACAGAGAAAAAACGTATGCGTGAAGAAGATATGGAATACTACCAACGTTCTCATGCATGGCTCACAACGTATGGACCGTATGATAATCCTCAGTATGTTGTGACTGTTTTAATTGAGCATGGTAGCCATGGTGGTAGTGAAGGTGGCCCTATCGTTTCTAAAATTTTTGATAAATTGTATGAACTCGGCTATATTACCGTTGATACGCCTAAAGGAAAATAATGACACCCATTGAGCCAACGTTTGTCATCCCTAAAAATCACATTCATTTTAAAGCACAGCCTTTGATTAACAATCAAGACGATGAATTAATAGATTGTGCTATTGCGTACATTGAAACTAATGGTGGCGGTCCAACACCGGCGCATACGCATGAACATGACCATCTTTTTACTGTCTTAGAAGGCTGTGTTACCATACACAGCGATGAAGAGATTATTCTCTTAAATGAAGGAATGTCGTATCGTGTTAAAGGAACATCCTTACATTCCGTCTGGAATGGGTGCGAAAAAACTTCCAGAGTGCTAGGCATCTCATTAATGAAAAAACAAAATCGTTAGAGTGAATCAACATTAATTGTATATTCGATTTTTGATGCGACCTCTTGCGCGAGTGCAATACCAAAGAGTTCTCTTAAGAGAAAAAAGCCCAACTCCAAGCCTGAACTAACGCCTCCTGCGGTAATCACATTGCCATCTTTGACGACTTTTGATGAGACGACATTGACGCCATAATTGGCCAGTTCATCAAATGCACTGTGGTAGGTTGTAGCCTCTTTACCTTTAAGAATGCCTGCTTCTGCCAAGAAAAAAGCACCCGTACAGACTGAAGTTACAAAACGTAAATGCTCTTTTTGTTGCTGTAAAAAGGTATGAACTAAAGGCTCTTTCATCCATCTAATGCGTCCTTTGCCTCCTGGAAAAATCAAAATATCGCATTGTGGAGCCGTTTCAAAAGAAGCATCAGGCACGACTTTTAGTCCATTAAATGCATGTACCGTTTCTAAGGATGGCGCGATTAAAAGCACCTGTGTACTCTGTGGTTGAAGTTTATTAATGTAACTAAGCACTTCAAAAGGCGCAATAAAATCTAACTCTTCTACCTCTGGAAAAATAACAATGCCAATGGTAATCATCTTATTCCTCCTCTGTACGAACAATTAGGCTGGCTGGTAAATGATAATGCGTAATCCATGCTTCTTCTTCTTGACGCATCTCTCCACTATCGGTTTCATGGTCATAGCCTAATAAATGTAATAATCCGTGAATAAATAAGAGTGTAATTTCCGCTTCAATGCTGTGTTCAAATTCATCGGCTTTTTCCTGTGCGAGTTCATAATTAATAACGATGGCACCAAGAGGCGCATGGGGGAAGTCGTCGATGGGAAAGCTCAGGACATCGGTTGTTTTATCGACCTGTCGATGTTCAAGATTGAGTTTATGCATCTCTTGTGCATCCATAATGACTAATTCAACCTCTTTGTTTGTATGCTCGCGAACAATCGTCTCTAAGAGAGAAGTATTGATGGGGGTATTGGACTCGTTGTCGATTAGTAGCATGTAATCTCCTTTAAAAAAGAGTGGGTTGGGTTGTAAACAACTTAGAGTATATCACTTCAAAAGACTCTTTGTCACCTAAAATTAAAGCATAATGGAAGACCATCGTATTTAAACCAATCAATTCATTGGCATCTTGAAAGAAAAATATCTCATATTCATGGTTGTTAAAAAGATTACGGTTGGATTGTGGAATGCAGACAAGTAGCTTTTGTCCGTCTAAATGGCGCTTCATATATGAGAGAGCACGGGTAAAAAGAGAAGCAGAAGGCTCAAAAATGAGTACTTTATCGCTGGTTCCAAACTCTTTTTTGCATAAGGCATGCGTGACAAACTGAGGGTGAAAATGCTCACAAAACATCAGATGTTCTAACGTATAGGCTATCTTTTCTTCATCGCAAAAGCGCAAAAGGTCAAGCAGCTCTTCAACAAAAAATGAGGGGATTTTCTGGTCAGAATAGTAGGCGTCTTGATGCCAAAATGAGCTGAGAAAAAGACCTTTTGCCACAATCGGTTTTACATGTAAAACCGAAGTAACACTCTTAGCACTGGGCGCAATCTTGTTAGCAAGGAAGTGATTACTGATATAAAAGCACTCATTTTCTTTCGCGTTGAGGAGAACTTTACTCATGCTATAAAGATCACCGCGAAGACGTTTATACTGTTTTGGAGGTGTTTGAATCATCTCAAACAAAGCTTCTTGTATCTCTGAAAGGACAATCAACTGTATAGATTTTTGAGTAATGCTGTAACGCAAAAGTTTGATAAGCGCTTGTTCGATGGACGTCACCTCAATCCATGCACACTCTTCATCTTCATCGTGAAAATGCAAAGAGGTCACAATCGCATAAGCACCGCGCGAAAGTGCTTCGTGTACCTGTTCTCGTGCGTTATTGACATCAATAAAAAGATCGCCGTGCGTGACACGCGAAGCTTCTAAGTGAATCGTCGCAAACGCATCAATGGGAGGAGAAGTACGTAACTCTCCATCAATGATGCGAACAAAGTTTTCTATTTTCATCCAATAGAAGCGCCACTTTGTCGAGGGCGTTCTGGGCGAACAAGGCATAGCCCCTCTTTATCTTTTGCCGCTAAAAGCATTCCTTGGCTGAGTAACCCTTTAATCGTAGCAGGTTTGAGGTTGGCTACGACGCATACTTGCGTATTGATAAGTTCTTCAGGCGTGTAGTATTCACGAATGCCCGCGACAATTTGTCTAGGTTCCGCTTCTCCTAAATCCACTTTGAGTTTGAGCAGTCTGTCACTTCCTTCTAAAATACTCGCTTCAATAATAGTGCCAACTTTTAACGATGTTTCAAAAAATTGGTCAATGCTAATAATAGATTCTACTTTTGCCTCTTTTTTATGAACATTTTTAGCAGGTGTTGGCTCAACAGGCATCGAAGAGGGCTGAACCATCAACTCTTCTTCAATACGTGGGAAAAGAGGTGGGATTTTTTCGATGGTAAATTCTTCTAACAATGTTTTTTGAACAACCAATGTTTCATATGTTTTCGTATTGATTTCAAAGCCCAATGTTTTTGCAATCGTTTGCGTTGTTTTTGGCATGATAGGATGTAAAAGAATAGCCACACGTGCCAAGATGTTAGATACAAGCGCCACAAGTGCTAGTGCTTGATCCACATGCCCCTCTTTGATTTTGACCCATGGTTCGTGTACCGTAATGGATTGATTGGCAATACTGAGGGCTTTCCAAAGCTCTTCTAAATAGCGGTTGGTTTGCATCTCTAATAAATTGTTCTCAACGTTATTTAAAATATCATCGACACTTTTAAGTTCACTGGCATGAAATGTTTTGACATCTTTGGAATTAACCACGCCCTGACTGTATTTGCCACTCATACCGATGATACGATTGAGAAGATTGCCCAGTTCATTGCCAAGGTCTGAATTGATGCGATCCATCAATGCTTTTTGGCTAAAGTCACCATCTTGTCCAAAAGGCACTTCACGGAGCATAAAGTATCGAAAATTTTCTAAGCCATACGCATCTGCTACCTCTTTAGGATTGACAACGTTGCCTTTACTTTTACTCATTTTCTCACCATTTCTCGTCCACCAACCGTGTGCTGCGACATGTTTGGGTAAAGGCAGTCCAAGGCTCATTAAAAAGGCTGGCCAATAGATTGCATGGAAGCGTAAAATATCTTTACCAACGAGTTGGATGGTCGCGGGCCAAAAACGCATATTGGCTTCATCTTGTCCGTAACCTAATGCGGTGATATAGTTTAGCAAAGCATCAAGCCATACATACATGACATGTTTGCCATCGTGCATGGTTTCAGGCAATTTGATACCCCAATCAAAACTGGTACGGGTAATGGATAAATCTCGTAAGCCTTGTTTTACAAAACTAATGACTTCATTTTTCTTACCTTTAGGAAGAACGCATTTTTCATCACTGCTGTACCATTTTAAAAGGTCTTCTTGGTATTTGGAGAGTTTAAAAAAGTAACTTTCTTCTTTAACCAATCGTGTTGGTTTCCCACAATCTGGGCATTTGTCTTCATCCACAAGTTGTGTGTCGGTAAAGAAGGTTTCACAACTTACACAGTAATGACCTTCGTATTCGCCTTTGTAGATGTCGCCGTTATCAAACATAACTTGAAACGCTTTTTGAACACCCGTTTTGTGTTCTAGATCAGTCGTTCGGATAAATTTGTCATAACTGATTTCAAATTCGTCCCAAAGAGCACGAAATTTACCGCTAATCTCATCGGCATAGGCTTGAGGTGTTTTATTGCGTGATTTAGCGGCTTCTTCAATTTTTTGACCGTGTTCATCTGTTCCGGTAAGAAAGAATGTCTCATACCCTTTTAAGCGGTAATAGCGTGCCATAGTATCGGCAATAATCGTTGTGTATGCATGTCCAATATGAGGGACATCATTGACATAATAGATTGGGGTGGTAATGTAGGCTTTTTGGGACATTGTTTTTCCTAGTTAATGTTGATAAGTATACTAATTAAACTTAAAGCACCAAAGGTGCGTGGGCATTGCGCCGAGCAAACCTCAGTGGTAACGTAGTCTTTAGAGCTTTGCTTTAAAGACGTGACTAAATATAAACTCAAAACTCAAATCCGCCGCCTTGTCCTTTAGCCATACTTTCATAAACAGCTTTGACATAGGCTTTGCGAGTTTCACACTCAAACATCTTTTCACAGTCGCTACATGTTGCAAGATTTTTATCGTGCTGACATGCTTGCAGTGACTTTTTTTTCTCTTGCAAATCTTGTTCGTAAATATCGGTTACTTCACTACTCATAACACTTCTTAACCCGTTCTATTTCATTGCGTGAGCCAAAAAAGCATGGTGTCGTATCGTGAGGATGCGATGGGGCTAAATCCAATACTCTTTGGGTCCCCGTAATCGCTGCACCGCCTGCTTTTTCATACACAAACGCAAAAGGGAAGACTTCAAAAATCATTCTAAGTTTGCCGTTTGGAACATCGCTCGTAGAGGGGTATGAAAACAAGCCGCCGCCTTTGAGCAATATCTGGTGTAAGTCTGGCACCATACCGCCTGAATAACGCAATCGATACCCGTCTTGAAAAATCGCATCAATCATCGCTTTATGGCGAGGTTCCCAACCCATTTGTGTTGCACCTGGGGCGTTTAGTTTGCCTTTTTCTTTGAGCTGAATCTCTTTAATAAAAACAAACTTACCTTTTTTATTGAGGCGATAGAGTTTGACATCTTCTTCTGCAATGACAAGCTCAACGCGTGGACCGTAAACGACATACACCGCCGCTTTTAAGTTTTTGCCCGCATAGCCACCTTCATAAATCCCAAAGATAGAACCTACGCTCAGATTTACATCAATGAGGCTTGAGCCGTCCAATGGGTCGTATCCTACGCAGTATGTACCTTTGTCATGCAAAGGCGTTTTATTCTCTTTTTCTTCACTGACAATCTCTTTGATAGAGGGTACTTTGGCAAACTCTTCTTCAATAATGAGGTCGCTTTTAATGTCGAGTTTCAGTTGGGTGTCGCCTGTGGAATTGATGTTCTCAGAATAACCCGTGTCATCAAACTCAATCGCTTCTCGAATACGTATGGCAGAGCGTTTGATCGCTTCGTATATTTCTTGCATGTTATTTCACTTTTTTAGCATTTTTTTCAATCCAAGCAATAATCGCTTCTGGATCGTTGAGGTTTAAAATCGTAATAGAAGAAGGTACCGCATAATCGCTAATATTGATACTCTCATCAATAGCAATGGCATCGGAACATTCAAAATAACTTTCGTCTATTTTGTTTCTAAAAATTGCAATTCGCGGAAGAGGCAATGTTTTAAGCCCTTCCACCAACAAGTAATCAAAATCACTTAACAGTTCGATAATTTCATCAATCTCTTGATGGCGTTTGGAAAAGAGTGTCGTACGGGTGGGTGATGTGACAACGACCTCTGCCCCTGTTTGCGAAAATTTCCAACTATCTTTGCCTTCAACGTCAAATACGGCTTTATCGCTAGGGTCATTTTTAACAATGGCAAGGGCGTATTTTTTTTTCAGAATGGTGGCAATTTTTAGGATGAGCGTTGTTTTTCCGCTATCCGAGGGACCAGTGAAGGCAACTGCTAAAGATTTCATTTTTTCCTACTTTTTATGTTATTATCTTACTGACAAAGTTTTTACATGTAATGATGTAAAGATACAAATATAAAAAATTATAGCAAAAAAAGATTTAAGAAATGACTAACTCACGCTGGTTCAAATACGCCTTAGTGGCATTAAGTGCATTGGTTATCACAGGTTGTGCGTCAAAACTTGCTGACGCTGAAGGCGAAAAAGTCCTCGATTATGGAATGACAAACTCCAAAAAAATAGAGATTATTAATTCTCCGACATCCAAAACATTTGTTACGATTACGTATCTTAACCCCATTCAGCATGAAGCGATTACACAAGATACGGAAAAATTCATCGTGGGTACGTACATGGCAACGGGAGATGGTACTTACGATAAAATTAGACTTTCAGGCTTTAGTGTGAATGGTACGTACGAAGATGTTAAAGTGACGCCATTGGAACATGATAATCCACTGTTACGCCTGGTTTCTTCTTCCAATGCCTGGGCCAGCTACGTTTTAGTAGAAAGCCCAAAGACAGAGAAAATCAAGATGGAAATTAGTTTCGAAAGCGATCAGTCACAGAGGGTATCAGCAACGTTTGAAAAAGACTACTAATCGATACTTCTTCCCCTAAGAGATAGCGATACACAACGTAATTGGCTAACACTTTTTTGCCATATTCGCGACTCTCTTCATTGCTCATCGTTTCCATGCTCCAAAACGGTTCATACTTTCCTTCACTAAAAGCACCGCCTAAGAGATGTCTTTTCGTAAATCCAATGCCGCCATTGTACGCATACGCAACAAAAAGCGGGTGAAAGAGACTCTTTTCTAAGAAATCAAGATGGATATTGCCAAATAGATAAGCGATTCTGGGATCAAACATGGCACTCACATCAAAATTCTCTAATTTACTCTTTTTTGCAATATCGCGTGCCACAAAAGGCATAAACTGCATCATCCCAAGCGCATACGACGTTGAGACAACCGAGGGAATAAAACGGCTCTCTTGACGTGCGATTGCCAACATAAGGGCTTGGCGATGAATCGAGTAGTGACTAATCTCTTCATGGTAAGGAATCGGATAGTAATTGTGCTGATAATGCGTCACACGTTCCATCAAATAGATGTAATGGGGCAGGGTGTTGGCGTATTTAAAACTATTCGCCAAAGCTTCAACTTCTTGCGCATTCATTTTGTAAACACGGTTTAAAACACGCGGCCATGCAAACGGGTCTGAAATATTAAACGTAGGATGTTCCCCTTCTAAGACCGGAGAGATAATATTTGTAAAGGGCAGGTCAAGCTTCTCTCTTGCATAGAGCGAATAGATATTGATGGTATCGCTTTTGGATAAATGTTCCAAATAGGTTTGATTGTGTGTCGCTAAATATTGCCAGAAGAGGGCTTTGTCTTTTTCTTCTTCTTTAGTGGCGCGTTCACCTGAAAGGGTAAAAAAAGTATTTGCTTTATCAATTTCGTCATATTTAAGGGCATTGAGACCTAAATAAAAGAGCGTTTTTGATTTTACATGTAAAGAAGGTGTTACATGTAAAAGTGATTTTTGAAGTGTATCCAGCTTGTCATTGGAGACAATGCTCATTGCAAATTGGTTGAATTTGACATTATTAGAGAGCGTGTCTAAAAATACTTTTGCGAGAGGTTCTGTATTGAAATTGGCTATTTTATAGGCGGAAATACTGCCGTTAAAGAGCGTTAAAAACGTATTGCTATCACTGTGTAGCGCGCTCTCATAAACATTTTCGCTCTCCATAATCGTAATCAACTTTACAAACTCTTTATTGCCATGAATGCGTGGTTTAATGAGTTTAAGTTGGCTTTTGGGCAAGGAAGTGATTTTAGGCAGAGTAAGGCCGATGTTTAAACATACATCATCCTCTTTTAAAAGCGAATTCACATCTAAATCTACACATTTAGAGATTTTTTTATAATCAGGATTGTCCATTTTTTTAGCAAAAAGATGAAAAAAACGCATGTTCATTGTATGAACTTGCCCAAAGAGCGCTTTGGCTTCTTTGGGCGTTGTTTCATCGCGTTGCAGATATTCGTAGATATAAAAATCTTTTGCGAGGCTTCTTGGTTTATCCTCAAAAAATTTGAGGGTAATCGGTTCGCTTGCAAAAAGCTGACAACAAAGGCATAAACTACTCAATAGCCCGAAAAAAAATTTAGAGTGCATTGGCAAGGGCAAAGAGTAGTTTGATGGCAAACAGGTCTAAAAATTGCAAGGCTAAAATGACAATCAGTGGCGCTAAATCAACGCCGCCAATCAGTGTTGGAACGTATTTGCGAATGAAAGCATAGACCGGGTTGGTTAAGCGATACAAAATTTGCACGATAGGATTATACGGGTCTGGGCGCACAAATGAGAGCAGTGCTGAGATAATGATAACCCAAATATAGATATTAATCACTGTATGCAACAAGGTGGCTAAAGCTTCAATCAATGTTGATAAAACGATCATCGAACGATCTCCTTCAAATAGTTTTTAATCAAGGGATAAACATGCGTTAATTCTGGGCCATGGTTTGCACCTGTAAGCCAAAAACGAAGCAATTTGCACAACAAATCTTCTGTCAAATCGCTTTGGGTGAGAAGGTATGTTTTAAAGGCATCAAATGTTTCAAAATAGGGTGCTTCTAAAAGAATCGTTTGAAGTGCTTTGCTCTGTGCTTCAAACGCAATATATGGCTCTTTTTTGGCAAATATAGCATCAATGTTTTGTTTAATATCATACGTCGTATTTGCTTCTTCGGTGTAAACTTTGGCTAATTTTCCGATGTTTTCACAGGCATAACCTAAACGTTTTGAGAGTTCCATATCGCTTAGACGTTTGATATGCTCACGGTTAATAGCCTGAAGTTTTTCAATTTCAAAATGTGTGGGCGATGTGGCAATCGTTGTCATATCAAACCATTCAAGAGCTTCTTGCAGGGTAAAAATCTCACAGGGGGTAGTGTTTCCTAAGAGCAGATAATTGACAATCGCTTCAGGTAAAAAGCCTTGGTCTAGCAGTGACTTAACAGACTCTTCTCCTTTTTGAAGCATTGGTACATGCGCATACTCAATTTTTTGATCATAGCCTATGGTTGAGCGAATCAGCTCCTCTCTTGGCGCATCTAAAAGCAATTCATCGCTTCTAATAACACAGCTAATGCCTTGGAGCATATCATCACATGCCGTTGCAAAAACAGATGTAGGGTATTTGTTTGTTTTCATGATAATAAAAGAATCTATCGTATCGGGTGGAAAGCCTATGTCACCTTGTAGTGCGTCATGAAGCTGTAGCGCATAAGCTGGTTTTTTGAAGCGAATGACAAACGAGTTGGGATTATTTAAAATCGCTTCACTGCTTAAATTTTCGCATCGTCCATCATATGAAGAGGTATTATCTTCAGGACAAAAACAGATAAAGGCTTTTTTCCTATCCAACAGCGTGGATGCAAACTGAAGATGGTATTTGAAATTGTCGCTTTGGTAATAAAGCTGCGAATAGGAGATGCCAAAAAGTGAGAGCATCTCTAACATCTCTTGGTCTTTTTCCTGAGCATGACCTTCAATACGTACAATCAGTTGTTTTTTGGCTTGAATGGCGCAGATAAAATTTATCAAAGCAACTCTTAAGTCGCTAAGGGTTAAATCGCTAGAAGGTGAAACAGAAAATCGGTACATTATTTTAATTTCTCCGCCACAAGGTCATTGACCACGCTTGGATTGGCTTTGCCACCCGTCGCTTTGAGGACTTGACCTACAAAAAAGCCAAAAAGGTTAGTGTTGCCTGCTTTATATTTTGCTACATTGTCTGGATTTTTGGCAATTATTTCATCAATGATTGGTTTGAGTTTTTCAGGGTCGCTGATTTGTGTGAGTCCTTTTGCTTCAACGATTTTTGCTGGGTTTTCGCCTGTTTGTGTCATCTCTTCAAAGACTTGTTTAGCGATTTTATTGGAAATTGTGCCTTCATCCATCATTTTAATGAGTTCTGCAACCTCTTTGGCGCTAAATTTTAGTTTCATCTCTTGTTTGAGTTCGCGTGCCACTTCATTGGCAACAAGGTTTGCTAAACTAATAGGGCTATTAAAGTAAGAGAGCGTTTCAGTATAAAAAGTACTGAGTGCTTTATCTCTTGCAAGCGTATTGGCGATTTCATGATTGAGTCCAAGCTCTTGCGTGTATTTCGTAAACCGTGCAAGCTCTTCTTCACTCATTGGTGAAACTTCACCTTCGATATGTGCTTTTTTGACATGAGTGTCTGGCTTAGCGCTTTCGATGACTTCGGCTTTTTTAGCCCAAGAGTCTTTGAGTCCGACGATTTTATTAAAAACAGGTTTTGCATCGGTGTAATCAATGGGGTCTGCGTAAAAATACCCTTGTCGTTCAAATTGGAATCTTACATCAGGTTTTTCGCTGATGACCACAGGCTCTATAAACGCATTTTTGATAATGTGCAAAGAATCAGGGTTCAAATCTTCCAATCCATCCGGCGCATCGACTTTGTAGAGTCGCTCATAAAGCCTTACTTCCACTTGTTTTGCGTGTTTGGCGCTGACCCAATGAATCGCACTTTTGGTTTTGATGCCGCTGGTATCGGCACCGCTTTTTGAGTCAGGATGATGCGCTGCTTTTATCTCTACGATGTTACCATGGGCGTCTTTGATGACCTCTTTACATGTAATGATATACGCATGTTTAAGACGGACAGGTTGTTCTGGTGTGAGACGGTAATAGCCTGCTGGAGGATTTTCCATAAAGTCATCGCGTTCAATATAAATTTCCCTTGAAAACGGAAGTTTGCGTGAGCCCTCTTTGGGAACATCGTGTGGGTAGTAGGATGCATCAATCTCCTCTTCCCCCTCATAATTTTCAATGGTGATTTTCAGTGGGTCAATGACGCACATGACGCGCGGCACTTTTTGGTTTAAATCATCTCTTATACAAAATTCAAGCTGTGCGACATCGACCATAGAGTTTGCTTTCGCAATACCGATTTGGTCGCAAAAATTGAGGATAGCTTCTGGCGTGTAGCCTCTTCGTTTATAGCCTGCAATGGTCGGAAGGCGAGGGTCATCCCATCCTTGTACATAATGACCATTGACAAGCTCTAAGAGTTTTCGTTTACTCATGACCGTGTAGTTCATGCCAAGGCGGGCAAATTCATGTTGATAAGGACGAGGAGGGGTAAGTTCAAGCGCATCTAACACCCAGTCGTAAATGTCGCGGTTGTTTTCAAATTCGAGTGTACAAATAGAGTGCGTCACGCCTTCGATATAGTCAGACAAGCAGTGTGCAAAGTCGTACATCGGGTAGATGCACCACTCATCACCCGTTCTAAAATGGTGCGCATGACGAATACGGTATAAAAGAGGGTCGCGCATTTTCATATTCGCCGCACTCATATCAATTTTGGCGCGTAAGACGTGTTCGCCATCTTTAAACTCGCCTTTTCTCATGCGTTCCAAAAGGTCTAAATTTTCTTCGATACTGCGATTGGCATAAACACTGCGACGACCAGGCTCGGTAATGGTGCCTCTGTATTCTCGAATCTCTTCTTCGTTTAGGCTATCGACATACGCTTTACCCATCTCCACAAGCTTGACTGCATAGGCGTAAATTTTAGGAAAATAATCAGAAGCAAAATAGACTTTATCCGCCCATGTAAAACCAAGCCATGTTACAGCATCTTTCAGAGCTTCGACGTATTTCATGTCTTCGGTGGTTGGATTGGTGTCATCCATTCTGAGGTTACAATGCCCTTTATAATCACGAGCAATACCAAAATTGATACAGATAGACTTCGCGTGTCCAATGTGTGGAAAGCCATTGGGCTCTGGAGGAAACCTGGTTATAATTTCGTGGTACTTTCCAGACTGTAAGTCCTCTTCTACAATGGTGCGTAAAAAATCTTTGCTCTCACTCATTTTCTTAAAACCTTTTTGATTGATAACTCTTGTATGTCTGTATTTTACCATGCTCTGCATTAATTAACCCAAAAGGATGAAGAAAAGCGCATTAAATTGTTGTGATAAAATGGAGCAGTGTGCGTTATTTTGTTTTTACATGTAAAAGTTGGTGTAGCAGTTTGGTTAGCGTGACGCGGTATAATCCATTTTGATTTTGTACCCCACACCGTTAATATTTTCAAAAAAATCAATGCCACAGATTTCCCTGATACGGTAGATAACCATTTGTAATTTTTTCAGATTGAGGCGTTCATCGTCCCAAAGTGCTGTGTAGAGTTGTTCGTAGCTGACACAATGATGCCTATGTTCGCAAAGCATTTGAATGAGCTTTAACGCATTGGGGCTCATCTTAATAATTTCACCGTATTTGTGGAGTAAATGGGTTTCATGATTAAAACAAAATCCACCGATAATTTTACTGATTTTTGTATTGGGAAGAGGGCTTCTTTTTGCATTTAAAAGTGAGATAGCAGCAATGATTTCACGTTCATTATAGGGTTTGATGATATATCCGTCTGCTTTGGCATCCATCGCATACCCTATCATCTCATCATCCGCATACGCAGTGGTAAAAATAATGGCGCAGTCACTGAGTGTACGAAGATGCATAGCAACTTCACAACCGCTCATGGACCCTTTAATCATAATATCGAGTAAAACTAAATCAGGGTCATACAGGCGAACACTCTCCAAAGCATCGATACCGTTATCAACACTTTGAATCACCTCCCACCCTTGTTTTTCAACGATTAATTTGAGGTATTCCGCCGCAATATATTCATCTTCTACAATCAAAATTTTATACATGGGCATCTCTTTTGTAAGTGATGTGATAGCATAATCCACAGTTGTAAAAAACTTTCAAAGTTCCTTTGAGCTGTTTGATGTTCAAGTCAATCAATTGCAAACCGAAGTTTCGTTTCATCGTCGCATCATAGCCTCGACCATTGTCAAAATAGGTCAGTAAAACAGTATTGCCGCGATTTTTTAAAACAATGATAATTTTTGGATTTTTTTCATTTGTAAATGCGTATTTGAAGCTATTGACGACAAGCTCATTGATAATTAACCCAATCGGGATGATTTCATTTAAAGAGAGTTCTATCGCATCGGCTTTAAAGCAAATTTTGATGTGTTCGCTCAGTGTGTTTTGAAGGTTTCGATACAGCTTTTCAATAAACTGTTTGGCGTTGATTTTTTCAAGATTGTGTGAAACGTAGAGCATCGAATGTACCATCGCCATCGCATCGATTCTGCTTTTGCTAACTTCAATAATATCCCGTACTTTCTGATCCTCTTTTTCCGCTTGGATAGCGAGCATAGAAGAGACGATGTTGAGGTTGTTTTTGACACGGTGCTGTACTTCATAATAAAGTAAGTCTTTTTGATAGTTGGCGTTAATCAATTCTCTATAGGTATCAATGCGCGTAATTTCATAATATAAAGCAAAAATGATGACAATCACAAAAACCGATATAAAATTGATAATAGCAGCAGGCGTATGCAAAAAAACGCTGGTTTGCAACGCGTCTTGATAATACAGAAGCAAAAGTCCTATCACCGCAATCATAATGACGCTAAATACGATTCCTTTTTTCCAGCTAAAAAGAGAAAAAATGCCTAATATTAATGGAAATAAAAATGCAGGTATGTAATCATCAAAGCGATAGATAAAGATCGCCGATACTGTTTCAATGCACAGAACAAACCCCATGGTGTATGAAGCGTAGTTGTATTTTCCTTTTCGATATAAGAGGAAAAAAGAGAGAACAATCGTCAAAAGCATCACGGATGTCAATGGCATGATTTGATAATCATGATTAGATAGATCCAAACCAAGATGAAAACAAAAGATACAAAAGCATACGATATGGATGATCCAAATAATTTTTTTTCGTCTCCCTTTTGTTGCCCTCTGAATGTCCGTATCTAACGGCAATGGTGATGTTTTTTTCATGAAAATAAATGTAGCACGTTTTCACTTAAACTCCTAAAATTTTCTTACTCTGTGACCAGAACGTGGTTTTTGATTTATATACTGACCGCAAGAAAAAATTTAGATTAATGAAAAAACGGATGCACACTACCTACTTTTAACACTGTGACTATGCTTCACGCTTTCCTATCGTTCAAGGGAAAATATGTGCTAGAGAGTACTTTTTATAAATAGGTTTAGTTGATTAACGCTTAACGTTTACATGTAAGGATTTAAAGATGATGACAGTGGCTGAAATTTTAGACTTGAATATTGAAGCGTCAAATCATGATACCTTGGTTTTGATGCGCAATAAAATTTTAGAAAACCAGTCTTTGTTTTGTTTAGAATGTGAAGTTTTTTATCAATGGGGTAGAATTGAGAAAAAACTCAATATGTATCACTATGCCGAAGAGCGTTTTAAAAATGCGCTTTTGATCAATCAAGAGCATGTCAAAAGCATGCGCGAGTTGGGGGAATTGTATATGCAGAGTGAACGGCTACACGAGGCCCTTAAATGGTTTGCGATGGTTGTGACGATTGAGCCTACCGATTATGAAACGTGGCGTAACGGTAGTACTATCTTGCTTCATATGCACAGCCCTTATAAAGCCATCGCATGGATGAAGATGGCAAAAAAAGCGATGTGCCCAGCGTAGTATCTTTAATGACAACTCTTTCTTGCCGCTTCTAAAGAATCTCTAATTCTTATTTGGTTACGATAGGCGTAACTGTAACGTAAGGATGAGTTCATGGATAGAATTAGAAATGTTTCTTGTTTTTCAAAACTGACGGATGAACAGCTTGAAAAACTTAAAAAAATTTCGGTCATTAAAAAGTTCAAAGCCAAAGAGATTCTTTTTTATGAAGGTGATGAGCCTGTCTATCTTTATGTGCTTCTCCAAGGTACACTCAAAGTGTATAAAACCAACCATAAAGGACAGCAAATCTTTTTGCATCAGTTCTATCCGGGTGGTTTGGTTGCAGAACTTGCCAATTTTGAAAATATCCCTTATCCTGCAACGGCTGAGTTTATGAGCGACAGTGAAGTGTTGCGCATAGATTATCAAGCATTGGAACACGATTTTTTCAAAAACCCCGAAATCTCCTTTGAGATTATCAAAAGCCTCATTGCCAAACACAAAATCCTCATTGACGTGATTCAAAAAGAGGTTATTTTAACCGCAGATGCTAAAGTCGCTAAATTTATTTTAGAAAATGCAGACCTTTTTCGAACACTTAAAAATACGCAAGTTGCGTCTATTTTAAATCTGACACCCGAAACACTTTCCCGCACCCTCAGCAAATTCAAGTCTTCAGGATTTATCGAACTTGATGAAAATCATCATATCAAAGTTTTAGATAAGAGCAAACTCGAAGAGATGTTATAACTTTTTTCGATACATCATTTACTTTTTATTGACATAAGTCAAGGTTTTTTTTCGCCTTTCTTTATACAATTCCTATTAACTTTTATTATTTTATTGGATTAAAGCTAAATTAATAATAGGAGGTTGAGCGTCTTTAGGTTCACGATACCATTTATCGTGTTCTTGCGGTCATAATGCGGCGTTGTTGTTTTACATGTAAAACGATGAAGAACATAAGAGCGCTCATGAGTTGTCTCATGAAAACTCTATGAAGGAGGGAATGTGAAAAATAGTAAATTCCTAAAATACGGTGCGCTCACAGTTTTTGTGATAGCCATAGGGTTTTTTGCCTATATGGTGCATATCTCAAAAGCGCTGTCGTATCTCTCCCATGATCCAAAGGCCTGTATCAACTGTCACGTCATGAATACGCAATATGCAACATGGCAACACAGTTCTCATGCCAGAGATGTTGGATGTGTCGATTGTCACTTACCACGGGATAACATGGTAAATAAATACATCGCAAAAGCAAAAGATGGTTTTAACCATACGGTTGCGTTTACGTTCAATACGTATAAAAATGCGATTAAAATCAGTGACGATGGTGCAAGGAGAGTACAGGAGAATTGTATTTCGTGTCATGCGAGTTTAACCTCTCAAATGGTTAAAAATGCCGACGCTAATCATAAATATGACGATCCGAGTGTAGCAACGGGAAGACGATGCTGGGAATGTCATAAAGGTGTGCCCCATGGTAAAGTGAGAGGTTTGACCACCACTCCAAATAACCTAGGCGTTAAAGAAGTGAAGTAAATTCTGCCTTATTAAGGCAAGCTTTAGCGCATAGCGCAGCGTAGTTTCAAGAGCTTTGCTTTTGAAGCGTGTAAAATATAGAAAAGGAGAAATAATGATGAAGTTCAAATTGCTACTTGCTGGTTCATTGATAGCTATCGGTGCAATGGCATTATTAGCGAATAACATTTCTGAAAAAGAAAAAGAACGCGTTGAATTAGCGAAAGCTCCAAGCCAAGCGGGTATTGAGGGAAAAGCAAAAAATGAGGAGTGGGCAAAGTATTATCCACGCCAGTATGACTCTTGGAAAAAAACCAAAGAGAGCGACGCAATCGTTGATATGTTAGATAAAAAACCGTATTTAGTCATTGCTTGGGCAGGTTACGGTTTTGCTAAAGATTACAACGCGCCACGCGGACACTACTATGCATTACAAGACAATATCAACTCTCTTCGTACCGGTGCGCCAACCGATGCGAAAAGCGGACCTATGCCAACAGCATGTTGGACATGTAAATCTCCTGATGTTCCTCGTTTGATTGAAGAAGACGGCGAATTGGAATTTTTTACAGGCAAATGGGCAAAATACGGTTCACAAATCGTTAATCCTATCGGCTGTGCGAACTGTCATGATGACAAAACAGCGCAACTTCAAGTTCGTGTTCCTCATTTAGACCGTGCACTTAAAGCAGCAGGTCTTAAAACATTTGAAGAATCAACACACCAAGAGAAACGCTCCCTTGTTTGTGCACAATGTCACGTTGAGTACTATTTCAAAAAGACAGAGTGGACCGATGCACAAGGCAATAAAAAAACAGCAGGTGTTGTAACCCTTCCATGGGCAAATGGTTTGACGGTTGAGGGCATGGAAAAATATTATGATGATATTAACTTCTCAGATTGGACCAACAGCATCTCTAAAACGCCAATGCTCAAAGCGCAACATCCAGGATATGAGTTCTTTAGAACAGGTATTCACGGTCAAAAAGGTGTTTCATGTGCGGATTGTCACATGCCTTATACCCAAGAAGGTTCTGTTAAGTACTCTGACCACCAAGTTCAAAGTCCTCTTAAAACAATGGATAAAAGCTGTATGAACTGCCATAGAGAGAGTGAGCAAAAACTCAAAGACATCGTACATCAAAAAATGGTACGTAAAGATTTCTTGATGGACATCGCGTTTGATAACATCGCAAAAGCGCACATTGAAACGGGTCGTGCGATGGAAGCGGGTGCAAGTGATGCTGAACTTAAAGAGATTCGTACCTTCATTCGTCATGCACAATGGAGAGGCGATATGGCGATTGCATCACATGGTAACTTCTTCCATGCGCCAGAAGAGACATTACGTATCTTAGGTTCTGCAAATGACCAAGCACAACAAGCACGTATTAAGCTTGTAAGCGTACTTGCAAAACACGGTGTTATGGATTATATGGCTCCAGATTTTGATACCAAAGTCAAAGCACAAGGTCTTGCAAAAGTCAATCTTCAAGCATTGGTTGCCGAGAAGTTGAAATTTAAAGAAACCCTAGAGAAAGAGTGGAAAAAAGAGGCAGCTGCTAAAGGCAGAATTTCTGTAAACTCTGTATCCCTTGATCCTTCTGTTGATAGCAAATCTTCATACTTTAAAAAGTAATGCTTATGACAAGGAAGAGTCATCTTCCTTGTCATCTCATCTATGTTATACTAAATACTCTAAATGACTAGCATCTTTAGTATGGCATATGACTTCACAAAGGAAAGACGTGTTATTCAAGATTTTTAGCTCCTATAAAACGATGCTCTTTCTTTTAATGGCCTTAGCTTTAGGTGCGGCTGTTGCAACATTTGTTGAAAATGACTTTGGCACAGCAACCGCAAGGGCGTATGTGTATAACACATGGTGGTATGAACTTCTTTTATGCTTGGGCGCTTTAAATATCGCATTCGTCCTTTATAAAACCCGCATGTATCTCACACATATCAGCAAATTTACGTTTCATGGCGCTTTGATACTCATCTTAATTGGCTCAGGACTTACACGATACTTTGGCATTGAAGGGGTGATGAAAATCAGAGAAAATGCGATAAGCAGCTCCATTTTTTCGAATGATAAAAACGAAGAGATTAAACTTCCTTTTGCTGTAAAACTCAACCATTTTGAAATGCAACGCTATTACGGCTCGCATGCCCCATCTGCTTATGAAAGCGATGTGACGGTACTAGATGGTGACAAAAATACGCATTATGTGATTTCGATGAACCATACGCTCGTGTATAAAGGGTATAAATTTTTTCAAACATTTTATGACCCTGATGAAAAAGGAACCATTCTCTCCGTAACCAAAGACCCCGGCGTTGAGGTGACTTATGTGGGGTATGCCTTACTGTTTTTGGGACTTATTTTAAATTTGTTTGACCCAAAATCACGCTTTAGAAAACTGATTCATCACGCACGAAACAGCACGTTAGTCCTTTTGGTATTACTCTTTACACAAGCTCCTTTATGGAGTGCGAGTACGTATGTCAAAGAGTATCTGCATGAGCATCAAACCAAAAGCGTTGAGGTTGCTGATGCCTTTGGGCATTTGGTGGTTCAATCACGTATGGGGCGCATGAAACCTTTTGATACGTTAAGTCAAGAAGTGCTGTATAAACTCAGCGGAAAAAGCACTTTGTATGAGATGACTCCCACTCAAATTGCGCTAGGCATGCTTTCACATCCGACTTTGTGGAAAAAATTGCCGATGATTCAAACAAAAACCCCAAGACTAAGAACGCTAATCGGAATAGAAAGCACGCAAAAACTAGCATCGTTCGATGATTTTTTTGAGGGACATCGCTATAAATTAGAAGCAGACCTGCAAAAAGCGTTAGCAACCAGACCTGCACTCAGAGGTACTTTTGAAAATGACCTCATTAAAGTCGATGAGCGTCTGAGCATCGCGTTTATGCTTTATCAAGGGGTGTTGTTTAAAATTTTCCCTTTACCAGAAGATACCCACCATACGTGGGTTGCCTTTGAGCAGATGTTCTCATCCATTCATGTGCCAGAATCAGAAACGTTACAAGAAAGTGCAACAGCGTTTATGGACGCTTTATTCGCAAGAGACTACACCAAAGCCCTTTTACATGTAAAAACATTTAGCGATTTTCAAAGCAAATATGGAAGCGATGTCATGCCTTCTTCTACGCATATCAATGTAGAAATTTGGTACAACAAAGCGATGATTTTTGAGCGCTTGACGGTGGTATACATGCTTTTGGGTGGGGTCCTGTTGATGGTTGCTTTTGGACGCGTTTTTAAAGCACCTTACACTTCATCTCGCACGATGGAGCGTGTACTCTTTTTTATGGTGACAGCCCTTTTTATCGTGCATACGTTTGGGCTTGCGCTTAGGTGGTATGTCAGCGCACACGCTCCTTTAAGCGATACGTATGAGTCCATCATCTACATCGCGTGGTCGTGTTTGCTCTTTAGCATGCTCTTTTTAAGACGTTCTCTCTTTGCGCTTGCAGGTTCGGTGATGATGGCGGGCATTTTTATGTTCACAGCACATCTAGGGCACATTGACCCAGAGATTACCAATCTTGTGCCTGTGTTAAAATCGTTTTGGCTTTCGGTGCATGTTTCTATCATCACGGCAAGTTATGGCTTTTTAGCCCTCGGCTGTGCGCTAGGGTTTTTTACGCTTATTCTTTTTACATGTAAAACCTCACCGCGCATCGTAGCCACCATCAAACATCTTACCATCATTAACGAAATCACGCTGATAATCGGTCTGTGTCTTTTGGTCATTGGAAACTTTTTAGGTGGCGTATGGGCGAACGAATCGTGGGGAAGGTATTGGGGATGGGACCCTAAAGAGACTTGGGCGTATATCTCCATCATTGTGTACACCATTGTTTTACATGTAAGGCTTTTGCCAAAGCTCTACTCGCACTATCTTTTTGCCGTGCTTTCCTTGTTAGGCTTTGCCTCCATCCTCATGACCTATTTTGGAGTCAATTTTTATTTAGCAGGCAAGCACTCCTACGCTACGGGTGACCCTGTGCCTATCCCAACGTGGGTGTATGTTTGCACGTTTATCGTGAGCGCCCTTATCGTTGTTTCCTATCGCAATAAACATTTAAAGGAAGAAAAATGAGAAAAATTTTAGCTTTTTTAGCCACATTACTGTGCAGTCTTTCACTGCATGCAGGCGACATCTACGAAGGAGTTGTCGTCGATACTTTACAAGGAGGCGGTTATTCGTATTTGCAAATCGAAGATGCTAAGAAAAAATATTGGATAGCTGTTGAAAGCGTCTCTCTTGAAAAGGGGACACAAGTGCGTTTTACCGAAGAGTTGCGTGCGAAAAACTTTGAGAGTAAAGCGCTCAACCGCACATTTGATGAGCTTGTTTTTGCATCTAATTTACAATACCGCACCAACGTCAGCGAAAAAGGAAAATTGGCATTTATTACTGAGCATGTAGAAAAATCGCCTTATCAACAAGCAGGTACAATGAGCATCAAAGAAGTACTTGATAAACGAACCTCCCTCAATGGCAAAACGATTACGATTCGCGCAAAAGTCGTTAAAGCTTCTTCCAATATCATGAAACGCAACTGGATACACTTGCAAGATGGTACAGGGGAGGGTAACGAAGTTGGACGTATTGTCTTTACTTCTACGGAACTCCCAAAGGTCGGAGATATCGTCACCGCAACAGGTGTTGTGAGCATTGACAAAAATTTCGGTTCGGGGTATATTTACGCAATCATTGTTGAGAATACAACGTTTGCAAAATAAATCTTAAAGAGTGTCTATGGCTTATAATGAGCATCGTGCTTTAGTCTCCTCATTGCCTTTATTTGAATCCCTAGAGGAAACGGATATTGAGACGATTGCCTCGTTTAGCAGTGTGAAATATCACAAACGAGGTGACGTGCTTTTTTACGAGAAAGACACCAAAGATGCGATTTATTATATCATCAACGGTTCGGTTAAATTTTATAAAGTTGATCGTTTTGATAACGAAATCTTCTTGTATAAACTCTACTCAAGCTCACTCATCTTTAATGTCTCCAAACTGGTCGATAGTTTTTTCATTAGTTGTTATGCCAATGCCGAATTTTTAGAAGACAGTACGGTTTTATCCATCCAAAGCGAACCTTTTCGCAAGATGATTTACACGAACCATCGTTTGATGACGATGATTTTACAAGAGTCCTTTAAAATGATTCAGCAGATGCAGTGTATCATCAGCCGTGATGTTGTGTTTGATGGTACGGCAAAAGTGGCGCATATGTTGGTCAATGAACTTGAGACGTTTAATAATCTCAAAAAGCATGAAATTGCCTATATGTTGCACATTCAACCTGAAACCCTTTCTCGTATTTTGAACAAGCTCACCCGTAATGGAACGATTGAAATTGACAAGAACAGCGTTGTCGTCTTGAATGTCCAAGAATTAAAAGATATTTATGAGTAGGAAGTTATGATTAAACCAACCGCTATTAGCACCAAAATGAAACTGGCAGGGGGATTGCTCTCGTTTGTCATTATTTTTATTATCTCTTTGACCGTAATGATGAACCAGATGAGTAAAAAAGATTCGTATATTATCAATATCGCCGGTAAACAGCGGATGCTCTCTCAAAAAATGAGTAAAGAGGTCTTTTTCATTGTGCATCGCCATACCGATGATTTTCGTGAGCTCAACAGTGCTGTAAGTTTGTTTGAAAACAGCCTCAATGATTTACTGTATGGCAATGATGCCAAAGGTATCTACGCACCTCAAAATGAAAAAATTCAAGCTAAACTTGAAGAGGTCATGGGCTATTGGAAGCCGTTTAAAAGTGAAATCGAACAGCTCAAAGAGGGCATCGAAGTGGTGCGCCCCGATATGGAAGTTTTAACAGGGCGCATTGAAAAATTGCTCGTTCTCTCCGATACCATCGTGCAACGTATGGTCAAAGCCAATCTCAGCAATGTCCACATCGACCTTTCAGGTCGCCAACGCATGCTTTCACAACGTATGGGGCTGTACATTAGCCGTTATTTACGTACGGCAAGCGGGCAAGATTTGCTCGTTTACAACGATGCAAAAGCGCTCTATGACAAAACACTCAAAGGGTTTTTAAGCGACCCAGCGGTCAAAAATTCACCCGAAGTGTACGCGATTGTCAAAGAGACCAATACGTATTGGGAAGATTATACGCTGTATCTTGATAGATTATTGGCGATGGAAGGCGAAATCAACAAGCACATGGCGTTTATCTACGAGAAAAATATTCAACTTCTCAATGCAATGGATGAAGCCGTTTGGCTCTATACCGACCACAGCGAACATAAAAACGATATGTTTCTCAAATTTCAATACATCGCGCTTATCATCGGTCTTGTCATCATCTTGTATGCGTTTGTGATGAGCAAAGAGATTATCGAACACCTTGAAAATTTTGTGCAAAAAGCCAAAGAGTTAGCACACGGTGACATTAGCGCGATGACACGGCAACCTGTTATCTTAGCCGATGGCAGTGAAGACGAACTTAAAGAGGCCTCTTCGCATATTTCGCAGTTTGTCCATAAGGTCAATAATGCGATGAAAGACTCCGAAGATGCGCTCAAAAAAGCGGAAAATGCCATTTCCCAATTGCAACAAATCGCTGAAGAAGTCGAAGATGCCATCGAAGATATGGGCATTGATGAAACGGCAAAAAAACAGTTTGACAAAAACGTCAATGCCACCGAAGATATCGCGATACAGTCGGCTGAAAACCTTATTCATGTCAATAAAATGCTTCAAAAACTCAAAAAAAGTTTGAACGGTATGGTTGAGAGTGCACAGACAAATGAGAAGAAAGAAGCGTAACAATTTATTTAAACTCTTAGTGTATCATGCCTTGAAAGAATAAAGAGGCGTATATGAAAAAGATTTATATTATTCATGGTTATTTTGCTTCTGTACACGACCATTGGTTTCCGTGGCTTCACGATAAAATGAGCATTGTTCATGGTATGAATATAGAGATTCTTCCTATGCCGACACCGGAAACTCCGAGTGTTGATGCATGGCTCGCTCTCATTCAAAAAGAGATAGGCGTCCCCGATAAAGAGACGTTTGTCATCGCGCATAGCTTAGGTTGTATCGCACTTTTGCGTCACTTAGATAGCATCAAAGAGAGCTTCTCTTTGGGCGGAATGATTTTAGTTTCCCCTTTTGATAAACCCCTCGAAGTCTTTCCAAATCTTGATGCTTTTGTCGATGTTTCGCTCTCTTACGCAAGACTTTCTCGCAATATCCTTCAAAAGCATGTCATCCTCTCCGATAACGACATGTATGTCCCGCCTTTTGTCAGTAAAGCGTTGTGCGCAAAATTAGATGCTGTCTTACTTGAAATTCCTCACGGCGGTCATTTTTTAGGCATTGAGGGGTTTGAAATGTTCCCAGAACTGTACGAAATTCTAAAAACAATGCTCGCAAAAAAGTAGCAGAACATCATACTTCTTCGTATAAAAGTTTGATACCAAGCATTAAAAAGAGTGCGCCAATACTTCTGTTGAACCAACATGTGAAGGTATGATGCGTTTGTAATTTTGAAATCAATGCCATAGACATCCATGCAACGATGATATTCCAGATAGTGCCATTGATGTCAAATACAATGCCTAAAAAGAGCATGCTGAGTGCTTTATTCGCAGCGGTGGTATCGACAAACTGCGGTAAAAAAGCGAGGAAAAAAAGTGCTACTTTTGGGTTTAGAACATTGGTCAAAAACCCTTGCCAAAAAATAGCTTTGAGTGTTTGATGGGTAGTTTTTGTTTTTACATGTAAAGGGGTTTGCGTCGAGCGAAGTATCGTCATACCGATGTAAATCAAATAACATGCACCTATGCTTTTAATGATGCTAAATGCCATTGCCGAGGTTGCGAGCAGAGCTGAAAGTCCAATCGTTGTCGCAAAGATATGCACCAAACAGCCAGCTCCAATACCAAGCGCCGCAAAAAATCCCGCGCGAAAGCCTTGTGTACTTGACTTTCCAACAATATAAAGCGTATCAACGCCCGGTGTGATGTTTAAAAGTAAGCCTGAAAGTATAAAAAGCCAAAGGTCATGTGTCCCTAACATGATGACTCCTTTTTATAAAAGTCCAATCACAATGGGCAGTAAGACAGCGATACACATGCCCACCAAACCCATCGCTAACGCGGAAAACGCTGCGGCATTTTCGCTGATTTCAAAGGCTCTTGCTGTTCCTACGGCGTGCGAGATGAGTCCGAGTGCAAAGCCTTTGGCGGCATCGTGTTTGATGCGAAGCAGTTTAAACACGTACGTGCCAAAGAGTGCGCCCAAAAGTCCTGTGATAACAACAAACCCTATGGCTAAAGCGGCATTGGCTCCAATGTCATGCGCGGTAATCAGCGTAATGGGCGCAGTGACTGACTTGGTGGTCATCGAGAGCATCGTAATTTTTGAAGCACCCAAAAGCCATAAAATACCCAACGCACTTAAAATGGTAAAAATTCCACCGGCAAAAAGAGTGATGAGAATGGGCAGAAAGTACGCGCGAATCAGTTTGAGGTTTTTGTACAAGGGAAGGGCAAGTGCTACCGTAGCCGGTCCTAGAAAAAAATGCAAAATGCTTACCGATTCAAAATACTGTTTATAAGGAATTTGCGCGATAATGAGAATGGGAAGCATGATAACATACGCGATAACAATAGGCTGTAATAACGCGTGTTTGCCCGTTTTTTCGTAAATGAGAATGCCCACTTTATAAGCGCTCATCGTGATGATAATCCACGTTAAAGGGGTGCTGGTGATATACGCAATGAGTGCATCGACATTCATCGCTCTTCCTTTTTTGAAATTAAAATATCCATCAGTTTTACACTAAACGCGAGCGACAAAAAGGTTCCCACAATCAAGGAAGCCAGAATGGCAAACAGCTCGTTTGAAATCGTCTCAACCTGTGTGATAATGCCCGCCGCCGCAGGGATAATAAACAGCGGCAAATAGCGCAACAGCCAAAAAACGGCATTGTCTAACGCATGAAAGCTTCCCTTTCGTATGACTAAGAAAAGTAAGAGTAAAACCATACCGATGATAGGGCCTGGGATTTTAAGCTCAAAAAGTTTGCTGATGCACTCTCCTGTAAATTGGAAGAGTAAAAGGGTTAAAATACCGTGTAACATGGCGTTCCTAGGCTTTAAAATGAAATGTTAAATTATACAAAATTTAGTTTCGGTGCGACTTATAGCGCGTGGTTAAATGTTTGGGCGAAACACCGCACCAATACAAAAAGCTTAACATGCGGTTGCGAAGGGTGGTGTAAACAATCCCCTCTTTATGCCACCTTCTTGCGGAAGTTAAAACTTTGGCGTGTAAAAGCGTGATTTTTTCGCCTCGTTTTTTGATGCGTTTCATCATCCTAATATCTTCCATAAGCGGAATTTCTGCGTAGCCGCCCAGTTCCGTAAAGAAGGGCGCAGTAAAAAAATGGGCTTGGTCACCGTAGGGAATTTTAGTTGTTTTGGTGCGAAAATTTGCCATCGTTTCGATGAAGCGAAGGGCATAATGCGCATCGTCGATTCCGAGTGAAAAAGCCCCCGCTTTTTTTACATGTAAAGCTTTTTTGATTAACGCATCCCACGCCTTTGGAAGATGCGTATCGGCGTGTAAAAAGACGAGGATGTCGCCTTGTGCCATGCGTGCGCCTTCATTCATTTGCGAAGCTCTTCCTTTGGGCGAAAAGCCGATGCGAACGTGCTGTAAAGGCAGTCTTTCTACGGTTGTTTTCTCCAACGTATCGACAATAATGATTTCAAAATCAGCATGCGTCGCATTGCGGCGTAAGGTTTCGATGGTGCGTAAAAGCGTCTCATCTTCATAGTACACGGGAATAATCACACTAATGTGCGGCAGTTTTGGCAACAGATGTGAGGCATAGGCTTTTACGTCGGCAAGCGTATCGATGTCTCGTAGTTTTTTGCCTTGCGCTACTTGCAAAGGTTGGAGGCGCTCTTGGGTGCGCTCAAACACGTCATCTTTTCCATAGACAATGCCTTCAAACGCCTCTTTTTTAAGGCTTGTCGCATGAAACCCGATGAGATAATACCCGCCATCAAGCGTAGGAGAAAGCACGGCATCACTGGAGTTTAAAAGCTCACATGCCTCTTCCAAAACGCTTTCATCGACTTCGGGAATGTCAGAGCCTACGAGCAAGGCCTGGGCGTAGCCTAGATTAAACACATGCAAAAAAGCTTCGTACATTTTATGTCCCAAATCCCCTTTGGCTTGTAAAAAAAGTGTTTGGTTTTCCAGATACGTCGGGAGTTTAGACGAAGTGCCAACATCATCGTACGCGATGAAAATATCGCAGTTTTTGGGATGGTGTTGAAGCAGTTGCCTCACGAAATGTTCGTAAAGCGCTAACGTTAGCTCATCGCCAATGCTTTTTGCCAAACGCGTTTTAACTTTGCCTAAAACGGGCTCTTTGATAAAATAAATCAGTGCGTTTTGGGACATAGATGAGACTCCACAATCATAATAAATGCTTCAATGGTTTTTACATGTAAAAACGATTCGATAAGCTCAATACTGAGTTTTTCGCACAGTGCGTACGCTTTGGTTTTAGCGTCCAAATCGCTTATCGCTTCAAGCGGTTTGGCTTTGGCAGGAACGACCAAACGGCGTGAAAGTTCCGCTCCGCAATAGCCTACGCTGTGTTGTAAAATATGCAATGGCGTATTGCCGACATCGTTTTCAAAGGCACGCCAAAGAGCGAGAATGACGGGCTTAAAGTGAAGCGGTTTTTTTTCAAAAACATTGTAAATTTCACCAAAAAGAATGTGCGCTAAGAGCGTGCCGATGTCAAAGCCTAGCGGTCCAAACAGAGAAAATTCCGCGTCGATAATCGCCAAACTTTCGTGTTTCACCATAATGGAGCCCGTGTGCAAATCGCCGTGAATCAAACACTCTTTTTCTTCTTGAAAGTGTTGGAGCAAATAAGCGATATTTTCCATAAATAGGGCACTTTTAGCGCTCGGAGAAAAGTACTCGGGGGTGCGAAGAGCAGGGTGGTTTTCATGGTAAGGAAAGATGAAAATGTACTCTTCGCTGATACGTTTCAGCGTCGCATTTTCGTAGTAAGACGCGTCATGGTTTGAAGGTGATTTGGCGTAGAGCGTTGCTAAAAAAGAGCCGAGTTTTGCGTAAAGTGTTAGGGAAATAAACTGCTCTAGTTGCATCGTTTGCAGTAGTTTATAGCCGATGAGGTCTTGCATCGCAAAACAAAACGCCGCTTCATCGCAATGATACAACGTGGGAATGAGCGCGGGAGCAATGCGCTTAAAATAGCTTAATGTGTGCATCTCAACGCAAATGCGCTGTTGCGGCAACAAAAACGCTTTGCCCAAAAGCCTCAGATAAGGTGCGGCGTATTTGAGGATGAGCGATTTTCCTTTTCCATCCGTGATACGAAAAATAAAATTTAAATTACCATCGCCAATTTCTTCAACGACCAACGCGTCAGAAGTAAAAAAAGCCTTGAGCTTGGGAGTTGAACGAATGTAGTGGACTATTTCATCTGGTGTCATGTGGGTATCAAGCATCCTTTGTAAATGGGGTATTATAGCAAAACAGTCAATGTTCTTTGACCCTATTAACCTCTTTGTAAGCGACGAGAGATTATGATTTTGCCACATCGTGTAATTGGCTTATGGATTAAGCGTACATCAAAAAAGACATGAACCTGCTTCTTTTGATACTTCCAACCCCTTTTACATGTAAAAATTCCTAAGGAGAAATCCATGAAATTCATGCAGTGGTTTGTTTTACCTGTTGCCGCATTGTTGGTGCTTGGTTGCGGCGGTAAAGTGAAAGAAAATCCAAAATACAACTACATTACGGCGGATGAGACGGCGAAATTGATTCGAAATGAGCCTTCAAAAATCGTTTTAGTTGATATTCAAGAAAAGCCAGATTTTGAGGAAGAACACCTAAAAGGTGCGATTTCTACTTATGCCTATCCAGTAAAAACCGATGATGAAAGAGCACGCTTAGAAGCACTGTTACCGGAAATCAAACCAGATCAAAAAGTGATTATCGTGTGCCCAAGAGGCGGTGGAGGAGCAGATCGTGCTTATGATTTTTACCTTTCCAAAGGTCTTAAAAAAGATCAACTTCTCACTCTAAAAGACGGTCAATACGGTTGGCCAAGAGATAAAGTCAAAGACGTCTTGGCTGTTAGTAAATAATGCTAAAACCCTTCAAAATCGCGGTACTGCTTTTAAGCGGTATCGCGCTCACCATCATCTTTGTCTGCCCTGAATTACGTCATTTTTTTGGTGGCATTATTGACTTGTTTCAAAGTCTTGACATTGAAAAAATTAAAGCGTATATCCTTTCATTTGGTATGTTAGCGCCACTGATTTCGTTTTTCTTGATGGTGTTTCAAGCCGTTGTGGCTCCTTTACCCGCATTTCTTATCACCTTCGCCAATGCAGCACTGTTTGGTTGGGTTTGGGGCGCGGCACTTTCATGGTTAAGTGCGATGGTAGGAGCGTTGTTGTGCTTTTATATCGCTAAGTTTTTAGGGCGTGATGTGGTGGAAAAACTCACCAGTAAAATTGCCCTTGAAAGCGTGGACGCTTTTTTTAAAAAGCATGGAGTTTATGCTATTCTCATCGCTCGATTATTGCCATTTATCTCGTTTGATGTGGTGAGTTACGCCGCAGGACTTACGTCTATGAGCCTTCGCTCGTTTCTAATCGCAACAGGCATAGGACAACTGCCCGCCACACTGGTCTATTCGTATGCAGGTGAGATGCTCACCGGTGGAGCAAAGACGTTTGTTTTTGGCTTGTTTATCCTCTTTGCCGTTTCTATTTTAGTTTACCTCATCAAGCAGGTGTATCGTGAACGCTAAAATAGCACAGTTCCACGAAGCGTGTATTGACTGCAAAAGCTGTATGAAAGGCTGTCCGATGCTCTACAGCTTTACGATTTCACCTAAAACACTTTTGCATCATTTCACCACGGAAAAACCAACCTCTACGATCTCTTTTTCGTGTGCAACGTGTGGTTTATGCGCACAGGCATGTCCGAAAGATATTGATTTTGGTGAAGTCTTTGAACACGCAAAAAAAGAGTATGCAAGCGACAAAAAGGTTTTGAAAAAATACGGATACGGTGCGGTTGTATTCCATCAAAAGAGTAGTTTTTCAAAACTTTTTTCTACTACAAAAAAGTTTACACAAGGAGAGCATACCCATGTGGCGTTTATGCCAGGGTGCGCTCTTGCTTCGTATTCGCCCAAATTGGTTTATACGATTTTTGATTATTTGCGCTCCAAGCTTTCAGGCATTGGCATCATTCAGCAATGCTGTGGAACGCCAACTCGTATGATGGGCGATGAGAAACAATTTAAGCGGTATCATTCACAATTGGAAAAAGAGCTAGAAGCGATGGGCGCAACTACCGTGGTGACGGCATGTGAAAATTGCTACATGAGCATCAAAAATCATGCTCCGCATATCAATATCATTTCACTTTATTCTGTTTTGAATGAGATTGGCGTGCCCCAAGAGGTCGTCGGATGTTATACCAACACTCCTAAAGTCGCACTGCATGACCCTTGTCCGACACGCTACGAAAACAAACTGCATGCAGATGTGCGAGCATTGATGCATACGATTGGATTGCCTTTTGAGGAGTTTAAAGCCAACCGTGAAAAAACATTGTGCTGTGGCAGTGGTGGCATGTTGGAACTTACTAATTCTGCTTTAGCGCATGAGCAAATGCGCACGCGTGCCAACCAAACCGAATGCGAAAGCATCGTGAGTTATTGCCAAAGTTGCGCTGAGTCGATGAGCAAAGGGGGCAAAAAAGGGTTGCATCTTTTGGATTTTATTTTCAATCCTGCTATGCCAAACCAACAAAAAGAGCAGGGCACATTGAAAAAATGGTACAACCGCTACCGTTCACGTGCCATTATTGATGCCATCAAAGATGTGAAAAGGATAAATCATTAAAAAAGTAATGCTATTTTTAGCTTTTGGATTTTTGATGTTCTTTTTCTATAAAAGCGGCATCATTTCTTACGAGCAAGTGGTTGCTATCAAGGAGTTTGTGCAGGGTTTTGGCATCTATGCGCCGCTTATTTTCATTATACTTTTTACCTTAGCACCGCTTATTTTCTTTCCCGATGGCATTTTAGCACTCTCAGGCGGGCTTATTTTTGGCTTTGCATGGGGAAGTGTTTACATCATCATAGGGGCACTCTGCGGTGGAACACTTTCGTTTTACCTTGCTCGACTGTATGGTAAAAAAATGCATGAAAAACTCTCTCACGAAAAGCTGATTAATTTTCAAAAAAGCGTTAAAAAGCATGGATTTGTCATGATTTTACTGTTGCGGTTGGTTCCCTTAGTGCCTTTTAATATCATCAGTTACTCTGCGGGATTTTCAACGATTCGGTATCGTGATTTTTTCTTCGCAACGCTTTTGGGAATGCTTCCTGGTGTTTTGGTGTATGCCAACATCGGTGCGCAATCGCTCGCTTTTGGAAGTAGGGAGTTTTGGCTCTCCATCGCCCTTTTGGTCGCACTGGTTATTCTCTCGTTACTGCTCAAACATCGCGTTAAAAAACGACTCCAAAACTACGAAATTCAAGAATAACTCTTTTACATGTAAAGTGTCAATTAACGCACCTGATAGCGTTTCATAAAGCGATAATGCAACCACAATGAAAAAGCAATAACCGCACTTCCAAGAGCAAGTAGCCCATAATTGGTCGGCGTTCCCCAAATGAGAAGGTTCATCACCAACCCAGCAGGAACAAGCGCATTGTTCATAATGGCAAGCACTCCCGCATCGACCTCGCACGCGCCTTTGTTCCACAGAAAATACCCAAGCCCCGAAGCCACAACACCGAGCCATACTAAAACGCTCCATTGCGTGAATGTAGGAGAGAGTTTTGCAGGGTTTGCCAAGAGCGCAAATGCCACAATACTCACGATGAGCGCTCCAAAGTGAAAATAGCCAAAGACATCACGCTGAGCGACATTGGGGTGGGATTCTATGACTTTTTTATACGCACTTTGCCCGATGGCAAAACAGATGTTCGCCCCTTGCACCATCAAAAACCCCGTAATAAAGTTCGCATTAACATCATGGTAACGAATGATATACGCCCCTAAAACCGCCACTCCCGCACTCACAAGGTACAAAGGCTTAAACTGAGCCTTCAACGCATCGTAAAACAACGTCACATAAATGGGCGTAAAAATAGTAAATAAAATGACCTCAGGCACGCTGAGAAATAAAAACGATTGGTAGAAAAAAAGATACATAAACCCAATTTGCACACTGCCAATCAGCATGATCTTAAGCTTCAATTCCAAGGCAATCCCTCGAAACTTTGTTATCGGCAAAAAAATCAGCGAAGCCAAGCTCACACGCACCAACACCGCAAAATAACTATCAACCCGACCCGCTAAAAACTCACCAATAAAACTAAACGAAAACGCCCAAATCAGTGTCATCAAAATCAAATATCGCATGGTTATCCTTGTGGAAATGAAGGTGTTATTATAGTATGGAGAGGATTAGATGGAGCGTAAACAAAGAGAAGTTACAAAGAGTGAAAGAGTATTTTTAGTTTTACATGTAACGCAAGGCAGAGATCAAAAAGTTAAAAGTAAAGCCCTGACCCCTATATTTTCTTATTCTCCAATCAAGTTTTTATTAAGTATTTCTTGTGCTGCTTTATCCCCATTTTCAGCAGATTTAATCAACCAGTATTTTGCTTTTTTAATGTCTTTTTGGACTAAATTCCCAAATAAATACATTATTCCAAGTTTTCTTTGTGCTAATGGGTAATTATTGTTAGCCAGCTCTTTAATTATTTGAATTGTCATTGAATATTCTTGATTTCTATGGTAAGCAATAGCTAATAAAAATGAATATTTTAAATTGTTTGGTTCTAGCTCCTTTGCTTTAATACAAGTTTCTATTATGATCGGTGCTTGGGTTTCTTTATATTTTTTAACAATTAATGGGTAGCTTTCGCTATATTTAACTAGCTTTTCACATTTTGTTTCCCATTGATAAGCTTTAGTTGTTTGTGAATTATTTAACTGGTTCTCTATTTCTTCTCTAGCTTTTTTTTCATCAAATTCAGTACTATAATTTTCTATTCTAGAAACCTGTTCTTTTAGCAATTTTAAATTTAAATTTTCTGTATTTCTATTTATTTTTTCTACTTCTTCTCTCAATATAGTAAAGTTTGCACTAATTCCTTTTATTCCACCAATTGCGACATTGATATTTTTTAAGTTTGATAATCCAATTAAAATTGTTCCAAAAATGATGAGAATGGCACCTTCTTTTAGCTTTTTGTATTTTATAAAAATATATATTGCAGAAAGTATCATTACAATACCAACATAGTCTTTAAGTAATAATACTTCCATGACTATAATATCCTTTTCCGTTGCATATAAAATTGAGAAGGTTTAACTTTTAACTTTCTTTATATGTAAAAATTTTTTAATGATTTTAAACAAATTATTGTAGCAAAATATCAAATAAAGCTGACAGACTACTTTAATCCATCCCTAAACCACATGCTCCAAAATAATCCCCACAAATAAAAGCAGTCCAAAGAGGGTTGAGAGTTGTGCGGTGGCTTGCATGGCGGGCATTAGTTCAAGGGCAGATTTTTTGATTTTAAAGCCGAGGATGGCTCGCAAGGCTTTGGGTAGGCTTAAAAAAACCAGCAGTGCCCAAAACGAGATGACGTGTGCTAAAACTAAACCGACCATCCACAGATACGCGGCGGCGATGACGTAGCTAAAGACTTTAACCGCTTGCTCGTACCCTAAAACGATGGGCAAGGTGCGTCGTCCTTTTTCTTGGTCGTTGTCTAAGTCTCGAATGTTGTTTGCCATATTGATCGCACCCACTAAAAAGCCGATGGGCAGAGAGATGAGCACCGCGCGCATGGTAAGCGTGTCTGCTTGAATGAAAAAGGCAATCCAAAGAATAAACAACCCCATAAAAAGCCCCGAGGCAATCTCACCAAACGGCGTGTACGCGATAGGTTTAGGACCACCTGAATACAAATACCCCACCGCCATGCACCCCACACCTGCAAGTCCAACCCACCAACTGCTGTGCATGCAGATGTAAAGCCCGATGCCAAGGGAAATGAGACATAAAAGTTTGGCTAAATTGGAAATGGTTTTAGGCTCAAAGCCATCGCGTACGATGCTCCCGCCAATGCCAACGGAATCAGCGGTATCGAGTCCACGTTTATAGTCAAAATATTCATTGAAAAGATTGGTAGCGATTTGAATGAGCATGGAAGCAATCAGCATCGCCCAAAAGAGGTTCCAGCGCACCATGTAGGTGTATTCTAACGCTAAGGCGGTGCCTAAGATGACGGGAACAAACGAAGCGGTTAAGGTATGGGGTCTTGTCATCCGCCACCATTTGATCCATGAGCTTTGGTGTGTCATCTTTTACCCTTTTAAAAGCATATTTGCGTTTTCTAAGCCGTAGTATAGCAAAATGAGGTGATGACGTGAGTGCATGCGCTGATAAATATTTTTCAATAGAGGCAGAAAATAAAAGCAGTCAAAAGAGAGAAAAGGGGAGGTAGCATTTCCCCTTTTTTATTTACATGTAAACGTTTTTTCTGTGTTTACTATGCACCACGAACGATACAGCCTTCGGTTGGGCAAGCTTCCATACATGCGGGTGAGTCATGATGACCTACACACTCAACACATTTGTCAGCATAGACATAATAGGTGTCAGCACCTGTTGGGTTATCGCTATCATCTACGATAGCCTCCACAGGACACTCATCGATACAGGCTCCACACGCGATACAGATATCAGTAATTGTTACTGCCATAACTCATCCTTACTTTTTGGTTTTGTGAAAAAATATTACAATACATTCGTAGCATGAAAATAGCTTTTCACATAAATTATCAAAATTAGTTATTTTTTTTAGATTACATGTAAAAAAAGAGTGAAAAGAATAAATGTAGAATCTTCCCTAAGCAATTGTATAGCAAAAGAAGACTATAAAAGCAGAATGAAAACACAAGGAGCTGTATGCAAAGCAGTAACTGGCCTGACGTCGCTGACGTATCGGCATGGACCGATAAATATTTTTCTCGCACCCACACTATCATCGAACGTTTTGGCGATACGGAAGTCACATATGCTTTTTTCTTACGCCGTCCCGTACTTTCCGCCACACGCTTAGCCATCGAATGGACGCAAATGCAAGCGAAACATCGGGGTATGAGTATTTGCATCGAAACAACGCACGAAGAGGGTGCGTGGGTTGGCGCGGGTGAACCTTTAATGTATATTAGCGGTTCATTTGCTTTTTTAGCGGAGTTAGAAACACTCATTTTACAAAAGTTAGGCTCGGCATGTGTCGCGGCTTATAACGCCTATGAAATGTGTCAAACCCTTCCTAAGGTCGCTTTTTTAGCGATGGACGCACGCCACTGTGCAGGAACGGAAATGGCGGAGATGATGGCGTATGGCGCTTCCATTGGCTCATACGCCGCCAAGCAAACATTAGGTGCGGTGGGATTTATCGGCAATGCCACCGATGCAACGGCACATTTTTTTGGGCGTGAAAAAGGGCTTGGGACGGTACCGCATGCATTGATTGGGTATGCTGGTTCAACATTGAGGGCGGCTGAAATGTTTCATGAATGCTTTCCTGAAGAGAACATCCCCATTTTGGCCGATTATTTTGGTCGTGAAATTACCGATACGCTAGAAGTATGTCAGGCGTATGCTACGTTAGCACGCGAGGGGAGAATCTCCGTACGTCTCGACACACACGGTGGGCGTTTCTTAGAAGGGTTAGATACACAAGAAAGCTATGCGGTCTTGGGTCGCCATGCGCCAGACGCCGTACGAGATTATCGCACCGAAGCGGAATTGCATGACCTGATTGGTACGGGTGTATCAGCGGCGGCAGTGTGGAGCATGCGCGAAACTTTGGATAATGCAGGCTTTTCAAAAGTGCAGATTATCGCGTCTTCAGGCTTTACACCACAAAAGTGTCGTTCTATGGCTTATGCTAAAGCGCCTATTGATATTATCGGAACGGGTTCATTTTTGCCCGACAAATGGAGCGAAACATGCGCTACGGCTGACATCATCGCCTATGGCGGTGTACCGATGGTAAAAGTGGGGCGAGAGTTTTTACTCAAAAAAGATCGCTAAATTTTGCTTTTTTAGTTTTACATGTAAAGACAAGAGATAAAGGGTTCACAATGAAATACCTTGAAATCGTGGCGAAGAGTACGGATGCAACGAATATCGTTGAAATTACTCAAAAATTTGAAATTACAGATTTTAGACTCGGTGTCAAAAATAAAGATGGACTCCAAACGATGCGCCTTCTAGTAGGAGATGATAAACTACAAGAGGTTCTCGATGCTTTGCAAGCACTCCTCAATAGTGAGCCTTTAGCCAAAATCGTTGTGTTGCCTGTGGAGATTAGCCTCCCTAAACCAACGGAAATGGAGCGCAAAGAAGAGGCAAAAGCTGTCGAAGCACGTGAGAGTCTTTATGTGGGTGTGGAAAGAAATGCTAGATTGGATGCTGATTTTATCGCGTTGGTTTTACTCTCCACGTGTGTGGGTGCGGTAGGGCTGATTGAAAACAGCGTGGCGATTGTCATCGGAGCGATGGTGATAGCACCCTTGCTTGGACCAAACCTTGCCTTTGGGTTAGGTACAGCACTTGGCGATGCTTCGTTAATGCGAAAATCAGCCCTTAGTACGTTTGTTGGACTTCTCTTGGCGATTAGCATTTCAGTGGTAATTGGGTATTTTTGGCCTCATGATATTATGAGTTTTGAACTGACTGCACGGACGAAAGTGGGATTTGATTCGATTATTTTAGCCTTAGCATCGGGTGCGGCGGCAGCACTTTCTCTCACCACGGGACTTTCGAGCGTTCTAGTGGGCGTCATGGTTGCAGTTGCTTTGCTTCCACCTGCGGCGACGTTTGGTATTATGATGGGTCAAGGAAATTTGAGCTTTGCCATTGGTGCGGGACTGCTTTTGTGCGTGAATATCGTTTGTGTTAATTTAGCCATCAAAATCGTTTTTTTTATCAAAGGTATTCGCCCTCGTACATGGTGGGAAAAGAAGCAAGCCAAACATTCTATGACGCTGTATATCATCGGATGGATTGTCTCTTTGGCAATACTTATTGTCATCATTTATGCACGGGCGCACATTCTCTAGTGGCGTACTAAGTGTTTGAAATAGAGTGTTTTTTAGTTTTACATGTAAAAATGGTTTTGAAGTAGAAAGACCCCTATGGTTGATACCACATCGGGGTCTTATCTAAATTAGCCGTTTCTGAGTTTATCTCTAAGTTCAGATAATTTTTGAGCGATGAGGTTGGCATCTTTTTCTAGTTTTGAGAGATGTCCCATTGACTCTAGAATCACAAGGTGATTTTGGGCAATCGCCTCTTTTAAAAGCTCCATGATAGGTACAAAGTTTTCATTATAAGACGTTTTGTCGAGCATTTTGTCTTTGAAATCGTAATCAATCCCTTTGAGTATGTAATACATAGCGAGCAAATTGCCTTTGATGCGGTAGAATTTATCATCGTCCGTTGTAAAAGTCGTTGTCGTCATGAGGTTGGTTTGCAGTTGTTGCTTGAGTTGATCGAGTGCTGTTGCTAAGTTATCCGAATTGACGATAAAAACAGCTCTTTTATTGAGCATCTCTTTCTTTTGGTCTTCTTTTAATTGTTGCAAATACAAATCAATGTTTGAGATGGACTGTTTGACTCTTGTGGTATAGCTTGTGAAGATGGGAATGCTAAAATCCGAGTAAATGTCTGAACGTGCTTGAACGATGTATTTGTTTGCTCCTCCTGTTCCTCTGTTGCGCGCAAGGTTGTTTTCAAGGATATTGATGCCGATGCGAAACATCTCAATTTCGCCGACTTGTTGGTAATATTTGTTATCGATCCACGTTCTAACTCCTAGAAAATTGGTCACAAGTCCTTGGTCAAGTAGGCTTTGAAGCCCATCTCTTAGCGCCATCGTTGAAGACTCACCTTCTAGGCTTGGGTACTCTTTGATGGTTGGTACGGTATCGGTGGTGATGCTGTAAAAGGGTGCCACAAAAAGGCTAAGGGGAAAGAACCAAAGCACCAGTGAGAGCGCGGCTATGACAAAAAGAGCCAAAAATCTTTTGAGAAAAATGAACCACTCTTTCACGTTGAACACATAAGCGAAAAATCGACTGCTTAAACTTTTTGTTTCCATGAGTCACGTCCTTGTCTATCTTAGATGAGCACTATTTTATCAGAAATCTGCCTAATAGTACCACTCATTTGCAAACTAAAAGAGAGAGCAGGTTTTACATAAAAACAAGCAATTTTGAAACATTTTTGTACAAAATATTTTACATGTAAACATCAAAATTTAAGAGAAATCGCCTATCTATCAACATCGTTTTTTATTTTAATATTTTCTTAAACTTTCATGCTATTTTCATGCTATATATTTAATATAAGATTTTGGCAGATTTCTTGCATCACCCGTATTATCCATTACGTTAGGTCATGATAGAAGTCTCATATCTTTTAAGGAGGGAATATGAAATTAGCCAAACTTAGCTTGGTGGCTATAGTTGTTGCTGGACTTGCGTCTAGCTCATTCGCAGCAGATACACTTGCTGATGCTTTTAAGAACGGAAAAGTAACGGGTGAATTACGGGCGTGGTATTTTGACAGAGATACGGGTGATCAAAATACAAATACATTGGCAAAAGGGAATGCAGATATTTTTTCTACAGGCGTGATGTTAGGGTATGTTACAGATTCTTTGTATGGTTTAAGCCTAGGTTTAACGATGCAATCAAACTATGCACCGTTTGCTGATGACAATGCAAAAAATCTTTACGGTACAGATATGTACGGTTCAGGTGCCGTGCTTTCAGAAGCGTATGTCACCTACACTATTGGTAAAACAACGGCTAAAATTGGTCGCCAATTTATCTCAAGTCCATTGGTCGCAAGTTCAGGTTCACGTATGATTAAAGAAGCGTTTCAAGCAGCTGTTCTTATCAACACTGACCTCCCAAATACGACATTGGTTGCGGGTTATTCTGACAAATTCCAAAGTAGAACATCTGATTATGACAGAACTATAGCAGGTGAAGATTCCGGAATGCCTAGCTTTAAAAAAGAAGCAGTATTTTATGGGGCTGGTACTTCTAGAGGATCATTAGGTTCACCTACAGGTGCTTCAAATGTTTTTGGATTTGATGGCGCTTATACAGCAGCTGTGATTAACACCTCTATCACAAACTTAACATTAACAGGACAATATTTATTTGTGAACGATGTTGAAGGAACTAATGGTGGTGATGCAACGGTTTATTATGCAGAAGGTAGCTATGTATTGCCTTTAAGCAATATGAAATTACTCCTTGGTGCAACGTACCGAGGGTCTAGAACATCAAATGATACATTTGATAGCTTCCATGCCGAAGGTGATATGTACCAAGGGCGTGTTGGGTTTAAAGAGCTAGCAGGATTTAACGCATCTTTTGCCTATAGTACGGTATCAAGTGACCAGTCAGTTCTTCTTGGTGCAGGAAATGGTCCTACAACTTATACTGCTCCGCTGATCAAAGGTGCTGAAGCAACTTCAGGTGCAGGTACGGATGCATACAAAGTTGAGGTTGGCTATGACTTCTCAACTGTGGGTGTTGCAGGGCTTAAAGTCTTAGGTCAATATGTCAAAATCGATCAAGATAAGGTTACAACAGTTGTTTTAAATGGTGTAGCTGTTGATACAAAATCGACTTTTTTTGAAGGACAAATTGCATATGATCTTCCAACTATTAAAGGTTTGACACTCTCTTTAGAGTATGAAGATGGTAAAGTAGAAGCCGCTTCTACTAAAAATTCAAACGAGATGCGATTTAGAGCAAATTACAAATTCTAATTTGTACATGCTTTTATTTTTGCCAATCTGGTGGTTCTTTTTCCACTGGATTGGCATCTTTCAAGTATAAATTTATAATTCAAAACTCCCTTTTACGTCAGCCTACGCAATAACCATTTATCCTCCATCAATGCTAAGGAGTATAACGGTTGCTAACAAAAAGAAATTGATTTTATGAAAAAGCGCACCTGCCAGACTTGGTGTAAGTGGATGCGCTAGAATGCTTGTTCCAAAAAAGAATGCCACTAAATCCAAGGCTATTAAGAGTGCGATGACCGCTTGGTTGTGGACACCAAAAATCAACATCGCAAAAATACCGCAAAGAATCGTAAACGTCCACCACACAAAAAGCACAGGGCGAAATCCTTCCTCTCCAAAGACTTCAATAGCCGTCGGAAAGCCTCCTCTTCGGTAGTCTTCATCATGCTTTGCCATCAACAGCCAAAAATGGGGCACTTGCCAGACAAAGAAAAGCATTCCAAGGGCGAGAAATTCAGGCTCTGCCAGACTGCGCCCCGCTGCCAACCACCCAATTGCAGGGGGAATAACGCCTAAAAGTCCTCCTGGAACGACGGTAAAAGCGGAATAGGGCTTAAGATAGGTATAAAGACCGTTATACCACAACGGCACGAAAAGAAAAAGAATCAGCCCTGAATTTCCCAGTTCATTGTGGATTAAAAACATTGCTATGAGTATCAGCGCCATCGAAAGCGCCAAAACCTGCAAAGGCGTGATGCGACCCGAAGGAATGGGGCGTCGTTTAGTGCGTGCCATTTTCGCATCACTCTCTCTTTCTTGGTATTGATTGAGTGCGGAAACGCCTAACGCAAGGAGCAAGACCGCAAGGATAGACCATGCCATCTGCATGACATTCTCACCCCTCACCAGTATAAACGTAAGGACTGCTGAGAGTGTTACGGCTGCTGAGAGGCGAAATTTGGTGACCTCTAAAAATAGGCGAATCATTGTAGCTCTTTAATATAATTGACAAGCGCATCTATCTCATCTTGCGTGAGCATCTTCCCAAACGGTGGCATGATATTAGGAGGAAATCCTTCCACCACATCGGCATTGGGGTCGTGAATCGATCTGTGCAAATACGCTTCATCCGCCTTCACTTCTCGCTCTTTTCCATCGGTGAGGACTTTTCGGACACTTCCGTAGATACCTTTAAAACTTGGACCTATCTTTTTCGTTCCATCAAGGCTATGGCAGGCGACACAGCTTTTGGTTTTAAATAAGGTCGCACCATCTGGCTTACTTGGAGCAACCGCTTGTGGTTCTGTTTTGACAGGTTCTTCGGCGGCAGGCTTGAGCTCTTCATGCGCCGCAGTAGGTGTGGTATCGTTTTGCTGTTTGATAAACTCTATGAGAGATTCCATCTGGTCTTTGTCGATTTGGTCTGAAAGATTTGGCATAATTCCGCTTTGAAATCCTTGAACGACATCTTTATCAGGCGTGCGAATGGAGGTGCGAAGATACTCATCATCGGCAATCACTTCGCGGAGTTTTCCTTCTGTCAGTACTTTGATTTTAGCCCCATGCAAGCCTTTAAACGAAGGACCTACGCCATTGGTGCCATCTAAACTATGGCAGGAAACACATCCAAGTGTCTTATAGAGTTCTTCGCCTTTTCCTTTGGGTTCTTCCGTGTCATGAGGGCTAAGTTTTCCACTGGCGTACCATGCATCAAAAGCTGGTTTGTCCATAACTTCCAATTTTGTCAGCATCATCGAATGTCCGACACCACAATATTCTGCACATTCGATGTCGTAATTGCCTACTGCGGTTGCGTTAAACCACAAATGCGTAACCTTGCCTGGTACGACATCTTCTTTAACACGAAACGCTGGAACGAAAAAACTGTGCAAAACGTCGCCGCTTGGTGCTTCTAAGCGCAGTCGAATGTTTTCGCCTATGGGAACATAAAGTTCTGTCGTTCGCTTGCCATTAGGGTAAGTAAAGGTCCACGACCACCGTTTCCCCAGTACATCGACCGTAAAAGCATTTTCAGGCATTGTTCGTAATTCCCTAAACGAGCTATAGCCGTAATAGAAAATGATGAACAGCAAGATTGTAGGAATAACCGTCCACGCAATCTCTAAAGGCAGATAATGGGTGATGTTTTTGATCTCATTTTGCTTAACTTTGCTGTGATGGTAACGGAAAATGAAAAAGACCATAAGTCCCACAACGAGCACAAACATAGCCACCGAAATGCCTGTTGAAATCCAAAACGCCTGATCGACATCATCGGCGAAGGTAGAAGCATGTTTATTAAATCCTTCTAGCATCAGGACTCCTTTACGAATAGGCCACGTCGATACCGACGATCACAAAAAAGATAAGCAGGATGATCAACGCCATCACGATATAGCCTTTTAAATAGGTGTTTTCACTGCGTAGATGCATGTAAAAGGCACTGACAAGTCCTATCTTTATAACACTGATGCCTAGCTGCACTCCTGCGGTACTCCCTGGGCTTAGATGATGTACCACAGGTTGCAAGAACGTGACCAGTGTCAGTAACAGAAGGCCTATCAATACTTTCGTATAAAGAGCAAGCGTGTACCTCATCTTAAACTCCTATCATATAAAGCAGTGGAAATAGAACGATCCACACGAGATGGACAAAGTCCCAGTACAGCGTGACATTTTTCATCACGATGGTATGCTCAGGCTTGATACTGCCTGCGCGCATCAGTAGCAATACCCAGCTCATCAGTGCTATGCCGATGATGACATGTAGCCCGTGAAGTCCTGTCATGACAAAATAGAGCCCGAAAAAAAGTATCTCCCCTTTGTCTTTAGCATCAAGCACTGCCGATCCTGGATAGATTCCGTGGCGAATATCGACACCCCATTCAGACGCTTTGATGCCTAAAAAGACGATGGCGATGAGCATTGTCAAACCCACCAACGTAGCAGAGCGTTTAACGTTTCCCTGACGCATGTTCAGCGTAGCAACCCCCATCGTGTAGGTGCTAAGCAAGAGTAATATCGTATTGGTTCCACCCAACCAAAGGTTTAAATCTGCGGAGGAGGCAGCAAACATGTCTGTATGTCGGTAGAAGTAGATGCCATAGAGTAAAAAAAGCACGCCAAACATCATGCCTTCCGTGAGCAAAAAAACCCAGAAACCAAGCTTGTCTCCCGTGTAATCATCCTTGAAATCTGCTACGGGATAGGATTTGCCCTGCCTGTCATAAGCCATTTCCTGTTCCATTAGCGTATCCTTCTAAAATTTTCGTCGAACTGAACCAGTGGTTCACCGTTCTCGTATTCGTACGGGTCAAAATCCACGTAAGGAATTTTAGAAAAGTTCTCTAAAGGAGGAGGTGAGGGAATATGCCACTCCAATGTCGTTCCTCTCCAAGGATTTGGCCCCGCTTCTTTGCCCTCTTTGAGCCCTTTGTAAAACGTGTAAAGAACCAACAAAAGCCCCGAAGCCACTAATAATGCTCCGATACCAGAGAGTTGATGGTAGATGGTAAACGTCGGTAAATAATCAAAATAGCGCCTAGGGTTGCCAAGAAAGCCTGCGATAAACATCGGAAACCACAGCAGGTTAAAGCCAACAAACATCAACCCAAACGCAATGCGCCCTTTCACTTCATCATACATTTTTCCCGTGATTTTGGGGTACCAGTAATGCATGCCACCAATGAACATAAACACCACACCACCCAAAATGGTATAGTGAAAATGCGCCACAACGAAGTAGGTGTCATGAAGATGGATGTCCGCACCCAAAGCGCCCAGTGTGAGCCCTGTCAGACCGCCAACGGTAAAGTTGATGATACTTCCAAGAATCCACAGCATAGGTGTTGTAAGAACAATTGATCCTTTATACAGCGTGGCGATCCAGTCAAATATCTTTACACCTGTGGGAATAGCTACCAAAAAGGTCAAAAAAGAGAAGATAACACGTGCTAAATCGCTGATGCCTGAGGTAAACATATGGTGTCCCCACACCAAATAACCGATGCCTGCAATCGAAGCAGATGAGATGGCAATCGAGCGGTAGCCAAAAATGGTACGTCTTGTAAACACGGGCAGCACTTCTGAAATGATGCCAAACCCTGGCAGAATCATCAGATAAACCGCTGGGTGCGAATAGATCCAAAAAAGATGCTCAAACAAAATAGGATCACCACCCTTGGACGGGTCAAAAATGCCAACGCCCAATGTGCGCTCCAAAATAACCAGCACGAGCGTAATGCCGATAACAGGTGTTGCAAGCACTTGTATCCACGAAGTGGCATACAAACCCCAGACAAACAGGGGCATCTTGAAAAAATCCATACCAGGGGCTCGTAATCGGTGGATCGTGACAATAAAGTTAAGTCCCGTCAAAATGGAAGAGAGCCCCAAAATGAATGCGGCAATCAGTGTCGAGAGCACATGAGAATCGGTTCGGATACTATAAGGAGCGTAAAATGTCCACCCTGTATCGGCAAAGCCATTGCCCGTGACCAAAGAGGAGAAGGCTACAACAACGCCTAAGATGTAGAGCCACCACGACAAGAGATTTAACCGCGGAAACGAAAGGTCTCTGGCTCCTAGCATCAAGGGTAATATAAAATTTCCCAGTCCCGCGGCAATGCCTGGAACGATAAACAAAAAGATCATCGTCACACCGTGGAAGGTAAAAAGCTGGTTATATGTTTGGGGTTGAATCAACTGTTGCCCGGGGAAAAAGAGTTCTGCCCGCATGGTTAGCGCCGCCCCTACCGCACAAAAAAATAGGGTGAACAATACACCCAAGTACAAAATAGAGATGCGTTTATGATCTATGGTGAATATCCACTGCAATAATTTGCTGTCATGCTTCCCAAAAATGGTGTGTGTCTCATGATAAAAACTAGGCATCGTTTCCCTCCGATGAGTTCTTTTTCCTTCCCGTTAAAACTAAATAAAGAAAAAAGCCGACCAAGATAAGCGATAGAACCGAAGCGACTATTTTTTCCGTTGCCCAGACATACGTCTTGCTCTTGGCATCAAACGCAAAACAAAACAGCAGTGTTTTGGCGATAGTGGGTCTTACCGTTCCTTGCGATGCTTCCATCATCGCCATCTGAATATCAAAAGGAAGTTGCTTGATACCATTAAGATAACGCGTGATTTTTCCTTCAGGAGAGAGCGCAATTAGCACAGCAGGATGGATGTACTCCAACATACCATGATGCCCAACCTGTTTTTCGTAATGAAAGCCTACGCTTTGCGTTATCTGATTAATATTCGCTTCTGTTCCTGTGAGAAATGACCATGCACTGGTGTCGAAACGTTGTGTCATCGCAGCGGTTAGCTCGGATTTTTTATGCGCGGCGTCTTTGGGCGTTTCGATAGGATCAAAACTTAAGGTAATGACCTTATAGTCTTTATTTTCAGTGAGTTTAACTTTTTCTAGATTTTTGGCAAGGTCTTGGAGTTGCAGGGTACATAAAGCGGGACATACGTAGTAATTTAACGTCAGTATGGCGGGTTTTCCATCCATCAGTTGCCCCAGTGTCACCTGTTTGCCCGTTTCATCTAAAAACGGAATATCTAAAGGTACATAGCCGCCTAAATGTTCTTCTTCGCCCAATGTTTCATTGGCACCTAAAGCAGAACAAAACAGTATGAGAATAAAAAACTGACCTAAAAAAAATGAAAGCAGACTCGTTTTTTTGGGTGAAAACATCGACATAGTTGAAATCTCCTTTATTGAAGAAACATCACATTACACCAATCCTCTATAACGATTATTTATATTCTACGCTGCATCCTAACTTAAGAATTTAAAAATCAATCTTTCATATTTGAGTTACATTTACGTTATTTGTTTTGTTTAAATTAAGTTTTTTTTCAGTGTTTTTTTTCATCCAAAACGTTTATGGTATATCTAAAAATATTGAATAAATTCGTTCACATGTCAATTAAAATTTCTATAAAAAATAGATTGATTGAGTGAAAAACAGTGACTTGAAGTATTGGTAAATTTGACATTATATTTCAGTTTTTATTTTTTAAAGTGCATGAATGTCTCATTGATTATTTAAACTTTAAGTTATAATCATTATAATGCATTCATTATATAAAAATTTATACAATGAATGCATCGACAAGACTGAATGATGCTTGAATTCCCAAAAGTTAATCAATAAAACATATCGTTATATATAAAAAAATACTACATTTCTAAAGAGGGGAAAGAATGGATGTAAAAGGAAAAAGCGCATTTGCGTTTAGTTTTATTGCATTATGCAATGTGTACGGGCAGGATGCTTATCAGTTAGAAGAGGTCGTTGCAACGGGGAAAACAGGGAGTGCCACAGCGTTTGAAACGGGTGGTAAAGAAAATATCAATTCGCAAGGATACAATAAAGACGCCATTGATCTTTATAGCGGACCTATCGGTATGTCGGCTCTTAAAGTCGTCGGCATGTCGCCTTCAGTCGATTATCAACCTGCAGAGGTTTTTGGTTCCAATGAGACATCGTTTCATGACCCTTTGCGTATCAGGGGCAAAAATCAGTCAGGACCGGGTGGTGTTTATATGTTAGAATCACTCCCCATCAGCGGCAACCCGGGCGGTGGAAAAACCATGTTTGATTTGGAAAACATCTCATGGATTGATCTTTATAAAGGCTATATGCCCGCAGATAAAAGTCTCGGTTTTTCCAATCTGATTGGAAAAGTAGATATGATTGTTGAACGACCTAAAAAAGAGATGGAAACAACGGTGGCGCAAACGGTGGGTTCAGACCATGCCCTCAGAACGTTTTTACGTTTTGATACGGGGCAGATGGGTGATATCGCTGCGTTTGGTTCGGTTTCTAAAACCAGTGGCGATAAATGGAAAGGCGAAGGTGATTTGGATCGCACCAATGTGATGTTGGGCGTGACCTACAAACCGAACGATAATTTTAAAAGCGAACTCTTCTACGCACACAGTGAAGACGACCATCACAATTATTATGGACTTTCGTACAGCGAAGCCAAAGACCTTGACACTTATTACAACAAAGATTGGAATACGGCGTATCCGACAACGAAAAATGCTAATTATTATGACTGGAATAAGCAATCGTTTACCGATGATGTTGTCACGGCTAATTTTGAATACCGATTCGCGAATGACTCCGTTTTGAGCTTTAAACCGTACTATTCAAAGGACAAGGGAGAGTATTGGTTTACCAATATGCCTGCTAGTCCAACCACATCGCCTGTGACCCAGTGGCTCATTGACCATGACAGGTATGGCGCAGTATTAGCGTATGAGATACCCATTATTGAAGAAATGGCAATGAAAATCGGCTATTGGTACGGGGAGCAAGATTTACCAGGACCTCCAACGAGCCGCAGAATGTACACAATCAGCAATACGGGGCAATTAACGTACAATGGTTGGAATATGTTAGCCGAAGAGGCAACGCACAAATTTAGCTCACCTTTCATCCAATTTAGCGGTGATATTCAAGATTTTAGTTACGCCTTTGGCATACGATACCTTGACTTTAAACTCGCAGGCATTAACAGCCATAGTTTTGGAGCCAATAATGCTTCCATCAGTTCCGATTACGATACCGCACTCAGTCAAGTTGCGCTAGACCCATGGTCAAGTGTCGCTTCTAAAACTTTTACTGAATGGTTACCCAGTGCCTATTTAGGGTATAAATTAACGCCTAATACGGAAATCTATTTTGATTATGGTCGAAGTTACGGCTACGATGTCAATCTCTTCCCAACGTACCTTTCCAATCGAGCCACGTATGTGAGCAAAGGTGTTACACTCCAACAATTATGGGATAAACAACAGTTAGAGATTTCCGATAATTACGACATCGGTTTGAAATATAAACTGGGAAGCATCGTACTAGCGCCCAATCTTTTTTATACCAAAGTCTCCGGCAAACAAGCGACTGTTTATGACACACAATATGGCATAAAATACCCTACCAACAACCTTGATGCTGAAAGTTACGGTGCTGAGTTTGCCATTAGCGGTGCGATCACTGAGTCTGTCGATTTTCTTGCCAGTGCTTTTTACAACCGCTACTATTATACCGAGGACTTTTTGACCAGTGCCACAGCAACAGCAGCGACAAAAAACAATCAAGTCCCCGATGCTCCGATGCGAGGGCTTAAAGGGTCTATGACGTATAAAATAGGAAATTGGAAATTCACGCCGATTGTTCGTTATACCGGCAGTCGATACGGCAATGTGGAGCATACGCAAGAGATTCCTTCGTTTACGACAGTGGATTTTAATGTCGATTATAAATTGCCAAAGATTCAGGGTGTTAAGGAGGGTAATGTGCAGTTAAGTTTTGTGAATCTATTCGATAAACACTATATTGCATCTATCATAACCCCGGATAACGCGCTAGCCGCCGATACCACGCAACCGACCTATTTGTCAGGCATGCCGTTTGGTGCTTACTTGACACTCAATATAAAATTTTAATCAGCACTTTTTCAGGCCTTTTGCCCATATTTTGCGTATGGGCAAAGCCTGAATGCTCTGCTTAAGACATCCATGCCGTCTCTTAAAAATGCACCCGTTCTTTTTACATGTAAAAAAATGAGCTATTGGTTCACATAAATTTCAATGCGCTCTTTGCCTTTGCCGATGTTTTTTCGCTTTAAAGAGAGCTGCCCCACTTCACCTGTGCGTTTTAGGTGGGTGCCACCACAAGGAACCTGTGCAAAACCGTCGATTTCCCAGTAGCGCCTTTGGTTTGTAAGGTCGCTGTAATCACTTTTGATGGGTAGGTTTTTATCGATCAATTCCGTTGCTTTTTGAAGAAGCAGGGGAAAGAGAGTGCTTATGTTTTCATGCCAAAAAAAATCAATACGGGCTTTATCTTGGGCGATGTGCGCGCCGATTTTTTCCACAGAACCTAATTCTTGATAAAGCAATTCTAGTATCAATTCTGCGGCAAAATGGTTTTGCATCAGGCTATAACGTCTTTGCCAGTCAATCTTAATCGCTACTTCTTGACCCACGTGAAGTGCATGCCCGCTTGCGAGTGTGTAGCGTATATCGTTACCTTCTTTCATCGCTTCTAAGACTTCAACGCCGCCAATGGTTCCAAAATCGCTCTCTTGACCGCCTGAAAAAGCGTAAAAAATAGTTTGGTCTAAGTAAATACAATCCCCCTCAACCGCTTCAATTTTTGCTTGAATTTCACTCGCGTAAGGGTCATCCCAAAAAAGTTTTCGTAGCATAATGTTCTCCATAGGTTTAAAACAATGTATATTATATCAAAGAGAAAAAGTGATTTTTATCTTTACATGTAAAGATTTTTAGATAAAATTTGGCCCATAAAATTAACTCTTGATGGGTAAAAAGTTAAAAGTTTAGCCCTGACCCCTTTAGCTCCCTTTAGCTCACAACGGTTGAAATGAGCTAATAAATTGCCCGTAGGGTAATTTATTGGCTCCAGTGTTTTGTTATCTGCTTAACCAACTTCAATATCAGTTTTAAGTTTTCTTCCACCAGATATTTCAAAACTATTGTTTTCATAAAATGATAATGTTCTATCAAATTGTGGTAATGGTGGGGTTGTAACTTCTAATCTTTTCCAATTTTTTGAGGATGCAAACTCTTTTGCTTTTTTCAACAATAACTTACCAATATTTAGAGAACGATACTCTGGTCTAACATATAATTCAGGTATTGTTCCATATGCACCTTCCGCATATAATGCATAGCTCTCATACATTGAGATAAAGCCTATAGATTTATTTTTATCTTTTGCAATAAAAACAAAATAAAGGTTTTTTGAGATTAAATCTTCTGCTCTTTTTTGTGTTTCATCTTGATTGAAATTAAACACTTTAATATTGATTTTATCCATAATCTCTTGAAGTAATTCTCCTGTTAAAATGGCTAAATCTAAAGAGTCATTTTCTGTTGCTTTTATTATTTCAATGTTCATTTAACCTTGTTTCCTCTCATGATTTAAGATAGTTTACTTTTCAGATAACGTTTAAAATGAGCTAATAAATTGCCCGCAGGGTAATTTATTAGCTCCACTGATTTGTTATGTTTTTATGATTCTTCCAATAACTTTACCGATGCTTTTAAATTCATCGAATGTAAACACATCAGATTTTGCATTGTTGCACCAATAGCAAGATAAAAGACAATTTTCACGAGTATATTCTGTATCCTTTATTCTTTCTATTTCGAGAGTTTTTCCTCGTGTGCCATTGCGTTTTGAGAGTGTTTTGTTATAAAAATTTTCAATTTCCAATTGTGTACTATTGCAATAGCAACATCTTTTTTCGATACTAGTATGCCAATCAATAAAGTCTTCTCTTGTCCAAAAATCCTCCAATTCATACCCAGGTTTTTTCTTAACTCTTGATTTTATACTACTATATTTGTCAGAAGCTATCTTCTGCTCTTTTGTATATTGAACCCATTTTGCCATTTAATTTTCTACTTTTAAAACATAACGTTTAAAATGAGCCGATGAATTGCCCGCAGGGTAATTTATTGGCTCCACTGATTTGTTATACAATCTTTATATGCTCCGTCAGTTTTTCGCTAAAGTTTTCAGTTTTTTGTGTTAATTGCTCAAGTTTTGGTTGAAATAACTGTAACCATCTTCTTCCGTCATAGTCACCAGTTTTGTATTGCTCTTTGTAGCCTTCTGAAATTTCATTCAGTTCATCTCTAATTTGTAGAACTTCATTATATGGTTCTTGAAGTTCATGAAAGTACATTTCAATAATCATGTTAAGACGTTGATAATCTGATTTTTTTTCTTTGCCCCATTCAATATGTAAATCTAAAGCATCATTAAATGATATTTCACCTTTCATAACCATCTTCAATGGTAATTGATGAGAGACAAGCGTATTAAAATATTTATCAGAAAGTATATATAACTCTTCTAACCGATCTCTCATTAAATTTTCTTTGTTTGTTTCTTTTTCATGTTTTAATTGAATTTCAAGTCTTTTTAAATTAGCTCTATTTGTAATCCATATTCCAATGATTGTAAAAAACGAACCAACTAATACTCCAATAAGTGCAATAAGTGCTTGTAAAATATCCAAGAAATTCCTTTTTATGTATAACTTTTAAAATGAGCAATCAAAAAGCCGCGTGCGGGTTTTTGATTGGTCTCCTGTGACTTGTTAGCAACCTAAATTTCGATATTGTTTAAGGTAATGTACTTTTGTTGGTCATTCCCATGTAAACATCTTTTTGCTTCTCTTAGTTTTTTCATCATTTCATCTGTTTCAGAGTTTATCGTATTACATTTAGTCATACTATGATCTTTATAAACCCAAAAATCACATTCTATAAAGATTATTTGCTTAGAATCAATCATGACACAGCAATCATATCCATCTCTATAGAGTAATGACATTGGAGTAATGCTGAAAAAGAGAGTATTTGAATTTTCATCAAAAGCACACGTTCCCCCATCATGTATTGTCGCTTCTGAAAGAAGAGTTTGTTTTGGAGAAGAATTTTGTATTTTATGGTCTATTCTTTTTTTAAGATTTTCTACGTCTATATCGATTTCATCAAGCTTAACTTTTACAAATGCCATTGCTTATCCTTACTATATGCTAACGTTTAAAATGAGCAATCAAAAAACCGCTGCGGGTTTTTGATTGGTCTCCTTTGATTTGTTAGTTTACAGCTGTTCTATTAACTTTTTAGCTGATATGCCAAAATCACTATCAGGTACTATCTCAAAATCCTTCAATTCATTTATCAATTTGCGTTTTAACTCTTTTCTTGCTTCATTAGACTCAAAAATGAAATGTTTCAAATCCATTTTTAAAGCGGTGGAATCTTGAAAATAGAAATCATATGCAATAGTTTCTAAAGTATTCTTCGCACATCCATTATTTGTAAATTTAATTGATTTATTATTTGTATCAGTTGTCTTTACTAAAACATTGGTGTCACAAGCTTGAGCAGACTCTTTTTTCAAAACCTTTGTGGCTTCTTTATCTAATACCAATGAAGCATTTTTGAACTGCAAAGCTTCGTTTATGCCCAGAAATGTTGCATTGGAACAAAACTCACTTGATACACAGAAAAAAACACTCTTCCAAATAATAAAATCACTTGTACCATCATCATTAAAACTTCTTAAGTTAAGTGGGAAGCCGTCAAAAGCAAAAGATTTTTTCATAATTGGTTCAATCACTGCAATTCTATGCTCATCAGTACCTTGCCCACCAGAATGCCCAGTATAGACAATTTCTGTTTTTCCGTCATTATTGATATCCTCTATACGCAGTATATCAATGCCATAAAAAGCATTAAGACTATCTATCAGCTGCCCATTTTGAAGAATTTTCAATTCTGTCTTTTGATATCCACAATTATCATCAGAATAGTATTTATCAAGAACTACATTATAAGGCAACTCTTTATGAAATATCTTTTCTGTTTTCATATGAGGATCACAAGGGTCATCAGCAATTAATGAAATAACAGTAAAAAAAAGTAAAAAAAATATTTTCACTGATTTATACCTTTATTTTGAATTTATGTACAAAAGAAACTAACGTTTGAAATGAGCCGATGAATTGCCCGCAGGGTAATTTATTGGCTCCACTGATTTGTTAGCTTTTAATGCCAAGCTCAGACATCAATTGAGTTCTGCATTTATCTACTGATTTTATTGCAGATTCATAACCTGATACTGCAGATTGGTCTACCGGATCATCTTCATTACCTGTCAAATGTAATTCCATACTTGAAAGCATGCCTATGGTTTGCGCTAATTCTGATAATGCATTTTTTGCATTTTCAGTTAAATACAATCCATGAACCATTTTAATTTTATCAATTGCAACACGATAATAATGGAAATGACGTTTTTCATCTATAGTATCTACATTACTCCAAACATAATGTTCATTTGGAGAACGTTCTGCAAGTTGTTTCCAACTATAAAGATTGATTTCCACTAGCAATTCATCAATAGCTGTTAATGATTCCAAGCTTTTGGCTTGAAATGATTGACGTAATGCACTTTTAACGTCAAGTTCAGTTTTGATTTTTTCAATATCAATAATATGATTTTTTTTAATACTTTCAATTTTTTCAGTAATTTGAGATATGTCTTCTTTAGTTGCAGTATTTTTTGCTTTTTCTTCTAAATATTTTGGGAAATAGTTTTTTTTAAAAATTGCTAAAAAAGAAATACCTATCAGTGCTAATATCTGTAATATTGTTATCAAAATTTCCATAGCATTCCTTTATAAGCTAACTATTTATTCAACGAACATTATATATCAATCAGTCTGATATTCTCAAATAAACGAACACAAAAAATGTTCGTTTATTTAATGAAAATGTTTTAAAATGCGATTTTTTTATTGTTTTATAGTCAGAAGCACTTAAATTTTTCAAATATCAATGACTATTTAAAAATATATTTGGCGTTATTTGAACATTTTGTCGTTTAATTGGCAGAAAAAAGTGTTAAATGGTCATTGTGTTGTTTAATCTTTAAAAATTTATAATGAAAAGTAGAAAAAGTGAGGCTACTTTTTATCTGCCACAAACTCATAGAATACTAGCAAATAACGTTATCTCTCTTTTTTACATGTAAAACCAAAACCCCATAAAATTAAATTTCCAAAACTAAAGTATTGACTTAAGTCATGGCTTTGTCTTTTTACTTAGTGATAGAATGACCTTGAAACTCAAATCAGGAGGTATCAAGATGTCGCTTTCAAGAAGAGACTTTCTAAAAACAACTGCCGCTGCGAGCGCTGCTGCTGCTGTAGGTATTAGCGTACCTAGCGAAGTAAAAGCTGCTAGTGCACAAGCTGAGGCTGGTTGGCGTTGGGACAAAGCTGTGTGCCGTTTCTGTGGTACCGGTTGTGGTATTATGGTAGCAACGAAGGACGGAAAAATTGTCGCAGTCAAAGGTGATCCAGCAGCTCCAGTGAATCGTGGGCTTAACTGTATCAAAGGGTATTTTAATGCTAAAATCATGTACGGAGCGGATCGTTTAAAAGAACCGTTGCTTCGTATGAATGACAAAGGTGAATTTGACAAAAAAGGTCAATTCAAACCCGTTTCATGGAAACGTGCTTTCGATGAGATGGAAAAACACATGAAAGCTGCCATGAAAGCAGGCGGTCCTGAAGCGATTGGTATTTTTGGCTCAGGTCAATACACCATTCAAGAAGGGTACGCTGCGGCAAAACTTATGAAAGCCGGTTTTCGTGCCAATGGTATCGACCCGAATGCACGACATTGTATGGCTTCAGCCGTAGCTGGATTTATGCAAACCTTTGGTATCGATGAGCCAGCAGGTTGTTATGATGATATTGAACTCACGGATACGATTGTGACATGGGGCGCCAATATGGCTGAGATGCATCCAATCCTTTGGTCTCGTGTGAGTGATCGTAAGCTTACAAATCCTGATAATGTCAAAGTTATTAATATCTCAACTTATACACATCGTTGTTCTGACCTTGCCGATGTTGAAATTATATTTTCCCCAAGTACGGATTTAGCATTGTGGAATTATATTGCACGCGAAATCGTATACAATCATCCCGAAGCGATTGATTGGGATTTTGTTAAGAAAAATATTGTTTTTGCAACAGGCTTTGCCAATATCGGTTACGGTATGCGAAGTGAAGCAGAAGCTAAAAAACTTGGATATTCTGATAAAGAGTTAGAAACCATTCGTAAAGAAGACGCTAAAGTCATTAGCGCAAAAGAAGCTCCAGGTCTTGCTCACTTAGGTGTTAAAGCTGGCGATACCATGGTAATGGATAAAGCAAGTGCCGCAGGTGCACATTGGGAAATCAGTTTTGAAGACTTCAAAAAAGCATTAGATCCTTATACGCTTGATTATGTTGCTAATATTTCTAAAGGTAACCCTGATGAGAGTATTGAAGACTTTAAAGCGAAATTACAACTTTTAGCAAATCTTTATATTGAAAAAAATAGAAAAGTCGTTAGTTTCTGGACGATGGGATTTAACCAACACCAAAGAGGAACATGGGTTAATGAGCAATCTTATATGGTTCATTTCCTTCTTGGCAAACAAGCAAAACCGGGTTCTGGCGCATTTTCACTCACAGGACAACCAAGTGCTTGTGGAACCGCAAGAGAAGTGGGAACATTTACACACAGATTGCCTGCGGATATGGATGTATCCATCCCAAAACATAGAGAAGTAAGTGAAAAAATATGGAAACTTCCTGCGGGTACTATTAACCCTATGGGTTACCAGCATATTATGAATATTCATCGTCAAATTGAGAGTGGAAAAATTAAATTTGCATGGGTGAATGTCTGTAATCCTTACCAAGATTCAGCCAATGCTGAGCATTGGATCAAAGCAGCGCGTAAAGCGGATAACTTTATTGTTTGTTCTGATGCTTATCCTGGAATTTCGGCCAAAGTATCGGATCTTATTCTCCCCTCTGCGATGATTTATGAGAAGTGGGGTTCTTATGGTAATGCGGAACGTCGTACGCAACATTGGCGACAACAAGTCTTACCAGTAGGCGATGCGATGAGTGATACATGGCAATGGATTGAATTATCAAAACGTTTTACTATCGCAGATGTTTGGGGAGAACAGCCAGTTAAGGGCGGAAAACTTCCCAATGTTATCGAAGCGGCAAAAGCAATGGGCTATAAACCAACCGACACTCTTTATGATGTTCTTTTTGCCAATGATTATTTCAAATCATTTAAATTGGATGACCCTATTGGAAAAGGCTTTGACAACACCGATGCTCTTGGCGATAGCCGTGGCGTAGCAGGAAGTGATGGCAAAGAATGGAAAGGCTATGGCTTCTTTATTCAAAAAGCATTGTGGGAAGAGTATAGAAAATTTGGTTTGGGTCATGGACATGACTTGGCTGATTTTGATACCTACCATAAAGTACGTGGACTTAAATGGCCTGTTGTTGATGGTAAAGAGACTCAATGGCGTTTTAACGCGAAGTACGATCCGTATGCGGCAAAAGAGAACAATGGCGAGTTTGCGTTCTACGGATTGGCGGCAAAAGCGCTTAAACGCGGTGACTTAACCAAGCCAACCTCCACGGAGACATATCCACTTAAAAACAAAGCGAAAATTTTCTTTAGACCGTATATGGATCCATGTGAAATGCCTGACAAAGAGTACGATACATGGTTATGTACAGGTCGTGTGTTAGAGCACTGGCACAGTGGTACAATGACGATGCGTGTACCTGAGCTTTACCGTGCCGTTCCTGAGGCGCTTTGCTATATGCACCCAGAAGATGCTAAAGCAAAAGGTTTCAAACAAGGTGATCTTATCTGGATAGAGAGTCGTAGAGGTTCTTGTAAAGCACACGTCGAAACCAGAGGTCGTAATAGAACACCTCGTGGACTTGTATTTGTCCCTTGGTTTGATGAGAAAGTTTTCATCAACAAAGTGTGCCTTGATGCGACATGTCCGATCTCTAAACAGACAGACTATAAAAAGTGTGCGGTAAAACTTTACAAAGCGTAAAGTGTTTTTGCCTCTAGGGTTTTGCCTAGGTGGTATTATAAAAATAAGTTAAGGTAAAGGATTGTCGTGAGCAATCAAGACCAAGAAAAAATCACGATCAGTGAAAGACGAAAATTTCTTTCACTCATGGCACAAAGTATCGGTCTTTCGGCACTAGGTGGTATGGTTTGGAGCGGGTATATCGCAGAGGCAAAGTCAGCACCGCTGATTTTAAGGCCTCCTGGCGCATTACTCGAAAAAGATTTCATGCGTTCTTGCATTAAATGCGGTCAATGCGTAGAAGCTTGTCCATACGGTACATTAAAATTGGCAAAACCAGGCGATACAAAGCCTATTGGGACACCGTATTTTATTCCAAGAGAGGTTCCGTGCTACATGTGTACGGACATTCCTTGTGTCCCTGTTTGTCCAACCGGTGCTTTAAGTAAAGAGCATGTTTCTATCATAAAAGAGGGTGCTAAAGAGCTTGATATTACAAAAGCCAAAATGGGACTTGCTGTAGTTGATATGGCTTCTTGTATCGCTTTTTGGGGTATTCAATGCGATGCATGCTATCGTGCTTGTCCTATCATGGACAGTGCGATTAAGCTGGAGTATCGAAGAAACCCACGAACGGGAAAACATGCCTTTTTAATTCCGATGGTAAACCATGAAGTCTGTACCGGATGCGGGTTGTGTGAAAGAGCGTGTGTCACTGAAAAACCAGCGATACACATTCTTCCTTTAGAACTTGCACAAGGAGCCATTGGGGCACATTATATTAAAGGGTGGGATAAAGAAGATGAGAAACGGCTGGAAGGCGTGAGCGAGGATGTGACAACACATACCAAGCGTAGCGAGAAAAAAGCGGTTGATTATCTCAATTCCAATGAGGGGCTGTTCAAATGAAAACATGGCTCATTCAACATCGTTTTTTAATAGCAAGACGCATTGTTCAGATAAGCATTATGGCACTTTTTATTGTTTCAAATATTTATGGGGTCAAGCTCCTTAATGGCAATTTAAGTGCTTCGATCATAGCAGGGACTATCCCTTTAGCGGACCCTTTTGCTATTCTTCAAATGTTTTCAGCAGGCGCTCTTGTAGCTTTTGATGTGCTTATTGGCGGGCTAATCGTGCTCTTTTTTTATATGGTTGTGGGCGGACGTGCCTTTTGTTCATGGGTCTGTCCGATTAATATTGTCACTGACACAGCAAATTGGGCAAGAAAAGTGCTTTATTTAGAGAAAGTTGAGCGTAAGATTTGGCTAGGTCGTACCGTGAGATATTGGGTATTAGCATTGTCTTTGATACTCTCTTTTTTCTCAGGTGTTGCGGCTTTTGAAATGATCAGTCCTATCGGTATGCTTCATCGAGGCATCATTTTCGGTATGGGCATGGGCGGAGCTGCCATCTTATCTATTTTCTTGTTTGACCTTTTTGCGGTTAAAAACGGTTGGTGTGGACACATCTGTCCTTTGGGAGGATTTTACTCATTAATTGGGCGATTGAGTCTTGTTCGTGTCAAACATGACCACACGAAATGCACCTTGTGTATGGAGTGTAAAGTGGTTTGTCCTGAAAAACAAGTCCTTGGCATCATCTCTAAAAGAAGTGGTGCTATCGTTTCGGGAGAATGTACCAATTGTGGGCGATGTGTTGAGGTGTGCGAGGGTGATGCACTCTCCTTTGGTGTGAGAAATTACATTAACACAAATGTAGGAGAAAATAATGATGACTAAAAAAATGTTGATAACACTCTCTTTGTTTGGAATTATCGTTGCGACTGGCTGTGCCGTATCGCAATCATATACTGAAGAAGAGCTAGGGCTAAGAAAAACGGACATCTATACAGAGAAGAATACGGTAGGGGATAAAACAGCATACTCTACCGTTGCTGCGGGCGAAGCACCGGTCATTCAACGTGCTTTTGAAAATGCACCGCCAATGATTCCGCACGATGTTGAGGGAATGCTTCCTATCACGAAAGACGCTAATTCATGTACAGGATGTCACTTACCAGAAGTTGCAGAGGCGGTCAAAGCGACTCCAATGCCAAAATCTCACTTCTTCGATATGCGAACGCAAAAAGTTTTGACAAGCATGAGTGAAGCACGTTATAACTGTACGCAATGCCATGCACCACAGTCCAATAACGAGCCATTGGTTAAAAATGAGTTTAAACCAGACTTTGTGAGTAAAAACGGTCAATCACGTTCAAATCTTTTAGATACGCTCAATGAAGGTGTGAAGTAACGATGTCTCCTAGCAGCAGACGAGCGGTGATACAGAATTTATTGGGTAAGAAAGACGCGAAAAAAATTACAAAAACGTTGTGTGTGCGTCCGCCTTATCATCATAAAGACTATGATTTTTCTTTAGTATGTTCCCAATGCAAAGATACGCCTTGCGTTGGGGCATGCGAAGAAAATATTATCACCCTTGATGCTGCGCATACGCCTTGCTTAGACTTCACAAAAAGAGGATGTACTTTTTGTGATGCGTGCGCAAATGCGTGTCCCAACGGTATCTTAGATATTACATGTAAAAGTGATTTAGACATCGGCGTAGAAATAGATATAATGGCATGCATGGCATGGCATCAGAGTTTATGTAACAGCTGTTTGGATGCGTGTCAAAGTAGGGCAATTCATTTTTTAGGACTTTTCCGTCCTAGTATTGAGCCAACACTGTGTACGGGATGTGGCAGCTGTGTTGGGATATGCCCAAGCGATGCTCTACGAATAAATGTTAAGGAGCGTTTATGCTATGGATGATGCTGTTGGTGTGGAGTACACTTCTTTTTAGCGCAGATATTTCGCCTCGCTCTATCATAGAAGCCAGTGGAAGCGTTCAAAGTATCGCTCTTGGCAAAGATAGCATTGTTGCTGGAACCAGCGCTGGGACACTCGAAGTGTATAAACTCAGTGATGCTACAAAACTAAGCTCGTTATCGTTTCCTCTTATTAAAGATTTTACGGGAGATGAAGTAGCTCCTAAAGTGTTTTCCGTGGATGTTCTTCCTTCTCAAACGTATTTAGCTGTCGTCCAAGCGAGCAGTGGCGCAAGAACACTTTATAGAATTGAAAACAACACCCCCAAAATAATCATTGATGCCTCCAAAAACTGGTTTATTACTAAGGCAAAATTTATTGATTCCAATCGCGTTTTACTGGTACTTTTAAGCAATGAACTGATTTTATGGGATATTAAAAACGCTAAAGCCTTATATAGAACACAACTCAATGCTTCACATTTTAGTGATTTTGCACTCAATGCGTCCAAAAGCTTGGTTGCTAGTTCGTGTGAATCGGGTGAAATTTCTATCGTGGATGTCGCCACGGGAAAAATCACAAAAGTGCTCAAAGGCGGCAATGTGGATAACGTCTATAAAGTCGATTTTCACCACAGCAGTGTTTTGTGTGCGGGACAAGATAGACGTGGCATTGTGTACGATGTTTCAACGGGTCTGTATGACCGTTTCGATGGTTCTTTTTTAATTTACGCAGGTGCGCTGAGTCCTGATGAGCGTTTGGGTGCTTTTGCGTTTAACGAACAAAACGATATCGTCATTTTTGACCTCTCTAAAAAAGAGCTTCTTTATACATTGCGCGGTCAAAAAAGTACTTTAAATAGCATTGTTTTTGCCAATGATAAACTGCTCGTGAGCAGTAGTGATGATAAATTTATAATGATTTGGAGACTCCCATGAATATTTCAAGTATCGTAATTCAAACAAAACCTATCTATGTTGATGAAATTATCGCGGTATGCGAAGCGTCCGATTTTTGTGACTATCACTTTCACGATACAGAAAAAGGCAAAATCATTGTCACCATTGAAGGTAAAAATATTGATGAAGAGATGGCAAAGATGAAGAAAATCGAAGCAATTGCTCATGTAATATGCGCCGATATGATGATGGCATACAGTGAAGATGAACTTGAAGCAGAGCGTGCAAAACTTGATAACGCTCCTAGCGTTCCGCCTGTTTTGAATGATGAGAAGATTGACCTGAAAGATATCGTCTATCGTGGTGATTTGAAGAAAAAAATTCATTAAGGATAAACATGCAAACAACGTATCAGATGTTCATGGAAACGGTTGTTCCTGCTGATGAACTTATCGTTTCACGCACGGATTTAAGTGGTAAAATCACTTATGCCAATGAAACATTTTCAAAAATTTCTGGGTATGAGATGGATGAACTGGTTGGAAAATCTCATAGTATTGTACGCCATCCCGATATGCCTCGCTCGGTCTTTAAAGAGCTTTGGGAAACCCTTCATAAAGGTGCGATGTGGAAAGGCTATGTTAAAAATATGCGTAAAGACGGCGGATATTACTGGGTCTATGCTGAAGTTTCGGGTGTCTATAAACAGGGTGAATTAGTAGAATACAAATCGCTTCGCACTCCCATTGACCAAGAAACAAAAGCGATGATGCAAGCGTTGTATGATGAGCGCAAAAAAACAGAAGAAAAGTGTGTGCGCGTTGTGACATACTTGCAAAGCCATCTTGTCGAAAAGATAGAAAAACTAGCTCTAGAAGAAAAACGTATGGGCGATGATATCATCAACGCTCTTTTAAACGACGCACTTTTATAATCTTTTTTTTGGATTGTTGTTTGACACACTTCAATCCTCTTCCTTCCTTTTATAATCCATTTTTTTAGTTCACAGCAGTAGTTTTATTAATACAAAAAGCTATCCTTGTTAATTTATACTTTTCTAATTAATAAAAGTATATTCTTATAATTATATTTAGTATAACTTATAATTAGGAGTGTAGATGGACGAGGTTATTGTGTGTGAACATAATAGAGTAAAATTTTTCCCTATCATGATGTATGCAACCGTGATGGGAATGAGTGGCTTAACGATTATGTATCAAAAAGCATCTCTTTGGTTAGGAATGAACCGAATGATAGGCAATGGATTAGCGGCTATTTCAACGGCCTTATTTGTCGTTATTTCCTTGATATATCTTAGTAAATATATCAAGTACGCACCTATGGTTAAAAAAGAATTTTCGCATCCCGTAAGGCTGAATTTTTTTGCGGCAATTTCTATCTCTATGTTGATGTTAGCCATTATTTACAAAGAGATGAATGTTAATCTCGCGGCAATTTTTTGGTACGCAGGAGCAGGGTTACACTTTTATTTAACCATGTACACAATCTCTTTTTGGATTAATCACAATCAAGAGTTAGATCATTCCAATCCTGCATGGTTTATTCCCGTAGTAGGGAACGTCCTTGTCCCTGTTGGGGGTGTTGGATTTGCGAGCCAAGGCATATTGATGTATTTTTTTAGTTGTGGTATTTTCTTTTGGATTATTCTGTTTGCTATTTTACTCAATCGTATTATTTTTCACCATCAATTAGCAGTGAAATTCATGCCAACGATGTTTATTCTTATTGCTCCGCCTGCGGTTGGTTTTATCGCTTACTTTAAAATGTATGGTGTAATAGATGTTTTTGCAACGCTTTTGTTTAACATCGCTCTTTTCTTTACGCTCTTAATCGCATTTATGTATAAAAACTTTGTCAAAATAAAATTTTTTATTTCATGGTGGGCCTTCGTTTTCCCGCTAGCAGCGATGGGAATTAGTGCGATGTTGATGTACCATGAAACCAAAGATACGATGCTTTTAATACTCTCTTATATGATGGTTAGCGTGACAACCGTTGTTATCGCGATTGTGCTTTATCAGACGATTATGCATATGCTTAAAGGCGAAGTCTGCGTACAAGAATAAGCACATTATCTCTCGTTTAATTTTATTTCAAAGGAAAATTTTGTGAAAAAAACACTATTTTTAGATCAATATCCAGTGCATTCACTGACATTAATGAAAGAAGAGCTTCAGTATAAACGTATGTCGCAAATCGTTGATTATTTTAAAGAAAAAATCAATGCAGACCCTGTGGCGCATTTTATAGCTATTTTTGACCATTATACTCATACAAAGGCTCTTGGAGGAGAAATAATGGAAGGACTTATAGATGTTCAAAATATTATTTTTTGTTTTGGGCAAGCAATACCTAATACAAAAATTATCGCTGTTCGTCCCAGAAGTATTGGTATTTGTGAATTTGAAGATCGCTTTGTGATTGAATTTATGGAAGCTCCCAAAGAAGAAATTCATACAATTATGCAACTGTGGACTAAGGCATTGATAGCCTAAAGCGTGGAATAGAGTGCAATGTGTATAGAAATGGATACACATAAGCACTCTAAAAATGGCATAGAATAAACTAACTCACACGATTTTGACTCACAAAATATCAAAATTCATTTAAAAATACTTGACATATGTTCAATAAAAAGAGTATTATTTTGGTCATATGTTCAGTAAAAGGATTAATGAATGATTGCAATACCGGTTAAAACGAATAAAGAAGAAGGTATTCTTGCTCCTCTTTTTGGGAAAGCAAAGTATTTTGCGCTTGTCGATCAAGCGGGTACATGCACGCTTCAAGAGAGTATGCACGATAATGGAATAAAAGTTGCCAAATGGCTTCATGATTTAGGGGTCAAAACTATTATCTTAAGTCATATAGGTGAAAAACCGTTTCATGCATGTTTGGAAAATCACATTGACGTTTATTTTGCAGGTAATGAACGAATAACACTCAAAGATGTCTTGGAAAAATTCCATGCGCACACATTGGACAAAGTAACGGTAGTAAATTATATGGCGCTTTTAGGCGAACACGAACATTCCCATGAGGGTGAAAGTCATCATACATGTTCTTGTTCTGAAACACATGCATAATAGTAAAAAAAATAAGGATACACAATGACAATCGTATTTCCAACAATGAAAGAAGATGGATTGAGCGCAAAGCGTGGTGCTCATTTTGGTAAAGCAAGTTTTTATACTGTTGTTGAGGTTGAAGAGGGAGCGGTTGCTAAAGTAAGCGTTCATAAAAACCCTGGACATGTTACAGGGGGTTGTGCGAATGCTGTTGCAAATATACAAGCTCTTGGGGCCGATACATTGGTTGTTTCAGGAATTGGCGGTGAACCTTTGAAAAAATTTTTAGGTGTTAATATAGCTGTCTATTTTGATGATAAAAATGCAACCGTTGAAGAAGCACTGAATGATTTTATCGCAGGAAAAACGCCAAAAATCAATCCAAATCATACATGTGCCCATCATTAAATCATTACATGTAAAAATAAAAGTATTATTTAAAAATTATTAACTAAGAATGATTATAATATAAAAAAGGTTTTAGTCTTGTGATTTATTTAAAAAAAATACTTCTTTTTTACAGTGATGGCTTTAAACGTATGCGTGTAGGAAAAAAGCTTTGGCTTATTATAGGCATAAAGCTTTTTCTTTTTTTTGTACTTCTTAAACTCTTTTTCTTCCCTCATATATTGAATACTAAATTTTCAAATGACCAACAAAAGGCTGATTTTGTTATGGAAAATTTGATCGAAAAACAAAGGTAATCTTATGGACAATTCTCTTATCGTTGAGCTGTCACGTGCTCAATTTGCATTGACGGCGCTGTACCACTGGCTGTTTGTTCCTCTCACGTTAGGTCTCTCTTTTATCATTGCGATTATGGAAAGCATTTATGTTAAAACAGGCGATGCACAATGGAAAAAAATCACTAAGTTTTGGATGACACTTTTTGCCATTAATTTTGCGATAGGTCTAGCTACTGGCATCATTTTAGAGTTTGAATTTGGCACCAATTGGTCAAATTATTCGTGGATCGTCGGCGATATCTTTGGCGCACCTCTAGCAATAGAGGGCATTATGGCATTTTTTATGGAATCCACCTTTTTTGCCGTGATGTTTTTTGGCTGGGATAAAGTCTCTGCTAAAATGCACCTCTTATCGACATGGCTTGTGGCGATTGGCTCTAATTTATCGGCACTTTGGATCTTAGTAGCCAATGGGTGGATGCAACACCCTGTGGGCATGGAATTTAATCTAAACAGTGCGCGTTTTGAGATGAACAATTTTTGGGATGTACTTTTAAATCCCAATGCGGTTTCAAAGTTCTTACATACCATTAGCAGCGGTTATGTGATGGGTTCTTTGTTTGTTGTGGGCATTAGTAGTTGGTATTTGCTTAAGAAAAAAGAGGTTTTATTTGCAAAGCGCAGTATGATTGTAGGCGCTTCCTTTGGTCTGCTTGTCTCTATCTTTTTAGTGGCAACAGGCGATGAATCAGCGCATCAAGTAGCACTCACCCAACCCACAAAATTGGCGGCTATGGAAGGCTTATACGATGGAAAACGTCGTGCGGGTATCGTGGCGATTGGTCAGCTTAACACGGAAAAAGAGATAGGTGATGGCAAAGATGAATTTGTGTGGTCGATTGAAATTCCCTATGCGCTCTCCTTTTTAGGGTTTCGAAGTATCGATGCGTTTGTTCCGGGTATTGATGATTTGGTTTTAGGCAATCCAGCACTTGGCATTGAACCAGCCCAAAGTAAAATAGACAAAGGCAAAATCGCTTTGGGGGCACTACGAACGTATAAAGAGGCTCAAAAAGTATCGGATGCCCCAACGATGGAAAATGCTTTAAAAACATTTCGTGAGCATCAAGCATTTTTAGGGTACAGCTATTTGAATAAACCGTCTCAAATCATACCGCCTGTTGGACTGACGTTTTACAGTTTTCACATTATGGTGGGACTTGGAAGTTGGTTTTTAGCACTCTTTTTCTTTGTGCTCTATTTTTCGATGATCGGCAAAATCGACCATCAAAAACTACTGTTACGTGCCGCTCTTTGGTCGATTCCTTTAGGGTATATTGCAGGAGAGGCGGGCTGGATCGTGGCGGAAGTCGGCAGACAACCGTGGGCGATTCAAGGCATGCTTCCTGTAGGTGTGGCAAGTTCGCATATTGACTCGGTTTCGGTGATGATTACTTTAGGATTATTTGTGATTATTTTTACAGGATTGTTGATTGCTGAGATAAAAATTATGCTCAAGCAGATAACCATAGGACCAGAAGGAGAGAGTCATGTTTGAAAATATATCACTTTTGGGTCTTCAACACTATTGGTGGTTTTTGGTTTCGCTTATCGGGGCGTTGTTTGTGTTTATCACGTTTGTGCAAGGCGGACAAACGCTTTTGTATGCCATCGCTAAAGATGAAAAACAACGCAATGTTTTAGTCGCTGTTTTAGGTCGAAAATGGGAACTTTCCTTTACCTCGCTTGTCATGTTTGGAGGCGCACTCTTTGCGGCTTTTCCTCTGTTTTACGCGGTCAGTTTTGGTGGGGCGTATTATGTGTGGATGGCGATACTGTTTTGTTTTATCATTCAAGCCGTATCGTATGAGTACCGCAAGAAACCGGACAATTTTTTAGGCACGCGTACGTATGAAGCATTTTTATGGGTCAATGGTAGTGTAGGAATCATCCTCATAGGTATAGCCCTAGGCACGCTATTTACCGGGGGGAATTTTGTGAGAAACGATATGAATCTCTCCGCGTGGACGATGTCCAGTTATGGATTAGAAGGGGTACTAAACCCGTTTAATGTTGCGTTTGGATTTATGTTGTTTTTCTTAGCCCGTGTTCAAGCCGAACTCTATTTTCTCAACGCCATTGATGATGAAGCCATTGTTAAAAATACCAGAGTCCAACTTTTCAAAGACGCTATATTCTTTGTAGGCTTTTTTGTTGCCATGCTCGTTATGCTTTTAATGATGAGTGGGTTTTCGTATAAAGGTGAGTATGTTTACGTTGAAACGTTCAAATTTTTGAAAAACTTTATCGCCAATCCTCTCCTCATCGTAGCGTTTGGCATGGGTGCGTTGGCTGTTTTGTATGCCATTGCGATTAGTTTATTTAAGCGAAGCACGAAAGGTATTTGGTTCAGTGGTATCGGTACGGTTTTGGTTGCGGTAAGTTTGCTCTGTTTATTAGGCTTTAATGCGACAACGATTTATCCTTCCTTAAGTCATATTCAAAGTTCACTGACGATTGAAAATAGCTCTTCATCGCTCTATACTCTTAAATCAATGAGCTATGTTTCATTGGGTGTTCCCTTTGTTTTAGGGTACATTTTTCTGGTATGGAGAGCGATGAATAAAGAAAAAGTAACATCAGCCGAAGTGGAAGCTGATGCGCATCATTATTAGGAGATAACATGGAAGCAACACATTACACAACAGAAATTTTATGGCTTTGCACATGGCCTGTGCTCATTTATGTCTCTTATAAATTTATTGTTTTAAACATTTCTCATTTTGAAGAAAATTTAAAAGACAAATAACGGCATACAAGGCTATCCAAAGAAGAGGTAGGCGGTTTTAAGACGATATAGGATAAAATCGCCTATAAAAATTAATTTTAAAGGTATAGTCTATGGGTTTAGGTGTCGGTATTGTAGGACTCCCCAATGTTGGAAAATCAACCACTTTTAATGCGCTCACCAAAGCGCAAAATGCAGAATCAGCAAACTATCCGTTTTGTACGATTGAGCCCAATAAAGCCATTGTCCCCGTTCCTGATCCACGTCTTGAAGAGCTTGCAAAAATCGTCAAACCTGAACGCATTCAGCACTCAACGGTGGACTTTGTGGACATCGCGGGATTAGTTAAAGGTGCAAGTGCAGGCGAGGGTCTTGGTAATCAGTTTTTATCAAACATTCGTGAAGTTGAAGTCATTTTACACATGGTACGTTGTTTTGAAGATGAAAACATCACACACGTAGAAGACAGCGTCAATCCCTTGCGCGATATTGAAATCATCGAAACCGAGCTTATCTTAGCCGATGTCCAACAACTCGATAAAAAACTTGACCGTCTTCGACGTCAAGCTAAAGCAGACAAATCTGCACAAGGTATTTTAGAAGTTGCCGAAAAATTAAGAGCACATCTAGATGAACTAAAACCTGTAAGCACTTTCCCTGAGCAAAACGATGCGAATTTTGAAGCGCTCAATAAAGAGTTACGTTTTCTCTCCAATAAAACAGTCATCTATGGCGCTAACGTTGATGAAGCAGGCTTGTTAGAAGAGAATGATTTTGTTAAAACTGTCAAAACCCATGCACAAAGCGTAGGCGCTGATGTGGTTGTCTTGTGTGCCAAAGTTGAAGAAGAGATGGTCGCACTAGAAGAAGACGAGGCCGAAGAATTTTTGAAAGAATTGGGCGTTGAAGAATCAGGATTGAAACAAATTATTCGTTTGGCATTTGAAAAATTAGGATTGGCTTCGTACTTTACCGCAGGTGTTAAAGAGGTGCGTGCTTGGACGATTGAAAAAGGTTGGAAAGCCCCAAAAGCAGCAGCTGTCATTCATAACGACTTTGAAAAAGGTTTTATTCGCGCTGAGGTCATTGGGTATGAGGATTATATCGCTTGCAAAGGTGAAGCAGGCGCTAAAGAAGCTGGTAAAATGCGACTAGAAGGCAAAGACTACGTCGTCCAAGACGGCGATGTCATGCACTTTAGATTTAACGTATAAATGACTGACTCTTTTACATGTAAATCTTTTACATGTAAAAGAGTACTACGCTTTACTCTCCGCTTTCACATTCCCCACCATACGACATAATGCCGTAGTCTAGGTTGATGACAGTTTTATAGCCCATATGCAATAAAATGCGCTGACAATACGCACTTCGACTGCCACTGTAACAGTAGACGATAATCGGTGTGTTTTCTTGTCCATTTAATTGTGAGAGGGCATTATGAAAACTGGTGGTTGGAACTAAATAGTCTGTTCCTTTAATGCGATGCCCCACCCATTCCATCCATTCGCGTGTATCGACTAAGTTGAATTTCACAGAGCCGTTTGCACGTGCCTCAAGAAGTGCTTCAAGCTCATTGGCATCAATTTCTTTCTTTTTCATCAATGTTTCACACTCTTCTTTACTCAGCCCTCTTGCATGTGTATGGGCGAGCTCTTCCACGCTCTCTTCTTGTGCGAGTTCACGCGCGTGTTCAGGGGTGCAAAAGATAGTACAGTGACATTTACCGTTTTGTGGAATTTCAACGTTCAAAGCTGGTTTGCAAGGGCACAAACGATTCTCTGCTTGTGCTTGTTCTTCTGGGGTATTCCCCATCACCATAAAACAGGGACAGTAGCGCTTGCCGTAAATCATTTTATTGCGGGTTAAGCCTTGTTGGATGGACTCTTTGACTTCATCAAGCGGTGTGTATACAAAGCCAAATTGTTCACAGACTCTATCCGTAAACGCTTCTGTTTTTTCAAGTTCTGCTAAAAATTCAGGGGAGTTCATATCTATTTTTGTTATCAAACATATTCCTTTTATTTATTTTATGAACACCATTATAAAGAGTTTGTATTGGAAGAAAATTAAAGAAAGGTTTTACATGTAAAGCCTCAAGAAAGAGAAGAAAGTTTTTTTACATGTAAATATAATTTTTCTTCATTTTACTTATTTTTCCCTTCTTTGACAAAAATGTCAAAAATTAACATATAAAATCATTTTTGCGATTTTTTTGCTCTTTTTTTGCTTTACCATTTCCTTAGTTGGTTAAAAAAATAAATTAAAAAAAGAGTTTAAGATGCAAACCTTTCAACCGCAAACGACTTCCAGGCTCGATGACATTAAACATCTTCGTGATATCTTTAATGCCCAAAACTCCAAAGAACTTAAATGCGCGTTTGATGCACTGGGTTCTTCCATTACCATTTCAGAAGAAGATTTAGAAGTACAGTTTAATCGCTATTTTGTAGGTCCTATGGAAACCATTGCCGATCCATTTGCTTCCGTTTACCTTGATAATCCTGATGTTTTTATGTCTAAAAGTACCTTACATGTAAGAGATTTGTATGAAACGATGGGATTTACTTATTCGCTTAAAAACGTCATACCAGAGGATCATTTGGGCGTTGAACTGGACGCTTACTACCAACTACTTTTTCTAGAAGAGGCTAAAGAGATAACCTATTTGAGTGAGCTTCGTCACTATTTTTTACACGAACACTTAGCCCTTTGGATACCGCGCTTTTTGGAGCGTGGTTTAGCGCAGAGTGAGAAAGATGCACCTGCTATTACCTTTATTTTACAACAGCTCAAATCGTTACTGATAAGAGAAACCACGACAACAAGGAGTTCTTGAATGAGTTATTCCAAAGAAAAAGTTGAGAGCATTCTCAACAACGGCATCAGCCGAAGAAGTTTTCTAAAAGGCTTAGCAGCCAGTGGTGTATTATCGTCACTTCCTGGAGGTATTCTCCAAGCCAATGAAGACCTTAATACTAAAATCCCCTACCTTGGGCAAAAAAATTACCAAACGTTTCGCAATGCGTGTCCAAGAAACTGTTACGACACGTGTAGTATTAAAACCTACGTCAAAGATGGGGTTATGCAGTTTATCGAAGGTGCTCAGGAGTCCACATACACCCGAGGTGGTTGTTGTGTCAAAGGAAATTCCTACGTCAAGCGTGTTTATTCAGCGCGTCGTTTGAAATACCCAATGATGCAAGTGGGCGGAAAAGGTTCAGGCAACTGGAAACGCGTCTCTTGGGATTATGCAATGGAAACGATTGCAAAAAAACTTTTAGAGATGAAAAAAGAAGATGGAACGTTACTTGGTGCTGCACTCACCAAATATTCTGGTAACTTTGGTATCACCCATTACGGTATTGAAGGCATGTTTAGCTCTATTGGTTATACCACCAGACTTGCTGGAACACCATGCTGGCCAGCGGGTATTGATGCGCAAAACCTTGACATGGGTGACATGTGGTGTAATGACCCTGAAGAGATGAAAGACAGTAAATTTATTATTCTCTGGGGTGTTAATCCTGCGAGTAACTCTGTTCACTCAATGAAATACATCTATGAAGCAAAGAGCAAAGGGGCAAAAGTTGTAGTCATTGACCCTGTCTTTACCGAAGCCGCTTCAAAATCCAGTCAGTACATTCAGATCAAAACAGGAACAGACGGTCTTTTAGCGCTTGGAATGGCAAAAATTATCATTGATGCTAACCTCCATGATCAAAAATGGCTCGATGCAAACTCAAAAGGTTACAAAGAGTACAAAGCGTACTTGGATAAAGAGATCAATTTAGACAATGTTTCCAAAACGACAGGTATCCCTCTTGCAATGATTAAAGAGTTGGCTTTATCATTTGCAAAAGCAAAACCTGCGACCATTTGGATGGGTTATGGTATGCAACGTCACACCAATGGTGGTTCGATGATTCGTGCGATTGACGCCTTAGTAGCTGTTTCTGGCAACATCGGCAAATACGCAGGTGGTGCTCGTTATGGACACCTTAGTACATGGGGCTTTAATTATGCAGCACTTTCCATGCCAAAACCAGAAGGCAGTGTAGGTTTCACAGGTATTAGCACTATCAAAGGTGAATTTGCAAAAGAGAGTGGTGAAAAAGCGTCCTATACGGATCGTTCTCTCAATATCAACAAAACAGCACGTAGCCTTCTTGAGGCAAAAGAGCCAAAAGTAAGACTCCTGTGGGTTGCATGTAAAAATGTCTTCTCTCAAGATTTTGACCGCAATCAACTTATTCGTGCGTTCCAACAACTTGATCTTGTTGTTGTTGCAGATCAGTTCTTTAATGAAACGGCAAAATGGGCGGATATTGTCCTTCCTGTTGCGACACAGTTTGAAGAGTACGATGTCAATGTCTCTTACTGGCACTACTGGTTAAGCGTGAATGAACAAGCGATCAAACCTCTTTTTGAAGTAAAATCCGATGTTGAAATCGCAGCACTGCTTTCCAAACATATGAATAAACTAGAAGCTGGCTCATGTACCTTCCCTCAAAGTGTTGATACCAAAGCGATGATGATCAAAGAGTTTAACCCTGGCATCTATGAGCAATTTGGCATTAAATCATGGGAAGAGCTTAAAAATGGACCAGTCAAAGCTAAAGCGGTGATTCCATACGCTGATGGCAAGTTTAAAACACCAAGCGGCAAGTTTGAGTTTTACTCAGACAAAGCGTTGGAGCTTTTTGGTAATGCCTTGCCAACGTATGTTGAAGTACGCAAACCGTACGATAAATTCCGTATGACATCGCCTCACAGCAGATGGAGCTTACACTCACAGTTCCAAAACTTAGAGTGGATGGAAGATGTTCACCCAGAACCATACGTATACATCAATCCTGATGATGCTGAAGCCAAAATGGTCAAAGAGGGCGATACGGTAGCTGTCTTTAACAAACAAGGACTCTTACGTGTGAAAGCCAAACTTACCGATAACGTTCAAGCAGGTACGGTTTTGATGTATGAGCAATGGTACAACAACAATATTTACAACGTCAATGAACTCGTTGATGACACCAGTTCAGACATGGGTGCGTTTAAAACGGGAGCGCCAGGTGTTGCTCTTCATGATACCTTTGTCAATTTTAGAAAACTATAACAGGAGATTGTGATGCAAAAAGCTTTTTTAGTCGATGGCAGTATCTGTCTAGGATGTAATACGTGTGCAATGGCCTGTAAAAATCAGTATCATCAAGACGATGGAATTTTATGGCGCAAAGTAAGAGAAGTAGGTGGGGAAGATTATTTGATGGATAACAACAATATCTTGCCAACCTTAACGTCGTACCAAAAAGCACCCAAAGTGAAAATGCCGATGGAGCGTTTCTATTTTTCATTGGCATGTAACCACTGCGAAAACCCAGCCTGTGTGGCAATTTGCCCTGTTGGAGCGCATACGAAAGACCCTGAAACGGGTATTTGTAAACACGACCAAACGATTTGTATCGGCTGTGGTGGGTGTGTCAAAGCGTGTCCGTTTGGTGCGTCTAAATTCAATACCAAAATGGGACAAGCCGAGAAGTGCAGTATGTGTTGGGAGAGACAAGCTGATGGTAAAACAACAGCATGTGTTCAATCATGCCCAGTTCATGCCATTACGATTATTGACTTGCACGATCCAAAATACAAAGAGTATGCTAATGCGTCTCCAATAGGGATTGACTATGCGATCAATGCGGAAACACATCCAAGTACTCGTTTTATCCATCCTTCTATGCCAAAAGAGATTTACAGACAACCTAAAGGATAAATCATGGCTTCTTTAAAGCTCAAAATAGCATTTTTGATGGTATGGGCTTTATGGAGTTGCGCTTGGGGCAGCATGGCTGCTCCAACCGTTTGTAGTTTTGGCGATCCAGTGTTTGGTACGCTATCCCACCAACATGTGGACATTCAAGAACCCAGTTCTTATGTTGTTGGACAAGAAAACTTCGTTATAATAAAATTGGAAAAGCCCGACTTACCTTCTGGGTATATGGTCAGTGTTTTTGTTGATACGATTCATGCCCCCAAAGAACCTGAAGTTCAAGGCTGGTACCCCAAAACGAGTATCAAGCCGTTAGTGGAAGGAACGTACGAACTTTTGGTTCGTGTGAATTTGATGTATAAAGGAAGTTGAGGCGGTATACAGGTTGCAAGTCTTGCAAACACAAAAATCAGCTTTACCGCGAAGAAATCTAAATAACACTATGTTCAAGGAGTCTCAAACGTGGATAAACTTTTTTTGGAACGATTGAAGACGCTTAGGATTCTTTACGCCGAAGATGAAGAGGGCATACGAAAAAATATTGCTGCATCACTTCGTTATTATGCCAAAGAAGTGATTGAAGCAGAGAATGGAAAAACTGCGCTTGAACTTTATAAAGAGTGCTGTCCTGACATCGTCATTACCGATATTTTAATGCCCATTATGAATGGCGTAGAATTAGTAAAAGCCATACGCAAAGAAGATGAAATGACGCCTTTAGTGATTATTTCAGCACATACCGATAAAGAGTATCTTTTGAATGTGATTGATTTACATTTAGAACAGTACATTGTAAAACCCGTCAATTTTAAAGGGATTATGGATGCCCTTGAACGCTGCATGAAACGCATCTCCCTAACGCATACGATTGTTTATGAACTTCCTTGTGGCTACTTGTATGATAGCGACCAGAAACAATTGACCTTTCAAGGGGAGACGATTCATCTGAATAAAAAAGAGGCAGGCTTTTTAGAACTACTTTTACACAATAAACAACGTATCGTAACGTATGAAGAGTTACAAGCGCATGTTTGGCAAGATGATGTGATGACCGATAGTGCCGTGCGCTCTTTAGTACGCAATTTACGCAAGAAGTTACCGAAAGATTTTATTACGAATTTGTCAGGGGTTGGGTACCGATTTGAAATGTGCTAACGTGCTTTTACTGCTTTTATGTTTTTTGATGAACAATGCCTTAGCACAAGAGTGGAAAAATCCTTTTTATTATCGAAGTGATGATACTGCTTCTATCCTGATTAATGAGCGAGTTGAGGGGTCACACATCAGAGTATTTTTACCCACCATGCCGTATTTATATGTTTCTAAATTGGTCAATGGTACCTTGCTTCGCTCCAGCGGTAATCGTCAGGGATGGGAATATATGATGGCGACATCGTATACTAAAATAGACGAGCTTACCTATGAATTCTCTTTGCGCAAAGGTGTATTGTTTCAAGACGGTACGCCTTTTAATGCCGATTCTGTCGTCGAAAATTTTAAGTACTTCCTCAAAGAGCCTGTGGTCTATTCTGATATTCACAAACGCCTTCGAAGCGTGACCAAGGTTTCCGATGATAAAATTCGCATTCATCTTTACAAACCCTATGGCTTGCTTTTTAGTGACTTAACTTCCATTACGTTGTACACATCTTCGTATCTCAAACGCTACGGTTGGAGCACGGGCGAAGATTCTACATGTAATAGTATGCAAGCACCGGGACCTTTTGGATTGGGTCCTTATATCTTGGAAAAAGGATTTGCGACAGGGCGATTTCAAACGCCTATTTTAGAGCTTAAAGCCAACCCTCATTACTACGAAGCCGGGTTGCCTTATATTGAGAATGTCACTATTTTTACGGAACTTACCTCTAAAGAGGCGGTTCATATGGCATTGGAAAATGAAAGCCTTGACATCACACCTATTCCGTTTAATAAAAAAGTTGAAACAGTTCTTTCAAAATACGCACGATTGTACACCAAACCTTCAACACATAACATCTCCATTTATTTTAATCTCCTCAAACCAAACAGTAAACTTCAAGATAAAAAAATTCGTATAGCGCTGAATAAAGCAATCAATCAAAGTAATCTTTTAAATTTTGTGTATAAAAAAGAGGGCAAGCTCGCTCCTACTGAAGTCTCCGTGAATTATTATTCTGTCAAATTAGCGACACAAGGTCTGCAAACATGGGGTGAAACACTGCACCATTCGGAGGCGCAAGAGAAAGAGCTCAAAGCTATTTTAAATGGTTTGGAACTGGATGTTATCACGATGGACCGTTTTATGTTCTTATGGCACGGTATTGAACATCAACTGAAGAAATACGGCGTGAAATTACATTATACAATTACGCCAAATGAAAAAGAGATTTACACTCAGCTCTTAACCAATAGAGCCTCTCCCAAAAAGTGGGATATCTTAACATGGGGCAATGATGATTGGAGCAGTAACAATCCTTGGACAGCGTTTTTTGCGTATCGTATCTCTGATAAATGGTCGGCGATTGATAAAGACGATGTGATGCAAGAGTACATTGAGCAATTTTTTGATACAGAATTTCAAAGTAAAGCATTTGACGATATTGTGGCTAAAATTGTCAAGCGAGCATATGAACAAGCGTATATGCTATTTGTACCTTCTCCTAACATCGTTTTAGCCGTGAATAAAGAGGTACATTATGAACCCTCGTCGGTTTTGATTATGCCACTTTGGCGAGCAAAACTCACTAAATATCATTGGTCCATTAGAGGTAATAAGGCCTATCCCAAAGAGCGCGAAGCACCGATGCTTCCTTTAAGGTTTAATTATGATTAAGTATCTTTCCATGCGGTATAAATTTTTTCTAATGGCTTCTTTAGGCATCTGCGCGATTGTAACGCTCTCTTTTTTAGCGTTTGATATTACGGAAAAAGGAGTTCTAAACGTCAATAATGTCTTTGAAGGATCAAAGAGAGTTCAAACCATTCAGCAATCTTATATCTTGCCATTATTTAAGCTCAGAGAACAATCACTCTCTTTGATTATGGCGCCTAATGAGGATTTACGTAAAGATATCTTGAACAAAATCAATGAGATGCATACGCAAATGGACGAACCTTTTAGCAAACTTCCTACTCAAATTTATTCGCAGTGGAAAAATTATGTAGCGCTGGTTTTAGCCAATCAAGCTTTTTTGAAAGATGATTTTGAAGAAGGTGCTTTTATTAATGCCAACACCGTGGAGCGTGACCAATTTTATACTCTCATGGATTCTTTGGAAGTGTTGCAAAAAAATGAACTTGCTCACTCTTCTGAAACCTATGCAAAAGCAAGTCACCAAGCGGTTAATTCCAAATATTTTATTGCAATTTGGTTGGTGATGATTGTTTTACTAACGTTTTTATGTGGATTTTTTATCGCAAAAAATATTGTTGATTCTATTTTACAAGTGAGGCATGGGCTCAGACAATTTTTTGATTATCTGAAGTCTCCATCGTCTGAAGAGGCGACTAAAATACATATTGCATTGATGAATAAAGATGAACTAGGCGATATGGCACGCCAAATCAACAAAAATATTGAGATTATTCAGCATAATTTAGAACAAGATAGCCAATTAATTGAAGATGCAACCAATGTCGTAGCCGATTTAAAACTTGGCAATCTCAATCGTAGGCTCGTTGCTTCTGGGAACTCGGCTCAGCTTAATTTACTCAAAGCCGTGATGAATGAAATGCTTGATAACTTGGAGCTTCGCATTCAACAAGAGATTGATGAACGTACACGTCAAGAACAATTGTTAATCCAACAAAGTAAACTTGCGGCGATGGGCAATATGATCGGCAATATCGCTCATCAGTGGAGACAACCTTTGGGCGAAATCAATGCCATTTTGATGATTATCCAAGTAAGACAGCATTTTGATGATTTTACGGAAGAGTTTTTAACGGAAAAGATTGATGAGTGTAACCGTATCACGGCATACATGTCCAATACGATTAGCGATTTTCAAAACTTTTTTAAACCTTCCAAAGATAAAGAGATATTTGAAATCAACGATGCGTGTGAACGAGCGAGCTCCATCATACAAGCTTCGCTTCGTTATCACTCCATTGAGTTTTCATTGGTTGCCGAAGAGGAGATTAAAGTCCTTGGTTACCCCAATGAGTTTGCTCAAGCACTCCTTAATATCCTTTCTAATGCCAAAGATGTTCTGACTGACAGACAGATAGAAAATCCGTTCATTCACATGAGTGTCAAAAATGGCGATAAATATACTCTCATCAAAATCGAAGACAACGGTGGAGGTATTGCACCAGAACATATAGAGCGCATTTTTGAACCCTATTTCACGACAAAACATGCAAAGCAGGGAACGGGCATAGGGCTTTATATGACTAAAATGATTATTGAAAATAACATGAATGGTATCGTCACCGTTAGCAACACGGAACACGGTGCACTCTTTACCATTAAAATTAAACATTTTAAATAAAAAAACACTTCATTTTTCCCTTGAAATAGACCTTATCACATTTTTTTGCTCTTTTTTTTCACTACTATTTTCCTTATTACCATTAAGGAGTATTCAATGAAAAAAGTTACTACATCAATCCTCGTTGCCGCAATCTTCTGTGGCGTTACTGCAAATGCAACCCCTCTTTATACCAAGTGTGTATCCTGTCACGGTGCTGAAGGTGAAAAAGCAGCTTTAGGAAAAAGCTTAATCATTAAAGATATGAGTAAAACAGATTTTCTCAAAGCGCTTAAAGGGTATAAAGATGGCAGTTACGGTAAAGCAATGAAAGCAATGATGAAAGCACAAGTTGCTACGCTGAATGATGCGCAAATGGAAGAGATTGCCTCTTTTATCACTAAAAAATAGTGGGCATGCGGAATGGCTACCTGTCAAAATAGACGTGATTTTATGGGGATGGCGCTCGCAGGCGTAACGGCTGTGGGCGGTGTTTGTGCGCTGGGTGCGATGAAAAAGAGTTGGGACCCTCTCCCAAGTGTCCAATCAGCGGGTTTTGTTACGGTGGATGTTTCGACACTAGAAGAGGGTGAAGCGCGCAATTTTGCTTGGCGTGGAAAGCCTATTTTTGTGCTACGCAAAAGTGCAGATACCCCTAAAAATGCAAAACGTGATGTGGTCATCGGCGAGAAGGTTTTTACGCTTGTTATTGGTTTGTGTACCCATCTTGGATGCATCCCTTCGTATGATGCTAAAAAGAAGAGCTTTCTTTGTGCGTGTCATGGTGGCGTCTTTGATGCTAGTGGCATCAACACTTTTGGTCCACCACCACGCCCTTTAGATATTCCCCCTTTTAAAATTGTAGGTGAGACACTTGTGTTAGGCGAAGAGGGTGAAGAGTACAAAAAAATGATGAAAAAAGCGTAGGAGTAGGGTATGGCAGAAATCAGGAAAAGCGAAGGCTTTGTGGACTGGCTTGACCAGCGTTTAGCCGTGCGTGCCTTTGTGCGCGTGATGATGAGTGAATATTGGATTCCTAAGAACATCAATTTCCTTTGGGCAATGGGTGTTGTTTTGGTCGTCTTATTTGGTGTGCTTCTTGTAACGGGACTATTGTTGTTAATGTACTATAAGCCTGATGTGAATCTGGCGTTTGATAGCGTTAATTATACGATTATGCAAGAGGTCGAGTACGGTTGGTTATGGCGACATATGCACGGTGTTGCGGCTTCTGCGACATTTCTTATCATCTATATCCACCTTTTTACGGGCATCTATTACGGCTCTTACAAAAGAGGCAGAGAGATGATATGGCTAACAGGTATGCTTCTTTTTATTGCCTTTTCAGCCGAAGCGTTTAGTGGATACATGCTACCGTGGGGACAAATGAGTTACTGGGCGGCGCAAGTTATTACCAACCTTTTTAGCGGCATTCCTGTCATCGGTGATGCTGTTGTCATTTGGATTCGGGGTGATTATGTCGTTGCAGATGCAACCTTAACACGCTTTTTTATGTTGCATGTTGTGTTATTGCCATTAGTCATTTTAGCCGTCATTGCAGTGCATTTTTACTCTTTGCGTTTTCCGCATGTGAATAACCAAGAGTCCGAACTCTTTGACTTTGATAAAGAGGCGGAAAAATATTTAGAAGGCAGAAAAAAAGAGTCTAAAGTTGTACCCTTTTGGCCAGTGTTTCTTTCCAAAGATTTTTTTGTGGTTGGCTTTTTTATGACGATTTTCTTCGCCCTTGTCTGTTATCACTTTGATTTTGCGATGGATCCGATTAATTTTGAGCCTGCCAATTCAATGAAAACACCACCGCATATCTATCCTGAGTGGTATTTTTTGTGGAACTATGAAGTGCTTCGAGGGTTTTTCTTCGATATCGCAGGGATTGCCGCAATGGATATTGGTTTAGTGGCTTTTGTCATTGCGAATATGGTTTTCTTCTTACTTCCTTTCTTAGACCGCAATCCGATGAATACCGCACCTGCGCACAAACGACCTGTGTTTAAATACTGGTTTTGGCTTTTAGTGTGCGACATGATTGTTTTAACGGTTTACGGAAAATTACCACCGACTGGGGTCAATGCTTGGGTTGGATTTGTGGCGGCTGTGGTCTTCTTAGGTCTTTTTGTTGCTCTTCCTTTTATTACTAAAAAAGAAGCCAAAGGAGGTGAGCAATGAGAGAGCTTAAAATTTTAGCGGTTGTTCTTTTCTTTACCGCTGTGACCTATTTTGGTGTTGAACCCTATGCGCATTCCCAAATGCATCCACATGTAGCGCCTGCTGATTTTAATTTTAAAGATGTAGATGCTTTACCTGTAAAAGGTGATTTTCAAAAAGGCAAAGAACTGGTGGAGGCAAATTGTATCGCATGCCATGGCTTCTCATCGCAAGGAATGCCTGCGCCGCTTTCTGATGCCGATGCCGTAGCGAGTTATGGTATCGTTCCTCCCGATTTGAGTCATGCAGGACTGATTTATAATAAAAATTACCTCGCTGCTTTTATCAAAGACCCTGTAAAAACAGCGCAACTAAGCCACAAGTTTACCGATGCGAAGCCGTACGCAATGCCAAGTTTTAACTTTTTGAGCGAACAAGAAATAGCCGATATGATTGCTTATTTTGAAAGTATTGCTTCGCAAAAAATCAGTGATAAAGCAGTCTTTCAAGAAGCATGTGGAAGATGCCATAGTGTGAAATATGACGCCTTTAAGTCTCAAACGCCTAATGTAAATATTAAAGCATATTTGGGTGCGGAAGCGCCTGATTTGTCAATGATGATTCGCTCTAAAAAAGCTGAGTATTTAACCACGTTTATTAACGAACCGCTGAAAATGGTTGAGGGCATTGCAATGCCTCGCGTGGGACTCACTGAAGCTTCGCAAGACCAAGTAATTGCTTATCTTGAGAAAGTAGGAGATCGCAAAAAAGCTGAGCGTGAAAGCCTTGGCTTAAAACTTATAGGATTTATGGCTATTTTTACCCTAATAGCGTATTTGTGGAAAGTTCAAATTTGGAAAGAGGTGGCGTAAGCCGCCTCTTTTCTTTTCTCAAAGGTGGGTGATGTTCAAAACGATTAAAGCCAAAACAATTTTTACACTTTTCTTCGCAACATTGGGCACGCTTGGGATGCTCTTTTTTTTAATATCGCACGATTTTGAGAAATTGACGAAGAGCCAATTTAAAAACTCTTCCACAATGCTCTCCGCTTCTATTTTTCAAACACTCAAAAGCAGTATGAATTCAGGTGATCCTGAAGTGATTGCCGCTACGATTGAAAATGCCGCTTCCATTTCTGGCGTTTCTGCCTTAAAAGTTTACAAAGGTCCATCGGTCAAAGAGCTTTTTGCGAGTGATCACGATGCACCCATTCCCCCTACATTAGCCTCACTCTTCAATCAGCAAAATGAGTTGTTTGAAGAATTTACTGAAAAAAATCAAGAATACATTCGCATTGCCCTTCCTCTTAAAGCCGAAGTCTCCTGTTTAAGCTGCCATACCAATGCCAAAGAAGGTTCGGTACTGGGAGTGAGTGAACTCATTATCTCGACGCAACAGGCAAAAGAGAGCATCGCCACGGCAAAAATGCGTATTGTGTTTTTTATGGTTTTAGCGGATGGGCTTATCTTGGTGAGCTTTTTGCTTTTTTTCAAAAAAGAGATTTTTGGTGTCATTGAGACATTACGATTGATGGTTTACAATGTCGCCAAAGGGGATTGTGATTTGACCAAACGCATTGAGATTAAGCACTACGATGAACTGGGTGTGGTCTCTTCTTTGATCAATGAATTTTTAGTCAAAATTCAAACAACGCTTAATGATGTCAAACACAGCTCGTCGTCCAACTTAGCATCGGCAGAAGAGATGATGCAGGTCGCTACGACGCTTGTCGAGAAACTTGCATCGCAAATTGATTCAATTGCGCAAGTCCATCACTCCATTATGGCGATTCGCACTGAAACCAGTGAGTCGTATAGCCTTTCTCAAACCAGTTCTCAAAACTTACATGAAGCAAGAGATGCCTTGGGTACACTTTTTGTAGAGCTTGAAGCTTCCGTGAAGCGCATTCAAAGTGACAGCGAGCATGAAAAAGAGTTGGCTTTAAAAACATCACAGCTCAACACGCATGCTGAACAGATCAAACAGGTTTTAAATACGATTGAAGAGATAGCCTCTCAAACCAATCTTCTCTCCCTTAATGCTGCCATCGAAGCTGCACGTGCAGGAGAACATGGGCGTGGGTTTGCCGTTGTCGCAGATGAAGTGCGAAAATTAGCAGAGAAAACTCAAAAAAGCCTTGAAGAGATCAGCGTGGTTGTGCATGCCATTGGTTCGGGGATTGTGGAAGTGAGTGAGCAGATTCAAAAAAGTTCGCAAAATGCTGTGGCCATTTCGTCTCATTCTCAAACACTGATCGATGAAGCCCGCACGTCCGATAAAAAGCTCTCTTTAGCTATGGAAAACGCAGAAGAAACCATGCACAAAAACAGTCAATCACTGCATCACATCGAAGCTTTGGTGGATGTCGCCCAAACAATGGTGGGCGTTGCCAACGAGACCAAGGAGACCTCTTTACAGTTTCAAAGCATTGCCAGTGAACAAGCACACAAAAGTCATCAACTGCAAAGTACGTTACATACTTTTCGTACACAAAACGACGCTTAACCTCTTTCTCCTTTAAAAAAGAAGTGACATTTGCTTCTTTTCTACACATATAAGACCCTCTGTTTTTTCGTCACTAAAACTCTTTGCCGCTGCGATTATTTTGCTCTTTTTTTTATTTAAAATTTTTCTTGAAGCTTCAAATTAATTATTAAAACAACGGGCAGATTAAAGAATTAGGCAGATGGGTTTATGCGTCTGTCTGGATGTGCTTAAAGCATAACGCTCACACATCTTTTTTGGCATAAATTAACGTCATTGTTTTTACATGTAAAAACAATTTACTACCCTTAAAGGAATACTATGAAATTGGCAAAATTAAGCTTGGCAGCTCTTTGTATGACAGGGCTTGTTACTTGTTCTTTTGGTGCAGACACACTTGCGGATGCGTTCAAAGAAGGTAAAATCAGCGGTGAGTTAAAAGCGTTTTATTGGGATCGTGACCGAAATCCTGCCATACCAAGTGATTCTATTTTTAACGTGGGCGTAATGCTCAACTATAAAACAGCAACACTGAATGGTTTTGGTTTAAATTTGACAGGGCAAACCAACCACGCACCTTTTGCAAGTGCGAACGCAAAACAACAGTTTGGTTGGGATGAGTATGGTTCAGGTGCGCAACTTTCAGAAGCTTATCTCTCTTACAATGCGGGCAAAACAACCGTTCAAGTCGGACGCATGTTTTTAAATACACCTCTTATCGCCTCTTTAGGCAATCGTATGGTGAAAGAGTCATTTGAAGGTGCAAGCATCGTCAATACAGACCTTCCTAATACAACCTTAACCGCAGCCTATGTTCAAAAGTTTCAAGCACAAACAGATGGAGCAGGACATATTGGAGAGTTTACAACGTATAGCAATGGTTATGGAGCCTCACCTCTTTTAGAAGATGGCGCTTATACACTTGTTGCCGTAAATAAATCTATCACAAATTTAACATTGACAGCCGCTTACGCGGAAGATATTAATACCAAAGGGGCAATGGCGTATGCTGAAGCAGCGTACAGCGTTGTTGTAAATGCCTTTACTTATGGATTAGCCGCGCAATATTACTACAACGACAAAGACATTACAGGCAGTAAAAGCTCAGACCTCTATGGACTTAAAGCAAGTCTAGGATACGGCGCAGTGAATGGTTATGTTGCGTACAGCAGTGTCAGTAAAGACGCTACAGTCACACCTGGTATCGGTTGGGGCGCAGACTTGGCTTATACTGGAACGATTATTCTCTCTAGCAGTTACCCTGCAAACACAGAGGCATACGCTTTAGGACTTGGATATACGTTTAATCCTCGCACGTCTGTGAATGTGGCTTATACCGTCACTGATGATGATGACCTTTCCTATGGTAAAGCATCTTATGTATCACTTACGGGTAATTATGCCTTTGATGGAGCGCTTAAAGGGCTTAGTTTCTTAGTCATGTACGATAAAGAAAATCGTGATCTTGCAGGTGCTAAAGATAAAGATGAATTTAGATTTAGTGCACGTTACGCATTTTAAGAAGTTTGAAACTCTTTTACATGTCATTACATGTAAAAGAGTTCTTTAAAACATTTCGGGTCTTCCGAAGTAGTATCCTTGCGAGTAGTCCACGCCCAAAGCGCGTACCAATGCATAAATTTCCTCATTTTCGACAAATTCAGCAACCGTGGTTAATTTTTGTTTTTGTGCAAACATGACGATTGTTTCAACGATGTGTCGGCTGACTTCATTGGTGGTGATGGTTTTAATTAAGCTACCATCAATTTTTAAAATATCGGGCTCATACGAGAGCATTCGCTCAAAGTTTGAGTATCCCGTACCAAAGTCATCGATGGCAATTTTAACGCCTTGTGCTTTAATCTGCTGAATGAACTGTTTTATTTTATAAAAATCACGAATATCTTCACTCTCTAAAAGCTCAAAAATGATGCGATTCGTTTCTGTTGGGTATTGTCTTAGCAGATGGTTGATGTGCTGAACAATCTCCTCACGCTCAATATCGTGTAAAGAGAGATTTACCGAGATAGAAACATCGCTTATTTTTGATAATGCCGCAAACGAGTTATCTAAAACAATTTTAGTAATTTTAGAGTAATATCGACCTTTTTTTGCCACTTCGAGGAAAAAATAAGGAGTCAGCAGCTGACCTTCCGTATTGATGAGTCGCACTAGAGATTCGTATTTTTCAACTTCTTGTGTTTGGTTATTGACGATAGGTTGAAAATACGAGATGATATTGCCTGTGTCGATAGCTGTTTTAATGGTGTGAATCGTTTCGATGTTTTTAAGGGCGTTATCGTATTCAATCCCTGAAAGCCCATCGGCGTAGATGATAGGTTGCTTGGTCGCAATTGCTTGTTCAATCCCAATTTTGGCATCTTCAAAGACTTTGAAAATACCATACGTAAAGCTACAAATGACGGAAATATCATACTCAATGTGGTCGATTTTGACAACATGTTCTTTGACATTGGCTAAAAAAAGCTCAAGTGTTTCTTGTATCTCCTCTTTACTGGCTTTACAACTTCTTCTATCAATCGCAAAGGCGTACAGACCATTTTCAAGGTGATACACGCGTTGAAATCCCCAACGATTTGGCATCAAATACAGCAGAGTCTTTCCAAAAATATTTTCGATTTTTTCCACACTGGTTTTATCGTAAAACTTCTCCAAAATCGTGTAGTCTTCGATTTGCACTAAAATCAGTACCGAAAGCGTATTGTTCGCTAAATAATCAAAGAGCTGCTTTTTATCGCTCATTATGGCCGTAATATCATGGCGTAAAGAGATAAATTCTTCAATCTCTCCATCGGGATTCAAGATGGGTTGAACCGTCGTCTTAACATAATACGAATCGCCATTTTTGGCACGGTTCTTCACAATACCTTGCCATGTTTTTTTCTCTTCTTTGATGGTTTTCCAGAGGTCTCTAAAGGCATTTTTTGGCATGTCGGGATGGCGAATGATGTTGTGAGAATGCCCTAAGAGTTCATCTTTATTGTAGCCAGAAATTTGACAAAATTTATCATTGACATAGGTGATAATCCCATTGGGATTGGTTTTTGAGATGATAGAACTGATGTTCGTGATATTCTCATATTGTTTGAGTAAGAGAGCGTTTTTAGTATTTTCTTTACGTAAATGAATTTTTTCCAACACGCGTGAGAGTGTTGAGATAAGTTGTGTGGTATTGAGAGGTTTGAGTAAATAGCCATCGACTCCCGCTTCAATGGTTTGCATAAAATAGTGTGTCTCATTGTGTGCCGATAGAACAACGATAGCAATCTCCGTATTGCTTTGTCGAATGGCTTGAATCATCTCAACCCCATTCATACGAGGCATCGTAATGTCTGTGATGATAATGTCTATCTGGGATTGATGTGCGTGATAGAGGGCTAATCCCTCTTCGCCATTTTCTCCTACATACAGGGTATCAAAAAATTCGGAAAAGAGACTAGTAGCGGCAGTTCTCGCTTGGGCGTCATCTTCAATGTAAAGAAGTGTGAATTCCTTGCTCATCTTCTTGAGTTGTTCTATCTGTTGGCGTTCCACGCGAAGTCCCTCCTATAGGTTGTCCAAATTTTACCGTACGGACATGACCCAGATCAAAATGAATTAACTCTTTTTCAAACAACATCACAATCGTTGAACCCATTTCAAAATGACCGAGTTCTTCCCCTTTGGAGATTTTGAGGTTGTCATAACAATAATAGCGTTGGAGATTGGTACATGCATTGGTTTGAATAGAAGCATCAAAGCTGAATGCTATCTTTCCTACATTCAAAGCACCTACAAAAACCATATAAAACAGTTGGTTCTCTTGTGTATAACATTCTAACACAACTCTTTCATTTTCGATAAATAAATTGTTGATTTTACTGAGCCATGTAAAATTGACAGGGTAGAGTTTTCCTGGGATATGAACCGCTTTGGTGATGCGCATATCAATAGGAGCATGGTAACGATGATAATCTTTGGGCGAGAGATAAAAATTGATAAAACTTCCCCCCTCAAGTTTTGCTTTTTGCTCTTTGGAAATATAATCACCCAATAAATGGCTGACGTTATAATGAAACCCTTTGATTTGAAGTGCTGTGGAGTGTTCTATGGCTCCATACGCGCTGATGAGACTGTCACACGGTGAAATAAATGTTTTTTCGTTGATGTTAAAAAGGCGTCTTGTTTTAAAACGGCGTGTAAAAAGTTTATTGAGGCTTTTGTAAAAAGAGGCTTCTTCAAATTCTTGGAGATCGACTTTCATGAGGGTAACATAGGCTTTATTGATAATGCGTTGTATCACACTTGGAAACTCTTTGGACGCGAAAATACCAAAAAGACGTGATAACGAAGATGTTTTAAAATTTGGGTAACGTTGCATGAAACTCTTTTCGAAAAATTTTATAAAAAAAGATTATACCAAAGGAACGACTTTATTGAGACTAAATTAAAAAATTATGATACGATTTTATCTTTTAATCTTTAGAACTTTTTAAAGAAAGGACACACTATATGGAAAAAATGACAGGTTTTTGGCAACGATTTGTACAGTTTATTACGTTTGTAAATCTTCCGATTCGTCAAAAATTTCTTTTGTTTGAACTGGGAACATTCTTTTGGTTTGTTCTGATTGGCAGTGTCGCCGTAGTTTCACTGAGTTTTATTCATTATCGATATTTACAAATCACCCAAAGTACATTACCGTATATGAAAGTGGTCTATTCTCTTGCTCCAGAGCTCTCTTCGCTAGAGCGAACTCTCGCTTCTAGTAAAGATGAAACAACCCTTGTAAGCCTTAAAACACCTATCTCACAGATGCAAAACACGCTTTCTCTTTCGCTTATGGGAACACAAAAAAAACATATGAGCGGCAATATATTTGAAATGATTATCCAATCGCTCTCAAAAGATGATAGCAGTAGCTTAAGCGCGCTTCAAAGTATTTTACAAGAAGTCAATACAATGGAAGAGCTTGTCAGCAGTCTTCAAAAAAAGAGAAGCGACGCTTCTTTGGAATTTACGCAGGTAAAAGAAGCATTGGAAGAACATGTCGCTTTGACGCAAAAAATGTCCTTATCGCTGAGTCAGCGTATTGATAATACCTATGAAGACTACACACAGCAAGTGACCAATACTATTCGCTTTTCTATTAACACGATTGCGAGCGTGATTATCGTCGCTATCATTCTTCTTATCTTTTTTACGCGTTGGTTAAAAGATGCTTTTTCCAAACCAATTGAGTCGATGATTCATCAAATTCATTCTATTGGTACGGGCGAAGTGGATTTAAGTAAGAAGCTTAAAATCAGGTCACGCGATGAGATAGGCACACTCTCAAAAGAGTTCAACAAACTCGTCGATACTGTTTATGGCGTGACGGTCTTTAAAAAAGTCATTGAAGAAGACAGCTCCCTTGAAGTGGTCTATACCCGTCTTGGAGAGGTTTTTGAAAAAGAAGCGGGTATTTGCAATTACCGCATTTTCGATGTCAATCCTGCCAAACAAACCATGAACGTGGTGTATCCTCATATCCTAGATGAGAAAGAATTTTTAAGTTGCAATGAAGAGATATTGCACAGTTGTACGCTGTGTCGTGCCCAAAAGACAGGACACAAAGTCTCTTCGTTTGAATATGAAGGCGTGTGTAAAGAGTTTATCCATGAAGAGGGTAAAAAACACGTGTGTATTCCACTCATTGTCTCAGGACATGCCGGAGCTGTGGTACAATTTGTGTTTAACAGTGACGAAGGTGAGAGCGTCAATGAAAAGCTGTTTAAAGCAGAGAGTTATATCAAACACTCCCTTTCTGTCATCGAAACCAAACGACTGATGAATACGCTTCGCGAATCCTCCTTGGTCGATGGACTTACGGGACTTTATAATCGTCGCTTTTTACAAGACCATTCCAATCAGATTATCGCAAGTACGCTTCGCCGTAAAAAACAGATTAGTTTATTGATGTGCGATATGGACTATTTTAAACAAGTCAATGACAAATACGGACACGATGTGGGCGATAACATCCTCAAAGACACGTCGCATATCCTTAAAAAAAGTGTCAGAGAGTCGGATATCGTTATTCGCTTTGGTGGAGAAGAGTTTTTAATCCTTTTGATTGACACTGAAATTGGGTATGGTTTGCAAGTCGCAGAAAAAATTCGCCTCAGTGTCGAAGAGTTCAATTTTAAAACCAATGACGGCATTTTGAAAAAAACCATTTGTATCGGTGTGAGTGACTTTCCAAACGATACCGACGGGTTCTGGCAGGCGATTAAATTTGCCGATGTTGCCTTGTATAAAGCCAAAGAGAGCGGACGTAACCGTTCAGTTCAATTTACCACAGAATTGTGGGATCAAAAAGCAAATTTTTAGAAAAGGTATCTATGTTTAACGCGTACATTCAAGACCCAAAAATGCTCCAAAATTTAAACGATTTGGGCTATGTTTCCATGACCCCTATCCAAAGAGAGTGCATTCCTTTGGCGCTTGAAGGAAAAGACCTTGTCGCCAAAGCCAAAACGGGCAGTGGCAAGACCGCTGCGTTTGGTTTGCCGCTTCTTTTGAGATTACATGTAAACTCCATGCGCATCCAATCAGTCATTCTTTGCCCCACACGTGAATTGGCGGAACAAGTTAGCAGTGAACTAAGAAGACTCGCCCGTTTTGCGCACAACATCAAAATCGTCACATTGTGTGGCGGAACGCGTTTTGTGCCTCAGTGCATTAACCTTGAACATGGCGCGCACATTGTCGTAGGCACACCAGGGCGCATTTTGCAACATTTGCAAGAGAAGACTATCAATTTTGAACACATTAAAACGCTCGTGCTTGATGAAGCAGACCGTATGCTCGACATGGGTTTTTACGAAGACATCGAAAAAATTATCGCCAAAATGCCAAGCAAACGCCAAACCTTGCTCTTCTCCGCGACGTTTCCTAAAGAAATTGAGCGCATGTGCCATGAAGTGCAAAAGGATGCTTTACATGTAAGCATCGAAGAAGAAGCACATACGTCACCCAACATTACGCAAGTCTGTTACACCGTCGAAGCCAGCGAAAAAGAAGCAGCACTCAAAGGGGTTTTGTTGCAGAGTGATGCTAAGTCGGTCATCATCTTTTGCAAAACGAAAATCGGAGTCGCCGAGCTTCAAGGCTATCTACTCGATGAAGGATTTGACGCCCTTAGTTTGCATGGCGATTTAGAGCAAATAGACCGCGACGAACACCTGCTTCTTTTTGCCAACGGTAGTGCGCAAATTCTTGTAGCAACCGACTTAGCGTCGCGCGGGCTTGACATCAAAGATGTCGAGATGGTCATCAACTACGAACTACCACAAACGATGGAAATCTACACCCATCGCATCGGACGAACCGGGCGTATGGGAAAAGAGGGAATGGCGGTGAGCTTTGTCACACCACGCGAAGAGAGCTTTTTGAAAGAGCTTAAAGAAGCCAATTTTGCCTTTACATGTAAAAGCATCGACGCGCTCAATCCCACCCAATCAAAACCCCAAAAAGCCCAATACATCACCCTTTGCATCGACGCAGGCAAAAAACAAAAAATGCGAGCAGGCGACATCTTGGGCACACTCACCAAAGACTTAGGACTAGAGGGCAAATTTATCGGTAAAATCGACATCTTGGAGAAATTCTCTTACGTCGCCATAGCTCGCGAATACGCCGATAAAGCGTTTAACGGACTGTGTGCCACGACGATTAAAAATAGGCGGTTTAAGATTTGGAAATTGGGGTAAATATATGGAAGATAATGAAGTAAAGAACGATAAAGTTTTAAATGTAAAATCAAACCAAAATAAGCCTTCTTTGCAAACAATTTTAACAATTGTTGGATTAGGCTTAACAATTATTGCATATGTAATTGGAAAAGCATTTTATGATACATATATGCGATACCTTGGGTTAAATAGTGATTTCTTTCCTATATCAATTCAAGACATTTATTTTTATTCATATATCGCTGCTTTACACGGATTTTCAGCTCTTATTGAGATTTTACAGCGCAATCTATTGTCTCTAATAATAAGTGCAACACTGATAATAGGAATAATGGTTTTCTTTGCATTACGCCCTAAAAATGAAAAATCTATATTGGTAAAATTTCCATTTTTAGAAAAAATCTTTTCATCTACAAAAATACAATTTTTTACACAATTATTGACTACGACATTTGCTGGAGTCTATCTTTTTACATTATTTATATATGTTCTAACTCTAATTCTAATGTTTGCATTATATCTGTATATGGGACCACAGTCAGTAGGCGAAAAAATGGCAGCTAAAAAGATAAATGAATATCGTGAACACGGTTGTTATGTGCCTGAACATAGTCAAGCAAATACATGCATTCAAATTTTGAATAAAGATAATCAAGAAGTAGCAAAAGGTGTATTCATAGCTTATAATAACGAGAAAATTGCTTTTTTAAATAATGAAGGTAGTCAGATTATTACATTTCCTATTGGTGGGAAAATTATTGCAGATATAAATATGACAAAGAAATAATATGCCACACATTCTCTTAGCCACCGATATTTTCGGCTACACAAAAGCCATAGAAGACTTAAAACAGCGTCTATCTTTTTTATGCAAAGATGTGCATATTCTCGACCCTTACGAGGCTAAATGTATGGATTTTCACGATGAAAATAAAGCTTATGAGGTATTTGTGCAACGCTGTGGGTTTGAACATTATGCCAAGTTGTGTGTCAAAGCACTTGCTACACTCTCAAATAAAGCGGTCATTTTAATAGGATTTAGTATGGGAGCGTCAGCAATATGGAAAGCGTTAGATGGCCACAAAGATAAAAACATAAAAGCTTTTTATGGTTTTTACGCGTCGCAAATTCGTCACTTTTTAGAGGTGAAACCATTGATTCCTTGCACGCTTATTTTCCCAAAATGTGAAAAACATTTTGATGTCGATGAAGTGATAGCAAAACTAATCCATAAAGAGGCTATAACATGCATTAAAAGTTCGTACTTGCATGGGTTTATGAATCCGTTGTCTTTAAATTATGATGCGAACGGGTATCGTGAATATTGTCGATGGTTGGAATCGTGCCTTTTGAAAGAAGAATGATGCTATTTTCTTACATTTTGTTGGAAAAAAATAGTATCAAATTGTGCTAATTTCTTACTGCCTTCAACCAGTTATAAATCGTAGCCTTAGAGACATTTAAAACCGAGCAGATATACCCCACAACATTGCGAATGGCGAAGATGCCTTCACTCTCTAAGAAAACCACCAACTCTTTTTTATCGTCACTGGAAAGTCCTGAAAGGGCGATGTTTTTACTGCTTAAATACTTTTCTATGGTTTCATCGGTATGTTCCCTCCAACTTTGGGAAAAAAGTACCGAGGGTTTGGGTGTGGCGTCGTTTACATGTAAAAAGCCTTTGAGTGATTCAAAGAGCGTTTCGATGGGTTCGGTGTTGTAATTAATGCAAATCATCCCGATGGGTTTTTCCTCCACATCTCGCACGATGATGCTGACGGCTTTGAGGCGTTTGCCTTCGCTGCTCGTTTTATCGTAAGGCCCTACCCAGTTTTCTTTGATGCCATCTAAGTCTTTGAGCTCACTAATCATGGCATCCCCCACGCGACGTTTGGAGAAAGCATTGACGATATGAACAAGCTTTTTAGCTTCCAAATCATGCATTACCACTTCGACGTTAGGATAAAACAGTTTCGTGATGGCATCGCATAGGGCGATATAAGGTTTGAGTTCTTTTTTCATGGCGAAATCATAACACAACTTTTACAAATTTATCTTGATAAAATGTCTAATTTAGACTATAATTCTAAAAATTACTACAAGGAATTACTATGTCAATCGGTTTTATAGGACTAGGAAATTTAGGCTCAGCTATCGCAAAGCGTTTGGGAAATATGGATGAAGAGGTTTTTGTTTGGAACCGAACAAAGGCAAAAGCGGAGGCAAAAGGTTTTGTGTGTGAGAGTTCCCCTAAAGCGCTCATCGAAAAATGTGACACGGTGCTGATGTGTCTGTTTGACTCCGCAGGCGTACGCGATGTATTAACGATGGAAAACGGGCTCTTAAGCGCTCATCTTCAAGGCAAAACCATCATCGACCTTACGACTAATCATTTCAACGATGTGGTCGAGTTTCATGCCATGGTGGAAGCCAAAGGCGGACATTACCTCGAATCGCCTGTTTTAGGCAGTGTGGTTCCTGCAAGCAAAGGTGAACTGACTGCGGTATGTGCGGGTCATGAGAGTGTGTTTGCCGCATGTAAACCGCTTATCGCAAAATTTGCTTCGAGCATTTTTCACCTCAAAGAGCCAGGATTTGCGGCGAAGATGAAGCTGATTAATAACCTATGTCTGGGCTCATTTATGGCAACGATTGCCGAGTGTACGGCACTGGGTGAAGCGTGTGGCATCGATAAAAAGGAGCTTTTGGACATTTTGGGTGCAGGTGGTGGAAAGTCACTCGTGTTGGCGGCGAAAACACAAAAACTCATCGATGAAGACTTTAGCCCGCATTTTAGCACCGCGGCAATTACCAAAGATTTGCACTGTTTGCAAGATTTGGCGTACAGTCTAAACCGCCCACTTTATACCGCAAGTGTCACCAAAGAGCTCTTTTCTAAAATGAAAATGAGCGGATATGGCGATGAAGACTTTAGTTCCATCTATCAGCTTTTCAAAGCGTAATTAAGGCCTTTGAAGCGTTTTACATGTAAAACGCTTCTTGGTTTATCAAAGATTTGCCACGCTTTTAGCCTCAATATTCTATAATACCGCTTATCTCTTTTGAGGAGTCTGCGTATGTTCAGTATTGAATTTTTGATGACATCTTTCATTGTGGTGCTCATTCCTGGTACGGGTGTTCTGTTTACGGTTTCGACGGCATTGGCTCAAGGACGCAAGGCCAGTGTTTACGCAGCACTCGGATGTACTTTAGGCATCGTGCCGCATCTTCTAGCAACGGTGTTTGGTTTGGCGGCTATTATGCATACAAGCGCGGTTGCATTTACACTGTTAAAATATGCGGGAGCGCTTTATCTTTTTTACCTTGCGGTGATGACATGGAAAGATAAAAGGACCTTTGACGTGGATGAAAAGAGTGTCAAAACGAAAGCGTTTTCTTTAGCAACTAAAGCTTTTTTACTCAATATCCTCAACCCAAAATTAACCATTTTTTTCCTCGCTTTTTTACCCCAATTTGTTCAATTAGACCGTCCTGAACCTCTGATGCAAATGGTATTTTTAAGTGCTGTTTTTATGGCAATGACCTTTGTTGTCTTTGTGCTTTATGGATTTTTAGCACATCTGTTTCGTAGAAGAGTTATCGAATCGCCTCGCATTCAATCAAGGCTCAAAAAAGGTTTTTCAACTGTATTTGCAGGACTTGGCGTGCAGTTAGCTCTTAGCGACAAATAACCTTTTGTAAGAGAGTTTTACATGTAAAACTCTCTTGGTGACAAGCGGATGATTGCTAGGCTGTCTTAAATTGAGATAATGCTATATTGAGATTTTCAGAAAGCTTTGCAAGGTGTTCTGCCGCGGAAGCAATTTCTTCAACACTTCTTGCATTTGTATTTGAGATAGCACTAATATGTCGAATACGCTCAATAACTTGAATGGCTTTTTCACGACCCATTTTGGCATCATTGGCTGTTTTAACAGCAACTGTTTTAGCGTTATTCATATTGGTGACGGTTGTTCGCATCAGTGTTTGTGTCGTTTCAGAACGATCTCCAAGAGATTGAATTTCTGTCGCACTTTTATACATCATGTCCGATGCGGAATTGACAGCTTGGACGATGACGGCAACGGTAGCATTACTTTCAACAAGACTTTTTTGAGTACGCTCTGCAAGCTTTCTTACTTCATCCGCGACAACCGCAAATCCACGACCATGTTCACCTGCACGTGCCGCTTCAATGGCGGCATTGAGCGCTAGAAGATTGGTTTGTTCTGCAATCTCTGCAATCACTGAAAGTACTTGCTTAACCTGCTCAACATCTTGATCCAGATGAGCAAGTCTGGAAGAGAGGTCATTTTGATTGACAACCACATTTTTGAGTTCATCAGAAACGGCAAGCACTTCTTCAGCGGCATTTGTCAGCTCGTCAGAAACATTAGCAATGATATGTTCTGATTGGTTAGAACTAGCGGCACTGATCTCTAAGATAGCAATGACCGATTCAGTTTCTTGGGTTGTTTCTTCGATTTCGAGTGCTGAATTTTCTGTGCTTCGTCCTATATGCAGTGATGTGCTCGAAAGCTCTTCTGCAACCGCGGCATTTTCGTTAGCGCTCTGTTTTGCGCTATTAATTGCGCGGGAAAGGTCAGTGAGTAAAGCGTTAAAAATATCCATCATCTCGGCAATTTCATCTTTTCCGATGGTTTTAATTTTATGATTCAAATCTTTATTTTGCATGATATAAGAACAACTCTGAGAGGCGTGTTCAATGGAGTTACGAATTTTTTTGATGATATACGCGAATAAAAAAAGAATAAATAAAACGATAAAAATAGCGCTAATTATCCCTTGAAGTTTGGCATTATCTAATAGGTTAAATTCATATTCTTTAATAGTTTGTGTCAAAACTTCAATTTGTTGAGCCAATTTTGAATACTCATCTTTTGCTTCAAGCGTTAGTTGTTTGAACTCTTTTCCCTGCGCACTTTGCTCAAAAGCTTCTGTTGTAATTAGCATCTTATTTTGAGCAATAATATCTGAGCGTTTGCCATTGATAGCATGAAAAATAGCGAGTTCTTGTTTAATCTCTTCAAGCATTTTTTTATTGGCAGGATTTTTTAAAAGAGAGTGTAATACATCAATTTGTTTGATGAATTCATCGTAAGTAGCGTTGTAACTGTGTAAATTTTCCGGATTGAAGAAGAGCTGATAACCTCGGGCATGCATGAGTAACTCAGCATTATAGGTTTGCATATCGCCGATGATATTTATTTTGAGACCAGCTTCTTTGGCACCAATGGTATTGGATACCAATAGATAACTAAGCGCGCTTGTTCCGAGTAAGACAATTGCAAGTAGCAAGAGTAGTTTTGCTTTGATAGTTTGTAGCATATAGAGTGCTCCTAAAAAATGTGGGTAATGACATATCCGTAGATGAAAGAAATAGTATGAGAGTGTATAAGTACAGAGTGCTATTGATTAAAGTATGTGCGCCCGCTAAATCTATACAACTTTTATAAAAAAGAGCATGACTGGGCTTATTTTCTTCTAAACAAAAATGCCTTATCTATAATACTTCATTCTCGTGATTATATATAAAGTGTGTAGCATGGAAATAGCTAACATAAAATAGCTAAAAGATATCTCCTTAATTTTGCAATTTTTTACTTCTGTGCTATACTTCATGTTACAAATTTTTAAAGGAGAACCGATGGAAACTTTTATCACCCATCACACCATACATCAACCTCAGAGCATTGCGCAATTTTCTAACGCATCACTCGTCGTCGTCCTCCTCCTGAAGCTCCGTTAATACTTCATCCTTAACCCCTTTTTTTTCACTGTTGATTTTTAAATTGGCTTTTTAGCCCTGAGGATACCTCTACCTATTTAGCTCAATTTTTATCATTTTCATTGTTGTTTTTCTTGTCTTAACACAAGATTTTTCTGCCTCATTACAGGCAAATAAGAGCACATTTAAGCTCATGATTAAAATAATAATTAGGATAATACTATGCAAAACACACAAACATTTAAAAAATACAAACCGTACCCGTTGGTACATTTAGCGCACAGAGAGTGGGCAAGTAACGTTATCACAGGTGCGCCTATCTGGGTAAGTACCGATTTGCGTGATGGCAATCAAGCTTTAGTAGAGCCGATGAACAGCACTAAAAAATTGGCGTATTTTCAAAAATTGGTGGAGATGGGATTTAAAGAGATTGAGATTGCGTATCCGAGTGCGTCTCAAATGGACTTTGACTTTTGTCGAATGTTAATTGAACGCGATTTAATCCCTGAAGATGTTCGCGTTGCCGTTTTGATGCCTTCGATTGAAAAACATATCAAACGTACGTTTAAAGCAATGAAAGGCGCAAAAAAAGTAACGATGCATCTTTACAATCCCACAGCGGACAATCAACGCAAAATTGTATTCAATAAAACAAAAGCGGAGATTATCGCATTAGCCACTGAGGGAACACGCATCATCAAAGAAGAGGCGGCAAAATTTGAGGGCGATGTGTTGTTTCAGTATTCACCTGAGAGTTTTTCACAAACAGAGTTGGAGTTTGCACGCGATGTGGTGAATGCGGTTATCAGCGAATGGATGCCGACCAAAGACGCACCGATGGTTATTAATTTGCCCAACACTTTAGAGGCGTGTACGCCCAATATCTATGCCGATAGAATCGAGTGGATGAGCAAACAGATGTTGGAACGTGACTCCGTTATCTTAAGCGTTCATCCGCACAATGACAGAGGATGCGCGGTAGCAAGTGCCGAAATGGCGATTTTAGCAGGGGCACAAAGGGTTGAGGGAACGCTTTTGGGCAATGGCGAGCGAGCAGGCAATGTTGATTTGGTTACGTTGGCGTTCAACCTTTACTCGCAAGGGATTGACCCGATGTTAGATATTTACAATATTGACACGATTTTGCAGGAGATCATTACTTTGACGCACAGCAGCATTCCTCCCCGTCACCCTTATGTAGGTTCCATGATTTACACGGCTTTTTCGGGCACGCATCAGGATGCAATAAAGAAAGGTATGGAGTATCAGAAGGTGGTGTTAGATGGCTATTGGCACGTCCCGTACCTTGTGATCGACCCCAAGGATATCAAGCGGGATTACCGTGATGTTGTGCGCATTAACTCCCAATCGGGCAAAGGGGGTGTGGCGTATGTGCTGAAGGAGTTTTACGGCGTTGAAACCACAAAATCGATGCAAGTGGAAATTGCCACGGAAGTGCAAAGGCTTTGTGATGAAAAAGGCATCGAGGTGAATGCGGAGGAGATTTTTAAAGTATTTAGACAAATTTGTAAGCTTTAAGTTTTACATGTAAAAGGAAAAATGATGAGCGAACACTGGAAAGCAGGTGCCTATGCCGCAAATTCAAAAGGGCAGGCAGTTTGGGCAAAAGAGTTAATCGAAAAGATTGGACTTGTGGGGAATGAGTCTATTTTGGACATCGGGTGTGGCGATGGAAAAATTACCGATGCGTTGAGTCGTCTCACCTGCGGTGAAGTCGTTGGCATTGACTTTAGTCATGAGATGATTGCTTATGCCAAAGAAACATTTTCAAAGCCTACATTTATGCAAATGGACGCACAGGCTCTAGCTTTTAACGAGCGTTTTGATGTGGTGTTCTCCAATGCGGCGTTGCACTGGGCGAAAGACCATCACGCCATTTTGCAAGGCATATACCAAGCGCTAAAGCCAAAAGGCAGAGCGATTTTGCAGATGGGAGGAGAGGGCAATGGCGAAAAAGTGTTTGAAGCCTTCCATCAAATCCTTCCTAAGTATGCAAACTATTTTGAAGGATTTGAGTCGCCGTATACCTTTCATTCGGATCACGCGTACGAGGCATTGTTAAACGGCATAGGTTTTAGCACACACCAAGCACATTTGGTGCCTAAGGATATGGTGCATGAAAGTCTCAAAGCATTTCGCGGTTGGTTTGAAACCACATGGTTTCCATTTATCAACCCCGTGCCAAGCGACCAAAAAGAGGCGTTTGTTGAAGCGTGTATAGAAGCGTATAGTGCGCTTTGCCCACTTGATTTCGAGGGTAGGGTGCATGTGACTATGATGCGCCTTGAAGTGCAATTGAGCAAGTAAACTTTTTTACATGTAAAAACAACGATGAAAAGGAAAAACCAATGATTGTCAGCGAAAGTCAGCATGAAAAGTATCTGACTTTATTTACAAATGAAATGTACAGCGCTTATGCAGATACAACCAAAGAAAAAGGTGGTTGCGAGCAAGGTTTCAGACCACATGAACTACTAGAGGCAGCGTTGGCGTGCTGTATGAATATGTCACTGAGAATGCATGCCGAAAAACTTTGCATCCCTCTGAAAGAGGTGAAAGTGCAAGTCTCTTTAAATCGAGAGAACCCCGAACAGCCAACGTTTGAATACAGTGTCTCGTTTGAAAATTCACTCTCTAAAGAAGATGCGCAAAAACTGGTACAGGCATTAGAGTGTAGCTCCGTTCGTTCAACACTTTCCAAGCCGTTATCGTTTAAATTGAAGTAGGCTAAAGTTTTTACATGTAAAATCTTTTGATGTATATCAAAGAAAAATAGCATCCGTTGTATTAAAATGTGAAAAGAGAATGAAGGAGAGTAGGATGGCAAGCGTAATCTCAATACAAATTGGACGTGTTAAAACCTATGGCGACGCACAATCAAAAGATTTTTTAGAAAAAGAGTGGCAGAGCGCATCGTTTAAAGAAGTGAGCCTTTCGCCTTTGTTGGCACGTTTTGATGGCTTGGTTGGCGATGAAGTAGCCGATAAAATGCACCATGGTGGAATTGATAAAGCCATCTTTGCGAACAGCTATGAAAACTATGTACATTGGGCTTCATTTTTAAATATCGAGCAGCTTCCCTATGGAGCATTAGCAGAAAATCTAACGATTGGTGGATTGCATGAAAGCACTGTCATGTTGGGTGAAATTCATCAAATAGGCTCGGCGATTTTGCAAGTGTCTCAACCACGAAAACCGTGTTGGAAAATCTCGCGAAGGTGGAACCATAAGGCTTTTACCAATGAAATTTTTACCAGTGGACTTACGGGATGGTACTATAAGGTGTTGCAAGAAGGCGAAATACAAAAAGGCGATACGATTCATGTTATACGAGAGCATGGTACAGAAATCTCTATTTTACAAGCTAATACAGCGTTTCGAGAACCAGAGTGCCATCAAAAAATGCTTGAAGAGATATTGCGTATACCATCCTTGGCTATAAGTTATTATGAGAGTATTGAAAAGCGATTATCAGGGCAAGGCAATCTAGATTATATGAAAACGACCTAGAGAGGTTTTACATGTAAAGCTCTCTAGAATGTTTTAACACAGAGGTCTAGGCCGTTTTGAATTCTGCAAGCGATAGATTTAACCCTTCTGATAATTTAGCTAAATGCTCCGCCGCAGAGGCTATCTCTTCTACGCTTCTTGCATTGGAACTTGAAATCATACTGATGTTGCGGATGCGCTTAATAATGTCCATGGCTTTTTCTTTACCATTGTGTGCATCTTGTGCTGTTTTTAAAGCAAACTCTTTAGCATGATGCATATTATTGACTGTTGTAAGCATCAGTGTTTGCGTTTGTTCGGCACGTTCACCTAATTGTCCAATATTGTGAGCACTGTTACGCATGATTTCGGATACATTATTGACCGATTGAACGATAACTGCAACGGTTGCATTACTCTCAACAAGACTTTTTTGCGTCCTCTCTGCCAGTTTTCGCACTTCATCTGCCACCACGGCAAATCCACGCCCATGTTCGCCTGCCCGTGCTGCCTCAATCGCGGCATTGAGTGCTAAAAGATTTGTCTGTTCGGCGATGTCAGCAATGACGGAAAGAATTTGTTTAACCTGTGTAACATCTTGGTCAAGGTTTTCTAATTTGGCCGAAAGGTCATTTTGATTGACAACAACATGTTTTAACTCTTCAGAAACTGCGAGAACTTCATGCGATGCATTTTGAAGTTCATTGGAAACATTGGCAATCACCTCACCTGATTCAGAAGAACTGTGTGCGCTCATCTCTAAGATAGAGGCAACGGCTTCAGTTGCTTGCGTGGTATTTTCAATCTCTTTGGCTGAATTTTCAGTTGAGCTTCCAATCTGTAAAGAGGTACTTGAAAGCTCTTCTGCAACGGCTGCATTTTCATGGGCACTTTCTTTAGCATGGTCAATCGCTTTTGAAAGCCCTGATAATAATGTGTTAAAGATGTTCATCATATGGGCAATTTCATCCTTGCCCTCGGTTGAAATTTTATAATGAAGGTCTTTATTTTGCATAATATACGTGCAGCCATTGGATGCACTTTGGATAGAATGTCTAATTTTAGTAATGATAAGGATAAATAAAAAAACCACAACCAGTGTTAAAAGGCCAGAAACAATCATTCCAATCCTCTTGGCATGGGCTAATTTTTCTAATTCCGTTGTTTCAATAGCATGGGTAAGTTGCCCAATCATCTCTTGAAGTTTAAAATAGTGTTGGGCTCCTTCATCGCTAAGTGCTTTTAATGCTACTCCCTCTTTTGTGTTTAAAAATTCTGGTGCATGGGTATGAAACGTATGCTCTTTGATGATATAAAATCGCTGTTCATTACTTTTATGGTAATTGTTTATTTCTGCAAGAATTGCATTAAGAAGCGTTATATGTTCAGCCGAATCAATTATCTTTTTCAGGGTATCGATGTGATGCACAAAATTTTGATATGTCTGAGCATACCCTTCATAATTTTTTGTATCATATGTCAGTTGATAGCCTCGAGCATAAGTACCTATCATCGCACTTAAAGAGCGCATTTCGCCCACCAATTGTATCTTTGTTGCAATCGTTTCTGCCCTAGATGTATTAGAAAGAAGAAGAAAAGTTAGACTGCTTGTTGCCACTAAAAAAAGAAGGAGTAAGAAGAGAAGTTTGCTACGAATTGTCCTGAACATAAAGGCCCTTTTGGTTCAAAAAATTTTGATATTCATCAATGAACTTGGAGTAAATTCATCTTATAATACATTCAATAACTAATTTAAAAGAATAAATTTTTTTTAAATTAATAAAATATTAGAATTATAAGTTAATAACGTTTTGATAACAATGTCCTATAGGACTTTGATGTTAGATTATGGATAAAGTACACTGCCGAACAAGTTGGCTTTTCCAACTAAATTTGAAAGATTTCGATTGTATGATGAGATATGAAATAGAAAAATTACACGCGCTAATACGGCATAATGTTAAAGTCTTGCGAGAAAAAAAAGGCAAAAGCCAGCTTGAAATGGCTTTGGGAATAGGGCATGCATCCGCAGCATTTTATGCGAAGGCTGAACACGGGATTCAAAATAAAAAGTTTAACATTGAACATTTGTGCAAAATTGCAGAAATTTTAAATGTGGACATCAGGGAGTTTTTTAATAATCATCTCAATGAAGAGAATTATTAAACGTTTTACATGTAAAAGGAGAGTTGAAAATAGAGGAGGGCTTTTACATGTAAAAGCCCTAAAGAATTTAGCCTACGTTTGTATAAACGGCTTGAACGTCGTCGTCATCTTCAATTTTTTCGATGATTTTATCGACGTCTACCATTTGTTCTTCTGTAAATGAAACAGGTGTATTGGCGATGCGCTCCAAGTTGGCTTTTGTAAGAACGATGCCAAGTTTATCAAATGCGGCAGAAAGTGTTCCAAAGTTGGTATAGTCTGCATACACTAAAACCACGCCTTCTTCTTCCTCAATCTCTTCTAAGCCCGCATCAATAAGTTCAAGTTCTAACTCTTCAATGTCCATATTTGGAGTTTTTGCAAACTCAAAAACGGCTTTGCGTGAAAACATAAATTCTAAAGAACCGTTATTGAGCATCTCGCCGCCTGCTTTTTTAAAAGCACTTTTGATGTTCGCAACGGTACGGGTATTATTGTCTGTGGCACATTCTACAAAAAAGAGTGAACCGTGTGGTCCTTTACCTTCAAATGTGACTTCTGAAAGGGTCTGTGCATCTTTGCCAAGCGCTCGTTTAATCGCCGCATCGATGTTGTCTTTAGGCATATTTTCGGCTTTTGCATTCAAAATTGCAGTTCGAAGTTTTGCATTACTTTCAGGGTCACCACCACCTTCTTTGGCGGCCATCATAATCGTACGACCCAGTCTTGGAAATACGCGCGACATATTTCCCCATCGTTTCATTTTTGCTGCTTTTCGGTATTCAAACGCTCTTCCCATAGGGGTTAATTCCTTCTTTATTTAGTCTAAATTGTTGCGATTATAGCGTTTTTCAGGTTTAACAGAACTTAGCGTTCGCAGGCTTCAAGTTTAATAGCTGTTGTCGGCGGTAAATGAGGAAGAAATTCAGCTAAAAGATGGCATTTTCCATCAAAGCAGAGTTCATACCCTTTGGTGTACGGAGAGTGCATCAGTGAGACGCTTGGCAGTGGCTTAATTGAAGGGGCATAGTGCCAAGAGCCATCTTTAAAAACAGACCCTAAGGGTGGTTCCATCCCTGCACCTGTGCCAACAACACGCGCTTCAGTGATGTGTAACATTTTATTCTCAATGCGCCAGTCTTCTTCCCAGCGAATTTTTTCCACTGAATGCATCCAAGCCAATGTAAAGGCTTGGATATTCAGTGTTGCAGTGAGTGCGCCGGCACTAATGCAAAGAGCTATCATGCTTTTGAGCGCATTTTTTGAATCACAATCCATGCAACAAAACATGCCGAGAGCGCAAAACCAATATCATCACTAATCGGTAAAGCGGCAACCAAACACGATGCTGCAATCACGGCTAAAATGCGCTGATTGAGATTCAGTGGTGCCCAAATATAACCAATGGAGGCTCCACCCCATAAAAAGATAGCTAAAAAAGCTTTGAAAAGCACATAAGAAACGCTTAAAAAGGTAGGATCCCCTTGTAGCATTAATGCAGGGTCATAAACTGCCATATAAGGGATAATAAAACCAGCAATAGCGACTTGAACCGCTTTAAAACCAATTTTCATAGCAGGCGCTTTCGCAATCGAAGCCGCCGCAAATGCTGCCAAAGCTACTGGAGGCGTTAAGTCTGCCATGATGCCAAAATAAAAGACAAACATATGGCTTACAATGAGTGGCACGCCTAGTTTTAAAAGAGCAGGGGCAGCAATGGAGCTGGTGATGATGTAATTTGGAATTGTGGGAATACCCATACCAAGGAGTAAACACGCTATCATGGTTAAAAAAAGCGATAAGAAGAGGCTCGTTTTTCCAATTTCAAGGATAAATCCAGCAAAACTAGACGCTGCACCTGTGAGTGTTAAAATACCTACAATAACACCGACAATCGCACAAGCGATACCAACGCCCAATGCTTGTTTCGCACCATTGACCATTGCCATTTTCATCGTATGAAGCGTTTCCATGCCTCCTTTAACTAAAGCATTGGCGATGACTAAAAGCGCGATGATACCCACAACAGGTTTTATTCCCCATTCCATAAACGAGGCGGCACCAAGACCTAAACTAAACCAGAATGTATAGCGAAGCGCAGTCATTGATATACGCGCCGCAAGCGCCGTGCCTAAAATCAGCATCGATGTAAGCGTTAGTCCCATCATACCCGCGAACATCGGGGTAAATCCATGAAACAACATGTAAACAAGCGCAACAAGAGGCAGAGCTAAGTACCAGTTCTCTTTTAACGATAACCAGACATTCGGACACTCTTCTTTAGGCACGCCCAGAAGTTTAAGACGACCTGCTTCTAAGTGAACCATCCAAAAAGCCGTGGCATAGTACAAAACAGCAGGAATGACAGCGGCTTTGACGATGTCGGCATAAGGAACATTGAGTGTTTCGGCCATAATAAATGCAACAGCACCCATAACAGGAGGCATAATTTGCCCACCCATAGACGATGTTGCTTCAACAGCGCCCGCAAAAATGGAGCTGTATCCAAATTTTTTCATCAAGGGGATGGTGAATTGTCCTACGGTTAAAACATTGGCAACTCCTGAGCCCGATATTGTTCCCATGAGTCCAGAAGAGATAACCGCCACTTTAGCAGGACCGCCTTGTGCACGACCTACAAGACCTAGTGCGAGTGCATTGAAAAGACGAATCATACCCGCATGCTCTAAAAAAGTTCCAAACAGAATAAACAAGAAGATATACGTGGCCGAGACTAAAATAGGCGTACCCAAAATACCATCACTTCCCAGATACAACTGGTCGATAATTTGGTCGTACCCATAACCACGGTGCGCAATGGCGCTAGGTAGGTATTGTCCAAAAAAACCATAAGCGAGGAAGGTAAAGCAAACAAGTGTCAGCGCCCAACCTACAACACGGCGTGCCGCTTCAAACACAAGAATCGTGACCACCGTAGCAACGACTAAGTCTGCGATAGTCGGGTCACCTGAGCGTTCAATCAAATCACCTTCGAAAACATAATGATAAAATCCGAGCGCAAAACCTGAAAATGAAAGCAGTAGGTCGTACCAAGGGATCGTTTTTTGGGTATGTCCTTTTTTTGTCGCAGGGTAGAGCATAAAAATAAGGAATAGTAAAAAACTAACATGTATGGAACGTGTTACAAGACTTGAGAATGGCTGGAAGGCAGCAACATAAAGCTGATAAGCGGAAAATGAGAGTGCTCCAAACATTGCAAGACGAGAAGCCCAACCAAGTAAGTTGCGCTGATGTCCGTGTTCTTCAAATTCTGCATCTTCGTGGGTTTCATCCATGGCGGTAGGTGCCATATTCTTTCCTTTGGTAAATAGAGTCACATCCCTGCTACAATACTTTCTTGGCAGGGATGTATATTAAATAAAGTTAGTTACTTGAGTAAGCCAACTTCTTTGTAATATTTTTCTGCACCTGGGTGAAGTGGTGCTGGTAAACTTTTAATAGCATTTTCAAGTTTGATGGCTTTTGCAGCTGCATGAGCGGCGACCATTTGGTCAAGATTTTCAAACATCGCTTTTGTCATTTTATAGACTGTTTCCGTTGGGACACCTTCTCGTGTAACTAGGAAATTTTGAACAGCAATCGTATGAACATCTTCTGTTTGGCCTTCATACGTATTGGCAGGAATCACACCTTCTTGGTACGCAGGGTCATTGATTTTTTTGATAATATCTGTTGGAATCGTTAAGAAAACAACTTTTTGAGATGTTGCAAGGTCACGAAGTGCCGCAACGCCTGCACCTGATGAAAGAAGGGTCACATCGAGTTGTCTATTTTTCATAAGTTCTACAGATTCTGCGTAAGAGAGGTATTCTACTTTAGCAAAGTCTTCGTATTTGATGCCTGCGGCTTCAAGGATTTTTTTAGAATTGAGTGCTGTTCCAGATTTTGGAGCACCCACTGAAATACGTTTGCCTTTAATATCGGCAAAGGATTTAATACCAGAATCAGCCGCCGCTACAAAGTGAATGTAATTTGGATAGAGTGCTGTAATGGTACGTAATTTTTTGAGAGGTGCTTTAAATCCCGCATCTGCGTCACCCTTGTACGCATCTGAAAATGAGTCACCCAATGATATTCCTACTTCGCCTCTACCTGCTTGAAGAAGGTTGAGGTTTTCGATACTCGCTTTGGTTGCTTGTACCGTTGCTTTAGAATCTGGTAACGCTTTGGAGTAGATTTGTGACAAAGAGACTCCGAGTGGATAATAAATACCACTTGTTCCGCCGGTAAGAATATTGATAAACTCAGTCGCATTTACGGGTAATGCAAGACAAAGTGCCGCCGCACTGGTTGCAATAGCATTTCGAAACAATTTTCTCATGAAATTCTCCTTAATGTAGTGTGTATAAACCCATTGTAAAGTGTTCATGACCAAAATAAGCTAAAAAACGAAAATTAATCTTTATAAAATACGAAAATGCAACTTTTCTACCAGATTCAAAGGCACTTTGATATAATTTGACAAAAATGTGTCAAAGGGAAATGAATGGACTCTTTAAAGCAAGCGTTTAAAAAACACGGTATGGAAGTGATTTTAGTTTCCAATAAAGAAGAGGCGTTAAGTGTCGCTATGAGTTTTATAAAACCGGGCATGAGTATAGGACTAGGTGGCTCTACGACGGTGTCACAAGTCGGGCTGCTTGATTATGTGACTTCTTTAAAAGATATTACCCTTTTTAACCAGTATGAAAAAGGGATTAGCATGGAAGAAAACGTGCATCGAAGACGTCTTGGAATGCTGAGTGATCTTTATATCTGTGGAACGAATGCTTTGACGAAGAATGGTGAATTAGTCAATGCCGATGGAAGTGGTAACCGAGTCGCAGCACAAATTTTTGGACCTAAAAAGGTGTTAGTTGTCACTGGTAAAAACAAGATTGTTGAAAATATCGAAGAGGGCTTTAAGCGTATTCAAGAGGTTGCCGCACCTAAAAATGTTGAACGCATGAACAATACAGCCATCAGTATGGGAAAAATACCACGCCACACGATGGATAACATTGGGAACAAATTTGCCTACATCAACGGAGATGTTGAAGGACGTACGACGATTATTGTCGTAGATGAAGAGCTAGGATTTTAGGCATGCTGCCCTTATAAAAGGTGGGCAGGTGGATTTTACATGTAAGGATTATTTTGAGTATTTCTCACGAATTTCGTAATTATAGTTTTATTGTTTTAGGGTCGTTGTTTTTAGCCTACGGTGTCGTGGCACTTTTTCTCCCCAATGCGTTGGTAACAGGTGGGACCAGTGGTATGGCTATTTTGGGGCATTATATTTTTAAATGGCCAGTGGGTGTTTTGATGGTCGCTATTAATGCGCCACTTCTACTCCTTGGAACCAAATATTTTGGTAAGCATTTTACGGTGCGAAGTATCATCGCCATTGGATTTACTTCGGTGTGTATCGATATGATGGGAGAGTTTTTACATGTAAAAGCACTCAGCCATGATGTTATCCTTGCATCCATCTTTGGCGGTATCGCTATTGGTATTGGTTTAGGGCTGATTTTAAGCGGGCATGCATCGGCTGGTGGCTCAACGATTATCGCAAAAATTGTTGCTTCAAAAACCAGTATCAAGGCTTCAACGGTGATGTTTGTGATTGATATGCTGATTATTCTTTCCATTGCAGTTATCTCTAAAAATATTGATTTAGCGATGTGGAGTTTGGTGAGTATTTATATCACCGCTAAAAGTATCGATATGTTCTTAACCAGAGGACCCTCTAAAAAGGTGGTGCATATTGTTTCAACTAAAATCGAAGAGTTGTGTGAGCAAATTGTGCTTCATTTAGGTAAAAATGGAACCATCGTACACGGAGATGGCATTTTTGAACGCGAAAATAAACGTATGATTTTTTTAGTGGTTGAAAACAGTAAAGTACCGAGATTGAAAGAGTTGATTCAATCTATTGACAATGAAGCGTTTATGGTCGTTATGGAAGCCTCAGAATTATTGGGACGTGGACACTAAAAATTTGTTTTAATGGTGAAATTGAGTTGATTGTTTTGTTTATCAAGCCCTGTTTTATCGTATGCAATTCCTAAATTAAGCCCTTTTGAGATTTCATCGACTTTAAAATTGGTATAAACACCTGTATAAGAGACATTTGTTTGTGCATCGTTCGCAAGGACGTAGCGAGAACCCAGTGTTACGTCTTTGCGAAGCGCATAATTCATATCAATAGCATACGCTTGGGTATTTGGGGTATAGTTATTAGAACTTAAAACCGATGAGGTCGGTAAGAGTTTATCTTTTCCATCAAAACTACTAGAGACACTGTGCGCACCTTCCATGACTTTTGAATAAGCAACATACGTTGAAAAATTATCGTAATCCATCTGCGCTTTTAATCCAATAGCGTTGGTGGTATCGATTGATTTTTCATAGAGGTTATGATATGTGTCCGCATAATAGTTGGCACTGAGCTTATAATCAAAATCTTCAGCTTTCCCATGATAACGAGCTTCTGTATAATAGATGGTATTATCCGTGCTACTTTGGTGTGTTTCAGTTGCAAAAGATTGTGTCGCCACTTCAATTTTAATGCCGTTGATGGGCGCTGTTTGGTAATTAAAGAGGATTTTTTGCGTACGAGCACTTGAAAAAGGCGTCTCTTTGTCATTATCATCATTATACGTTGCATTAATCTTATGGGTTAAATTACCATCAAGTAGCGCATCAATCAGCGAATCAGCAAAAAGAAGTGAGTGTGTAAAAAGGGTGAAGATAAAAATACAGTGTTTCATCATAGGCAGAATGTAAAGCCATCAAATGGCTTTACATGTAAAAACATAAGCGGAATGATTACATCATTCCACCCATGCCTCCCATACCACCCATGCCGCTCATATCTGGCATTGCAGGTGCTTTTTCTTCTTTTGCATTGGTAATCGTCGCTTCTGTTGTTAAGAGTAAACTTGCAACTGAAACGGCATTTTGAAGTGCAATACGTGCTACTTTGACAGGATCAACGATACCTGCTTCAAACATATCGACGTATTCACCCGTTGCCGCGTTAAAGCCGTAATTTGCTTTATTGCTTGTTAAAACATTGTTTGCAACAACACCCGCATCAAATCCTGCATTTTCTGCGATTTGTTTGAGTGGAGCTTTGAGTGCACGTGTAACGATTTCAGCACCAATTGCTTCATCTCCACTGACATTTAATTTAATTTTTGCATTTGCAAGAAGTAGCGCTGAACCGCCACCGACAACGATACCTTCTTCGACTGCCGCTTTTGTTGCTGAAAGAGCATCATCGACTCTGTCTTTTTTCTCTTTCATTTCAGTTTCTGTGGCTGCACCCACTTTAATAACGGCAACACCACCACTGAGTTTTGCAAGTCTTTCTTGAAGTTTTTCTTTATCGTAATCACTGCTTGTCTCAGCTACTTGCGCTTTAATTTGAGCAACGCGTGCGTCAATTTTAGCTTTATCGCCATTGCCATTAACAATCGTTGTATTGTCTTTATCGATAACGATGCGCGCTGCTTGTCCAAGGTCTGCAAGTGTTGCACTCTCAAGTGTGCGACCAAGCTCTTCACTTACCACTTCACCACCACTTAAAATAGCGATATCTTCAAGCATTGCTTTTCTTCTATCTCCAAAACCTGGTGCTTTTACCGCTGCAATATTAAGAACGCCTCTTAATTTATTGACAACAAGGGTTGCAAGCGCTTCACCATCAATATCTTCAGCGATGATTAAAAGAGGTTTACCTGTTTTTTGAACTTGCTCTAACACAGGAAGTAGGTCTTTAAGATTGGAGATTTTTTTATCAAACAATAAAATGAAAGGATGTTCTAAAACAGTTTGCATTTTTTCTGGATTGGTTACAAAATAAGGTGAAAGATAACCTCTGTCAAACTGCATACCTTCAACAACATCAAGCTCGTCTTGGATACCTTTTGCTTCTTCAACGGTAATAACGCCGTCTTTACCGACTTTTTCCATCGCTTCAGCAATTAATTCACCGATAACCGTGTCTGAGTTCGCAGAAATCGTTGCAACTTGTGCAATCTCTTTTTTATCTTTAACCGCTTTTGCCATAGTTTTAAGCTCAGCAATAATCGCTTCTGCCGCTTTATCCATACCACGTTTTACTTCAACAGGGTTTGCGCCCGCTGTGATATTTCTAAGGCCCTCTTTAAAAATTGCATGTGCCAAAACGGTAGCTGTTGTTGTACCATCACCTGCTTGGTCCGCTGTTTTTGAAGCGACTTCTTTAACAAGTTGAGCACCCATGTTTTCAATTGTATCTTTAAGTTCGACTTCTTTTGCTACGGAAACACCATCTTTTGTGATGCTAGGAGCACCAAAACTTTTTTGAATCAAAACATTGCGACCACGAGGACCCATTGTTACTTTTACTGCATCATTGAGTTTTTTAACACCTTCATACAGTGCATTACGTGCGTTATCTGAAAATTGAATCTCTTTTGCCATTTTTATTCCTTTTATTTAATAATTACAATACACCAAGGATGTCATCAACATTCATGACAAGATACGTTTTACCATCTAATGTAAGCTCTGTACCTGCATATTTTGCAAATACTACTTTATCGCCAACTGAAATATAACCCTTTTCTGCTACTTTTGGACTTATCGCTCTAACAACACCGTTAAGAGGTTTTTCTTTGGCATTGTCAGGGATGATAATACCTGTTGCAGTCGTAGTTGCTTCTTCAACTCTTTCAAGAAGCACTCTTTTCCCTAATGGTTTGAAAGTCATTGTTATGTCCTTTTGACTAAAATTTTTAGCACTCGTTTGTTTTGAGTGACAAAATTTTACACAAAAGTAACTCAAAAGTCAAGAAAAAAGAGAGAAAAGTTTAGTCTTATATGCTCAATGTTTTTATTTTTTGACTATCTTTATTAAAATAGACTATAATTAACCTAAGTATAAGTTTTGTGACTATATAATGCCAACCTCTTTTATCCCGTGTCAAGGTAGCTCAGCTGGTTAGAGCGCTGGTCTCATAAGCCGGAGGTCGAGGGTTCGAGTCCCTCTCTTGACACCACTTTTCGACCCTCCGAAAAATCTTTCAAAATACCCTAAAAATAGATGTTTTAACGGTCATAATAATGGTGTGTTTTTAACACTAAAAACTTCGGGTCATCTTCAAAAAAAACATATTTCATGGCACACTTTGACACAAGTGTGTCATGAAAATTATATATCTCTAAAGGTTACGCAATGGTAATCTTTAGAGATGTTCGTCAATACAAATGTTCAGAATGTAAACGATGGTTTAACGACAGTGATAAAACACACTATTTTAAAATCTTTGATGTAAGCGGTCAGCCTGAAATCGTTGCCGTTTTTTGTTCAACATTACTAATAGGGGTTTCTTTTGCATGATACTGTCATAATGACAAGTTTTGACAAGATTTAGACACAATATGTTTGGCATCTCTTTTCCTCCACTATTTTGTATATTTTTGAACTACCTTGTTCATATAAATGCGATAAAATACCACTATCGATAGTATCACACGCAAAGGAGAACGTACAATGTTTAAATTCAATTTTTCTTTATCACGTAGCACAAAGAAGATTACGAGCGGTATCGCTTTATCGTTAATAGCATCATCACTTTTTGGAGCAGGTTATATTTTACCCAATGGCACTATTTTATACGATGACACACCTGACCATACTTTATACCGAATTGACAAAGTAACTGCAGTACAATCACTTGACACGCCAACGCATGTTTATTCTTCTCCTCAAACCAACAGCATTATGATTGAAGATCGTGTTGTGACCTATGAACGTCCTGTTATTGTACGAGAGCGAGTGATTGATAGAGGACCGGTGTATGACATTGTCGATGCAACAGGTACAATTTTGGTTTATGGATTGATGTATGATGCACTTGTGCATGGGTTTTATCATTATGGGCCGCATATGAGCCGACATCATGATCATTTCGATCATTACCGAAGATAGTTTCATATCGATACAAGGTTCTATCTCTTTTGTAGGGTAGAACCTTGAAACTCATAATCAGAAGCGTAGTATATCGTAATATATATTAAAATATAACGAAATGTTTTACATGTAATTCTAATTATCCAAACTACGGTTGAAATTTTGATACATGTTGCCAAACATTATGTCCATTTCCAATTGATAATTTCTGGCATATCTTGCCCGTATTGTTCAATGTATCTTTTATGCTCCATTCTCTTTGCGTGCATCTTTTGTTTAATAACCTCTGCACGCGCGTGCATTTTGGGTACACGATCCATTACATCCATGACTAAGTGAAACCTATCCATATCATTAAGTACGACCATATCAAACGGCGTGGTCGTCGTTCCTTCTTCTTTATATCCTCTTACATGTAAATGTTCATGATGTGCTCTTTTGTATGCTAAACGGTGAATCAGCCACGGATAGCCGTGGTAGGCAAAAATCGTTGGTGTATCTTTGGGAAAGAGTGCATTATAGGCATCATGAGAGAGCCCGTGTGGATGCTCTTCCTTGGGTTCTAAACACATCAAATCAATGACATTGACAACGCGTACTTTAAGCTCAGGCACAAGCTCTCGTAAAATCGTTACCGCCGCGAGTGTTTCTAGTGTCGGTACATCACCACAACATGCCATGACGACATCAGGCTCACTTCCTTCATCATTGCTTGCCCAGCTCCAAATACCGATGCCTTTTTCACAATGCGCTATGGCTTCATCTCTATTGAGCCATTGCAATTCAGGTTGTTTGCCCGCAACGATGACATTGATGGAATCACGACTTTTGAGGCAGTGTTCGCCAATCCATAAAAGCGTGTTGGCATCGGGCGGAAAATAGACATTGATAATGTACGCTTTTTTGTTTACCACAACGTCAATAAACCCAGGGTCTTGGTGCGAAAAACCGTTATGGTCTTGCCTCCAAACGTGCGAGGTTAAAAGATAATTCAACGAAGCGATGGGTTTGCGCCATGGTATCTCACGACTAGTCACTTTCAGCCATTTGGCGTGTTGGTTAAACATGGAGTCGATAATGTGGATAAATGCTTCATAACATGAGAAAAAGCCATGCCTTCCTGTGAGTAAATAACCCTCAAGCCAGCCTTGACAGGTATGTTCTGAGAGAATTTCCATTACGCGTCCATCGTGGGCTAAATGGTCATCAAAAGTGTAACGTTCTGCCATCCAAGCGCGATTGGTCACCTCAAAAAGAGGACTTAGGCGATTGGACGCTGTTTCATCCGGACCAAAAACACGAAAATTCTGCATGTTGTGGCGCATGACATCACGAAGAAAAACACCTAAAATACGTGTAGATTCTGCCGTGTCTTGACCTCGATTGATGACCTCAATGCTATAATTTTTAAAATCAGGCAAATGCAAATCTTTAAGTAAAACACCGCCATTCGTGTGTGGATTTGCGCCCATACGTTTTTTCCCCTTGGGTGCAAGCGAGGCTAATTCAGGCACAAGTTTGCCATTTTCATCAAAAAGCTCTTCGGGTTTATAGCTTTTCATCCATGTTTCAAGCAATGCAATATGTTCAGGATTGTTCTCAAATTTTGAGAGTGGGACTTGGTGCGAACGCCAAAAGTCTTCTGTTTTGAGCCCATCGACCTCTTTAGGACCGCTCCATCCTTTTGGACTTCTAAGAATAAGCATTGGCCAAGCAGGGCGTTTGGAGCTTTCTTTCACACGCGCTTCTTCCCAAATGGTTTTAATGCGAGCGATAATAACATCCATCGTTTGAGCCATTTTTTGGTGCATCTTTAAAGGCTCATCGCCTTCGACAAAATAAGGCTCGTACCCATAACCGATAAAAAGATTTTTAAGCTCTTCGTGGGAAATACGTGCAAGCACTGTGGGATTGGCGATTTTATAGCCATTAAGGTGCAAGATGGGAAGTACTGCGCCATCATGTTTTGGGTCTAGAAATTTGTTAGAGTGCCATGCTGTCGCTAGTGGCCCCGTTTCCGCTTCTCCATCGCCCACAACACAACATGCAATTAAATCAGGATTGTCAAAAACGGCTCCATATGCGTGAGAAAGGGCATACCCTAGCTCACCTCCTTCATGAATGGAACCGGGTGTTTGAGGTGCGGCATGGCTTGGAATACCGCCTGGAAAAGAGAATTGCTTGAAGAGTTTTTGAAGCCCTTTTTCATCTTGAGAAACATCGGGGTAGACTTCGCTGTATGTGCCTTCTAAGTAGGTGTTTGCAACTACCGCAGGACCTCCATGCCCTGGACCTGCGACAAAAAACATGTTAAGGTCGTCTTTATTGATAACGCGGTTCATATGTGCATAGATGAAATTCAGCCCCGGTGTTGTTCCCCAATGCCCAAGAAGACGAGGTTTGACATGTTTGATACTCAAAGGTAGTTTCAGCAAAGGGTTATCTAAAAGATAAATCTGTCCAACGGAAAGATAATTCGCTGCGCGCCAATAAGCGTTAAGAGACTTTAATTCGGATGCCAAAAGTGGTTCGTTTTTCATTCAACCCTCCTACGAAAGCAGTCGTAAGATTATGCTACTTCAATTTTACTTAAAGCATTGATACTTCCATGGGTTTGCTGAAAAAATATCCTTGAAATGCGGTACATCCCATGTCGCGTAGCATTTCATACTGCTCTTTTGTTTCAACACCTTCTGCCACGACATCGAGCCCAAAACGTCTTCCAATGCTAAGCATGGTTTGGACTAAAATCGCATCGGCATTGTCTCTTGTTAAATCATGGATGAAGGTTTTATCGATTTTTAATTCTTGAATAGGCAATTTTTTCAAATACGATAAAGAGGAATAGCCTGTACCAAAATCATCAATAGAGAGAGAAATGCCTAGGTGTGTGAGTGCTTCGATTTTTTGCAATGAACTTTTTAAATCGTGTATCAAAAGGCTTTCTGTTAATTCAAAACGAAGTTTATGAGGGTTACACGTAGTTTTTGCAATACACTCTTGAACCATTGCAATAAAATCATCTTTTTCAAATTGTTTAATACTGATGTTAATAGAGAGTTGCCAATGACATTTACTAGAATCCCTTTCCCATAATTTCAGTTGTTTACATGTTTCATAAAGTATCCATGTTCCAAGTGGAATGATACAGCCGCTCTCTTCTGCAAGCGGTATAAATTGATCTGGGGTAATAAACCCATGAATTGGGTCAATCCATCGAATCAGTGCTTCTACTCCAGTAACCGTAATCTCAGATGTATCTGTATGGTAAGCCCACTGTTTTTGATAAAAAAGAACCATTTGCTGGTGTGCAATTGCATATTGCAGACGTTCCAATAATAAGGCTTGCTCTTCTCGTTTTTGCTGAATCGTTGCGTTAAAAAAATGCGTTGCACTACGCCCTTGTTTTTTGGCTTCAAAGAGTGCGCTATCGGCATATTGGATGATCTTCTCAGGCTCATATTTTTCTTTGAAAAAAGGAACGACTCCAATACTTGCTGTTAAAAGAAAAGATTGGTTTTCAACAACAATAGGCTTTTTTATAGCACTTAAAATCGCTTGTGAGAGGATTTTAATTTCGCTTTCTGCTTTATCATAAACAGCTGACTTAGTTTTGGCGACAATCGCAAATTCATCGCCATTAAGATGTTCAACACAAAGCGTATTCACAACAGACGATATTCGTTGTGCAATTTTTGTTAAAACAAAATCTCCTAAAGTGTAACCTTTAATGTGGTTTACGATTTTAAAATTATCGATATCGAGTAGTAAAAGTGCCCCATATGTCGATGTTTTATTACTGTAAAAAATGGCTTCTCTTAGCATTTCATGTAAAAATAAAAAACGATTAGGGAATTGTGCTAAAAAATAACTTTTCAAAGGAAGGTGTAATTCCATTTGCTTTTGTAGGATAAAAAGAAATAATGTGTGATGATTGATTTGAATCATCTTTGGATAGATAATAATAGGAAGCATTTGCCCCATTTTATCTTGAATCGATGTGGTATATTGAACCGTGTCTTTTTGAAAAATAGGCATAGGATTTCGGATCAGTGAAAAAGGATTTCGTTGGATAAACTCTTCTTTAGAGTATCCTGTAAAAAGGCATACTTTTTCACTGACATTAATGGTCTCTTTTGACGAATCGCATAAAATAACACCATCACGAAAAACTTCCGGCAATAAATTACATGTAGCGATAATGGAATCGATAGTATCTTTAAGTGATTGATCTAAAATTGACATAATTCCAACCTTCTTTGCGCCATTAATATGATAATAACGCATATCTCTAGGAGATATGCGTTATCGCTTAAACTGTTTTACATGTCGAAAGTGTTGTCCTCAATTAAATTGATTGAGTTTTTGATTGAGTGTTTCGGCAAGTTTCGACAGATGGTCTGCAGCCGAAGCAATCTCTTCAACGCTTCTTGCATTGTGGCTTGTCAAGGTATTGATATTTGACACCATTTCAACAATTTGGTCGGTATCTTGAACAATCTTCTGTGAGTTTTTTGTGTTGTCAGCAACGGTGTCTACGGTTTTATGCATCACTTTCGTTGTCTCTAAAATCGTTTTTTCCACGCCGCTTGATACATGCGATAACTGTTGAATGTTGTTTGCATTTTTATTCATTTGATCGGACGAATCTGTTACCGATTGAACAATAATGTTAATAGTCGCATTAATCTCTGTTAAAGAGGTTTGTGTTCGCTCCGCCAATTTCCTAACTTCATCAGCAACAACAGCAAATCCTCGTCCATGATCACCCGCTCTTGCAGCTTCAATGGCGGCATTGAGTGCCAAAAGATTGGTTTGATCGGCAATATCGGAAATCACTGTAAGAATTTGTTTGACTTGTTCGGCATCTTGGCTCATTTGTTCCAATTTTCTCGCTAAAGCTGTTTCAGATTGACTGGCTTGATCAATTTCATTGCGGAGTGACATAATCTCGTCTTTTGCACTGTTTAATTTACCATTGGCAGAGATAATGTCTTCTTTCATACTTTCTGAGAGCTGTGCGGTTGTTTGGACAAATGTTTTTATCGACTGAATTTCTTGGATAGTGTTTTCAACAATGGTTGAACTCTCTTCGGCATTACGTCCAATTTGCATACTGGTTGTACTAAGCTCGTGTGAGACAGAAGCATTTTCATTGGAAGAGTTTTTTGCATCCATAATGGTCTGCTCTAAAGTATTGACTAAATCATTAAAACTATTGACAATCTCTTGGATTTCATTTCTTTTTGTATAGCCAATGCGAAATTTTAGCTCTTTATCTTTAACAAATTGGGTAATACTATCACGAATAAGATGGACACCTTGCATGATATTTCGGCGAATCAGAAAACTCAGTATGAGTGTTGCGCCAATGACTAAAAGAACGACTAAAATAATTTGGGTATTGGCTGATTTTTTCTCTTGCTCCGCTTTTGCTGCCATTTTTTCTGCAATTTGCAGATTATATTGCATGTGTGTATCAAGTGCAGAAGTTAAGATTTTCATGGTGGAGCGTGCTTGATTAAAAGCGATGGATGCTTCTTTTTTCTGTCCATTTTCTGATTGATTTAGCGTATTTATGGCTAAAGTCTTAAATTTCCCCAAAGCTTCGGTATCTTTTAAGAGTAATGCCTTATCTTCCTCATCCGAAACCATTGTTCCATAGTGCTTTAGTTCGTTTTCAAGGTCTTGTAATGTTTTTAAAATGCCTTCTTTCGATTTATCATTGGTTGCTTTATCTTCTTGCGTGATATGCTCCCACATGATTAAACGTAAGCGCAAACCATAAAGCATAGCGTGATTGAGCGATAATACACTGGGTAAGGAGTTAATCGTAACATAATTTGTTTCTTCATAGACTTTATCAAGTTTGGTTAAACTGATACCAAAAATAGTTAATGCTCCGCCTATTGCGATTGCTAGCATTACAGTAAGTTGCTTCCCAATTGTCATGTTATCCCTCCATATGTTGTTGATCTATCACTCAAATCGTTTGTAAAATGTTTTGAAATAAAAGAAGAGAGTAAAACATCTATTTAACGATATTTTGATGAGCAATTTGGGTTATGAGAATTTTACATGTAAAATTAGATGTTCTAAGTCACAAATAGAGGCTTATAATATGACTTTAACGTGACCTACGTATGGTATAATTTAATTCCTTCCTCCTATAATTACCTCTTAATTTTGCTTTAAGGACCTAATTTGAACAGTAGTAGCCTTTTGGTTTTGAAAAGTAAACGCATTTTATTTGTTGAAGATGATTCAATGACGAGAGTACAAATTACCAATACGCTTAAAATGCTGTTTGATAAAGTATATTGTGCTAAAGATGGAGAAGAAGCTTATAATATATATGAAGATGAACATCCTGATATTATTTTAACTGATATAAAAATGCCTAAAAAAGATGGCATCAAACTAACACGCCAAATCCGCCAAATAGATTACACCATACCTATTATTATTCTTACAAGTTTCGATGATAAAAACATGCTTTTAAGCGCGGCAAATTTAGCGATAGATGGGTATTTGATTAAACCCATTGAGTTTACATTGTTGGTCAATAAATTATCGCAAGCGATTAAAAGAACACAAACAACACCTAACTTAATTATTTTTAATTCTCATTTAGTCTTTAATCGTGATACCAAAGAGTTTTATCGTGACGAGATACTACAAACCTTGGGAAGTAAAGAGCTGGAACTCATTGAATTTCTTTTGGAAAATCATCAAAAAACACTTTCAACCGAAGCGATTGAAGCGAAGCTATGGAACTATGAACTACAATGCAGGTCTGCTGTCAAAAATCTTGTCTTAAGGATACGTCGCAAACTTGGCAATACTATTATTGTGTCGATACGAGGCGTTGGATACCGCATAAATCTTGATGATGCATTTATCAAAAAACACAAAGGAGGTAGGGATATTCCGTCACTATTAATTTCAGGATAAAATCAAATGAGGTATTTTGTTTTTTTCCTAATTCTTTTTCACAATTTATTGTTCTGCACCGAATCCCTCCATATTTCAAAATCACTTGATGCATTGGAACTGATCGGAGTTCCTAAAGTCTTCAAAGATACACAGCACCTTGATTATAATGAAGCCTACGCTTTGTTAAATCAAAATAAATTCGAGACGCTACCTTTACATGTAAAAAGTTTTGGCGTAAGTCATGCCACATACTGGGTTGCATTAACCATCAAAAATCAAGAGGAAGTCCAATCCTTTATTGAATTTCAATATAATCAATTAAGCCATGTGGATTGTTTCGTTTTTAAAAAGAATAGTCTGATACACAGCTCGCAAAATGGTAGTTCTATCAGAATAAACGAAAGAGAAGTCAAGCATTTATTTGTACGCTTTGCGCTGATAAAAGCAGATGAGCCCTTGCTGTATTTATTTAAAATTACTTCCGATAGACCCGTGATGCTTGCCATGAAAATAGCAACAGAATCGGAGTTGGATTATCGCAAACTTCCCTCCATCGTTTTTATCGCATTTTTTACAGGATGTTTATTTATTTTATTGTGTTTCAATTTCATGCTTTACCTTGTTTTAAAAGCCAAAGAATATCTATTTTATACGCTCTATTTAGTCTCTTTATGGATGTTTATTATGTATATTCATCATTATACATTTTGGCTTGTGCAGGAGTTTTTATGGCTCAATGGCGTGATTAAAATTCTAAGTACGCAAGGGGTGCATATTGCTTTTTTACTGTTCACTCTTTATTTTTTAGATATACATCTTTTATGCACATTTTTGACGAGGGTTACTTATATTTTATGTTTTATCGCGATGTTTACATTTTTTTTTCTTGCCGTTCAAAGTCCATTGCAAATGATTGCATGCTTTACAGGGATGACGATACTTGCGTACACTCTTTTTTTAGGATTTTTTGCACTGTTTAAAAAGGTGAATTTTGTCAAATGGTATCTCATTGGGGTTTTAGGTTTTTATTGCGGGACACTTCTTTTTTGGTTGATGCAATTAGGCGTCATTGAAGTTCCAAGTATGGGCACAAATGTTCTCTTATGGGGTAGTTTGTGGCAAATGCTGATTTTTACATGTATGCTAATCTTAAAAATAAAGCTTATTAAATCAGAATATAAATTGATGAAAACGCATATTTTAGAGACAGAAAAAGAGCGTATTTATCAATCACGCTACATCTCGATTGGGCGGACAATTGGTAATATTGCCCATCAATGGAAGCAACCCTTAAATGCATTAGGTGCTATTTTGACCAATATGAAGGGCAGCCTTATACTTGAGCGAAGAATCAAAAGAAAAAGTCTTATCACGTCATTGGATACCAGCTTTGAAGTGTTAAAGCATCTCTCCGAAACGATAGATACGTTCTATAACTTTTTACTCAAATCGTATGCGACGAAAAGGCAATTTTATGTGAGCGAAGAGTTGGAGGCTATTCAAAAAATGTTGGCGTATTCGTTTCAAAATTCTTCAATACAACTCAATTTTCATGGCACAGCACAATCTTTGTTGCTGGGTAACCCCAATGAATTTATACAAGTTTTACTCAATATCTTACTCAATGCGAAAGACCAATTTGATGCTATGAACCATTCGCATCCTTCTATTGATATTGGCGTTTACGAGAACGACCAAACGTGCATTATTACGATTCAAGATAATGCAGGCGGTATAAAAATTACGCCTGTTGAGCGAATTTTTGAATTTAATATCACCACAAAACAGGAAAGTGCTGGGGTTGGGTTGTTTATTTGTCAAGATATCATTACCAACCGATTTAAAGGAACACTTAGTGTTGAAAACAGACAAAATGGCGCTTGTTTTACCATTACGATTCCAAAATAAGAGACGAACTTAAACTTGTAAAATTAATTAACAAAATTAAGAGAAATATTTTTATAAGCTTTTATGCGCTAGGATTTTCCGCCAATGGATGAGGTTTTATGGTTGAGTAGAACCCCAATGAAGTATCAGTAAAATTTATAATGTATGGAAAAGAATCTCAAATGAGCGAATGCAATCTTTTAAATATTTTATCCGATAAAAAAGTGTTATGTGTTGAAGATGAAGAGGGTATTTTATCGAATATTGTTGAGTCATTGGAGCTGTTTTTTGGCAAAGTCGTTGGTGTCCAAGATGGATTAGAAGCACTCGATGAAGCCTTATGCAATGTGTACGATGTTCTGATGCTTGATATTTCCATTCCGCATTTAGATGGCTTAGAAGTGGTCAAAAAAATTCGTCAGACCAATAAAAAAATTCCGATTATTATTCTCTCAGCGCATACCGAACAAGAGTACTTATGGCGTGCCATTGAGCTTAAAATCACCCGTTATTTGACAAAACCATATGACAAAAATACACTGACCAAAGCCTTAGAAGATGTTGCGCTGGAGTTAGTGGACCATAACCCGACGTATCAATTAACCCCTGAATTCTCCTATGATTTTTGTCGAAAAACCATTTCGGCACACGATACTATTGTGCATCTGTCTAAAAGTGAAAGCAGGCTTTTAGAGTATTTTTTAAAGCGATGCAATCAAACCATAACGTACGAGCAACTTTTCGATTACATGTGGGAGTTTGAGCAACCTAGCAAAGAGGCTTTAAAATCAATCATTAAAGACTTGCGGAAAAAAATAGACAACCAATGCATCAAAAATTTGTATGGGGTAGGGTATATCTGTGAAATATAGCCTTAGAGTGATTATCTCACTTTTTGTCGTTTTGTATACGATTTTAACCGTACTTTTTTTCTATTTTTACCGTGAGTTAGCCCTCAAAGATGCTCGTCAAGAGGCTGTTTTTATTCTAGATACGATGAATGCAATGCGCGATTATATTGACAGTGTTCAACGTCCTCTCATTAAAAAACTCAAAGAAGAAAATAAACTCGATAACGATTTTTTTGACTCAAAATTACTTTCATCGTCTTTTATCACCGAGCAAGTCTATAAGATTCAATTGGCAAAAAAAAATATTAACTACCATTATAAACTGGTGGCACTCAGTCCTTTAAATCCTGAGCATCTTGGAAATGAGTTTGAATTAGGTATTTTAGATCAATTTCGTAATGGTGAACGCAAAGAGTATGCTTCCATTATTTCTGAGCGCAATAAAGCCTATTTTTTTGTAGGACTTCCCATTAGTCAAAATAACCCTTCGTGTTTAGAGTGCCATACGGAGCCTTCCAAAGCACCGCCGAAAATGATGGATAAATACAAAAACATGAGTGACTTTAAAAACCATGTCGGCGATATTATGGGAATGCTGACCCTTAAAATTCCTGTCATGAGCATTATTAAATACCATGTTGAAGAGTTTGTCGTGGGCGGACTTGCGATGTTGGTTGTGTTCATTGTCTTCATTATTTTGATCTATAAAATTTACAAAAAAGATATGCGCCTTAAAGAAAAGAACGATATGCTGATGATGAGTCAAAATCGTTTGGCGTCTATGGGTGAGATGATTGGCAATATATCGCACCAATGGCGGCAACCTTTGGCGCAGGTATCGACTATCTTAATTAATTTAGAGTTACACAATGAACGGGATATGCTCACCAAAGAAAAATTGAACCGTAAAATTCAAGAGGCGAATGAGCAAATTCAGTTTATGTCAAGCACGATTGATGACTTTAAAAACTTTTTTATACCCAATAAACACAAAAAAGAGTTTACGGCACATGAAGTAATTCACCAAGCAAAAAAATTGCTCAGTGCTTCTTTGGAAAAATACACGATAGCGTTACATGTAAATATCCTTAACGACTTTACCCGCGTGGGATTTCCGAATGAAATTATCCAAGTGCTCATCAATATTATCAACAATGCGAAAGAAGCTTTTATCGTCAATCATGTTTCCAATAGAAACATTACGATTACAGCCTTATTACAAAATGATGTTCCTGTGATTACGATTGAAAATAATGCCGGCTGTATGGAAGAAGCCATTATTGAGAAAGTGTTTGACCCGTATTTTACAACCAAAGAGTCCAGTAGTGGGCTAGGATTGTACATGAGCCAAATGATTGTAGAAAAGAACGATGGCAAAATTTATGTTGAAAATATACCCGATGGCGTTATGTTTACAATTATATTTTAGTTATTTCATTTAATACATATTTAATACTTCCCCCTTTTCCCCCCTTTTTTCTTGTTAGCATTCTCTTTGAGGCTAGAATGGCTTTTGAGGCTTGAATGGCTTAATCGTTTTTTTAATACATCTCGTTGAGCGTGTTAAAAAAAGATTAGTTGATTTAAGTTTCAATTTTTCAAAGGAGGATACATGAAAAATTGGGACAAGTTGTTACTTGGTTTATTCATGGGTATAAGCCTTTTTTCTATCGGCGCTAGTGCTGAGGGAATGGGCGGTATGCAAATGAGTAATGAAGCACGAGAGATTATTGCTCATCCTAAGGGAACGAAGGAGAGCAGGGGCGTTACCTCGTTGCAAGACTATGTCGTTGAAGAGCAGGAGATGTATGACTGGCTCTTTAAAAACCATCCTATTTTTACAAAATATGGTGGGCAAACCGTTGGCAAACTCGTCGTCGGAGATCGTGGACATGAATGGATTGAAGAAGGACACGGTAAAGATTTTTCAAAAGCCACAAAACGCAGTGGTGGAGACGGTGTAAGCTCAATGATGTATAGGGTCGCAAGAGGATCAACTCTAAGCTATCCTAACAAATTTATTGGACCAGAAAAATGCGGTGAGTGCCATGTTGCACAATATGAGACTTGGAGCAGGTCACGACACTCAACAACAGTACGCTTCCCAGGTGAACATCCAGAAGTCAATAATAAATTGACTGAACCGGTATTCTCAAGCGATACAGCATCTATTTTACCACAAGGAATCACTCCTGACGTCATTTATTGTACGATTGGGCATTTAAGAACAAAAATGGGTTTCTTTGATGCATGGTTACTTCGTGGAACCTACCATGTTGAAGGTGGTCTTCTTAAAAATGGAACAGGCAAAATTACAGCAGGTGCAAACCAATTCCAACGCACGTGGGCACTTAACTTAACACCAGAAGTAGCTAAAAAAATCAAACAATATGTACCAGAATTCCCTGTTACATTGGAAGATTACGGTGCCAATGGCGGTTATGTAAGAGGTCTTGCTTCCTATGCGGCAACCTACAAAAAAGCGATGTCTTTTCAAGCTTCAACATCGTATTGTGAAGTCTGCCATCCTTGGAAATTTGACTTTAAATCTAAAGACGAATTTTACAAAGCGCTTGGTAATGCTAAAGAGCTTCAAAAACACACCATTTCAAAAGGTGTTTCATGTGAAGAGTGTCATGGCGCTGGTGGTCACTTAGAAGGTGGTTCAGGACTCCTTATCTCTAACTGTGAACGTTGTCACCAACGTTTCTCTTATAGTCCAGACCTTGCTAAAAACATCCCTGGTAAACCTGACCTTGCTTTGAGTTCAAAATTCAAATCCATGGGACCTGGTTGTGGTACTGAAGGTGCGCAAAGTTACTTTACAGCACACTATGACAAAGGTATGCGTTGTACAACCTGTCATGACCCTCATGATGTTACAGGGCCAGTTACAGGTGAAAAAGACCTTAAAGGTACCGTCAATTACAATCCTGACCAAGGCTATTTAAGTTCACTCTATACGAAACCAAAACTCAAAAAGAACTGTGGAGATTGCCATAAAGAGGCTGCATACATCGCTTCTAAAGCAGACACTCACAGTAAAAACAGTTGTGCAAGCTGTCACATGCCATACATGATGAGCTGTGAAAACTTCTACGCAACACAATTCCAAGACCATGCAGGTTTTGATACACAAAGAAGATCTCATATTTGGAAAATTCTTGTGGATCCAAAACGCAAAACCTTGGTAGCTGGTTCAACCTCAAAAGACCCAAGAGATGCGAAAGATTGGCATTTTGAGCGTGACGATAAAGGTCATAACTTTGTAGACTTAATGTGGTCATGTGGACGTACAAGCTGGGCGGATAAAGATCAAATTGATACCAAAGGCTGTCATAGTATTGTTCAATCTGAACTTAAAGAGACCCTACACTTCAAAGACCAAAAACAAGTTTACGATGAGGTTATGGGATGGCAAACACCTGTCAAAGAGAAATATACACAGGTTAAAGTGGGTATCCAAGGTCTTTACGCAATGCTTGAAGTCAAAAAACTCTCTCCATCAGACAAAACAAGAGTCTATGAGTTGATTGAAAAAGCACAAGAGACAGTGGATCTTCTTGAAAAAGATGGTTCATGGGGTATGCACGGATTTAAATACACCAAACAAAGAATTGATGCGGCAGTTGAGTATATCAATGAAGCACAACGTATTGTTGGTAAAAATGTGAAATAACGGTGTCGCACTTTTTAGAGTGTGACTTTAAAGCGGGCTATGGTTTCATAGCCCGTTTATATCAAGAAAAGGGTATGAAGATGAGAAGTGGAAAAATATCAGCAGGATTATTTGTATTTATTTGTTTGGTCTCTCAAGGATTTGCTGGTGAGCTAAAAACACAAGTACAAAAAGAGTCATACAGTATAGGTGCATCAACAGGAAGTTATATCTCTAATCAACTCTTTGAACAAACACAAATGGGCGCCAAAGTGGATGTTGATGCTGTCATTGATGGGTTTATCGACGCATTAAAAAAACAGAAAAAACTCAGTGATGAAGAGGTCATCACAAATTTAAATAATCGAGCAGAAGTTTTAAATAAAGTCTCTCAAGATAAATTTCAAAAATCTTTAAATCAAAATCTTGATGCGGGCAAAAAATATATGTTAAATAATGCAAAAAATAAGAATGTTGTGACAACAAAGTCGGGCTTACAGTATGAAATCATCAGTGCAGGCAAAGGTGAAAAACCTAAGAAAGAGAGCATTGTTGTCATGAATTACAAAGCCTATTTAATTGATGGCAAAGTGTTTGATGATACGTATGCTAGAAAATCACCCGCACATCTTTCGATGATAAACATTATTGATGGTTTACAAGAGGGATTAATGCTGATGAATGAAGGCTCAAAATTTAAATTAGTGATTCCAAGTGAACTTGCCTATGGAAATATGGATATGAACGAAATTCCAGCGGGCTCAACGGTGGTTTTTGAAATTGAATTGCAAAAAGTAATGAAACCAGGGGAACTTGCTAACAGCGCAAAACCGCTTAGCGAAGAAGATAAAAAAGAGATGATGAACGTTGAAAAGAAGAAGTTGTAGGTAGTCTAGGTTAGGTCGTGTTAATGAATCAAATTGGAGGAGATTATGGAGAATGATAGTAAAAGAAGAGATTTTCTAAAGTACTTGGGGTTAAGCTCTTTTACACTGACAACCGTCGGGTATAGTTTGGAAGTGGCAAAAGAGCAACCAAAGCAAAAACCACACTATGGGATGATTTTTGACCAAAATAAGTGTGTAGGCTGTACCGATTGTGAGATTGCATGCCGTAAGACAAACTCTGTGCCACAAGGGCAGGCACGATTGTTTGTTCAAAATAAAACGGATCCAAATACACCATTGGAAAAGCGATATGTACGTGTGTCATGCCAACAGTGCGAAGATGCACCTTGTGTGAATGTTTGTCCTACACAAGCCTGTCATCGCGATAGCCTTACCAATATCGTCACGATGAATGCGGATGATTGTATCGCCTGTAAATATTGTATCGTCGCGTGTCCATATGATGTGCGTTTTATCAACCATGAAACAAAGTCGGCAGAAAATTGCAATTTCTGTCTTAATACCAATTTAGCCAAAGGGCACGAACCCGCTTGTGTGGAAGCGTGTAAATACAAAGCGCTTGTTTTTGGCGACTTGAATGATGAGAATTCGTACATCAATCAACTTTTACATGTAAAAGATGCGGTACGTATGAAACCAACGTATGGAACGAAGCCAAGTCTACGTTACATACCGATTGTTAAGTTAGGAGTATGATGATGAATAATGAAATTACATTTACCATTGGATTTTCTCATGGCGTTGAGTGGGGATGGCCGATTGCAGTCTATTTATTGCTTGCGGGTATTTCAGGTGGTGCTATTATCGTAGCATTATTTATTCGTTATTATAAAAAACAAAAAGAAGACACGCCTTTACTTAAAGCGGCTTCATTAGTTGCTTTTATCACAATTGTTTTTGGAATGGTGTTCTTGGTTGGGGATCTGGATAAGCCTTTATATTTTTGGAAAATTCTCATTCATTATAATTTCACATCGGTCATGTCCATTGGTGTTTTAGCACTTTCTATTTATATCCCTTTGACATTGGTTTTATGTCTTTATCTGTTTGAAAATGAAATTCTACGCTATCTTCCTCAACAAAAATTGCGTGATTATTTTGTTGCCATTATGGGTATTTTGAAAAAAATCAGACCGTTGATTGAAGTCTTGTGTGTTTTATTTGCGGTTGTTGTCTGTGCCTATACAGGATTTTTGATTTCAGTATTGGTTCGCTTTCCTATTTTAAATACAGCCATTTTACCTGCGTTGTTTGTTGCTTCGGGACTTTCAGCAGGAACCGCGAGTGCCAGTGTTGTCGCTTCGTTGTTTTTCAAAGAAGATACCCACTCTTCAGATATGAAAACATTGCATACGATTGAATGGCCTATTATGGCAACTGAAATACTGTTTATTTTTATGTTGTTCGTTTCACTTTTAGTCGGTAATGAATTCCAAAAATCAACCGTGGTGGCTTTTCAAAGTGGTGCATTTTCGTCCTTGTTTTGGATGGGCGTTATGGGAGTTGGTTTTGGTATCCCTTTGGTGTTGAATTTTCTTTTGGGAAAACAAATCGCATCATCAAAAATGGCGTTTTATCTCTCTGGTGTAGCAAGTATTGTAGGCGTTTTATGTTTAAGGATGTTTATTATCTATGCAGGACAAACATTTAGTGTGTAAGAGTGCCAAATCTTATTAAAAAGGCTTTAGTGTGAAGTTGATATCTCTTTTGGCAAAAGGTTTCTTTTCGTATCCGTTTATTATTGTGATGCTTTTTATTTTGGGCGCGGCAGCTGGGGTTGCTACGTTTGTGGAGAGCACCTATGATGTGCAAACCGCGCGAGTGCTCATATATGATGCCTTTTGGTATGAAGTGGTTATGGTTGCTCTCACTCTTTCTATGATAGGGGTGATGTATAAAAGCAAGATGTGGTATAAAAAAGGTGCTTTTATCGTGCATCTTGCTTTTGTGGTTATTTTGATTGGTGCTGGTATGACACGCTATTTTGGATACGAAGGGGTCATTCATATCAGGGAAGGTATGAGTGAAAACGAGATGATAGGGGTTAAACCTTATTTTCAAATCAAAACAGACAGCCAAGTCTTTGAATATCCGCTTTCATTGGGACAAATTGGCAATAACCATTTTAAATATCGAGAAACTCTCAAAGGTAAAAGCCTTGTCGTTGAATATCAAGGTTACCGTGCAAGTCCCAAAGGAAATGCCAGTACCGTGTATGCCAATGTAACGTACGATAATATAACTAAGCGTGTGATGATAGAAGGCGGTTCAGGGTGGATAAACGCTCCCACCGAAGTGCAGTTTGATAATCTTATGGTTGCGCTTTCATGGGGTTCTAAAGTTATTGAACTGCCTTTTTCACTGAAACTCATTGATTTTCAATTGGAACGATACGCAGGTTCTATGAGCCCCTCTTCGTATGCGAGCGATATTGAAGTACTGGATAATACTGCAGCTACTAAACTTCCGTATCGTATTTTTATGAACCATCCTTTGAATTATAAAGGGTACAAATTTTTTCAATCCTCTTATGACACCGATGAAAAAGGAACAATTTTGGAAGTGAATAAAGACCCTGGTAAATGGCCTACGTATCTTGGTTATTTTTTACTATGCGTTGGATTCTTGCTTAATTTCTTTACCAAAGGAAGTCGCTTTTTACGCTTAAAATCATTTTTGCAAAAGAATAGCATGATGCTTCTTTTGCCAGTACTTTTTTTAAGTACCTCATTGTTAAAAGCCGATAATGAAAGTTACTTAAAAACGTTTAAACTCAATTCATCCGAACATGCCAATCACGCTTTTAGTGCGCTTTTGGTGCAAGATTATATGGGGCGAGTGAAACCCATTAGCACCGAAGCTATTGATATCGTCAATAAACTCTCCGGAAAAAGCTCTTTGTATGGCTTAACTCCCGAACAAATAATTTTGGGTATGGTTACCAACCCTTCTCTTTGGGAGCAAATGAAAATCATCAAGCTTGGTAACGCTGAGATTAAAAAAGTTTTACATGTAAATGCACAAACAGAGTATGTCTCGTTTGCGGAGATATTTGATGAAGCAGGATATTATAAATTGGCAAAACAGGTCAATGCCGCAAACCAAAAAGCCCAGTCAAAACGCGATACGTTCGATAATGACATTATTAAGTTTGATGAGAAACTCAATATCGCTTATCTAACATTTAAAGGTGTCTTTTTTAAATTTATTCCCATTCCAGAAGACCCCGATAAAAAATGGGTTGATCCGAATGAAGCATTTAATAATCCGTTTGTCGTGAATGAAACGAAACGACTGGTGAATCAATACCTTGTAGGATTGCAAGAAGGCATCGCCAATAATCAATGGAGCAATGCCACCACAGCTCTTGAACAACTCAAAGAAAATCAGCGCCGTTATAGCAAAGAGATTTTGCCAAGTGAAGCTCGCATTAAGGCTGAAGTCCTTTACAATCATCTTGGCGTGTTTCAAAAGTTGATTTCAGGTTATCTTATTTTAGGTCTTATCGCGCTTTGTGTTGCGATGCTATTCATCTTTTTAAACCAAAATAATCCTTTGATACAACGCATCATCTTCTATGCGTTTGTTGTCTGTTTTAGTGCGCATACGTTTGGTTTGGCGCTTAGGTGGTATATCTCAGGGCACGCACCTTGGAGTGATTCGTATGAGTCGCTCATTTACATTGGTTGGTCAGCAGGACTTGCTGGCATTGTGGTGTTTAGAAAATCAACCTTAGCGCTTTCGGCTGCCTCTATTTTAGCGGGTATTGTGATGCTTGTGGCTCATCTGAGTTTCATCAATCCTCAAATTACCAATCTTGTGCCCGTATTAAAATCGTATTGGCTGACGATTCATGTCTCTGTGATTACCGCAAGTTATGGATTTTTAGGCTTAGGTGCTCTCTTAGGCTTCATCACGTTGTCCTTGATGCTCGTTAAAAATAGAAGTAATCGTGAACGTATCAATGTGCAAATCAGACAATTAACCGCCATCAATGAGATGAGCCTGATTATCGGTTTGGCGATGCTTACTGTGGGGAACTTTTTTGGCGGTATTTGGGCGAATGAATCGTGGGGAAGGTATTGGGGATGGGACCCAAAAGAGACATGGTCTTTTGTTTCTATCATCGTGTATGCATTGGTTTTACATGTAAGATTTATTCCAAAACTCAATACGATTTATGCCTTTAGCGTTGCCTCGCTGATAGGGTTTTCATCCATCTTAATGACCTATTTTGGCGTGAATTTTTACCTCACGGGAATGCACTCTTACGCCGCTTCGGGTGAGCATCCTAGTTTGCCGGTTTTTGTTTACTATGCGGTTGCATTCATTGTTGCCTTATGCGCTTTTGCGTATCGCGGCAGAGATGTTAAACCTATTTAAAATGATAGAAGGATAATGAATGGAATATTATAGCTACATCCTAGGATTCCATGTGATGGCGTTTATGTCATGGATGGCAGTGATGTTTTATTTGCCCAGATTGTTTGTCTACCACGTCGAACATATGGATAATGCGGGATTTGTGGAAGTGGTGAAAGTGCAAGAATATAAGCTTTATAAATACATTGGTTTGCCTTCGTTTTGGGCGACGATTATCAGTGGCGCGCTTTTATTGTCTATCAACTCCTATCTTCTCACACAGCCTTGGATGCATACCAAGCTTTATGTTTTGGTCTTTTTAACATTGTATAGCTTTAGTATGGAATATTACAGAGTGAAGCTTGAAAAGAATGAGTGTTTCCACAATGGTCAGTTTTTTAGAGCGTACAATGAGGTTCCCACGTTGCTATCGGTTTTAATTGTTGCTTTTGTGATTACCAAAGAGACAGTGTTACTCTTTTCATTATGCACGATCATCTTTTTTGGCGTGATTATCTACAAAATCGCAACACTCCAAAAACAACCTTGCAAAGCGATACAACAGAATAAAGGACAGATATGAAAAAAGAACTTTTGATGCTCATGGTGTGTGTGGGTTTAGCGCATGCGGGGTTCATTAAAGAAGGCATCGATGCACAAGAAAAAGGTGATCACAAAAAATTGGTCGAAATTTACGATAAAGCGTGCAATGATGGCAAAGCCTCTGGTTGTTATAACTTAGGTGTCTTATACGCAGAAGGCACGGGTAGAGTGGAAAAAAACTATGAAAAAGCAATTCAGCTTTATCAAAAAGCGTGCGACAACAATTTTTCATCGGCCTGTTATAACTTAGGACTTTTGTATGCCGAAGGGAAAGGGGTAACGCAAGATTATACCAAAGCGGGAGCATTGTATCAAAAAGCGTGTGACGATGATGATGGCACAGGATGCAATAATTTAGGGTTGCTATACGCTGATGGCAAAGGGTTTGTTCAAGATTATAAGAAAGCCAGTGAGCTATACCAAAAAGCCTGTAAGAGTGATGATTTAGTCGGTTGTAGCAATCTTGGTTTTTTATATGTTGAAGGCAAAGGCGTTGCAAAAGATTATAAAAAAGCCAGCGAACTGTATCAAAAAGCGTGCGATGGAAAAGATGGTACGGGATGCGACAATTTAGGCTTTTTATATGCTGAAGGTAAAGGCGTTAAACAAGACTATAAAAAAGCAAGCTCATTTTATGAAATCGCTTGTGATGTTGGATACGCAAAAGGGTGCAACAATCTTGCCATTTTATATGCGGAAGGCAAAGGCGTCAATGCGGATAATCAAAAAGCACATGACCTCTTTCAAAAAAGCTGTGATAAGGGCTTGAGCATTAGTTGTGATAACGTTAAATTGCTTGATACGATCACACAAAAATAGATTTACATGTAAAAGGAGAAACCATGATAGTACGATTGATTTTGATAGCACTGAGTATGCTCAGTATTTTAAATGCAGAGATGTTTCAAAGTGTCCCAAAAGAGAAAGCGATTTTGATTCAAAAAGGAGATGCCAAAGCGTATTGTCCTAACTGCGGGATGGATTTAGCAAAATTTTACAAGACCAATCATACGCATGCGAACCATCAGTATTGTTCGTTGCATTGTTTGTTTGAATCCACCAAAGGTGTTGTGCCAGATGATGCCAAAGTGGTTGATACCAAAACGCTTTTATTCGTTGATGCCAAAACAGCCTTTTATGTCGTAGGCAGTAACCAACCTGGAACCATGAGTATGAAAAGTAAATATGCCTTTGCAAACAAGGAAGATGCCAATGATTTTGCGGTTCAAAACGGAGGTAAGGTTGTCTCTTTTGAAGAAGCGTATGCGATGGCGGGTGAAGACTTTAAAAATGATGTTGCCATGATACAAGCTAAAAAAGAGAAGGGCATGTATAAAATGGGTCAAAAAATGTACGAAGAGGCTTGCGATAAAATCAACGTTGCCTCCTTTCAAACCATTGCCGATTTGAAAGCATCTTTAAAAGAATCCTGCCAATTAGATACCGAAGGCCAGTACCAAGCCGTTGCCATCTATCTGTGGGATAAAGGAAGAACGAACACTCCGTTAAAAATGGCTTCAAAAATAGACGTTCCAAAAGACGCTAAATGCCCTGTTTGCGGTATGTTTGTCGCTAAAAATCCTCAGTGGGCGGCCATGATTGAAATCAATGGTAAAAATTTCTATTTTGATGGCGTCAAAGATTTGATGAAGTACATTATTGTCGAGCGAAATCATTTTGACAAAGTCTATGTCACCGATTATTACAAAATCCAAAAGCTGGAAGCGCAAAAAGCTTTTTATGTGATGGGCTCTAACGTTTATGGTCCGATGGGGAATGAATTGATTCCTTTTTCGACAGAACAAGATGCCTTAACCTTCGCACGCGACCACAATGGTCAAAAAGTGGTTGCCTTTGATGAAATCGACACAGCGCTTGTGCAAAACTTATGAGACTCATCTATTCGCTCATTGCTTTTTTTGCCTTCATTTATAGTGTTTTGGCATTGCATCATGCCCACTACGACCAAGCGCAAAAGGTGCAAGAGATTCGTTCACTTTCCGCCGAAGTCAAAGTGAACGAACCATCACTTGCTTTTCGCATGGTTGAATATAAAAGGTTTGTTTATGTTCACTAAAAATTTTATTGATTACGCCATTATTTTACTGCTAAAAGACCGTGCAGACCACTTCTTTAGTTTTTTGATTTTTTCGTTTATCGTTTTTATTTTAAGTTCCGTTTTGTTTATCTCACACTCTTTGGAATTTGACATCCTGCAAAGCATCGCTTCTCAGCCTGATATTGTCGTAGAAGATACCAGAGCGGGCAAAGCGTTTTTAGTGGATGAAGACCAAATGGATGAAATCTCCAGAATCGCGGGTGTGAGCAAAGTAGAAGGTGCGATTGATGGATACTACTATTTTGCGCAACAACGTCTTTATTTTCACGTTTTAACCAATGACACACTGAAACGAAACGAAATGATGGTAGGACAAGGTGTGAAAAAGGCGATGAGCGAGCTGTATTATGAAGACCAATTTCATTTTATTACAGAAAATGGCATCATTAAGATGCATATCACACAGGTCGCCCCCAAAACGTCCACTATCATTTCAAACGATGTCATATATCTGCATCATTTAACGGCACGAAGAGTGTTAGGGCTTAAAAATAATGAATACTCCAAAATGTATGTTACTGTTCCTAACAACAATGAAGTAGGGCAAATTGCTCTTAAAATCGTTGAGCTGTATCCGAGCATGAAAGCCACGACAAAAGAAGATATACGAGCAGAGTATCAGCATATTTTTTACTATAAAGGCGGTATTTTTATGGTGATGTATGTGGTTTCTATGGTCTCTTTCTTCATTTTGCTCAAAAACCAAATTAGCCTTGTGTATGGTGAAAAGAAAAAAGAGATAGCCATTTTACGAAGCATAGGTTTTTGTATTAAAGATATTATCGCTTTGAAGTTCATTCAAAATTTTGTCGTAGCACTGAGTGCGTATTTACTCGGAATCGCGTGTGCGTATGTCTATGTGTTCTTCTTCAATGCGCCTTTATTGCGGGAGATATTTTTAGGTAGTATGTTTACCAATACCATCTCTTTGACACCTGTTGTGGATGTTAATGTGTTATTTTTGATTTTCATTTTTGGGGTCATCCCCTTTTTAGCATTTGTCATCATCCCGTCTTGGAAAATAGCCATCAGCGATATGAGTGAGGCCATTAAATAATGAAAAAAATAGTCATTCAAAACCTCAATAAGGTCTATAATCAAAACCAACCCAATGAATTCTATGCGCTTAAAAATATTAATTTAGAGATAGACGATGGTGAAATTATCATTTTAAAAGGGGTCAGTGGCAGTGGTAAGAGTACTTTGCTTTCACTCCTTGGCGCACTTAGTAAACCCAGTGATGGCGATATTATCGTTGATGGGCAGAGCATTGCTAAATTGCCCGATATTATGGCATCACACTACAGACATCAAGAGATTGGATTTATCTTTCAATCGTTTAATCTGTTAAGTGGGTTAAGTGTTTACCAAAACATCAAAGCACCTCTTGCTTTGCTGCAAGAAAACGAAGTTGTAATGGCTCAAAAAATAGAAAAAGCACTCAGTATTGCTAACATTGAGCATAAAAGAGAGCAAAAAGTGCTCAATCTAAGCGGTGGTGAAAAACAACGTTGTGCTATTGCACGAGCGATGGTTATGGAGCCCAATATCATTTTAGCGGATGAGCCTACCGCCAATTTGGATAAAGAGAATTCTTTGATATTTATTGAGATATTGCAAAAATTTAAAGCGCTTCATAAAACCGTAATTATCGCAACCCATGATGTGTTATTTGATAATCTTGCTTGTGTCGATAGGTATGTACACATTCAAGATGGGGCGATACAGTAATGTCTATCTTTTTATCGAATGAAATTTTAGTTTTTCTTTTTATTGAGTTGATTTTAGCCGTTTTAATGGCAATCAGCCAAGTGCATATTGTCAAGATTTTACGCTATTGGGATTTTAATGCAACCACTGCATTGCAATATACCCTAGAGAAAAAAAATTATCTCATTAATACCATTTTGTATTTTGCCGTTGTGTGTAAAGTAATTTTATTTATCTTCTTTGTACAATCACTCAATGCGCTCTCAGGCATTGTCCCAGGAGCGATGTGTTCAGCGGGTGTGGTTGGGTCTAATCATTATGGCAATCCTCTATTATTGCTTAAAATACTGATTATTTTCGGCTTTGGTATTTGGCTGATTATTAATAAACTCGATTTAAAGTCAATCACGTTTCCCTATTTAAAATACAAATACTATCTTTTCACGCTTTTATTTGCGAGTGTTCTTTTAGAGGGCGTCATAGAGGTCTTGTATTTTTCCAATATTCCTCTAACCGTTCCCGTCTTTTGTTGTTCCACAGTGTTTCAAGCGCCAAGCCTTCCTTTTGGCTATACGCAAACGATGTTATTAGTCCTTTTTTACGCACTTTTTGGCGTCATTTTGATGCTAAATTATCTCAAACATGCTTCCATTAGTTTTACATGTAATGTGTTATTTTTGTTTGTCGCTTACTATGCCATTACCTATTTTTTTGGGACATACATTTACGAACTGCCTAATCACAAATGTCCTTATTGCATGCTCCAACGAGAGTATTTTTATATAGGGTACATCATTTGGGGTTCTTTGTTTTTAGGAATCTTTTTTGGCATTAGTCCTTTTCTTATTGAAGTCATCACCCATAAAAAATATGACAACATGTTCAAATATTCCTCATTCTTTCTTAGTGTAACGGTTGTCATTTGTAGCCTTTATGTATTGAAATACTATTGGCAAAATGGAGTCTTTTTATGATGAAGTCTGTTTTCGCATTTGCCCTTTTAGGCTCAATTTTGGTTATTTTGCTCTTGAGCATTGATGTTAAAGAGGACTTAATTGTCCTTAGTCATTACAATCCTGAAAAGAAACCTTTGGAAATAGACCTTGAAAAGTACGCGTGCAGTGAGTGTGGCACGCCTATTCGCTCTTTATTTAATTCCGCGCAAGCGATTATGGAAGACGGCACGACCTATTTTTTCGATGACCTTGGATGTTTATGTTTATGGTTGAACCGCCAAAAAGAGAAAGATTCCATCACTGTTTGGGTCTATACGGAAGATACAGAGCGTTATATTTTGGCTAAAAATGCGTGGTACTCTAGAACTACTGCATCACCGATTGGGTATGGTTTTGGGGCGTATGAGATTCGACTTTACGGTAAGGCGGATTATTATTTTGATGAGATTAGGCTTTTTGCCATTCGCGGTGAAACGATGCTCCATCCTATGATAAACGCACTATTGCTCGAGAATAAAATTTAAACGCATTAACGCAGAAAATCCCGAAGGATTATTCTGCTGTGGTATTCTCGTCTGCTTCCACTTTCACGAGTTTTGGATCAATCGCTTTTGCTTCACCTAAGGCATTATAGTCAAAGGCTTTTATGACAATACCTTCTTTAAACTCAATGGTTCGAATAAGCTTGCCTGATTTAGTGTAGAGCTTTGTCATGCCGTCTGCTCTATTGTGTTTAAAAAAGCTCTCGCCTTGTAAGGTTCCTGTTGTATAGTAAAATTTTGCAAGACCTTCGGCATTGTCGTTTACAAAAGGAGTTTCACTGAGTAGAGTGCCTGATTCATAGTACTCTTTTTTCATGCCTTCAATTTTGTCATTATGAAAAGGTGTCTCTCCTTTGAGCCTTCCTGAATCGTAATACGTTTTGCCAATACCTTCTCTGATACCATTTTTAAAAGGGGTTTCGCCTTTTAATTTTCCTGAATCATAATAAAACTGTCCGATACCATTTGCGAGTGCTTGTGTTTTGACTTCAACAAGAGCGCCATCATACCTTTCATTTAAATCACCGTATTGATAATATTTGTCTGCTGCAAAAAGAGTGATACTCATCAGCCCAATTAGCCACCATTTCATGCTTTTCTCCCTGTTTTTTTGAGATGAAATCATAGCATGTCATTGTTAATAAAAGATTTTTGAGTCTGTTGTCTTTTGGCATGAGAAACGGCCATTTACTTATCCTTTCTTGTTGTAAAGTTAAAAACTATTAACTAATTTTTGTTTTTATACAAGCTACATGTAATGGTTTTGTAACATGCCTTTGGAATAATACTTATAATCCTCACTTTATCTTGAATAACAAAAAGTAAAGTGCTATTATGAAGGTATTAAGTATTCACCAACTTTAATCAAGCTTATCTTGAAGGAGGAGATTATGAATCTCGCAAAAGTTCTGTCTTTAATGGTCATCGGCCTTCCAGTTGTTGCTTTCTCTTTAACATTAGAGGAAGGGGCTAAATCTATTCTTTCTTCAAATCCAACATTTAAAGAAAGTGTAGAAACTTATAATGGAGTATTAAAAGAGTACGACATTGCGGAAAATGGTTATCTCCCAACACTTGATTTGGTCAGCTCTTACGGGTACCAAAATGTTAAGAGTCCATCAACCAACCAAGACAGAGTCGATGGTTCAATGAATGAAACATCTTTGGTTTTAACCGAAAATATCTTCAACGGCTTTTTAACTGAAAACACCATCAAACAGCAAAAGAACAGACTTGATGCCGCTGCATTTGGTGTGGCTGAACGGGCAGATAGAACCATTTTAAAATATGTTAATGCTTACATAATGCTTCTAAAACAAAAAGAGCTTCTTGTGTTGTCACAAGAAAATGTCAAAACACATGAGGCTATTTTTAAACAAATTAAAGAGCGTTCAGACTCGGGTTTTGGACGACTTTCTGAGACACAACAAGCAGGCAGCAGATATACCCTTGCACAATCCAATCTCATTGCGCAAGAAAACGACTATAAAGATGCGGTAACAACGTTTGAAAAACTATACGGCCAAAAATTGGATGCCGATGATTTAGTCAAACCTGTTTTTGCATCAACCATCCCCACCAACTTTGACAAAATTAAGGAAAAAAGTCTTGTATGTAATCCTTCTGTCAGAGTCCAACAATCCAATGTTCTCTTAGCCGATGCTCTCTTTGAAGGAAGCAAAGCAGCATTTTATCCTAAAATTGATGCTGAACTTGCAGGTACAAGAGGCGACGACCTTGATGGCGTTAATGGTAGAACGGAAAAATATTCAGCGCTCTTGAAACTTCGTTACAACCTATATAATAAGGGTTCTGACCTTTTAACTAAAGAAAAATACAGTGTTTTAAAACTGAAAGAAAATGAAACGCTTGGAAACATTGAGCGCGAATTGACTGAAAGTGTTAAATTTTCATGGGAAAGCTATGAATCAACACAAAAACGTATTGAACTTCTAAAAGAACATACCGATTACAGTAAAAAAACCTTGGATGCGTACCAACAAGAGTTTTCAATTGGAAAACGTGATTTGATTAACTTGCTGGATGCCGAGGGTGAGTACTACTCAGCCAGACAAGCTCTAGCAACAGCTGAAGCGACACTTTTATATGCTAAATATCGTTTATTAGATAATATGGGTGTCTTGACAGATTATTTTGAGCCTGATTTCGCGCAAACGTATCATGTTCAAACATGCTCAAGCAAAAGTGTTGAATTTTAGTTAGTCATTTTATATAACGAGGAATAGAGCTAAAAAGAATGCGCAAAAAAATAGTTATTGTCATAACATTAATCGCTTTAGCTCTTTATGCGGGACAAGAATTTTTCACGCAAGAAGTTCTTGTTAAAGTTGAAAAGAGATACGGTGGCGCAGCGAAGCGAAGGGTTGAATCTCTTAACACGCTCATGGTTTCGCTTCATGCTGCCACCGAATCTGAAAAACTCGACAAAGTGAATGCCTTTTTTAATCAAATGCGCTTTGCCTCCGATGAGGAGATTTGGCATCAAAAGGATTATTGGGCGACACGCATGGAGTTTATCGGCAAAGGGGCAGGTGACTGCGAAGATTTTGTTATTGCCAAGTATTTTACGCTAAAACAGCTAGGAGTTCCTACTAGCAAGCTCTTTTTTACGTATGTTAAAGCGCTGAAGTATCAACAAGCGCATATGGTTTTAACGTATTTTGAGACACCGACATCGGTTCCGCTGGTTCTTGATAATATTAATTTTAAAATCTTACCAGCAACTCAAAGAAACGATTTGGCGCCTGTTTATAGTTTTAACGGTGATGCTCTTTATTTGGCAAAACAACAAGGCTTAGGGCAAGTTGTACCTTCGGGTATGGCAAAAAACAAAAAATGGTTTGAGTTGGTAGATAAGATTAGGAGAGAAGGATTATGACGCTTTTTAAACAGATTATTATTGTTTTGTCTATATTTCAAACACTGATTTTTGCAGGTGTCATGTGGTTTAATTTTCAAAGTTCAAATGAATACGTCAGAGAACAAGCCTATACCGATGCTTTGCATACAGCAAATTCATTGGGCTTATCGATTAGTTCAATTGCATCACCTGAAGATACTTCTATGGCTGAAACAATGATAAACTCCGTTTTTGACAGCGGATATTATGAAAAAATTACACTTGAAGATATGAATAAAAAGATTTTAGTAGAAAAAACGCAAGATGTTGTTGTTGCGGATGTTCCTGCGTGGTTTGTGAAACACATCAAAGTGGTTCCTCCTGTGGCTACGTCTCAGATCATGCTTGGATGGACGCCTTTTGGTATTTTATCCGTTCAACTCAATAGCGGTCATGCGTATCGTCAATTGTGGACTATTTTTAAAGATGTCGTGGTCATTTTTACGGGTGTTTCAATTATCGGTTTCTTTGCACTACAACTCATTTTGTCACTTATCTTGCAACCACTAAAACGCGTTAAAGAACAAGCTGAAGCTATTTTGGAGAGTGATTTTATCTTTCAAAACGATATCCCGTTCACCAAAGAGCTTAAAAATGTAGTGTTTGCGATGAACAGCATGGTCAAAAAAGTCAAAGAAATTTTTGAAAAAGAGGCCGATGCTGTCAAAAAATACCATGAACTCCTTTATCAAGATACCGTGACTAAAATGTTTAACCGTCGGTATTTTAATATTAAACTCCAAGAATACCTCTCAAGCGAAGCTAAAAATGCACAGGGTGCGTTGATTTTAATTTCACTCAATGATTATGAACGCCTCAAACATACTTTAGGGTACCAAAAGAGTGAGCAGTTTATTAAAGAGATGGCAACGTGTATTAAAACTGCGATACAGAGTCAAAAAGAGTATGTGTGCGCTAAATTGAATGAAACAGATTTTGCTGTGTTGGCTCCATCATCATCGCAAGAAGCGTTTGAACTGCTTTGCCAAGAAATCAATGAGATGATTAAAAATTTAACCCAGACGTTTGAACTGAATGCCAAAGAGCATTTTATTAACATCGGTTACGCTAAATATTTTGCACAATCCGATTCAAAAGAGCTTTTCTCTAAAGCCGATTTTGCCTTAACTTCCTCAAAAGCAAAAGGGGCATTTAGCATTAATGCTTTTGTTGAACAAGCAGGCGATCAACAACTTGTTTTGGGTAAAGAAGCTTGGACACAAGAGCTTAAAAGTGCGATGGATCAAAAACGATTTAAATTAGCCTATCAAAACGTTGTGAATATTCAAACCCCAACAGATGTCTTTCACAGCGAACTTTTTTTGCGATTGCAAGATTATAACAACCACCTACACAATGCAGGTTATTTTATGCCAATGATTATGGAACTGAAACTAGGCGCACAGTTAGACCATTATGTCATTCAGCGCGCACGCGAAGTTTTAGCACAAAAACTTTTTACATGTAAAGCAGTCTGTATCAACCTAGGTAAGGACATTTTTATGCAAAGTAACGATTGGGCATGGCTAGAAGACAGTGTCGAAGGATTTAAAAAAACGGGCATTGAACAACTCTTTTTTGAAATGCCAAGCTCTGTGGATATGCCTATTGAAATTTTAGTGAAATTTTCAAAGTATGTGCGCAGTTTTGGCTATGGATTTGGCATTGATAATTTTGCGATTAATAGTGAGAGTTTAGAGACGATTCAGCAGATTAATCCAGCGTATATCAAAATGCAAGCGTCATATATGATTGACCTTTTGGGTGAAAATGGTATTGATTCAGCCAATCGCTCCCTTGGCATTATCACCGATAGTATGGATATTAAAGTGATTGCAACCAATGTTGAGAGTGCTGAGCAAAAAGAGAAATTGGCACAAATGGGCGTTAAATATATTCAAGGCAGTTTCATCGCTGAACCTAAGTTGATAGGATAACTATGCAGACAGAAACGCTTCATTATTACACCGAAGACCCTTTATTGTCATGTTTGGTACTTTTTACTAAACTGTATAACGTCCCTTACAGCGCAGAAGCTCTTGTAGCAGGATTGCCGATTGAAAAAGGACTGGGTTCGGTTGAACTCTTCTCCATCAAAGGTGGGTCCAAATCACTTTTTTCACGTGCCGCAAAACGAGCAGGCTTTATCAGCAAACTTGCACATAAACCTTTGCATGATCTCTCTCCTTTAGTTTTGCCTTGTATTATTATGCTCAAAGATCACTCCGCGTGTATTTTAGAGAGTTTTGTGGATGAGGGAAAACATCAGGTCAAAGTGATTCATCCTGACGTTCCTGAGGGCGAGCATATCATGACGCTCGAAGAGCTTGAAAAAGAGTACATCGGATACTGCTTTTTACTCAAAAAAGAGTTTGTGGCAGATACCAATCGAAACCAAATCCTTGAAAACAATGGCGCAAGTTGGTTTTGGGGAACACTTAAACGTTCCAAATCGATTTACCTTGATGTCATTTTAGCCTCTTTGGTGGTCAATGTTTTTGTCTTGGCAAGTCCTCTTTTTACCATGAATGTTTATGATAGAGTCATTCCTAATAATGCCGTTGAAACGTTATGGGTTTTAGCATTAGGACTCTTTGTTGTGTATGTCTTAGATATTGTGTTGAAGTTTTTACGCTCCTATTTTCTTGAAATTGCGGGTAAAAAGAGTGATGTCATTATGTCATCAATCATTTTTGAAAAAGTGATGGATCTTAAAATGGCAGTGCGTCCTAAATCCGTAGGCTCATTTGCGAGCAATTTGCGTGATTTTGATTCTATTCGCAATTTCTTAACTTCTTCAACCTTAGCCGCACTGATTGATTTGCCGTTTGCGTTTATTTTCTTAATTACCATACATTTCATTGCAGGGAATTTGGTTTTCGTTCCTTTAATCTTGATGATTGCTATTTTGATCTATACATTGAGTATTAAAAAATCGTTGCAAGAAAGTATTGAAAGTACGTATCAGGCGTCTGCGGTGAAAAATGGTATTTTGATTGAAAGCCTCAATGCGATGGAGACGATCAAAACGCTCTCCGCAGGTGGGCATGCGCAGTGGAAATGGGAAGAAGCAAGTGGAGAAATTGCGCAACGAAGCTTAAAATCAAAAATTTTATCCAACTCTATTACGACCATTACCTCTTTTCTCGTTCAACTCAATACCATTGTTGTCGTTGTTTTGGGTGTCTATATGATCAAAGAGATGGAACTGACGATGGGTGGACTCATCGCCGCGGTCATTCTCTCTTCGCGTGCGATTGCGCCAATGGGGCAAGTGGCTGCACTGATTGCGAGTTTCGAGCAGACACGTACCGCGTACAAGGCCATTGATGATATTATGAAACTTCCCAGTGAGCGTCCAGATGGTAAAAAATTTGTTAGACGCGAGCACTTTTTGGGAAAAATAGAATTTAAAAATGTCACATTTTCCTATCCTGATAGCAATAAAAAAGCGTTGGATAATGTCTCTTTTGTGATTAAAGCAGGTGAACATGTGGGCATTTTAGGACGGAACGGTTCGGGCAAAACCACTCTTGAAAAACTGATCTTAGGGCTTTATGCTCCCGATGATGGTTCTGTGCTCATTGATGGTATTGATATCAACCAAATTGATCCTGTAGATATACGTAAAAATGTTGGATATGTGCCTCAAGATGTTGTACTTTTTCAAGGCAGTGTGCGTGATAATATCGTCTATAAAGCACCGTATGTCGATGATGAAACGATTTTGAAAGCGGCCAAAATGGGCGGCGTGGATGAATTTGTTAATGGCCATCCTTTAGGCTATGATATGCCCGTTTTGGAACGAGGCGATGGCGTTTCAGGTGGACAAAGGCAAAGTATCGCTATTTCGAGAGCCTTTTTAGTCGATGCGCCTATTATGCTTTTAGATGAACCAACCAATTCTTTGGACAATACCTCGGAAAATCATATTAAAAAGCTTTTAGAAGCAAGTATTCAAGGGCGTACAACGCTTTTAGTGACGCATAAAATGACACTCTTAGATATGGTTGAGCGCTTAATCGTGATCGATAATGGGCGAGTGCTTTTAGATGGCAAAAAAGCAGACGTTATTGCGAAATTACAAGGTGTGTGATCCCTATGAAACACAATTATAATGAAAATGATTTAGCATTTATGTCCAGCCTCAGCGAGGCCGTTTTACAAAAAGTTCCGAACTCCTCACGTAGAATGCTTTGGGTCATTGTGATAGCTATTTTTTGGTTAATCGCGTGGGCAAGTATTGCTGAAATTGATGAGCTGACGCGCGGAGAGGGCAAAGTCATTCCTTCACAACAACTTCAAGTCATTCAAAACTTAGAAGGCGGCATTGTTTCTGAAATTATGGTCAAAGAGGGGGATCATGTTAAAAAAGGACAAGTGCTCCTTAAAATTGACGACAAAGGATTTGCGAGCTCGTATGGAGAAAGCAGGCTTCGCTATATTGAGCTTAAAGCAAAATCACTCAGACTCACAGCAGAAGCAAGTGGGCAACCCTTTGATGGCATTGAAACTACTAATGAAGATATGAAACGTCAGATAGCGTATGAAAAAAGCTTATATGATTCGAACCAAGAGCAGCTTCAAAAGACATTGCAGGTGTTGCAAGAACAGCAAAATCAAAAAAGCAATGAACTCAAAGAATTAACCTCAAAAGTTGCGCAACTGCAAAACAGTTATGACCTTGTGAGAAAAGAGCTAGGTATTATGGCACCTTTGACACAGAAAGGGTTGGTTTCTGAGATGGAACTACTCCAACTTAAGCGCCAAAGTAGCTCTATTCAAGGTGATTTAGATGCTGCTAAACTCTCTATCCCTCGCGTGCAATCTGCCATTCAGGAGGCTAAAAATAAATTAGCAGGCGCGGAGCTTGATTTTCAAAATAAAGCGAAAAAAGACCTCAATGAAGCCGTAGCGGAGATGTCGCGACTTCAAGAAGTACAAACGAGCCTTGAAGATAGAGTGCAAAGAACATTGGTTCGAGCCCCTGTGGATGGTACGATTAAACAGCTTCTTGTCAATACGGTCTCAGGGGTTGTCAAACCGGGTATGGATATCCTAGAGATTGTTCCAACAGAAGATACGTTGCTTATCGAAGCGAAAATAAAACCCTCCGATGTTGCCTTTTTACGGTTAGGGTTGGATGCAATGGTGAAATTCACAGCGTATGATTTTTCCATTTATGGCGGCTTAAAAGGCAAGCTTGTTTTCATTAGTGCCGATACCATTACCAATGAAAAAGGGGAGAGTTACTATTTGGTGCATATTAAAACCGATAAAAACCATTTAGGAACCGCTGAAAAACCTTTAGAGCTTATGGTGGGAATGACAACAACAGTAGATATCTTAACGGGCAAAAAAACAGTTCTTGATTATTTGTTGAAGCCCATTTTAAAAGCAAAACAAAATGCATTAAGGGAGCGCTAAAATGATTATTTTATACTCTTCCAATCCTGAGATTACTCAAGCGTGGCAAAAGATTTTACCCTCTGAAAAGACATGTGTATGTCATTATGAAAAAGCATTGCTCTCCTTGCTGGATTCTTTACATGTAAATGTGATTTTATTGGTTGAAGATAAGCAATACAATGAAGAAGGCATTGAAGGTTTTTTAGAACTGATACGTGATAAATACCCACTCCTAAGAACAGTGGTCCTTAGTTCCAAACCAACGTATGCGCAAGGTTCTGCATTGTTAAAATATGGCATTAAGGCATATGGCAATGTGCATATGTCACCCGTCTATCTCAAAGAGGCGATTAGTGTTGTGCAAAATGGTAACGTTTGGTTGTATCCTGATTTTATACAGACAATGATTTTAACGCTTTCTTCTCAAAAAAAAGCGTTACATACGAATCATGAACTTTTGAATAAACTCTCATTAAAAGAGAAAGAAGTAGCGCTTTTAATCAAAGAAGGATTGAGCAATAAAGAAATAGCGTTAAGAGAAGGAACGACTGAACGCACGGTAAAAGCGCATCTTAGCTCTATTTATGAGAAGATGGGTATTAAAGACCGTCTTGCTCTAGCCTTGCTTATTTAAGGATAGCGTTTGATCCTTACAATACATCACTAACGTGGGTTAAATATATTCAATCAATACACTTGTGTTTGTGTCTCTCTTTAAATCCATCTTCATTTTTGCATGATAGAGAAGTGTTACCTATTGTACCAAAGTACAATAGTAATTCTTTTGCATCTTTGTTAATATCCCTTATCTAAACTTTATCAAGGGGGATCAGATGGCACATTCTATCGGAACAATCAAAGAAATAAGCGGGATTGTTATTGCGCGAAGCGCATCGGGCGAAGAAAGAGTTTTACATGTTGGCGATACGATCAATTTTGAAGATACTATAAGCACTATAGGTGCTGGTTCTCATGTCGTTTTAGCTTTAGCCGATGGTCGTGAAATTGCCCTTAATGGTAATGATGGTGTGCTCCTTGACCAGAGTGTCTATGCCGCCGGAGAAGGATTCGGGCAAGATGCCGTTGTATCTGGGCATACAATGGATGCGGTAAACTCCAACCAAAGCGTAGCCGATATTCAAGCCGCCTTACTTGCCGGTAAAGATATTAACCAATTAGAAGCAACGGCTGCAGGTGATACGGCAGCTGGGGCTGGCGGTGCTAATCTCGTGTCAGGTTTTGCAACAGCACAATATATGACCGGTGGTAGCGAAAGTACCGTAACGGCAGATTATCGTACATTGGGTGGTGGCGCTGGTGGTGCCTTGGCATTTGATGCAGGCGGTACCCCCATTGATCCAAATGATTCCCCACTTATTTCGGATGTTACGGCGTCTCAACTCGAAGCACTGGATGGGCTAAACACATTTAATGGAAGCCTCGCAACGGGAACGGATGCTGATGGCAATCCTCTTACCTACACAATCGTTGCTGATAGTGTTAGTGTCAATAACGAAATAATTACCACTCCTGTGACGGTAATCGTAAACCCAGATGGAACCTATACGGTTACAGGTGACTTTAATGTGCTTGCTGTCGGGCAAACTGCTACGGTTATATTCCAATATGTGGCTAACGACGGACAAGGTTTTGATGGAACCGATGGGGTGAATGCAAGCTCTATCAGTACGCCTGCAACAGTAACCTTAACCATTATGGGAACCAATGACGCCCCTGTGATCTCCGATGATAGTCAAATTACAGGAACAGCCACAGAAGCTGGAAATGAAGATAATGGTACGGTGATTGATGCAATCCAAGCAACAGGTTCAATGTACGCTAACGATGTCGATTATAATGCCGTTCTTACATGGTCTGTTGATGAAAATGCAACGCCATCAACGGGTACTTATGGAACATTTGCAATAGATGCTACAACAGGCAAATGGACCTACACTGTTGATTCAACACCAAGCTCAGCTGCTGACCAATTGGCAGAGGGTGAAAGTGTTCAAGAAACCTTTACCGTCATTGTTACCGATGATCAAGGTGCAACTGCTACACAAGAAGTAACGATTACGGTTGTTGGCACAAATGATGTACCAGTGATAACATCAAGTTCAGAAGATGCGATGGGTAGTGCAAAAGAAGCTAGCACATTAGGTGATGGAACAATTGTCGCAGGGTATGATGCTACAGGACACTTAACATCAACCGATGTAGATCATCATGCGACAGCGACATGGTCAGGGGATACAACAGGAACCTATGGAAGCTTTGCGATTGATCCATCAACAGGAGTTTGGACATATAAAATCGATAATACTGCAGGCTCAGCAGTCGATAAATTGGCTGAGGGCGAGACTAAAACAGAGACATTTACTGCCACAGTAATGGATGATAAAGGAGCTATTGCTACCCAAGAAGTTACGGTGACCATTATCGGAACCAATGACGCTCCTGTAGCAGTAGCGGATGAGAACAGTATCAAAGAAATGGGAGATGGCAATATTTTCAAAGGAGAATTTGATCTTGGAACTCCATTTGCTACAATTGGAGGCCATGTTCTTTCCAATGACACTGATGTCGATAACAGTAATTTAGATGTCAAAAGCATCACATCAGACTTGAATGGCAATAGTGATAGTACACCAAATGGCCTTGGAAATTTAGTGATACAAGGAGAGTATGGTACTTTAAGTATAAATCAGTCTACAGGAGCATATTTCTATACCCTCAATAATAATAATACATCGGTCAATGCACTTAATGAAGGGGATACACTCAAAGAGACCTTTACATACGTTGTTACCGATAATCAAGCAGGAAATCCATTAACTGATACCGCACAACTTACGATTACTATAAATGGAACCAATGATGCCCCTGTGATTTCAGGTACGCATAGCGGAACAGCCACAGAAGCAGGTAACCTTGATGATGGAAGTATTGTTGCTGCAACTGAGGCGACAGGTACACTTATCGCATCCGATGTTGATAACTCAAATCCAACATGGTCCGTGAATGGAACAGGCGTAGGACTCTATGGTACATTAAGTATTGATTCTGTAACGGGAGAATGGAAATATATCGTTGATCCTACAGTAGGTTCAGCCGCAGATAGGTTGGCTGAAGGACAAACGCGTACAGAATACTTTACTGTAAATGTAACCGACAACGAAGCTACTAATCCAAAAACAGATACCCAAACAATCAAGATTACTGTTGTTGGAACCAATGATGTACCAGTAATTACCAATGGCTCAGATGCCCTAGTAGGTACGGTTGTTGAAGCAGGGAATAACGATGATGGTAGCGTTGTTGCAGGCGTAGCAACCATTTCAGGACAACTTAGTGCAAGTGATGTCGATTATCATGCAACCCAAACATGGAGTGTGGAGGGAACACCATCCACAATATACGGAGCGATTTCCGTGGATGCCAATGGCAAATGGACCTATACACTTGATAACACACTCACTGCGACACAAGCCCTTAAAGAGGGTGACACCGTTACTCAAGACTATACCATTCGAGTTACGGATGATAAAGGTGCCTATGTCGATCAAACGATTACAGTGACCATTCAAGGAACCAATGACGCTCCCGTTGCTGTGGCAGATGTTAATAGCGTTACAGAAGCAGGAAGTGACACGATAGGTCAACCTAGCGCAATAGGCAATCTACTCTCCAATGATACCGATGTAGATCATAATGCGAATTTGGATGTTGCTTCTATTAATGGAGTTCAACCGCACTTTGGACAATTCTTTGTTTTAGGCGAGTATGGTGTTTTACATGTAAACCAAGCAAATGGTAAATATGAATATGTCTTAAATAATTTAGACAGTAGTGTCAATGGTCTTGATACTGGTGAAAAATTGACCGAAACGTTTAATTACACAATTACCGATGAATATGGCGCAACATCAACGTCAACATTGAGCATTACGATTAATGGTGCTAATGACGCTCCAACGATTTCTGTTGATACAGGTAACTTCCTCAACTGGAATGATACGGTGTATGAATCTGCTTTACCAGATGGTACGCACCAACACGGTACAACAGCTATTGCGACAGGAACCTTTAGCATTGGTGATCCTGATGGGTTAGATGACATTAAATCCATCAGTGTTGCAGGCACATCGTTTACAGTTTCATCGGCTAATAACTTCTCCGATCTTGTAGGACAAACAGTCAATACAGCATATGGCACAGTAGCTATTACAGGCTATCATAATGGCACGTTTGATTATACTTACACATTAACCTCTGCCACAACCGATGTTAAATATGTAACAGAGACAGACCATTTTACTGTAACCGTTTCCGATGGCGATACATCAAACAGTGCAACAGTAACCGTCAATATTGTCGATGATGCGCCTATTACAGTTAAAGATGCTCAAACGGTTAATGAAGATGCAGGAAGCATTACTGGTAATGTTGTGAGTAACGATCATGTTGGTGCAGATGACATCGGCTCTGTAGCGTTTAAAAATGCAATCCATAATGAAGTTGCAGGAACCTATGGCACATTGTCTTACGATAACACAACAGGTGCTTATACATATACCTTAAATGCAAATGCCCAAACTTTAGCAGAGGGAGATAGTTTCAAAGAGAAATTTACCTACACTTTGACCGATGGCGATGGCGATACCTCTAAAAATACCTTAACGATTACGGTAACAGGTGTTAATGACCAACCAACGATTACAGTCAATACTGGAAATGAGGATAATAGTAATGATACAGTCTATGAATCAGGCTTAGATACAGGTACACATGCGTCTGCTTCAGCATATCCAACTGAGGCAACAGGAACCTTTACAATCGGTGATGTAGATGGCTTAGATGATATAAAATCTATTACCGTTGCAGGTACAACATTTAATGCGGTTGAGTCCAATAATTTTGCGGGTATTGTGGGAGAAAATGTTCATACAACCTACGGTGATGTAACTATTGCAAGTTATGATGGTAATGGTCAATTTACGTATACGTATACATTGACGAATCCTGTAAACAATGTTTCTCCAGTCGATGGTGAAATCGGTAAAGACTCTTTCACAGTGAGTGTTTCAGATGGCACAGTTTCAAGTACAGATGCAACAGTAACGATTGACATCACTGATGATGTACCAAGCGTGAGTGCATCAGGTACTCTTCCAACATCATTTGAATTGGCAATAACCAATTATGATGCTAGTTCTGTTGCTGGTTACAACAGCAGTTTTGGTTATTATGTAAAAGGAGTGAATGGAGAGCCAACAACGGGTGTTGTGATTTGGGATGGTGTTCATGGTACCAATGCAGCAGCCTCTGTGACAATCTCTGGCTATACACCAGATCAAATCGGCTTTTTTATCATTCCTAATGGTGATAATACAAATTCAGCACTTAATAATGGATCGAACGTTAGCTTTATTCAAGTAAATGATGAATGGCAAGCTACGCTTGATGGAAATACCCCATTGTCAAGTGCCGTTGGACACGTCTTGTTTGATAATACAGCACTTAACTACGATGCAAGTTCAGGCGCTTATACTTATGTTGTAAATAATAATTTACCTGGCAATCTTAATTGGGAAGATACTGCAGGTGGTGGAGATGGTGATCATAACGATGTCAATATTGACGCAATATGGGCAGAAAAAGCTGCTCTTAGTGTTGATGAGAGTGACTTGAGCAAAGATGCAACCAGTGACTTTAGTTCAGCCTTTACCTTTAAATATGGTGCAGATGGTGATGGAAATATAGCCTATACATTAAATGCTGATACCAACAAATCAACAGGTCTTTATGATACTGCAACAGGTGAAGAAGTAACGTTACATGTAACAACAAACGGTGTTGTTGAAGGCATTGTCAGCGAAGGTGGTGCAGACGTTGTCGTCTTTACACTCAGTGTTGATGATGCAGGTAAAGTCACGATCGATCAACAACGCGCTGTAATGCATACGGATTCGACAAATCCAGATGATGTTACGGGCATTGCTTCAGGATTGGTAAATCTAACTGCAACGATTACGGACGGTGATGGTGATAGTAACTCTGCGACAATTGATATTAGCAGTACGATTCGCTTTGAAGATGATGCACCTATTGCTGTTGCAGATACGAAAACAACTGATGAAGATGCAGGCAGTATTACGGGTAACGTTTTAGGTAATGACACAGTAGGAGCTGATGGCATTGGTTCTGTTACCTTTAGCAATGCGACAAACAACGAGGTTACAGGTACTTATGGTACGCTTTCTTACAACAGTGCAACAGGAGCATATACTTATACGCTTAATGCCAATGCTCAAACATTGGGGACAACTGATCATCCTCAAGAAACATTTACTTATACCGTTACAGATAAAGATGGCGATTCTAGTACAGCTAACTTAACCATTACCGTTAATGGACTTAATGATGCCCCAACTGTTAGTGCAGTAACATCAACGACAACGGAGGATGATGATGCTTATACTATCAACCTTTTAAGTGCCTCTAATGCTCATGATGTTGACAGTGATACGGTTAGCTACGTTGCAAACAGCGCAACGATTACCAGTAACACAGATGCTGGAGGATTGAGTGTTTCAGCAGACGGTGTTGTGACTGTAGACCCATCGCATTACAATTACTTAGATGATGGTGAGAGTGTTGTTGTTACATACAGTTTTACGGTAACGGATGGCACTGCAACAACATCAAATACTGCAACCATTACCATTAACGGAGTCAATGATGCACCAGTGTTTGTGACAACTGATGATCATACGAAGCCACAAACAGAGGCATATAGCTTTAACTACAATGAAAACAGTGCTGCTGATACGGTTCTTGGTACAGTTGCTGCAATAGATGCTGACACACATGATCATGTTACATATTCTATCACGAGTGGTAATGATGCCGGTTATTTTGCAATCAATTCTACGACAGGTGAGATTACCCTTACCGAAGCAGGTTCTAATGCATTTACCAATGACTATGAAGCACTCAGTAATCAACACAATCTTGTTGTAGGGGCGAGTGATGAAACGGTAATGACAACAATAGGTGTAACACTCAATGAGCAAAATGTCAATGAAGCGCCAGTAGCAGGGGATGATACTTATGTGATTAGCGGACTTAGTGGCCAATACTACGTCTATCATGAGGGTAGTAATCTTGATGGAGCTAACTTAAGTAACATTGCTCAAGTAGAGAATTTTATCGATAAAACAACGCCTGATGCTACGTTTACAGCAACGACGCTTGATTATGGATTAAAAAGTGATGGTGTTACCGCGTTGTTTAATACTAGTTTAGGAACAACTGGAAATTTAGCAGCTTTCTTAGGCTCAAATGCTACGAATGAAAGCATAAATAGCGATCATGGTTCTGATGCTATTATCAAATTGAGTGGATCGATTGAATTGAATGCGGGTAGTAATTATAACTTCCAAGTTTATTCTGACGACGGTTATGCTATTTATGTTGATGGTTCTTTGGTTTCCTCATCCAATAGTAATCATGCACCAGCTACAACGACAAGTGCTAGTTTCACTGTTGCTGAAAGCGGTACACATGATATTAGCATCGTGTATTGGGATCAAGGAGAACGATCTGTTTTAAAAGTAGCACTTAGCGACGATGGTGGTAACACATACCATGTACTCTCAGGCACATCCGATGGGCTTTCCCATTTGGTTACGAATGAAGATACACCGTTGATCATCGATGCAAGTACATTACTCGCAAACGACAGTGACGTCGATGGCGATACCTTAAGTATCGTGGGTATTACTCCACCAGATTCAGCGCAAGGTACACTTACAACGACAGACGATGGTAATGGACACATTACGTCTATTATCTTCGATCCAACAGATAACTACAATGGCGATGCAACCTTCACCTATACGATTAGTGATGGCAATGGTGGCACAGATACTGCAACCGTGACGTTACATGTAAACCCAGTTGATGACGCGTCTGTCTTAAAAGCAGATACCAATACCGTCTATGAAGACAATGCTGCTACAGGTAATGTCTTAAAGAATGATAGTGATGTGGATAATACCCTCACTGTGAAAACCTTTACCATCGGTGGTGAGACCCATAATGCAGGTGAGACGGTTACGCTTGCTTCTGGAACATTAACGATCGGTTCCGATGGTGATTACACGTTCAAGCCAGTTGATAACTGGAGTGGCGATGTTCCTCACGTCACCTATGAGACCAATACAGGTTCAACATCAACCTTAGATATTACAATTACAGCCGTAGCCGATACCCCAACGGTCAGTATCTTAGGAACAAGTGTTGTTTCTCAAACCATTGATCTTTCTAACGTTTCGTCATTAGGCAACGGTTTTACGGTTATTGCGTTGAAGGCAGATGGTACACAGGGTACCATTAGCCAAAATACTGATCCTTCACATAGTGGATTTGGTGTTGTTGGAGCTACTCTAGGAGATGCAGATCCTACTGAAATTGGTTATTTGAATAACGGCAAATCAGAAGCCTTGGATGTTAAATTTGATAATGCTGTGACATCTATTAATGTTTCTTTTGCATGGTTAAATAAAGATGAAACGTATGGCGTTGAATTTTACAGTACGGTTAATGGTGAGAGAACACTCCTTGATACGATGACATATACAGGAGGAAGTGATGGCATTGAAGACGAGGTAACGCTTTCTCCAGACTCTGCTTTTGATGAAGTTGTGTTCTATGCTCCTGGTGCGGGAGATGACTATTTGATTCACTCTATTACCTTTGATAAAGAGGTTTCTTCCTCAACGGTTACAGTCGATGATACAACAAGGTCAACTGAACTTCATGTCTCTTCTGCTTTGACGGACACAGACCATTCGGAAACATTGAGCACAACTATTAGCGGTTTAGGTGAAGGATTTGTCTTAACCGATGGTACCAATACAGCTACTGCAGGGAGTGATGGGGTAATCAATGTGACGGGTTGGACACTCAGTTCATTAACGCTTACAACGCCAGTTTATGCAGAAAATGGCACTTACACATTGACGGTTACAGCGACAGCAACGGAGACATCTAACAGTGAGACAGCAAGTGCGACTGCAACCGTTGATGTAATTGTAGCAGATAGCAGTGAAGTGACTGCCGTAGACGATACGGTGGCAGTTGTTACGACGACATCACCATTGATATCAGAATCGAATGTAATTAATTGGGATAATGATTCAATTACCGCAAAGAATAATCATTCTTCAACGACCTATTCTGACTATTTTAATATGACTCAAACTGGCTCTGTACGTGTAGCGATTGATACAGCTAATGCGCATTCAGATGGGATCAATAGTGATAAAATTTATGTAAAAATAGATAATTCTCACGATGCAACATTACAATATCATAGTAATGGTTCTTGGTCATTGGTTAGCAGTCAGCATGCTACATGGGCAGATGGAACATTGACATTTGATAATGTAGCAAGTGGTTACTATAAATACATGACAGTCATTGCTTACGATAATACTAGTGGCACTGGTAATAGTTCAAAATTAACTGTTAACTTATCTGACTTAAAATCGTATACAACGACAACAGTTACGTCTACTGAAGCATGGAACAATGTCGGTGCAGAAGCAGCAGTCTTAGCCGCAGGAATTATCGCGGGTAATGTCTTAACCAACGATGCACTAGGCTCTGAGGGTGCGAAGATCACACAAGTGGGTACTCAAACTACTATTGTAGATCATACGATTACAATTGATGGGACTTATGGAAAGTTGGAGATGAATACAGACAGTGGAGATTACAAATATACACTTCATACTTCAACCGATACTAAAACAATTAATGGTGAATCGGATGTCTTTACCTACACCCTTGCACAAGCCGATGGTGATACTGCAACTGCTAATTTGACTTTCAACTTTGCAAACGGTAGTACGACTGCAACGACAGGTGATGATATCTTGGTTGCGACATCAAATAGTGGTGTAACCCTCTACGGTGGTGATGGCAATGATACCCTCTACGGTGGCGATGGCAATGACACGCTTAATGGCGGTGCTGGAAATGATCATCTTTATGGTGGTGCAGGTAATGATACGCTTAATGGCGGGGATGGCGACGACTACCTTGATGGCGGAACAGGAGCGGATAAACTTTACGGTGGTGCTGGAAATGATACCTTGGTTTACGACTCAGCAGATACTGTCATTGATGGAGGAACGGGTACTGATACCTTGCTCTTCACATCCAATGACACGGTTGATTTTAGTAAGATTACTGACTTAGATACTAAAGTCAATAGCATTGAAGTACTGGATCTCACTAAAGCAAGTGTTTCTCTTGAAAACCTTAATCCAAAGGATGTCTTAAGCATTACGGATGATGCAAATACAGTACTCAAGATATTGGGTGGTAATGATGATACTGTTACAGGACAAGGATGGACACATGCCTCTGATCAAACAGGCGTTGAAGCTGGCTTTACACGCTATGAAGGCAATGTTGATGTGAGTGGTGTGACAACACCTATCCATATTGATGTACAAGACACTGTTGTTCATACAGACTTTAATTAATGCTCATTAAAGTCATCCTTGGCTTCATGCTTTTACATGTAAGCCTTTTGGGAGGGGAGTTTAGGCTCTCCTCCTCTTTTTTTTCTTCTTTACATACCGAAAAATCCAAAGCTATTTTTAAAAATTATGAACATTTTATGAATGAAACGAGTTCTAAACCTTTACATGTAAAACTGGAAGCGGTCAATTTTTACATCAATGCGTTTGTGGGTGCGTATGATGAGCAGACGTATCGCAGTGAGGATTATTGGGCGAGTCGTTGGGAGTTTTTGGAAAACGGAGGAGGGGATTGCGAAGACTACGTAATTGCTAAGTTTTACACGCTTAAAGATTTAGGGATTGACCCTAAAAAGATGGCGCTAGGCATTGTTCAAGACATGGACAATGGAAGTTACCATATGGTACTTCTTTTTTTTGAAAAGCCGCATACTGAGCCTTTAGTCCTCGATAATCTCAGCTTTAAAATTCTGCCACTGAGTAAACGCTATGATTTAAAAGTCAAAGAGTGTATGAACGAAGAGGGCTATTTTAAGCTTGAAAACAATGAACTTGTACGCAATCCATCACGCAGAGGAATTAAAAATTATGTTGAGATGCTAGGGCGCAATCAAAAAGAGTTCTTGTGGCAACCTGCGTTTTTACATGTAAAAAATTTCGGAGAGACCAAGCGATAAAGCGAACTTAAAGTTTACTGCTTAATACATAGTCAAACGCTTCACGAAAACGCTTCACATCATGCTATAATATTTTTACATGTAAAGCGTTTTTCACTTTCTGTTTTGAAGGATTCATATGTCACTTAAAGTTGTTCTCTCGCATAAAACAGAATATCATTATGACCGCTACGTTGCGCTCTCACCCCACATCATTCGCTTGCGTCCTGCACCGCATAGTAGAACACCTATTGAGGCGTATTCTCTTAAGATAAAACCCGAAAACCATTTTATCAACTGGCAGCAAGACCCGTTTGGCAATTACTTAGCCCGCATCGTCTTTCCAGAAAAAACCAAAGAATTGTGCATTGATGTGGAAATTATCGCCGATTTGATTACCATTAATCCATTTGATTTTTTTGTCGATGAGTACGCGAAAGATTTTCCATTTGTCTACAAAAAAGAGCTTCAAAAAGAGCTGATTCCTTACCTTGAAGAGAGCGAAGATGGCGCATTACTGCGCTCATTTGTACGCTCATTGGATTGTAAAAAACGCCCCATTATCGACTTTTTAGTCTATCTCAACTCTGAAATTAACCGACACCTCGCTTACACGATTAGACTCGAGCCAGGGGTGCAAAGCTGCGAAGTGACGTTGGAGAAGAAACTGGGCAGTTGTCGTGACTTTGCGTGGTTGTTGGTGCAGGTGCTCCGTCATTTAGGGCTTGCGGCGCGTTTTGTCTCAGGCTACCTCGTGCAACTTAAAGCCGATGTGGCTTCACTCGATGGTCCAAGCGGCCCCGAAGCGGATTTTACCGACCTGCATGCGTGGACAGAAGTCTACATTCCAGGAGCTGGTTGGGTTGGGTTGGACTCGACCAGTGGACTGTTTGCAGGAGAAGGGCACATACCGCTTGCGTGTACCCCTTCTTATGAGAGTGCTTACGCCATTGAAGGGCTGAGCGATCAATGCGAAACCGAATTTGTCTATGACAACACGGTTACGCGCATTTTTGAATCACCACGTGTCACCAAACCGTACCGTGATGACCAATGGGAGGCTATTTACAATCTTGGATTTGCGGTCGATAAAGCCTTAGAAGAGGGCGATGTGAGGCTTTCGATGGGTGGCGAGCCGACCTTTGTTTCCATCGACGATATGGAGGGCGATGAATGGAACACCAAAGCCGATGGTGCGCACAAACGCACGCTTGCCGATACGCTTTCACGTAAACTCTTAAACTCCTTTACGAAAGGCGGCATGTTGCATTACGCGCAAGGCAAATGGTACCCAGGTGAGCCGCTTCCAAGGTGGCAAACCTCCATCATTTGGCGCAAAGATGGCAAAGCGATTTGGAACAATCCTGAGTTGCTTGCCGACATGAACGCTACCTACACCTACACCAACGACGATGCCAAGCGCTTTTTAGCTAAACTGGCATTAACCCTTGGTGTGAGTGACCACAATATCGTTGAAGCGTACGAAGACCCGCTTTATTACATCATCAAAGAGTCTGAACTGCCCATTGATATCGACCCGATGAAAGCGGATTTATCGGATTCATTGGAGCGAAGAACGATTGCCAAAGTGCTCTCGCAGGGGCTCAATAACCCTGTGGGCTATGTGTTACCACTGAATTTTGGAGCGACACAATGGGTCACTTCGGCGTGGGAACTTAGACGCGGTTATTTGTACCTCAGTGCAGGCAATTCACCCCTTGGACTGAGACTTCCTCTTGCCTCTTTGGTTGAAAAACCACATACTGAACTAGCCCTTCGTTTTGAGCCCGACCTTTTTGCCAGTTATCCCAACCTTGGCGAGTATGCAGAAAATGCCAAAAAACGGTGTGAAAAAGCCGATGCAGACGTGTTGGAAACGCCCGTGGTGAACACGTTTGTTCGCACCGCATTGTGTACGGAAGTCCGCGAGGGTAAGCTCTATGTTTTCCTTCCGCCGCTCAATCATTCAGAGGCGTTTTTAGACCTGATTGCCTGTATTGAAGCCGTTGCTGAATCTTTACATGTAAAGGTTGTTTTGGAAGGCTATGAGCCTGCGCATGACTTAAGGCTTGATCGCATCAAAGTGACACCTGATCCAGGAGTTATTGAAGTAAACATTCAGCCAGCCACCTCATGGAAGATGCTCAGCGACAATCTTTTGTTGCTCTACAAAGATGCCAGAGAATCACGTTTGGGGACGGAAAAATTTATGCTAGATGGCAAACACACGGGCACAGGCGGGGGCAATCACGTCACGATTGGTGCGCTTCGTCCTGAAGACAGCCCACTGCTTCGCCGTCCCGATCTGCTTCGAAGTCTCATTACCTTTTGGCAACACCACCCAGGGCTTTCGTACCTTTTCTCGGGTGCGTTTATAGGTTCTACGTCCCAAGCACCACGCGTGGATGAGGGCAGGGTGGAAAATCTGTACGAGCTTGAGATCGCGTTTTCGCAGATTCCTGAGGGTGAGCCTGTGCCGTTTTGGCTCACTGATAGGCTGTTTCGCCATATGCTGACCGACATCACGGGCAACACGCACCGAAGTGAATTTTGCATCGATAAACTCTATTCGCCCGATTCTAGCAGTGGCAGGCTCGGCATTTTAGAGCTAAGGGCGTTTGATATGCCACCACACGCTCAAATGGCACTGTTGCAGATGCTTTTGGTACGCACTTTAGTGGCTGTCTTTTGGAAAAAACCGTACAAACACAAACTCGTTCGTTGGGGTACGCAACTGCACGATAAATTTTTACTGGAGCATTACGTTAAAGAAGATGTGCGTGACATTGTCGAATTTTTGCAAGCGGAAGGGTATCCATTTGAATTAAATTGGTTTGACCCTTTCTTTGAGTTTCGTTTTCCGCTTTATGGCATGAGCACGATTGAAAACATGCACTTAGAACTGCGCGCCGCCATTGAACCATGGAATGTGTTGGGCGAGGAGAGTAGTTCGCAAGGTACGGCACGCTATGTGGACTCTTCCTTGGAGCGCGTGCAGGTCAAAGTGCAAAACTTTACTCCTGAACGTTATACGCTTACATGTAATGCCGTAGCGATTCCACTAGCGCCTACAGGTATGGAAGGGGAGTTTGTCGCGGGCGTGAAGTATAAAGCGTGGGAGCCGTACTCTGCACTTCATCCAACGATTGGCGCGGACACGCCTTTGGTTTTTGATGTGGTCGATACATGGAACAAACGCTCCATCGGTGGCATGACCTACTTTGTCGCGCATCCAGGAGGGCGTAATTACGACACCTTCCCTGTGAACAGTTACGAAGCAGAATCCCGTCGCATCAACCGTTTTTGGGACTTTAACCATACCCAAGGTGAGGCAGAGTACCAAACCAGTTCGGTTGTCACCCAACATGCACTTTCAGCTGAGGGAAGCGAGCGTACGGTTGTCGTACACAAACCAAAAGCACTCAAACAGTTTGTGTTTCAAGAGTTACCTATAAGCAGTGAATTCCCTCATACACTCGACCTTCGACGCAAATGGAATGTACAAAAATGAATTTTTTAGATACGTACACCTCTGCTTCATTGTTTGATGAGATGTTGGATGAAGGACTTGTGGTTAGGGAACATTGGAAAGCACTTTTAGAGCGCCTTGAGTCAATGAGCAGTGAAGAGCTAGAGAGCAAGCAAGCAGAAATCACATGGCATCTAGAAGATAACGGTGTCACTTACAATGTGTATAATGACCCAGAGGGCAATGGTAACCGCCCTTGGAGTTTAGACCCTATCCCTTTTGTCATTGCAAAAGAGGAGTGGAAAGAGATTAAAAAAGGGATTAAACAGCGAGCAAAACTTTTAAATTTGATTTTAAAAGATTTATACGGTGAACAAAGGCTTTTAAAAGAGAATATTATCCCCGCTGAAGTCATTTTTGGGCATAAGGGTTTTATTCCTGCGGTGTATGATTTTGGGTTGAGAGAAAATTTTCAACTCTACTTTTACGCACTCGATATGGCACGAGGCCCTGATGGAAAGATGTGGGTTCTCAATGACCGCACCCAAGCGCCCTCAGGCTTGGGGTACGCGGTGGAAAATCGTTTAACGATGAATATTGTCTCGAAAGACCTCTATCCTGAACACGAGATTAAAAAGCTGTTGCCGTTTATTGACGAGTTCAAAAAGCTTTTAAAAAAACTCTCCAACGGTGATATCTCCAAAGCGGCACTTTTAACACCCGGACCGCACAATGAAACCTACTTTGAACATGCGTATTTAAGCTCATTTCTGGAAATGAATCTGGTTCAAGGCGATGATTTGCTGTGCAAAAACGGTGCATTGTGGCTTAAGAGTTTAAGTGGACTCAAACCAATTAATACTTTATTAAGACGTTTGGATGACCGTTTTTGTGACCCGTTGGAATTACGTAATGACTCAAAATTAGGCGTTGCAGGTTTGGTTGATAGTTTAAGAGCGGGTAATCTCTCAATGATAAACCCTATCGGCAGCGCCATTGTCGAAAACATCGGGCTCAATCCATTTATGGAGCGTATCTGCCACTATTTTTTAAATGAAGAACTCCTTTTGCCGCAAATCGCGACATGGTGGTGTGGTCAGAGCTTAGAGCTCGAATATGTTTTGAACCATTTTGATAACCTTATCATCAAAAAAATTGACCGTACCGAAGCGATTCAAACGCATTTAGTCAAAAAACTTTCTACGGAAATGAAGATACAGTTGAAAAATAGCATTATTCAAAATCCTCACCAATACGTTGCTCAAGAAGAAATCAATTTTTCAACGACACCCTTTTATGCCGATGGTAAAATTGAACCTCGCAATGCGGTAGTACGAGCGTATGCCCTCAAAAAAAATGATAATTATACGGTCATGAATGGCGGATTGGTTCGTGTATCTGCCTCAAAAGATGCTCTTTTAGTCTCTTCTCAAAAAGGTGGAACGAGTAAAGATTTGTGGATTTTAGGGGAAGATAACAAGATTGATATGAGTACGATTTTTACATCGCTTCCTTATGTCGATGTCTCTATTCACAATATGCCGACCCTTAAAGCGGAAAATCTTTTTTGGCTTGGGCGCTACCTTTCACGCACCATTACCTCCATTCGCTTGATTCGGTACGCTATCAAAAAACTCATGAATCTCAACCACTATGAAGGCAGTATTTCATATGAATCTTTAAGTATTTTGGAGAAATCACTCACGCACCTTACGATGACGTATCCCGGTTTTTTAGATGAAGAAATTGCCAAAAATCCACTCAATGAAATTCAATCTTTGTTGAAAGATAAGAGCAAGCAAGGCGGACTCTCTTTTACGATGGAGATGCTTGCTAATGCCAATATGTCTATCAAAAGTCTACTTGCCATTGAAGCGTGGAAACTCTTTGATAAAATGCAAAAAGAGTGGAAAAGCTTTATTCGCAAGACCAACTCTCCAACCCGAACCATTTTGAGTGAATTAGATAAACTGCTTTTATATTTGATGGCGTATAAAGAGCTTGTCGAAGAGAGTATGTTTAAAGAACAAGGGTTGATTTTATACGACATTGGCTTCAAAATAGAATCGGCACTTTTGATGATTTCAAAAGCACGTTCTATGCTTTGTGTGAAGCATGAACGTTCCGTCAGTTACGATGTTTTAGAAGGGCTTTTGCATTCTTGTGAGAGTTTTAATGCTTACAGGACACAGTATAAAAGCTCGCTCCAACTGGAAAACGTCTTAGAATTTTTAATTTTTAACCCACAATTTCCAAAATCCATTGCGTATATCACCAATGAGCTTTTGGAAGATTTAAAAGCACTTCCTAAGAGTAAAAAGTATCTTAGTAGTTATGAGACGCCTATTTTTCAGGCTTTTTCATCTTTAAAACTCACGAATGTCTCTTCGCTGATGCAACTAGAAGAAGGAGAAGGCGTTTATGGTGCATTGGATGCTTTTTTTGCAACCTTAACCAAGCATTTCTCGCTCTGTTCGTTAGAGCTTTCCAAAACCTATTTTTCACACTATGATGAGTAAGCCATGATGTACGAAATTTACCATAAAACAGCGTTTAAATACGAAAGCATTGTCACCTTTAGCCATAACCTTGCTAGACTTAAACCGAAAAATACGCCATTTCAAAAGGTCGTGGACTTTGAAATGGAAATTATGCCTTTGGCATATGAGCAAAATGAATTTATAGATATGTTTGGTAATGCGACAACACACCTCTTGATTCGTGAGGCGCATGAGTCTTTGTCGGTCATTGGGAAGTCGCATGTGATGCTCGATGCTGAAGCGATGCTCTCACACGTCAATCGTATGAGAGAGCTTAGTATGAGCTACGAAGAGGCACTTAATTTATTGCAACAGTTTGATGTCAATGCTTTAGAAGCAAAGCCTTTTATGTTTGATTCTGAACTCATCCCTAAAGCTTCACGTGAAATAGAGGCGTATGCGAGACGTTCGTTTGAGCCTAAACGCAACCTTGTGGACGCTGCAAGTGAATTTATGGAACGCATTTTTAATGACTTTAAATTTGTCGCAGGGTTTAGCAATATTACGACACCGATTGAAGAGATTTTTGAGGCCAAAAAAGGCGTTTGCCAAGACTTTACGCAGTTTGCGATTGCCGCTCTTCGCTCCATTGGATTGCCTGCTAAATACTTAAGTGGCTATATCGAAACGATTCCTGCCCAAGGTATGCCGAAGCTTTTTGGTGCTGATGCATCGCATGCGTGGTTTGCCCTTTATATTCCTAGTCTTGGTTGGCTTGAGTTTGACCCGACGAATAATGTCATTCCTATTGGACAGCATATACTCCTTGGAAGTGGTAGAGACTATAACGATGTCGCCCCACTTAAAGGAGTCGTCTTCAGCAGTGGGCAGAGTGAACTTTCCATTGAAGTGGACGTACGGAGCGTACTTTAGAAACGTTTTACATGTAAAATGAATTTACATGTAAAACGCTAGAAATTATTTTGTGCGGATTCGATTTTGATGATGCGAAAGGCTATGGCATTTTGAAAAATGAGTGCATAGTCATAGCGACAGGAGATGATACCATCGCACGGTGAAATGATGGTTTGGATGAGTGTGCCATCCAGCGAATTGTAAATGCGCGCCAGAGGCTGACCGTGAACGACGTATTCTCCAATGGGCGCTAATGCATCAAACAGACCTGCGGCGGTACATTTGATAGCTTCGACATCATTGGGCATGACAAGATTGCCGTGTGAACCTTCAAACGTTGAAAATTCAATCAACTCTTTTTTGGCTAAAAAACGGATGATGGCATCGAGTACTTTGTTGGCTTCTACTTTCCTAAGTGAGCCTTTTTTGCCTGAAACCAGTGCAAAAGATTTGGCGTTCCATACTTGCCAATTATAATTCAATGAGGCTGTATCGGTTGGGGTTGCTTCTTTGACATGGATAAAATCAAGCCCGAATGCTCTAGCATCCTCCACACTTTCCATACCCGTTTGCAACACTTTCACGTAGGGAATGCACTCCACATGGTCTTTTCTCGCTTCGAGTAAAATCGCGTAGTCGTAATTATTGGTTTTTTCAAATAACCTTGCGGCAATTCTTTGGGTCGTTTCTCCTTTTTCATAGCCTGGGAACATGCCATCAATGTCAGTGTTATCCAGAGGCCAAAAGCTTTTTCCCATGTTAAAAGAGTAGGGATTGACGGTAGGAACGATAAGAATTTCACCTTTGATGAAAGCAGCATTTGCCAGTTCGCTTTGACGTAAAAAGCGCACCAATTGAGAGGCTATCCACAATTGGTCAATGGCATTGCCCATCATAGGCCCTACAATGACGCAACTAGGCGTTGTGTCCGCTTTTCCAAACCGAAACCCCTTGACTTTGAGAGGATTGCGGCTTAGAGAGCTGATTTCAAATAAAATTTCTTCTTTCATTGGGCAGTTTCCTTTTTAGGGTCTTCAAGTATTCGTGCAAGAAGTGAGCCTTCATACACAACCGGGTATTCGCGAATGGTAAAGAGCAAGCCGTTGCAAGGGCTAATGATCGTCTCTTCAATGGTTCCAGAAAGAGGATTGATAATTTCTCCTAACTTTTCACCTTTGAGAACGGAGACGTTATGCTCTAAAATAGGAATGAAAACACCCGCTTTAGACGCATTGACAAAAAAGACTTCTGAATTGAGCGTCGAAACAGAGGTTTTTGTTGTGGGTAAGACGGGTCTTTCGATGATGCCCACATGCGCAAGCAAATTTAAAATGCCTTTGGTAAGGCTCTGTCCGTACTCTTTGGTGATGCGCATACCCACACCCATTTCAACCACAAGCGTTTTGGTTCCAAGGGAGTTCATCGCGTGTGCAAACGTGGATTCTAAAACGGTGACAGCATCGTGAACCCAGATAAAATCAATATCGAGTTTTTCTGCCAAAGGAATCAACTCATCAGCGGTTGAGCGGCTAATGCGTACTTGTGGAAGTTCTCTTAAAAAGATGTTGCTGGCATGAATATCTATTGCATAGTCACTGCCTCGAACGGTATCGACAATAGCGCTTGCCACTTGTGCAGGCAAAAAATCAGAGGTATTCCCTGGAAACGTGCGATTTAAATCGACATCGTAAAAAGGAAATCCCCGTGTGATACTGTCAATGCCCATAGGATTCATCGAAGGGTAAATATCGACGATGCCTTTAATGCAATGTTTGTTGTTATTTAGCCATTTAGCCAGCAAATAACAGACATACTGCCCTTCAATTTCGTCGCCATGAATGCCCGTAACAATAGAGATGCGTTTGGTAGACGTAGTGATATCTTCAGGAGAAAATCGGTTACGTCTGAGCGATAAGGTTTCATTGACAGGTAAATTGACATGGAACACTTCTTCAATCATTGCTCATCCCTTCCGATACGACCTGTAATCTCTAAAATATGTTGGCGCTTACCGATGTAACTACCTCTGTGAATTTGGCACTCAGAAAAATCACGCCCATGCGCTAGTTTGATATACGGCTCATCGTTGATAAGGGTTCCATGAAGCGGGTCAAATCCTCTCCAATCACCATCAATAAATGCCTCAACCCATGTATGTGTTTGGTTGGTTCCATCAATGAAGCCATTGGCAAAACGCGCAGGAATTTGACTCAACCGCAATAACCCTATCAGCAGATGACTAAAATCTTGGCTCAGCCCCTCTTTGTAGAGCAAAAACGTTTCCAACCCTTTTGCTTTTGTATTTTCCATCGGTTTAAATTGCTCATAAACAATTTGTGTCAGCATCAATGCTTTTCTAAAATCGGTTACGGGAAGTTTGATAGCATGCAAAAAATCGCGCATCATTAGGCTAAATGGAATCAACGTTGAATGTGACAAATAAAGTTCCACAGGCTCATGGTCATGGTACACGTAAGGCGATAGTTCTATCTCACCTTCGATACTTGTTTTTAAGGCACGATGCGGTTTGCCTATCATTCCATAGGTGAGATGATTGCCAAATCCATCCATCGTTTCAAAATAGGGTACACCATCGTTGATACGAAGGCTCCACGAAAGAAGCTTCTGTATCGCGTTGTTAAAAGGCACTATGCGTAAACAAAACTGATGGTTGCGTACTGGCTCATCAAAGGTGAGCGTAAAATCATAAGAAAAATTAACTTTCATGCGTTGTGGTCAATGTCCCAAATACTGAATTTATTTTTTGCAATACTTTTGCTTTATTGCTCGTTGAGAGCGAAAGCTTTTTACAATTTGGTCGAACTTTCTCAGCGATGATATTGAGTTTTTCAACATCCATAAGCGCTGCTTCAATACTATCAAAAATGCGCATACTAAGGTCCATGCGTTCAATGATTTTACCCAATTCAATCAAAGGTGCTTCTTTGGATTCGACCAAAGATAACTCCAAATTTCCCCAAATGGCATCTAGCTCTTGCAAGGTTGATTCCAACCAAAAAAGCGATACCACAGGTTCCATTTGGGCTTGTTGGTATTTCAGATAAAGCGCATTGATACGGCTAAACATACGGTTTGGCAAATGTGAACGTGTCAAGATGGCATTTTCTCGTGCGCTATTAATGACATAGACGAGGCTTACAAACTCCAACTCAAAAACACTTTTTCGCAAAAATGCCTGTGATGAGTCGTAGTTAAGCGCAATACCTAGTCTTTCATAAAGCTCTTTGGCTTCATCAAAGTTTTCATCAATAATTTTATCAAAAAGACTAATCACTAAACGCGTCATACTCTCAGCTCTTTGGATATAACGACCTACCCAATAAAGGTTTTCTGCTGTTTGTGGTGCAATGAGTATCATAGTCTATCCTTTAAAACCCAAGTATCTTTAAATCCGCCTCCTTGAGAGGAGTTCACGATATAGCTGGTTGGGTCCATCGCAAAGCGGGTCAGCCCTCCTGGCCAGACAAAAATATCTTCACCGTAAATGGAAAACATCCTGAGGTCTGCTTTTCTTGGGGAGAGTTTACTCTCTTCATCCAGACATTCAATATCGTAAAATTCGATGACTTCTTGAGCGATAAAACGTCTAGGCTCTGCAATAATGGCATCTTTAAGTGCTTGACGCTCATTTTTAGAGAGTTTTGAACCAAAAACTACGCCATACCCTCCCGCTTCCGCAACATCTTTAATCACCAAGGTGCGCATATTTTGCAAGATGTGTTGCCTGTCTTTTTCAAAAAAGGCCAAATAGGTTGGTGCATTTTGTAAAATAGGTTCTTCATTCATGTAGTATTTAATCATTTGTGGCACAAAGTAGTAAATGCCTTTATCGTCCGCAATGCCATTGCCGATACTGTTCATTAAAGCGATATTTCCCGCGCGGTACGCTTGGGTAATATTTGGCACGCCAATGAGCGAATCAGGATTGAACTCCACAGGGTCAAGAGCATCATCATCAAGGCGTCTGTAAATGGCTCCAACACGTGCTTTCTTGCCATTATACGTTTTAAGATAGACTTTGTCTTTCTCGACAAATAAGTCTTCTCCATTGGCAAGAATAGCGCCACTTTGTTTCGCAAGATAAGAATGTTCATAAAAGGCTGAATTGTAACGACCAGGGGTCAAAATCACATTGATACCGCCTGTGCTAACATAGTCCATCGCTTCTTCTAAACGTTTAGGATAATCAAAAACACTTTGAACAGCAATTTTTTCAAAAAACTCAGGGAAAACTTTACGGGTGAGCATACGCAAAGAGAGGGGATAACTCACACCGCTTGGTACGCGTAGATTATCTTCAAGGACGACCCATCCATCCCCAACGCTGTTCTTCACAAGGTCGATACCGCTGATGTGTACGCGTATGTTCTTTGCAACCTTGGTATGGGCAAAAGCAGGTAAATAAGCTTTTGATGAAAAAACAAATTCACTGGGAATAATGCCATCTTTTAAAATTTTTTGGTCACCATAAATATCTTCTAAAAACAGATTGAGAGCGTAAATGCGCTGCGCAATGCCTTTTTCAAGGTATTCAAATTCTGCTTTTGAGACGATACGCGGAACAATATCAAAGGGAAATTTTCGCTCAATAAACGCATTGTTTTTAAACAAGTTAAAATTGATTGCCTCGGTATTCATGTAGGAGAGTAGTTCTTGAACGCGCTCTTTGTCAATCGTATTTAAGATGCCCTTAAAAGCATCGTAGAGTGGACTTTGTGACTCAATCATTGCTATGGACCCTTACCCTTTCACCTAAGTTGTGATAAGCACAGTTTATCACAAAATTAAGCAGAGAAAGAGGGAAAAATAGGATTTTTTTGTTTATTTTTTAAACAGTAACATATGTGTGACAAAAGTGCCCATTTTCCTTTACCAAATATAGGCAAAGATAAGACCTTCTATCAAAAAAAGAGAACAAAAGAGTAGATTCCATTTCAAAGAGACATCCATCGGCGTGACGTTCAAATATCTTGCCGTCATCAGCGACATGCCTGCAAACGGTGAAATGATAAACGAGATAGACGCTGAGAGAAGCAAAATCAATGCAATAGAGACAGCTGAGAGTGGGAGTGAAACCGCAAGTAAGATTTTGCCAAACATGACCGCAAGGACTAAAGGATGGATACCGCATAGCGCGATCAATATAAATACAAGTGGAATGATCACAATGGAGAAAATGCCAAGGTGATTGACGCTGCCTTGCAAGAGGGGTTGAATATGGTTCAAAATACCGCTATGGTCCACTGCACCTGCGAACAGACCCACCGCGATAAAAAAGACTGAAAAATCGGTCGCCTGCGTGATGCCACCTTTCCAATAGAAGTTCAAAACGTTCTTAAGTTCGGCATTTTTGAAAAAAGAGGCGATCCAGACCGTTGAGACAAGAGCCCCTGCGAGTAAAATTCTCCCGGTTGCCGAACCGATGGAAAACTTTTCAAAAAGCGCTATCAGCAGCAAAAGGGAGATGACCACAAGGATGATTTGCACTGTTTGCATGGGTGCATTTTTGGCAATAGACGATGTTTCAGGTAAAGGTATGGTGAGGATGGGTTTATTTAATCTTGAAAAATGCTCTAACAGATACGATGTCAGCAAACCAATCATGCTTAAAAGAAATCCTGGCAAAAACATCTGTGACCATGAAACATGGGTGACTTGCATGACAAGCAGTATGATCACCGCTCCTGGCGCCCAAAAAAGCACAAGTGAATACCCGCGCATAATGGCGGTTGCAAAAAAGCGTTGATGCTCCGAAACGTTATTTTTAAGCGCTTTGTTAAAGAGTGAAACCATCACGGGCACGGTTCCAAAGAGTAAAAAGCTTGCAAACAGATTGGTGACAATCATCGCAAAAAGGTAGAGTGAACTCTCTTTTTTAAAAAGTCTTTTGAGCCAATACTCAACGGTGTCGCTGTAACGTCCCACTTCAATTGGAATGGCAAAAAGCTGCATCACCACGATAATGGCGATAATGTTGGTCATCGACGTGAGCGATTGTATCCATATGGAAAAAGGGAGTTGGTAATAGACAAGTATGCCGCTGCCTAAAATCAAAAAGAGCAGGGTAATGGTACGAAACCCTTTTTTTTGCATCACCAGACCAAAGCCAAACAGAAGCACCGTAAAAAACGTCAAGAGTTCTAAATTCAAAGGCATAAAAAGCTTAATAACATGTAAAAGCGTAATGGCCAAAAGAGCCATTTTACAGATGGTTTTCATCGATATTCCAAAAATAAAGTGCGTTATTGTAGCGAAAAGAAGGTTATAACAACGCAAAGAGCGCTACACTAACCTTTAAATTTTGGGAAGATGAAATCTTTACATGTAAAGATTTTAAAGTTAGTTTTTAATCTTCTGTTCTATATAGTTAATGGTTAAATCTAACTCTTCAATTAATCGCGGAAATTGGTTTGGAACCGCTACCCATTTAACTTGGAGGCTTTTTAACATTCTTAAGGAATGTGGAAAGTAACGTTTATAAAAACGCAATTCGTATATTGCTGCTGTTTGGCGGTCAATATACATAGCGCCATTACCTATTGGAGGCTCAACAAGCTCCTTGACTAGTTTATGATACGCTTCAAATTCTTTCCAAAAATGGTTTGCTTTCCTTTCAGATTGGAACTTATATACACCAAATATGAAAGAAACGGCTACCCCAAAAGCAGAAAGTTGAGTTCCATAGTTTTTTAATAATTCGAGTTATAATTCCATGCGTGCCCTACAAAGTATAAGGTAATTTGAAACATTATATCAAATATTTGATATAGCAAAAAAATATGTATTTAACTTTTTACATGTAAAGCCAAAAAACAAGATAACCCCAGTCAATCCTTTCATCAATCAATTTCCCTTGCGTGCCTTTCAGTTTATGTTATAATCTTCAAAGTTTCAGTAGCATCACATTTTAAAGGAATGGCCATGTCGTATTGGAAATGGGATCCCTCTTTTTCGGTGGGTATTGCGGTGATTGATGATCAGCATAAGCGTATGATTGCGTATATTAATGAACTCGGTACGATTTCAATTTACCACGACAAAGCAAAAATTCGTGCGGTGCTTGAGGCGTTGAAGGATTATACCGTCTCCCATCTTGCCTTTGAAGAGAGTTTGATGGAAGAAGCAGGGTATCCTAACCTCGAAGCGCACAAGCAGATTCATCTTGCTTTTATTGAGCGAATTTTATTTTTTAAAGAGCGCTATGAAAGTGGTGAGGACATTTCCAGACAGCTGATGATGGACCTTCAAATGTGGCTGATCAATCACATTCAACACGAGGATGCTGACTATAAAGAGGCCGTTTTGGCAATGCTTCACGAAAAGAAAGTTTCACCTATGGAAACTCTGCAAACAGAGGGTTGGCTTTATACGCATATGAATAAATTTTTTAAATAATAATGGTGCTTTTAAAAAGAGAAGTTTCATTACATGTAAAAGCATCATAAACAGTCATAGTACAGTTAAAAATAAAATGATGTTTAAACAAGAATCAAAATAGCGCCCAAAATAATGATGATACACACGGCTCCAAAATCAAGAATTTTAAAAATGTTTGCGAACTTGTTTTTTGAGCTATTTCTCGCTTTTGTACTGATAAATGCTGTGATGGCAATGACACATCCCATTCCAAGGCTCATAAACACAGCGCTTAAAAATCCTATAAAATAAAGCCCCAATGTAATAGAAAATAAAAAAATGGTAATCGTACCAGGGCAGGGCACAAGCCCAGCAGATAAAATAAGGGCAAATTCGCTGCTATCGTGGCTTTTACAACTCGCACACGAACAAGAAGCGATAGGTTTTATACTCCACTTGGATGCTTTGAGGTTTTTGTAGTGTTTGATTTTATGAACTAAAAAGTAAAAACCAAGACCAAGAATAACACCTCCTGATACCTTTGTCGCAATCATTGCTATATTGATAATGGCAACTGAAAAGAGGGTTTTAAAGACAAAATATCCAATGAGTGTCACACTAAATGCAGAAAATGTGTGGACTGCTGCTATCAATAAAGCGATAAAAAATCCATTTTTATAACTTTTGTCATTGGCGATAAAATAAGACGCTACGAGTGTTTTCCCATGACCAGGACCTGATGCATGAATAAATCCGTAGGCAAACGAGATTGCCAAGAGTATGAGAATGGGCGTCATACGATGCCCCTCTTTTATTTGCGTTAGAAGTTCACCTAGTTGAATGGAAAGCGTTTGAAGCAGATGCGCTAAATATGTGATGATAAAATTGGTTTGTGTCGGTGCAGTAGAGAAGGGATTCATGGCTCAACCTCGTAAGTAATTGCATTAACGATAGACATCGTGTTTGGAAGCACTTTGAACCCAGTTTTTTTGTGAAGTGTAAAGGGTGTTGTATTGCTAAAACGCGTTTCATCTGCTGTGTGAAAAAATGCCAGCGATTGCGTTGGGTCAAAAAAGTAAAAAAGTAACTGCATTGGGCTATCTAGAGGGTAATTTAAGACAATATCGAATGAAAAATAGACAATATTTTCAGCCATGGAAGCTTTGAAAAGGGCTATTTTAAATGCTTTGATTTCTGTACCATTGATGTAAATGACACTCATAAAAGGAGGTTTCTCCACATTGCTTAAAATGTGAAAAATGGCATCTGTTTCTTCATTATCAAACTGAGAATCTTTGTTTTTATCGTATAACAAAGCAAGTTGTGAAGAAAATGTTTCATCAAATTTCCATGTCACTTCAATTTTTTCAACAGTATTGTTGGTGAAAACAGTATGTGTTGATGCATTGATTAACGAGACTTTGTTACTACCACATAAAGCACAAGCTTGAGAGGATGAAACATTTATGATGAGATAGAATACGAGGCTTACGATACGAGATATAGATACTTTAAACATTATTGTTCTACTTCAAGTTTAATATAATTAGTTGTTGCCATCACTTCTTTAATTACTTTAATCCCGTTATCTTTTCGTATTTTATACGATGTAGTATTGATAATACGTGTATCATCGAGATTTTCCAAAAAAATCATTGTTTGAGCTGGGTCAAAAAAAACAATTTCTATTGTGTCATGATTACGAAGAGAATAAGACAATGGAATGTCAAATTCAATATGAAGGTGACCACTATCCATAAAAATTGCAAAATTTTCTATTTTTAAAGATATTTTTTCTTCATTGATGCTTAAAAGTGTCATAAAAGGAGGCCTTTGATATTGCTCAAAGGATTCGTATATTTTTTTTAAATCATCTGGTCGCATTTGTTTTTCCATGTGATATATGCTGGCAATTCCTGCAGATGTACTAGCACCAAATTGCCACAGCACATGTACTTTTTGAAGACTATCATCTGAGATGTAAGCTTGAATGGACGCTTGGACAAAAGAAGTTTTGTTACCGCATAAAGCACAAGAATATGCGCTATTGAACATGAGTAAAAAAAGAAGCACCATTTTAAACATCAAACAAACCTTGTGATTATATGAGAGTGTATTATAGCATTCAAAATTGAGAGATTAATTACAATTTTTCTTAAATAAAAAAGTATATTAATAAGTCATAATTAGATTTAGAAATATCGCTATAAAATAATTGCATAAGCTCTTATTGAAGGAGGATACCATGCACCTTGATAAAAGTAAATATAACATCTACCTAGTCGTTGCCATTCTTTCTGCTTGCGTAGTTTTTATGGGCGTTTCGACCTTTGTTGTAGTACAAAATGTGACATCATCTTCGAGTGCTAAACTATTGGAAAGTCAGAAGAAATAAAAGGAGTTCTAAACAGTCAGTGTTTACATGTAAAAGTAAAATCCCTCCAAAAGAGGGACTTTGAAAGATTTATTTATGGGTTAGAACACGTGTGGCATTTAGCACGGCGATTAAGGCGACACCCACGTCACCGAAAACAGCTTCCCACATAGTGGCAATTCCAAATGCGCCCATGACTAAGATAGCACCTTTGACGCCTAGAGCAAAGATGATGTTTTGCCAAACAATCGCATGGGTTTTACGTGCAATTTTCAGAGCCGTTGCTACTTTGGCAATTTCATCGGTCATGATGACCACATCGGCTGCTTCAATCGCGGCATCTGAACCAACCCCACCCATAGCGATACCGATGTCAGAGCGTGCAAGTACGGGTGCATCGTTGATGCCATCGCCCACAAAAATTGTTTTTCCCTTACCGCTTTTACGCGCCATAATTTCTTCTAATTTTTCCACTTTCTGATGAGGCAGTAGCTCTGCTTCTACTTTTTCAAGGCCTAGTTCTTGAGCAATTTTTGTCGCTGTGGCGTGATTGTCTCCTGTGAGCATCACCATATCTTTAATGCCCATCGCCTTTAACGCGCTAATCGCTTTGATGCTATCCTCTTTAAGTTCATCTGCGATGGTGATAGACCCTGCTAATACACCATTGATAGCAACATACACGACGCTATCAGGTGAGAATACGGTTTCATGCGCAATGCCCTGATCTTTGAGCATTTTGTCATTGCCTGCAAGAACGGTTTTATCATCGATGAAAGCTTTTACGCCATACCCTGCTAACTCTTCGTAAGAAGCAACGATGCCCTCAAGAGGCTTTCCATAAGCACGTTTAATCGAAAGCGCGATAGGATGATTTGAATGAAATTCCGCATGAGCGGCCCATCTTAAAATGTCATCATCGCTATATCCATGGAGTGCTTGAATGGTTGTAACACTAAACACGCCTTGTGTGAGGGTTCCTGTTTTATCAAAAACAATGGTATCGACGCTATTGAGTGCTTCTAAAAAGTTGCCGCCTTTGACTAAAATACCGTTTTTAGATGCTCCACCAATACCGCCAAAAAAGCTTAGCGGTATCGAGACGACCAGTGCGCATGGGCATGAGACGACTAAGAAAACAAGCGCACGTCTGAACCATTCGCTGAGTAAAGCATCTTCCATCAATAAAGGTGGTAAAAAGGCTAAAAGTGCGGCTGAAATAACAACAAACGGTGTATAGTACTTGGCAAATGTCGTGATAAATTGCTCTGTTTTTGCTTTTTTCGCACTGGCATTTTGTACCAAATCTAAAATCTTTGAGACGGTTGATTCTGAAAAAAGTTTGGTTGTCTCGATGATAAGAAGACCTGTTTTGTTGATGCTTCCTGAGAGAACTTCATCGTTTTTCGCAACCTCTTTTGGGAGCGATTCTCCTGTGAGTGCTGAGGTGTCTAGCGTAGAAGTTCCTTCTAAGATGATGCCATCTAAAGGAATTTTTTCACCGGGTTTGACTAGAATGCGACTGCCAAGCATAACTTCTTGCGGAGTGACTCTTCTTTCGCCTTCACTGGTTTGTAAGTTGGCAAAATCGGGGCGTATGTCCATCAATTTTGTAATGGATTTTTGAGAACGCGCCACAGCTAAGTCTTGAAAAAACTCACCAACACGGAAAAAGAGCATTACCGAAACACCCTCTGGATACTCACCGATGCTAAAAGCGCCTACGGTTGCAAGGCCCATGAGAAAGTTTTCATCGAACACATGCCCCTTAAAGAGATTGGTTACGGCCATCGTTAATATTTCACCACCCACTAGAACGAAGCTTAAAAGATAAGTCCAAAAGAGCAGAGGGTTGGCTTCATCCATCACTAAAGCAGCGATAAAGAGAACTGTACCAATACAAAAGGTGATAAACGCGGGCGATTTGACCATCTCTTGTAAACTATTATCTTCTAATCCATGGTGGTGATGTTCATGTTCGTGCATATCTACTTCGATAGGGTGACATCTTGAACAGCAACTCTCTGTTGTGGCATCACATACGGGGGCTGATTTCTCATAAAATTGCATTTTCAAATCCTCGTGGTTCTAATATATGTTCTAATCCTTGATTGAAAATAGTCTTAATGTGTTCATCATCAAGTGAATAAAAGACAACTTTCCCTTCTTTGCGATGCTTCACAAGTCTTGCTTGGCGAAGGACTCTGAGTTGATGAGAAATGGCTGATTGAGTCATGCTCAAAAGCTCTGCGATATCACAGACACACATTTCCGCTTCAAAAAGCGCTGAGATGATTTTGACGCGCGTCGTGTCTCCAAAGACTTTAAACAGTTCGGCTAAATCATAAAGTTTCTCTTCTTGAGGCATCTTTTTTTTGACCATGTCGATGATAGTGTCATGCACAATGTCGCAACTGCAAAATTCATCACCCATCGTAAACCTCCTCAATATTTATTATGTATGTTCATATGAACAATTACTCATATATTAGAATAACTCAAATTAGAAAAAGCTTAAAATGATAGCCAAACTCAAAAAGTTTTTACATGTAAAAATTTTGGTTAGGACACCATGCCCAAATTGTCCATTTTGATTTATCGTTAAGAATAAAATGAGTGTCCAAATTGAGAAAAATCCAAAAATTGCTTTTACAAAAAAGGAGGGCAATTTTTGGATTGATGGAATTTTTTTAGGGTGCTACACTTCTTTCATCAAGCCAAAGGAGAGACAATGAGCTACATTAATAATAACCGTTTAGCAACGGCAGATGAGAGGGTATTTGGTATTCTTCAAAAGGAGTTTGAGCGGCAATCGAGCCATCTTGAGATGATTGCGAGTGAGAATTTTACTTCACCTGCCGTGATGGAAGCCACAGGAAGTATTTTTACCAATAAGTATGCTGAGGGTTACCCACAAAAACGGTACTATAACGGATGTGAATATGCAGATGAGATTGAACAACTGGCGATTGAAAGACTCTGCGCTATTTTTGGATGTGCGTATGCCAATGTACAACCCCATTCAGGTAGTCAAGCCAATGGTGCGGTGTATGCGGCTTTGCTTCAAGCAGGCGATAAACTGCTCGGTATGGATTTGCAACAAGGCGGACATTTAACGCACGGTGCAAAGGTGAGTTTTTCGGGTAAGAATTATCAATCCTTTAGCTATGGTGTGGATGCCAACGGTTATATTGATTATGCCAAGGTTCTAGAAATTGCGAAAATAGTGAAGCCAAAAATGATTGTTTGTGGAGCATCCGCGTATGCGCGAGAAATTGATTTTGCCAAATTTCGTGAAATTGCAGATGCGGTTGGAGCGATTTTATTTGCCGACATTGCGCACATTGCGGGTCTTGTAGCGGCAAAGGAGCACGTGAGTCCGTTTCCTTACGCGCATGTGGTGACTTCTACGACGCACAAGACGTTGCGCGGTCCAAGAGGCGGTGTGATTATGACCAACGATGAAGCGTTAGCGAAGAAGATAAATGCCGCTATTTTCCCTGCCTTACAAGGTGGACCGCTTTTACATGTTATCGCCGCAAAAGCCGTGGCGTTTGGTGAAGTGTTAGACCCGATGTGGAAAATGTATGCCAAACAGGTTAAGCAAAATGCCCGTGTTTTAAGCGATGTTCTGCTTCAAAGAGGCTTTAAACTTGTGAGTGGAGGAACAGACAACCACTTGATTTTGGTATCATTACTGGATAGAGATTTTTCAGGAGATGAGGCCAGTAAGGCGTTGGAGCGTGCCGGTATAACGGTCAATAAAAACAGCGTCCCCAACGATACCAGAAGTGCCGTTTTAACCTCAGGTATTCGCATTGGTTCTGCGGCATTAACGACGCTCGGCATGAAAGAAGAAGAGTTTACGTTCATTGCACATAAAATTTGTGATGTTCTGGAAAATATCAACCAGATAGCATTACATGTAAAAATAAAAAAAGAGCTTGTGGCGCTTTTGCAAAAATTTAAAGTGTACGAGAGTGCGACCTATTAAGGAAAATAGTGGAGGGTGGGATGAAAGAGATTGAAGCGTTGCATAACAATTATCAATTAATTGAAAAAGCGATTAAATACATTGACACACACTTTAAAGAGCAACCCTCCATTGACGTGATTGCTGAGCGTATCGGCATGAGTAAGTACCATTTTATCAGAGTGTTTAAAGAGTATGTGGGAGTTACACCCAAACAGTTTTTGCACTCGGTGACGCTCAATTATGCCAAAGAACACATCAAAGAGTCCAAGTCCATTTTAGACAGTAGCCTTGACATCGGACTCTCGAGTGTCAGCAGACTGCACGAACTGTTTGTGAATCTCATCGGTGTGACTCCAAAAGAGTGGCGTGAGAAGGGAAAAGATGTCACCATTACCTACGGTTTTGGACTGACGCCGTTTGGGCAAGCATTAATTGCTTATACGGATAAAGGTATCTGTTATCTTGGATTTATCGACCAAAATCAAGAGGCTATTTTTAAACGGTTCAAGGAACTTTGGGAAAATGCCACTTTGGTGCATGATGATGTCAAAGCGCAAACCTATTTGGAAAATATTTTTATTAACAATAAAAAGTACACGCTTTTGGTCAAAGGAACAAATCTTCAAGTCAATGTTTGGAAAGCGCTTTTAAATCTTCCAAATGGCGTGATAGCCACGTATCAAGATATTGCCAATTACATCGAAAAACCCAATGCCGTGCGAGCGGTTGCCAGTGCGATTGGAAAAAATCATATAGGTTATCTCATCCCATGCCACCGTGTCATTGCCAAAAGCGGTGCTATGAGTGGGTATCGTTGGGGAATTGAACGTAAAAAAATACTCATCGCGTATGAATCGACCAGCAAAGAAAATCACACTGAATTTAGAGCAGCAACGTACGAAGATATAACCGATATCTGCTCCTTTCTTGCAGCATTTTCTCCTGATGCAAAACAGCACAAGCGCAATTACTTGGACATGGTTTCGCATGCGATTCAAAATCCAAGGACCCAGTGTATCTATTTAGCATTACATGAACGTAACATTGTAGCGGTGCTCCCTGTTAATTCCAGTGTATCCATGATATCCGAAGAGAGCATTGCTCTGTTGGATACGATGATTGTTGATAAAGCGTATTGTAACAATGCGATAAAAAAATCTTTTCTTAAATATATCACGGATTCTTGTATGAAAAAAGGATATAACAAAGTGATTGTTTTGGAAAAAGAGATGAGCGTATCTCAGCTCTATGAATCACTAGGGCATGAAACGTTATATGAGGAAAATTAAAGATAGGGTATGCCTAGAATCAAACACGCTTTGCCTTTTTTTGTATGTTTTTTCTTCTTCTTGGTCTGTTCCAACACTACAAAATGTCACAAATTGAATAAAACGATGAAAAAAGAGACAATTTTTGTAATGTGTTTATAACAATTTGTAGCTATACTTAAACAATGAAAAAACGAAGAAAGGAGCATTTATGTCGTTTAAAGCCAAGATTATCTTGAGTATTTCCGCATTAATGTTTTTAAGCCTCAGTATCTTTGGCTTTTTTAGCTATATTGATACGAAAAAAAATAGTGTTAAGCAGATTGAAAAAAGTCTGATGCTAGCCTCGAGTGCATTAACAGATTATGTTGATATGTGGGCACTTAACAAAAAAAATGTTATGGACAGTACCGCACGCTCTTTGACCGATGTTGAAATAATGGATATCGACCAGATTCGAGCCATTTTGAAGGAAACCACACGTACATTAGGCGGATTTGAGACAACCGTAGGGCTTGAAGATGGTAGTGCTATGACAGGTTCTGGTGCCAAGTTGCCGGATGGATACGACCCACGTGTGCGAGGATGGTATAAAACCGTTAAGGCTTCAGGCAAAGCAGGCGTAACAGACGCGTATATTGATGCAACGACTAAAAAACTGGTTGTTTCTATTATGTCACCCATGTTTAAAGATAAAAAATTTATCGGTGCTGTTATTTTGGATATCTCTTTAGACGCTCTCACCAAAGCAGTTGCCAATGTCGATTTTAATGGTGGTTATGGTGCTTTATTTGATACGCAAGATATTGTTATCGCGCATCCAAATCAAGATTTATTAGGAAAAGATTTAAAAACGGTTTCACCTGAACTTGTAGCAAAGCTCAATAACAAAGAGGGTGGATTAATTGAATACCAAAAAAATGATTTAGATAAAATTATCGCTTTTAAAGTTTCCAAAGAGACTGGTTGGAAACCGGTTATTACCTTTGATAAAGCACAAGCCTATGCCTTCTTAAATACACAAATTGGCGATTTAGTGATTATTGGCCTCATTATGCTCGTCCTCTCCATCGGAATCATGGTGGTGCTGATTAAAGCACTGTTACGACCACTGGATACCTTGAATAATGTGGTAGAGGAGTTATCCAGTAGTGAAGGTGATTTAAGACAACGCTTGAATGTATCAACCAATGATGAATTCTCCCATGTCTCTCGTAATATCAATAAGTTTATTGAGAAGCTTCATGAGATTGTCAATAAATCAAAAACCATTAGTACCGAAAATGCTTCTATTTCAGAAGAACTCTCTCGTACTGCCTCTGAAGTGGTTAAAAATGTCGATACTGAATCTAAGATTGTAGAACATACCAAAGAAGAAGGTATTGCATTGGTTAAAAATATTGAAGCATCGGTTGGTAAAGCAAAATCATCTCAAGAAGCCTTGCGTAAAACACAAGGAGATATTGCAGGGGTTAAAACCAAAGTAGAGCAGTTAGAAAATACCATGCAAGCCACCGCAGCCAAAGAACAAAACTTAGCAGAACGTCTTAATACCGTGAGCCAAAACGCCAATGAAGTCAAAGAGGTATTAAGTATTATTCGTGATATTGCAGACCAAACCAATCTATTAGCCCTTAATGCCGCTATTGAAGCAGCACGTGCAGGTGAACATGGACGTGGATTTGCCGTTGTGGCCGATGAAGTAAGAAAATTGGCTGAGCGTACCCAAAAAAGTTTGGTGGAGATTGATGCCACCATTAATGTGGTGG